>WGMA01000014.1 GCA_016125285.1 Phycisphaera sp.
CGACCTGTTCACCCGCCTGCCCGCCACACCCGTCAACCATCTCGACCAGTTCCTGCCCGACATCTGGAAGCCCACCGCGTACTGATACGGCGTTACACGCCACTCACCGCCGGGGCAAGACGTGCTTCATGGAACGGATACCCATGAGTGGCGCCATGCTGAAGTGCATGAGAAAATCTGCATAATAGCTCTCGAACACGTCCTTCAGGTACTCTTCAACATCGACAGTTTCTGGCTCTCGCCCATCGTGCTCTCGGGTGACCTGATATTTCCTTGTCTTCATGATCATGTACAAGAACAACGTGTGGAAGTAGACCGAGGTGATGTATCGCCGCTGTGCGACCTGAAGTTGTTCCGCTGATGGAGACCGGCCCAAGGTGGTTCGGTAATCCAGCCAAACCTTGCTGCTCATGTTGATGAGAATGGTCTTGAGCGTGTCACCTTCGGCATAAGGATGCATGACCGTAGAGTGTTCGAACTCAGCCCCCATCGCATTGGCATCATCCCAGGACAGCCAGCCCGTGTCTTCTGCGTCCTTGGCGACGAGTTTGTAGTCAGGAAGACCCAGGTTCTCTGCTTGGTCTTCCGCCTTAAGCTTCTGCTTCTTCTTAGGGCGTTCGGGGTCTTTGACCTTTACCCAAAACATCTGCTCAAGGTTCTGACCGGGTGAGGTCAGCGACGCCATGACCTTTACGGACTCGCCCACCTCTACCGCCTCAGTCGGCGCCAGGTGAAGGCGAATCGCCCCGTCGTCAGGACTCGCCTTGCGGACATTGAAAAGGTGAGAGAGTTGGTTGCCATCGCCGGTTCGGTCGCCGCCCTTCTTCTCATTCTGCTTATAGTCGAGCAGCGACACCTGTAGCTCCCCGGGCTCTTCTACCCGATCGAAGTACATGTTCTCGACATCGGTTGAGAAGCGGATGGTCCGTTCCGTCCCCTTTGGAATGGAGATGGCGGGGATGTCGCCATTGTTCTTTGCGTCGAGGTTGAAGTATGAAGGAAAACGTTGCGGATCGAAGATCTCTTCCTCCTCGCGCCGTTGCTTCTTCTTCTGGTTGGACTTCTTCTTCGACTTGGTGTCTA
This sequence comes from Phycisphaera sp., assembly GCA_016125285.1. Classification (GTDB taxonomy): domain Bacteria; phylum Planctomycetota; class Phycisphaerae; order Phycisphaerales; family Zrk34; genus RI-212. Next base: position 1,084 of record WGMA01000014.1, read on the forward strand.
CCTTGTCCAGCTTGAAGACTTGGTTGAGCAGCTTGTTCATCTCCGAGTTCAACGGGAGGTTCTCCGCAAAGGATCGCACCAGATCGTCTGCCTGACTGTCTTCGAGGCTCAGCGCCTCCTTGCGGCGCTTGTTGATCTTGTCGAGCTTGCTGTCCTTCAGCAGCTTGGCTAGCTCGTCGCGAAGGCGTTTGGTTTCGGCACCGCCTTTGAGCCGATCGCGTGAAGCCATCGTCAACTCATTGCGAAACTCCGGAACGAGGCCCGTGCAGTCGACATGGATCAACAGGTAGTTCTTGAGCAGGTTCATCTTCAGGGATCGGGTGATGAACTCAGAGGTGTAGTCGCCGTGTACCTGCCCATTGACGGAGAACAGAACCGACATGTTGTTCTTGAAGAACTCCCGCGAGATCGTCTGGCGAGTTTCCTTGGTGGATTTGCCATCGATGCGCGTCTTGAACACATAGCACGTAGCCTTCAACGTGCCGATGTCGTCGAAGCTTGCTTCCTCGGAGAAGTACTCCTCGATGTATTTGTTTCCTGCCTCTTCGAGTCTATGCTTCAGTCCATATAAGTGTCGATCGAGTTGAGCGTGAGGGTAACGCTTCGCACTCTCGATCGTGTACACCGGTAACGCCGGTTCAAACAGGAACTCGTTAATGCTCTGGTTGAGGTCGCGTGCGATTTCAGAGATGCCTGTTGGCAGATCGTACGAATACAGCTTGATGACGGTACCCGATTTGAATGATCGCTTGTGCAGACCGAGCTCTAGCTCTTTGCAATCGAACGCTGGGATGCGCCCATCGACGAGCAGGTATTCGTACCAAGTGTGTTTGAGTGCGTGTCGTTCCGAATCTGACATCGGGTGCTTGCGGATGAGCGTGAAACCGAATTTGCCGGTGTTGTTATAGCGCTTGGACCCGATCAACTGATACCGCTTCTTTCCGCAGAAGACGATAGCGCCGCTACCGCCCATGTTGTATTTGCCTTGGACGAAATGGACATCGTTCTTGTTGCCGCGCAGGAGTGACAAAAACGTGTCCTTGAAATCCTCGGGGTGCTGCCCTTCGCCATCGTCGTAGATCACGAGCGAGGTGTCGCGCTTGGGGCCGTCGGCTAAGATTTGAATGAACTCGGCCTGCTGACGGCGAGGCTCGGAGTAGTCCCACTGTTTCTGATCAGGAAAGAACCGCTTGATCGCTTGCTCCATACTTCGTGGCGCGGCGTCTGACCTGGGATCTATTCCGGCTTCGTAGCACTTTCGCATGAGGATCGCATCGATCGAGTTGGTCAACTTCTCGATTAAGGCCGCAATGGAGGAGGACTGCTGGTTTTCGATGACAGCGAAGTAATTGTCGTTTCCTCCTAGTGGCGTCCAGTTGTTCGGATCGTTAAAGATGTCGGCATGAGCTTCGAGAACCTTATCGACGTCGGCTTCCCGACCCGCCGAATAGAGCTCCATGAAGAGGGAGCGAAAGGTGCTTGTGTCGGTTGGCATTATCAATCCCCGTGAGTGTGTGGTCCGCTTTAGGTCGTTGCAGCGATCGCACAAATGGGCGGGGCCAGACCGACCCCGCCCGTAGTGCCAATCATGTTACTTGTTCTTCGCCCAATGTTGCAGCAGGTTGCGAAGTTCAAGCCCCCAGTTCGTACGCAGGGCGTCGAACGCGGAAGTGTCCTCGAACTGAGCTTCGGCGCGGACGTAGCCAGCAATGAGCAGGTCTATGCCTAGGCGGGTCGTGCGTGCCAAGTCTCGGGCGTCAGGATCGTCCTGCTTCTCAGCGGCGAGCAGCTTGGCGTAGACATCGGTGTAGAATGGATGCTGCATATTCAAACGAACAATCGTGCTCGGTCCAAGATGGTCGATGGCAAGCATCTCTTGACCCGGCCAGGTCATCGGCACGACGTTGTAGGGCTGAGTGCTGAGCTTTTGCTTCACCTGGGTTTTCTTCTTGGGACGCATCTCTTCGGGCGTGTCCTTCACGATCGACTCTGCGGCTTCGTCAAGCTTCTGTTCGCGAACCTCAGGGGAGACGTCCTTGCCCGCCTTGGGCTTTCGTGATGATCGCTGTGTTTCTCCGACGATGCGTTCTGCTTCCTCGTGGACTCCTTGCTCGCGAAGTGTCTCTTTCTCGACTTCGTTGAAGTAGACGCTGACTTCTTTTCGGAGCGTGATGATTGACTTGAAGATGGTTTCCCTGAGCTTGTCTCGAAGCCCCTCGATCGGTTCGGCCCCCTTCTTGACGTTGCGAACATGGAAGCATTCGTCGAGTTCAGGCTCGAATCGAATCTCCTTGCCGATGAATCGGTCGATGGGCTTGCCGTCAGTGGAGGGTTGCACGCCGGGAAGATAGCCATTGAAAATCTCGCGATCAGCGCGGAGGATGGATACGCCTTCGTTCTCTGGGATGCGTCTTTCCTTGGCGAAGTCGTTGCCGCCAGCTCCGCGATCTCGTCGAAAATTGTGCGGCAGGAGCGTCAAAGTCACGTGCACGATTGAGGATTTTGAGGGGTTGCTCGGAATCGGAAACTCAAACGGCTCGCTGATCTTGATCTCGGCTGTGGGGTCCGCGTTTTCGCCTTGGTGAAATCGTGTCGAAGTCATGAGGTACAGAGGATCGTGAGAACAGACGGGGGCACCATCGAATTGAATGGTGATCCCTTTGTCGAGGAACTTGCGAAAGGTGCGCGCGACGTACCGAACCAAATCAGTACGGACGGTATCGGATCGTCGGCCGCCACCCGACTCGTTCTCTTCGAGCCGGTCCGCCTTTGACCAGAGCACCAACGTTCCGCATTCGCCCACCAGGGAAGCACAATCTTTCGGTAGCTCCGTTTGCTGCGGAGGCGGGATCACCTCCATCTTCTTTTCTTCGATATCGTCTAGATCGATGTAGGTGTGGAGCCAGGGGTCTGTGGCCGCCTGCCTACTGTAGAGGTCGATGTGCTTGGCTTGAGAAATACCACCGAGCTTGGCACCGACACCGAATCGGCCCATTCCGGTGCGATCGTTGTAGCGTGTCGAGAAGCCGAGTTTCAAGGCGTTGTGTAGGACAGGTTCGTCCATCCCCTCGCCGTCGTCACCGATTGCGAGACGGTCGACCACCTCGGTGGCTCGCTTGTTCTTGCCGATCTTCTTTTTCGTCGTGAAGACCTTGATTTGAACGGTGTTGGCGTTCGCCTGAAGGCTGTTGTCGATGACCTCGCCAATCGCACTACAGTAGTCGTGCCCCGAGGATCTTAGCGACAGCAGAGCTTTGTCCGCTGCGATGAGCGGAACGGTTGTAGTAACTGTACCAGTGGACATTTGCAGTTCTCCTTTTCTCTTGGCTCGATGGCCAAGAGGAGACCTTGCGCACATGCTATTAAGCCCGACGCGCGGTGCGCATGCACACGCGGGCGTTAACAAGCAACTTAATCTGTCGGATTGGGGGTAATAGGAGAGGGGGTGTGGTTCGACCCGCCTTGCCCAAGTCGCGGAATTCCGTCAACTCAGAACGCTCAACCAATCCAGCTCCGATGATAGTCAAGTTCTTTCACTGGATCAATGGTTTTTGCACAATTATTGGCTTTTCCCCAGCGCATAGCGTTTGGTCGGTGTTCCGATCGTTGTGCCATCGCGACTGTATACGCTTACGCGCCTCATCTCCAACATCACCCGGGAACTTGGGCTCAAGGGCCGGCGTGAGCTTCATGCGTAGATTCTCAATTACCAGATCCGCACGGTTGTCTATGTCGTACGTGACAACGTTGAAATAAGGCTCCCGACGTTGGTCAAACAGGTAGGCTGGGTTCCGCTTGTTGCGTCCACGCCTGCTGTGGCTCTTGGTCATCAGATAGGTCGTGGCGACCTTCTTGGTCACGGACTCCGAGATTTTCAAAGCTTCGGCGATCTTTGGGTGTGTCGCCTTGCCATCGTAAACGTATCGCCAGTGCCAGATGGCGAACCACTCCATTGCTGAGAGCGTGCTTCCCTCAAGAGGCGTGCCGTCGTATTCGCGGAAATGCCCGCTCGTCTTTACGTGTTTACGCGTTCGTGTACCGAATAGTGCGCCGATCTCTGTCGTCGTGGTGGAGCACTTGGGGTTTAAACAGCGGAACTGCTGTACACGGTGATTACCCTTGTTACGTACGCCGCTTCGGATCACTTCGGGGCCATGGCAGTGCGCGCATGTCAAGGGGATCGTCCGGCAGCGTAGCGCTGCAAAAACGCCAGGGACAGAAAACGCCGTGAGTGGTACGTCCACATGCGTGCTATGGAACACGGCGCCCGCATCTATGGCGGCTGCTTGAAGGGACTTATAAAGTTCGGACAGGTGTTCATGCATGACGAAGTCGGCTTGCTGTGTTGGACGTGCTGGGTGTGCGCGGTGCGCCGGGTCTCTATATGGATATGGCGAAAAATGCACGGGACGCTTCGGCTAACGTATTATAGACGTTTTCGTTTTCTCTATTGTAACATATTTATATTAAACATCTAACAGATCGGTGTGTTCGGGCGTAACGCGCCGGTAGCACGTGGATATCCGCAGTACGTTCTGTGGGCTGAGATGCACCAATCTTCGTATTGGAGAGAACATGATATCCAACACCGAGAACACGCTACTTTTGACCGACAATGCCGACCCTGGCGGCGCACCACAACAATTTCCAAGGAACGCTTACGCGCTACAGATGGATGACGATCAGCCGGCTGTCACCGACACGTCGAACAACGCCCCTTGCCACCTTCCCGCGCATGACGAGGTGGATGTATTTGAGTGGCACGATGATCGCCCTCATGTAGACAACTACTTCGAACTCGGCAGTCGTCTTGCTCGCACAGGCGACGTCTTCCGTGACGGCGCGTTCGGACAAGCGCTTCGTATCGTTCCTATGGAGCCCGGCACACCATCGAGATTGATCGCTAGCGCACAAGATCTCGGCGGCGTGATCGTCGATCGTGTACCCCTCAAGGTCTACCGCGAGGGCAAGTGCCGCGGCGGTCGTTTTCCGGCGGGCCATCTTCAGGTCATGCTTCGCAGCGAGGCGTTCCTCCGGCAGTTCAGGCCGATCGACTCCATCGCGACATCGCCGATCTACCTGCCTGACTTCACGTTGACCAAGCCCGGATACAACGACGGTGGTGTTGGGCAGCGGATCTACTACGCTGGACCACCTGCCACAATCGCGGACGATACGACGGTCCTTACCAAGTTCCTCTCGGTGATGGCCTTCGCGTCCCAAGCCGATTACGCCAATGCGTTGGGTTTCGCGCTGACTGTGATGTTGCGTAACCACTTTCAGGGCGGGAAGCCCGTGGCCGCGGTGACCGCGACGAAGAGCCACGCCGGCAAAGATACGATCGTGGCGTTCGCGGTGGGTACTGGTCGGCTCACGTCCATCAGTTACCAGAGCACCAACTGGGCGCTGGAGCGGTCGTTCGTCGGCGCGCTCAAGAATTCGCCGGACACGGCGATTATGAACATCGAGAACGCGAGGCTCGACTCCGGCAACTACATCGCTTCTGCGTTTCTGGAGCGCTTCATCACGGATCCTTATCCGACATTGTTCTCTACCGGAACCGGTGCCCCGGTGCGTCGCAACAACGACATCGTGCTGGCCATCACCACCAATCACGGCACACTCAGCACCGATATGAACAACCGCAGCTTGCCGATCCACTTGGCCCCCACCGGCAATATCGAGGATCGCACGAGTTCAATTGGCAACCCGAAAGAAGAGTTCTTGCCCCAGAACCGTGAGGCTATCGAGGCAGAATTGCGCGGGATGGTCGAGCGCTGGAAGGAGGCGGGCATGCCGCTCAATACCAAGGTCAAGCACCCTTTCACGATATGGGCACAGACAGTTGGGGGCATCCTTGAGGTGGCTGGCATCACGGGCTTCCTGAGCAACTACAGCATGCGCAAAGCGGTGGACGATCCGCTGCGGCACGCAATTGGCTTGCTGGCCACGGCATTAACGCCCGAGGGAAGCGATGGATGGCTCCGCGCTGCTGATTGGGCGCAGCGTGCGGTCGATATGGGATTGGCCAAGACCCTGATACCAACTGCCGACCGCGACACCGCGAAGGGGAGAGAGCGCGGCATTGGCGTGATCATGTCCAAACACCGCGACGAGACATTCAACGTCGAGACCGATGATGTGCGGCTCGTCCTACGGCTGGAGAAGGCGCGTCGGCGGTTTGAGAGCAGCCCGTCTACGCGGTACCGCTTCGTGCAACTCGAAGCCTACGAACTGCCGTGCGAAGACGACGAGCAGATAGTCGCTGCGAAGGAGAACGATGCCCGCTCCACCGAGTGAGCCGTTATCAATCGCGTACCTACAACAGCAACCGTGAACAACAATTGGACGAGGTGAAACAATGAATCAAACGACGAGTGAACTCTTGACGAAACCAGAAGCTGCCGAATTCTTGAACGTCTCGGTGAGGACGCTTGAACGTGAAGTGGCCGCTAAGCGGCTAGTACCAGTACGCATCCGCGGATGCGTGCGTTTCCGGCTTAGCGATCTGGAAGCCTACGTGGAGGGCGACGCGTGAAACAGTTCGTATTCAAAAAGCGCCGCAAGGCAACGAAGCCCAACGGCAAGCGCGTGACCAAAGTTGCGTCGACCTACACCGGGCGTTACCGGTTCCCCGGCGACCCTCGGCCAACAGAGGTCGCGTTGGGCGTGACCGACAAGCGTGTCGCAGAACAGAAACTCGCCAAGATCGTCCTGCGTGATGAGCGCCGCCGTGCGGGACTGCTGCTGGACGAGGCGGAGGTAGAAGCAGCACGTCGGCCGTTATCCGAATTGCTCGACGAGCACGTCGCCGACCTCCGCGCACGCGGTGTTCACCCAAACGAGGTGCAGAACCGTAAGGACCGCATCGGGCGATTGTTCCGGGATTGTCATTGGACCTATTTGCGGGACGTGAGGGCAAGCAACTTCACGCGCTGGCGCGGGGGCGTGGACCTTGCGCCAAAGACCATCAACGACTACTTGCTCGCCGCAAACAGGTTCTACCGATGGCTGGTGAAGCGTGGGCAGTTGTCCCACAATCCGCTGGACGGCGTTGATCGTGTTGAGCAGCGTGGTCAGGAGTCGTTTCAGCGCCGCCCGCTTACGGTGGACGAGAGTCGGAGGCTGCTGGCCGTCGCCGGTAAGCAGCGACCGGTGTACCTGACGGCAGTGTTGACGGGGCTGCGGCGCGGCGCGTTGTACAAACTGCGATGGACGCATGTTGTACTGGACGCCGGTGATCCCAGGATCGAGGTGCCTGCCGGGATGATGAAGAACCGTGAGAAACACGTCGTTCCGCTGACGCCGGAATTGGTGGCCGAATTGCGATCGATACGGCCCGAACCGTACGACGAGAAGCGACGTGTGTTCTGGGGACGCCTGCCCGAAAGAGGCTGCGAGTTCCTCAAGGACCATCTCAAGGAAGCGGGTATCGAGTACGAGAACGAGCGTGGCCGTGTCGATTTCCACGCGCTGCGACACACGGCAGCAACGTGGGGTGGCGCAACGGGCGTGGCCGGGCCGATGCTCCAGGCGTTCACCGGACACAAGACCGCGAGCCAGGTCAATCGCTACGTGCATCCGGAGAACCTGCCCGCTCGGCGCATCGTGGACCAGCTGCCCACGCTGCTAGGTGGCCACCCATATGGCCACCCAAATCGGTCGCAGGACGGTAAATCCGGTCATGGCGTGTCGCACGATGGCGAAACATTGGAGAGCGCGAAACCCCTAGAAAATGAAGGAAAAACGCCGCAGGACGGTGGTCCTACGGCGTATGGTGAAAAAGTATCCCCAACGGGATTTGAACCCGTGTCTTCACCGTGAAAGGGTGATGTCCTAGGCCAGGCTAGACGATGGGGACGGCCGAAATTTCGTGCGGTATTGTAGCGGCTGAGCGGGGTGAGGCAACGCGAGCCCGGCGCGGGGGTGCGGGCGGGTGCGATCGGGCCTCGTGCAGCGTTGGGGAATCGGTGTACTATGTGGCACATTGGGGTGGGCAATCACGCGTGGATGGGTTCCACGGAGTAAGACGATGAGCAATGAACTGACGAAGGTCGAGCCGTGCACGCTGGTGATCTTTGGCGCGTCGGGCGATCTGACGAAGCGTAAGCTGGTGCCGGCGTTGTACGAATCGTTCCGGGCGGGCAACCTGCCCAAGGAATTCGTGGTGCTGGGCGTGAGCCGGTCTGACATCGGCGACGACGGCTTCCGCGACAAGGCGTTGCCGTTCTGCAAGAAGCAGCCGGGACACACGGACGAGACCTGGGCGGCGTTTTCCGGTCACCTGCGCTACTGCGCGGCGGACGCGACGGCGGAGGGCGACTGGGGCGGACTCGTCGAGGCGATCGAGCGTGTCGGCACGGAGTTCAACACGGGCAAGAACCTGCTGTTCTACCTGTCGATGGCGCCGCAGCTGTACGAGCCGGTCATCGAGAACATCGGCAAGACCGGCCTCGTTATGGACGCCAAGCGGTTCTGCGAGCCCGACGAGAACCCGCCGTGGCAGCGGATCGTGGTGGAGAAGCCGTTCGGCGACGACCTGGAATCGGCCGAGCACCTCAACCGCGTGCTGGGTCGCGTGTTCGACGAGGAGCAGATCTATCGCATCGATCACTACCTCGGCAAGGAGACGGTGCAGAACCTGATGGCGTTCCGTTTCGCGAACGCGATCTTCGAGCCGCTGTGGAACCGCGTGTACGTGGACCACGTGCAGATTACCGCGGTGGAGACGGTGGGCGTGGAACAGCGCGGCGCGTTCTACGAGAGCGCGGGCGCGATGCGCGACATGATCCAGAGCCACCTGCTGAACCTGATGGCGGCGGTGGCGATGGAGGCGCCGAACAGCTTCAAGGCGGCGGACCTCCGCAACGAGCAGCGCAAGGTGCTCGAGGCGGTGCGCGAGATCGACCCCGGCCACATCGCCGACTCGGCGGTGCGGGCGCAGTACGCGTCGGGCGAGGTCGACGGCAAGACCGTCGCGAATTACGTCGAAGAGCCCGGCGTGTCGAAGACGTCGAACACCGAGACCTACGCGGCGTTGAAGGTGTACGTCGACAACTGGCGGTGGAAGGGCGTGCCGTTCTACCTGCGCACCGGCAAGGCGATGAAGCGGAAGCTGACGCAGATCGTGATCTACTTCAAGCCCACGCCGCACACGCTGTTCGTGCAGGAGCGCGGCGAGCGTCCGCCGAACCGCCTGACGATCAACGTCCAGCCGGACGAGGGCATCAGCCTCCGCTTCGACGGCAAGGTGCCGGGGCAGGGCCTGAAGCTCAAGTCGGCGATCATGGACTTCGACTACCTCGACCAGTTCGGCGGGCAGATCGCCGACGCGTACACGCACCTGCTGATCGACGCGATGACCGGCGACCGCTCGCTGTTCAAGGAGCGCAGCGAGATCGAGGCGGCGTGGCGGATCGTCATGCCGGTGCTGAACCACTGGGCCGCGCTGCCGCGCAAGGGGATGCACACCTACGCCGCCGGTTCGTGGGGCCCCGAGGCCGCGGAAGATCTTTACGCGGGCAAGGGCCACTGGCACAACCCCGAGGGCCAGAGCACGCGTTTCATCAACACGTGATCGCGTCATTGAGTGGTTGATACTCCGTAATGTCTCGCGACCGATCCCAATCCGCAGCATCCGCCGCAGCGAACCTCGAGGCGTTCCGCGCCACGCAGGGGCTGGCCGGGCGTCGCATCATCGTGCCCGACACCGACGACCTGATCGATCGTGTCGCGGCGGAGATGATGCAGTGGGGGCTGTCGCGTGCGAGTTCGGCGGGGGTGTTTCACATGGCGTTGTCGGGCGGGTCGACGCCGCAGGCGCTCTATCAGCGGCTGATGATCGACCCGCGCTACCGCGCGTTCCCCTGGCGGCACACGCACCTGTGGATCGTCGATGAGCGCGTCGTGCCGTTCGATCACGACAAGTCCAACTTCGGCATGATGCGCGAGATGATCGTCGATCACTCCGACATCCCCGCCGAGAACGTGCACGCGATGCCCGTCCTCGACGCCGATGGCGACGTGAAGTACGAGGCCGACCTGCACGAGGCGCTCGACCACCCCGCGACGACCGGCCGACTCGATTACGTGCTGCTCGGCATGGGCGGCGATGGCCACACCGCGTCGCTGTTCCCGCGCACGCCGGGGCTGACGGTGACCGACCGCTGGGTGATCTTCAACGACGGCGAGTCCGTCGCCGAGCCGCGCCCGCGCATGACGATGACCTACCCGCTGATCAACGCCGCGCGGTTCATCGGCATCCTCGTCACCGGCGAGGGCAAGTACGGCACGCTCCAGCACGTGTCACTCGCGAAGGACGACGTGCAGCGGTTCCCGATCACCGGCGTGCAGAAGGTCCACGAAGACACGCAGCTGATCTGGTACCTCGACCACGCCGCGGCCCTCGGACCCAACCGCCCGGACCCCGACGCGGATGAGCCGGGCGACTGATTCTCGTCGCGTTGCCGACAGCATCTCCACACCTGATGATGTACGGTCTTTGTGCGGATCAAAGCCGTGGTACCGTGCGATACAATGAACGTTGTCGCGCCGGATGTCCGGATCGACGCGACGTGCAACTCAAACGGAATCCGCGAGGAGTCGGCCAGGGATGGCGAGCAAGTCCGAGCAGTTTGTTCACCTGCATGTGCACAGCCAGTATTCGCTGCTGGACGGCGCCTGCCGCACCGGCGACCTGCCCGCACGCGCCAAAGAGCTCGGCATGGACGCCGTGGCGATCTCTGACCACGGCTGCCTCTTCGGCCTCGTCGATTTCTACAGCAAGTGCGTCGACACCGGCGTCAAGCCCATCCTCGGCATCGAGGCGTACATGGCGCCGGGCGATCGGCGCGACCGGACCTACAGCGGCGTGAAGGACGGCGGGTATCACCTGCTGCTGCTCGCTGCGGACCTCGACGGCTACCGCAACCTGCTGAAGCTCGCGTCCACGGCCTACCTCGAAGGCTTCTACTACAAGCCGCGCATCGACAAGGAAGTGTTGCGGGCGCACAGCAAAGGCCTGATCGCGACGTCCGCGTGCCTCGGCGGCGAGATCCCTTCGGCGCTGACCGCGTCGGACCGCGAGAAGGCCAAGCGTTTCGCCGAGACGTACATCGACATCTTCGGCACCGACCGGTTCTTCATCGAGCTGCAGTCGCACATCCCCGAGCAGGCGGCGATCAATCCCGAGCTGATCGATTTGGCGGACCGTGTCGGCGCGGGCGTCGTGGCGACGAACGACGTGCACTTCCTGCTGGCCGACGACCACGAGCCGCACGACGCGCTGTGCTGCATCTCCACGGGCAAGCTGGTCAGCGAAGAGTCGCGGATGAAGTACCCGACGCAGCTGTACCTCAAGAGCGCCCAGGAGATGCGCGACGCGGCGCCGGACCTCGGCCAGCGGTGGCAGGAGGCGTGCGACAACACGCTGCGCATCGCCGAGATGTGCAACGTCGGGCTCGACTTCAAGGCGAACCACGCGCCGGTCGTGAAGATCGTCGCCGAGACCATCGCGAAGCCGACCGCGAAGGCGAAGTCGCCGAAGCGCAAGGAAGGCGACATCCACCCGAGCGTCACCGCGTTCGAGTGCGAGCACCCGATCGGGTCGACCGAGTGGTTCAAGGCGTTCTGCTCGGAGTTCGAGCTGTTGCCGTTCGACGCGATGAACGACAAGGAGTCGGCTGCGGATTTGGCGCGCATCTGCGACGAGTCGCTGCGGCAACTCGCGGAGGCGGGCGCGGTGTGGCGGTACGGCGTGGACGGCATCACGCCGGAGATCCGCGCAAGGCTCGACCGCGAGCTGAAGATCCTCGCCGACAAGCACATCAGCGCGTACTTCCTGATCGTGTGGGACTTCGTGAACTGGGCGCGGCAGCGCGGCATCCCGTCGAACGCGCGCGGCTCGGGCGTCGGCACGATGGTCGGCTACTGCCTCGGCCTGTCCAACGCGTGCCCCGTGCAGTACGGCCTGCTGTTCGAGCGGTTCACCGACCCCGACCGCGCCGAGTACCCCGATATCGATATCGACATCTGCCAGGACGGCCGCGGCGCCGTCATCGACTACGTGCGCCAAAAATACGGCCACGTCGCGCAGATCATCACGTTCGGAACGCTCAAGGCCCGCGCGGTCGTGCGCGACATCGGCCGCGTGATGAACATCCCGCTGCCCGAGGTCGATGAGATCGCCAAGCTCGTGCCCGGCGACCTGGGCATGACGCTCGACAAGGCGCTGAAGCAGGAGCCGGAGCTCAAGACGAAGTACGACGAGTCGCCGCAGATCCGTCGCCTGCTCGACATCGGCCGCCGCCTCGAGGGCCTGTCGCGGCACGCGTCGGTGCACGCCGCGGGCGTCGTCGTCGCCACCCAGCCGCTCGACAACATCATCCCGCTCTACCGCGACCCGAAGTCCGGCGACGTGATCACGCAGTGGGACGGCCCGACCGTCGAGAAGGTCGGCCTGCTGAAGATGGACTTCCTCGGCCTGCGCACGCTGTCGATCATCGAGCGCTGCAAGAAGCTCGTGAACGCCACGCTCGATCGTGACACGCAGATCCGCACCGTGATGGGCGACTTCGGCGCGGGCCCGAAGCCCGACACGCCGCGGGAATTCGGCTTGACTCCCTCTCCCTCCAAGGGAGAGGGCCGGGGTGAGGGTAAGACGTCGGAAACTTCGAGCGTTCACCCTCACCCAGCCTCTCCCTCAAGGGAGAGGGGCCAGAGCAATCCGAAATCGGATATCGATCCGCTCGACCTCGAACGCCTGACCTACGTCGACCAGAACGTGCTCGATCTGTTTCGCCGCGGCGAGACGGCGGGCGTGTTCCAGTTTGAATCCGGCGGGATGCGCAACACGCTGATCGGCATGCAGGCCGACCGCCTCGACGACCTCATCGCCGCCAACGCGCTGTTCCGACCGGGTCCGATGGACCTGATCCCCGACTACAACGACCGCAAGCACGGCCGGGCGCAGGTGCCGCAGATGCACGAGATCGTGCAGAAGTTCACCGGCGAGACGTACGGGATCATGATCTATCAGGAACAGGTCATGCAGATCATCCACGAGTTGGGTGACATCCCGCTGCGCGAAGCGTATTCGATCATCAAGGCGATCAGCAAGAAGAAGGAAAAGGTGATCAACGCCGCGCGCGATCAGTTCGTGATCGGCGCTTCGGACAAGGGCGTCACAAAGGACCGCGCCAACGAGCTGTTCGACCTCATCGTCAAGTTCGCGGGCTATGGCTTCAACAAGTCGCACTCCACCGGCTACGCGATCGTCGCGTATCAGACCGCGTATCTGAAGACGTATTTCCCCGTGCACTACATGGCGGCGTTGCTGACTTACGAATCGGTCAGCACCGAGAAGGTGACCGAGTACATCGAGGAGTGCCGCAAGGTGCGGTTCCCCGACGGTCACACCGGCATCGACGTGCGCCCGCCGGACATCAACCTGTCGTACAAGGACTTCACGGTCGTGTACGAGGCGCTGGAGCCGCACGACCCGAACCACGGCCACATCCGCTTCGGGCTGGGCGCGGTGAAGGGCGTGGGGGCGAAGGCGATCGAGGCGATCGTCGAGGCGCGCAAGAAGGACGGGCCGTTCACGAGTCTGTTCGACTTCACCGAGCGTGTGCCGCAGACGAACGTGAACAAGGCGGTGGTCGAGGCGCTGATCAAGTGCGGCGCGTTCGATTCGCTTCACGGCGTGTCGAAGCGCGCGGCGATGGTCGCGGCGGTGGAGTCCGCGATGGCGCGCGGGGCGCAGGAGGCTTCGCTGCGGTCGAGCGACGATTTCCTGTTCGGCGCGGTCGTCGAGGAGGAGAAGAAGAAGGGCAACGGCAAGAAGGAGGAGCCGACGCTGCCGAACGTCACGCCGTGGGACAACCGCGAGACGCTCAGTCACGAGAAGTCGGTGCTCGGATTCTTCGTGTCGAGCCATCCGCTCGACGAATACCGCGGCGCGCTCAACCGCTACACGAGCGTGTCGATCCGCGACACGCGCAAGCTGCGGGCGGACGTCGAGGTGACGGTCGGCGGGATGATCACGCGTGTCCGCCTCACGGTGACGCGCGCCAAGCAGGAGAAGATGGCGATCCTCACGCTCGAGGACCTGACGGGGCAGATCGACGCGGTCGCGTTTCCGCGCACGTACACGGAGTTCGCTCACCTGCTCGAGGCGGACCGCATCGTGATGCTGCAGGGCAAGATCGACCGCCGCCGCGAGGAGCCGAACATCATCATCGAGAAGGTCATCCCGATGAACGAGGCGGCCGAGACGCTGACGCGGCGCGTGCGGATCGTGCTGCGTGACATCGACCGCGACGGTCGGCCGCGCACGTACAACGGCGAGCTGACGGCGCTGCGGAACGTGCTTCGACAGTCCGGCGGCAACGCGGCGGTGGACTTCGAGGTGCACACGTCGGGCCGACGCGTGCTGCTCGAGGCGGATCGCTTCCGCGTCAAGCCGACGCCGACGCTGCCGGAGCAGATCAACGCCATCCTCAAGGACCGCGACTGCTGCCACTTCCTCGGCCCGACCAAGCTCGTCGAGGCGAGCGACGCGATCCTCGGCGACGGCGAAGACACCGTGTCCAACCGCCTGCGACGCAACACCGCCGAAGACCACGGCCACTGTGATTCGATCGATCGATACTGACGATCAAGGGAGATTTTTGAATTGTCGTTTTCGATTTCTGATTGGCCGGGCGACTCGGCGATCGATCGTCAATCGAAATTCAAAATTCTAAAATCAAAAATGCCAACCGACGTTTCCATCCGTGACGAGTCCATCGAACTCGACAAGTTTCTCAAGCTGTCCGGCCTGTGCGACACGGGCGGGCAGGCGAAGTACGTCGTGCAGTCGGGGTTCGTGACGGTCAACGGCGAGCCGGAGGAACGGCGGCGGCGGAAGCTGGTGATCGGCGACGTGGTGGCGATCGAAGGCGCGGACCCGGTGCGCGTCGCGCGGCGCGAAACACCCGGCAGCTGACTACCTTGACGTCAACAAATCATTTCTCGCTGAGGCGGATGATCTGCGAACTGGTCTGCTCGCGGGCGGTGCGGATGAACTGTCGGCCGCCGGCGGAGATGGTGATCGTGATGTCGATGACCTGATCGCTGGTGCCACCGACGATCTCGTGGCGGGACATGTCGACCATGACCTGGCTGGTCTCTTTGCACTCGTTGACGGCGATGTCGACCTTCGCCTCGTCGCCGACGTCGGGCACCTCGGGGGTGAGCTTCATGTCGGACGTCCGGCTGACCAGCGCGACGGGCACGCCGGCGATGTTCTCCACGCCCTTCAGCTCGTAGGTCGTGTCGTAAGCGATCTTGCCGAGGCGGTGGTCGGAGTCGTGCTGGTGCTTCCACGTGTCGCCGGGCTTGACGCCCTGCCTGCCGCCGACGAGCACCGCGAGGTCCATCGCGATCTCCTTGAAGTAGTCCTCGTCGAGCTTGTCCCCGCCGTCGCCCGCCTTGGACTTGATCGCCTCGAAGCCGGATACGCGGTCGATGCTGCCGTTGGCCCCGACGGTCACGTCCATCGGCGTGCCGGTCATCGCGTTGATCCAGTCGTTCATGCTCTGCGTGCGCTCGTCGCCGCCGCGTCCGTCGACCTCGATCGCCTCGCCGCCCGGCGCGGTCATCTTCATCGTGATCTTGTCGAGCGTCATGCGCGCCGTGCCGCCGCCGTCCGGGTTGGCCTTCGTCACTTCCCACGAGACCTCGACGTTGATCTCGACGGTCGACGACTGCGGCTCGCCGAGCCCCTGGATCGCCGCGGTGGTGACCTCGATCTGGTTGATCCGGTAGCGCGCCGACTGCCCGTCGGTCCACAGCGGGCGGAGGTCGACACCGGCCGCGTCGTCGGCGCGGGCGCCGGCGGTCAGCGAGCAGGTGATCAGGGCGAGGGCGAGCAGGACGTGTGAGAGTCGCATAGGGTTCTCCGCAAAGCCCCGCGGCGCGGCGGGGCGGTGAACTTTCGGTGTGATCATGATACCGCGCTGAAGCGTCAATAGATCAGACGCTTGTTGGCCGGCTCATTATTCAGCGTCAGCCATTCGACTTCGCGGAGGCGCCACGCGTCGCCGACGCGTTTCCACGTCATCATCCAGGTGGTTTTCTGATAGCCCTGTCCGCCGGCGCCGGTGAGGTGGCTGAGCAGGGCGACGTAGACGTGGCCGGTGTCGGGGTCGTCCTGGTGGACCTTGATGGCGAGGATCGAATGGGAGTCGGGGCCGTAGCTGCTGAGGACCTTGCGCGCCGCGGCGACGAGCTGTTCCTTGTCGCGGTCGATGAACCGCACGTCGTCGTGCAGCAGGCGGGCGAACGTGTCGATGTCGCCCGGCTTGGCCACCGCGTACACCAGCGCCTCGGTGTTGGCGACCATCCGCTCGCGATCGGTCTCCACGACGAACGAGAGCACGACGACGCCCACCGCCGCCAGCACCGGCACGAACGCCAGCTGCTGGAGACGCCGCTTGCCGCTGAAGAAGAACATCGCCCCCGCGAAGATCAGCAGCGCGAGGCACAGCACCCACGGGCTCTCGAAGAGCATGGCGCTCAGCGGCGGGCTCGGCCAGTTGTCGGGTGACATGCGGGGGCTCCCTGGAAACGTCGCGGCGGGTCATCATAGCACGGTCTGACGTTACCTATGCGCAAATCCAGCGACGCGTGCAGTGGTATGATGTGTCGCGATGCAAATGACGAATGACGAAATCCGAATGGCGAAACAAATCTCAATAACGAAGCTCCAATTCCGACATTGGGAATGGGCGCTTGTTTCGCCATTCGGATTTCGTCATTCGTCATTCCGTCTCACGGTCACCCCGGCGCTGCTGATGCTGCTTTGTCTGTTCGCCGCGGGCTGTGCGACCGGACGCCCCGCCCCGCCGACCGTCGCGACGTTCTCGATCGTCGCGGTCGACAAGACGACCGGCGAGATCGGCGTGGCGGTGCAGTCGAAGTTCATCGCCGTCGGCTCGGTCGTGCCGTGGGCGAAGGCGGGCGTGGGCGCGGTGGCGACGCAGGCGTGGGCGAACACGTCGTACGGCCCGCGGGGTCTGAAGCTGCTCGAAGACGGGCTCACGCCGCAGCAGGTGATCGACAAGCTCACCGCCGCGGACGAGAACCGCACCGAGCGACAGGTCGGTATCGTCAGCGCCGACGGCAAGTCCGCGACGTACATCGGTCACGGATGTTTCGACTGGGCGGGTGGGATCGCCGGTGACGGCTACGCGGTGCAGGGCAACATCCTCGCCGGCGAGGCGGTGACCAAGGCGATGGCGGAGGCGTACGAGAAGGCGGAGGGCGACCTGGGCGACCGGCTGATCACCGCACTCGAGGCGGGCCAGACGGCCGGCGGCGACAAGCGCGGCCGCCAGTCCGCGGCGCTGCTGATCGTGCACGAGGGCTGGGGCTACAGCGGCTTCAACGATCGCTACCGCGACCTGCGTGTCGACGACCACCCCGAGCCGATCAAGGAGCTGCGGCGGATCTACGCGATTCATAAGAAGGTATTCCCACCGCCGCAGTGATGTCGCGTCGCGGCACACGGGTTGCTACCCTGTCGACCACTATGAGTTCAAACA
The DNA here is from genome assembly GCA_016125285.1 of Phycisphaera sp. Lineage (GTDB taxonomy): Bacteria > Planctomycetota > Phycisphaerae > Phycisphaerales > Zrk34 > RI-212. Next base: position 18,669 of record WGMA01000014.1, read on the forward strand.
CGCACACAGCAGTACTGATCCGCGGCGACGGCATCGGCCCCGAGGTCGCCGACGCGGTCGTTGATGTTCTCAAGGCCGCCGAGGCCCCGGTCGAATGGGTCGAACGCAAGGCCGGCGTGTCGGCGCTGGCCGACGGCGACGCCGTGCTGCCCGAGTCGACCATCGAGGCGATCCAGGAACACCACGTCGCCCTCAAGGGCCCGTGCGGAACCCCCGTCGGCAAGGGCTTTACGTCGGTGAACGTCGGCCTGCGCAAGCGGCTGAACCTCTACGGCGCCGTCCGCCCCGTGCGTAACCTCGCGGGCATCCCCACGCGGTTCGACGACGTCGACCTCGTCATCGTGCGCGAGAACACCGAGGGCCTGTACAGCGGCGTGGAGAACGAGGTGACGCCCGGCGTGGTGACGTCGACGAAGGTCGCGACCGAGGCGGCGTGCACACGCATCGCGCGGTTCGCCTTCCGCTACGCCAACCGCAAGGGCCGCGAAAAGATCACCGTCCTCCACAAGGCCAACATCATGAAGCTCACCGACGGGCTGTTCCTGCGGTGCGCCGAGGCGATCCACAAGGACGAGTACCCGAACATCGCGCTTGAGTCGCTGATCATCGACGCCGCGTGCATGCGCATCGTGCAGGACCCTACGCGGTTTGACGTGCTGCTCTGCGAGAACCTGTACGGCGACATCGTCTCCGACCTGTGCGCCGGGCTCGTCGGCGGGCTCGGCGTCGTGCCGGGCGCGAACATCGGCGACGACATGGCGGTCTTCGAGGCCGTGCACGGCTCGGCGCCCGACATCGCCGGGAAGAACTTCGCCAATCCGCTCGCGCTGCTGATGAGCGCGGTGATGATGCTCAACCACCTCGCCGAGACACGCGGCGACAAGCGCTGCGGCGACGCGGCGGTGCGGATCAAGACGGCGTACGACCAGGCGCTGGCCGACGGATGCAAGACACGCGACATCGGCGGCGAGCTGGGCACCGACGCCTTCGCCGCGGCCGTCATCGAACGGCTCAACGGATGAGAAACAGGGAATGGGCGGACGCTCCCTCTCCCTTTTAGGGAGAGGGTTGGGGTGAGGGTGAATCGATCGGACACGTCGTGTGTATTCCGCAACGCGCCGTGTCCGCTGATCCATCCCCCTCACCCAGCCTCTCCCCCACTTGGGGGAGAGGGGCTTCGCGCTGGTCGGGTGAACCACGAGCTTAGGGAAACCAATCATGAAGAATCTGTCTTGCGCGACGCTCTTGATGCTGACCCTCACGTCTTACCCGTGCGCCGCTGACCAGAAGATCGACACCGGCGCGATCTACGAGAAGGCCCGCGCCGCGTCGGTCGAGGTGCTGGTCGGCGGGCGGCTCGACGGGTCGGGCTGGTTCGCCGATCCCGAGGGCTACATCGTCACCGCCGGCCACGCCGTGTGGCATCGCGACGAGAAGGTCTCGGTGTCGTCGGCCACGCTCGGCCGCATCCCCGTTGAGGTCGTCGCGTTCGACCTCGGCCACGACATCGCGCTGCTCAAGGCCCCGAAGCGCGACACGCCGTACCCGCACCTGGAGATCAACGAGCACGTGCCCGCGCCGGGCCAGCCGGTGTACCTGTTCGGCTCGGCGATGTTCCGGCACGAGGTGATGGTCAGCGGGTCGGTCGCGCGCGCCGAGCCGACGTTCGAGTACCTGTCCGACCAGGGCCACTTCGCACGCGTCTACCACGTCAGCGCCCCGTCGCCGAAGGGCACGTCGGGAGGCTGCTGGCTCGACAGCGAGGGCCGCGTCATCGGCAACCAGTCCGCGTTCATGTCGCAGGACGGCCACGGCACCGGCATCGCCATGACCGCCGCGCCCGACGCCATCGCACGCCTCGTCAAGACACGCCAGTCCGCCGCCACGCCCTCGCTCGGCACCGCCTTCGAGGAGCTGTGGACGCAGCCGGTCGGCTTCATCAAGCGATTCCCCGAAGGCACGTCCGGCCTCGTGCCGGTGCTCGCGGTGAAGGACGGCCCGGCGGAGCAGGCCGGGCTCGTCGGCGACATCGTCATCACCGCCGTCGACGGCCGCCCGTTCCGCTACCGCGACACGCTGCTGCGTCACATCCGCTCGAAGAAAGCCGGCGATGAGGTTACCCTGTCGATCCTCGCTCCCGACGGCGGCGAGCCGCGGGAGATCAAGATCACCCTCATCGCACTGGAGCAGTAGCGCATGCACACGCGAGCCTTTCAGCCCGGCGGTCCGCAGGTCTCTGACGTGGGCATCGGCACGTGGCAGATCGGCGGCGCCGAGTGGGGCGACGTGTCCGAGGCCGACGCGCTGGGCACGCTGACCGCCGCCGCGGACGCCGGCATCACCTTCGTCGACACCGCCGACATCTACGGGCTCGGCCGCAGCGAGACGCTCATCGGCAAGTTCCTCGCCGCGCGCGACGACGCCGAGCGGTTCTTCATCGCCACCAAGCTCGGCCGCAACCCGAACCCCGGCTGGCCCGACAACTTCAACGCCGACACGATCCGCATGCACACCGAGAACTCGCTGCGGCGGCTCGGCGTCGACCGCGTCCACCTCACGCAGACCCACTGCATCCCGCACGAGATCATGCGGCAGGACCACGTGTGGGCCGCGCTGCGCAGCCTCAAGGACGAGGGCCTCATCGAACGCTTCGGCGCGTCGGTCGAAACGATGGACGAGGCGCTGACGTGCGTCGAGGTCGACGGCATGGCGTCGCTGCAGATCATCTTCAACGTCTTCCGCCAGAAGCCGATCGACGTGTTGTTCGATAAGGCGAAGGAGAAGGGCATCGCGATCATCGTCCGCCTGCCGCTGGCGTCGGGCCTGCTCGCGGGCAAGTTCAAGAAGGACACCACGTTCGCTCCGACGGATCACCGCAACTTCAACAAGGACGGCGACGCGTTCAACGTCGGCGAGACCTTCGCCGGTCTGCCGTTCGAGTACGGCGTCGACCTCGCCGACGAGCTCAAGACGCACGTGCGTGAGGGCGAGACGATGGCGCAGTGGGCGATCCGCTGGTGCCTCGATCACGACGCGGTGACGACCGTGATCCCCGGCGCCCGCAACCCGAAGCAGGCCGCGGGCAACGCCGCGGCGTCCGACCTGCCCCCGCTCGGCGACGCGACCCACACCGCCCTGCGCGACCTCTACCGCGCCAGGATCCACGACCACATCCGCGGAGGGTACTGATCCAGCGGTCAGTGGACAGGAGACAGTGGTCAGGCCCACGGCGCGACGTTCCCCTCTCCCGCCGGGAGAGGGCGAGGGTGAGGGAAAACCGTTCGATTACAGCGGGCGAGCCCGCTCGCTAAACAGATGACGACCGAACCTGAAGACATCGTGATCATCGGCGCGGGCGCTGCGGGGCTCGCGGCGGCGGTGTTTGCCGCGGAGGCGGCGCACGGGGCGGAGCGGCCGCTGCGCATCGTCGTGCTCGACGGCGCGACGAAGATTGGCGCGAAGATCCTCGTGTCCGGCGGCGGGCGGTGCAACGTCACCCACACCGCCGTGACGCCCGACGACTATAACGGCCCGCGCAACACCGTCCGCAACATCCTCGCGGAGTTCAACGAGAAGCGGGCCGTCTCGTGGTTTGCGTCGCTCGGCGTCGGCCTGAAACTCGAGGACACCGGCAAGCTGTTCCCCACCACCGACGACGCGCACAGCGTGCTCGACGCGCTGCTGTTCCGCTGCGACGCGCTCGGCGTCGAGCTGCGTACCGCGTGGCGCGTCACGGACGTGCGCCGCAACGACGATACGACACTGACGATCGTCGCCGACGACGGCCGCGAGATCACCGCGCGGCGCGTCGTGATGGCGACGGGCGGGCGCTCGCTGCCCAAGACCGGCAGCGACGGCGGCGGGTGGACGATCGTGCAGCGCCTCGGTCACACCGTCACGCCGACCTACCCGGCGCTCGTGCCGCTGGTCCTCGACGAGGGCTTCTTCCACGCGGCGCTCAGCGGCGTGGCGCATCCGGTCGATCTCAGCACGTTCGTCGACGGCAAGGTGGTCGATCGGCGGACGGGGGCGCTGCTGTGGACGCACTTCGGCATCAGCGGCCCGGTGGTGATGGACGCGAGCCGGTTCTGGGTGATCGCGCACGCGGAGGGGCGGCGTGCGGAGCTGCGCTGCGGGTTCTTGCCCGGCGCGGCGTTCGAGGTGATCGACAAGCAGCTGGTCGACGCGGGGCGCGCCAACGTGAACGTGAACGTGAGCGTGTCGCGCGCGATCGCGAAGCTCACCGCGGACCTGCCCACGCGCGTGATCGACACGCTGTGCGCGCACGTGGGCGTCGATGGGTCGGGCCGATTGTCGCAGATGTCGCGCGACGCGCGTCGCGCGCTGGTGCACGCGCTGACGGGGCTGCCGCTGCCGGTCGAGCGCGACCGCGGGTGGAACTACGCGGAGGTCACGGCGGGGGGCGTGCCGCTGAGCGAGATCGAGCGGCGGACGATGGCGTCGCGGCTCGTGCCGGGGCTGCATTTGATCGGCGAGATGCTCGACTGCGAGGGGCGGATCGGCGGGTTCAATTTCCAGTGGGCGTGGGCGACGGGTCACGTGGCGGGGCGCGCGGCGGTCGCGGCGTTGCAGCAATGATCCGGGTGGCACTGACAAGGGAGCAAGGCGAGCTTGTCAGTGGCGCTGTGCCGGTGATGCTTCGTTGGCGTCGTGTGTAGGCTCTGCATTGCTCGCATCGGACTCGTTCGCGCTCGGCGTGCCCTCCGTCACCGACAAGCTCTGCTTGTCAGCGCCACCCCCCGATGCCGCCGCGGGATTCGGCACGCCGCTGCGCTCGCGCGCCGCGTCCATCAGCGCGTTGGTGATCGCGGGGCACGCGCGCGCCACGGCGTCGAGGTCGGCGCGGCGCAGCGCGTAGAGCGCGCACGGCGTGACGGCGCGACACGTGGCGCTGCGCGGCTGGCCGAACAGCAGCGCCATCTCCCCGAAGAACTCACCGGCGACGAGCGTGGCGAGGTCGCTGACGCGGCCGTCGGACTGCTCGCGCACCACGCGGACGACGCCGCGCGCGATCAGGTACAGCGTGTCGTCGCGCGCGCCCTGGCGGATGATGTCCTCGCCGGACGGCGTGGTGATCTCGCGGAGGTGGCGGGCGACGCGTGCGAACTCGTCGGGCGGGGTGTCGCGGAAGAACGGCACGCGGCGCAGCAGCTCGGTGGGGTCGATGTGCAGCCGCTGCGACGCGACGGGGTGTCGCGGCATGGTGCGATTGACGTTTTCGATGAGCCGGTCGCCGATCGCGTGCGGGATCGCGCCGGTGCGGATCTCGTGACGGATCGCGTCGCTCTGCGCCTGGTTGACCATGCGGTCACCGAGGCGTTGCTGCATGGCCTGGACGAACTCGGGGAACTGCTCGGCGATGCGGTCGATGCGCGACCGGGCCTGCTCGCGCCATCGCTCGTAGCGCTGCCGGACCTCGTGCAGCACGGCGTCGGGCACGTGCTCGGTGTGTGCGGTCTCGCCGAGCCAGTCGATCGCGGCGGTGGAGCCGAGGTGTCGGCCCCACGCGCGTTCGTACTCGCGCGCTGTCCACACCGTGCGGAGCCTCCGCGCCAGCCGCGGCGCGACGCGGTCGGACGCACGCAGCAGGCGGCCGATCCACCGCTGGCGTCGCACCGTGTGCAGCGTCGCGAGCATCGGGTCGTTGTGGTGCCGCACCGCCTCGCCCTGCAGCTCGATCGAGAACAGCAGGTCGCGGTACGCCCGCTCGGACAGGTGGCCCTTACCGAACAGGTCGTAGTACACGTTGCGCTCGACGGCGAGGCACTGCAGCATCAGCAGGCTCGCCTCGTGCTCGGCGTCGAGCTCGGTGTCGCGAAGCTTGTCGAGCGTGGCGAGCAGCTCGTCGCGTTCGACCTGGCAGCGCTGGCGGATCGCGTCGGCGACCTGCGGGCTGAACAGGCCGCTGGCCTGCAGCTCGGGCACCTGCGCCAGCGCGCGCTGCTTGGCGGCGATGAGTCCCTCGATCTGCATGGCGTGCTCGCGCGGCGAGAGGCGGTCGAGGCCGAGGCGGCGCACGAGCCACTCGATCGACACGCCCTGGACGAGCAGCGTGAACAGCACGGCGCCGGTGACCAGCGCGATGAACGTGTCGCGGAACGGGAAGTCGTGCGGCAGGTGCAGTGCGAGGGCGAGGGCGATCGCGCCGCGCAGGCCACCCCAGTACATCACCGCCTGGAACGCGCCGCTGATCGGGTGCGTGAGCCTGCCGATGAGCGGGACGAGGCCGAAGATCGTCGCCGCGCGCGACACGAGCATCGCGAGCACGACGATCGCCAGCACGCCCGCCGACGCCCACAGCGCGTTGAGGTCCACGCTCAGGCCGACCAGCAGGAAGATCATCGCGTTGGCGACGTACGCGGCGTACTCCCAGAAGTGATGCAGGTACCCGGCGACGGACGGCGAGATCTTCGTGCGACCCCAGCCGCCCATCAGCACCGCCGCGGCGATGCCCGCCATCACGCCGCTGACGTGCAGGTAGTGCTCGGCGATCACGAACGAGCCGTACGCCAGCACGGTGGTCAGCGAGATCTCGATCGCCTCGTCGCCGTTGACCTTGCTCAGCAGCCAGCCGCACGCCCCCGCGAGCACGCCGCCGACGGCCAGCCCGCCGAAGAACACGATGAAGAACTGCGCCACGCCCCACGCCGCGGCGCCCCCGCTGACCTGCCCGCGCATCGCCACGTCCAGCAGGATCATCGCCACGACGATGGACGTCGCGTCGTTGAACAGGCTCTCGCCCTCGACGAGCACGGTCAGCCGCCGCGGCGCGCCGAGCTGCTTGAACATCGCGATGACCGCCACGGGGTCCGTCGCCGAGAGGATCGCGCCCAGCAGCAGCGCCGCGGGCAGCGGGATGTCCGTCAACGCCGCGACGATCGCGCCGATCACGCCGGTCGACAGGATCAGCCCCGGGATCGCCAGCGTCATCACCGGCGTGAGGTTCTTGCGGAGCTGGCGACCGTCGAGGTTGAACGCCGACTCGAAGATCAGCGTCGGCAGGAACACGAAGAGGATCAGGTCGGGCGACAGGCGGAAGTCGGACAGCGGCGCGAGCCACGTCGGGCCGTTGTGCGCGAGGTGCGCGAGCACGACGCCAACGACCACGAGCATCACGGTGAACGGCAGGCCCGACCGCTTCGAGATCGCCAGCACGCCCGCCGCGAGCAGCAGCAGCCCGAACGCATACGCCACCACCGTGCCCAGCCCGCCCGCGGCGTCCGCGTCGTGCGTCGCCTCCGCGGCCAGCACCATCGGCATCGTCAACCATGCAGCCATGTCGCCTCCCCGTGACCCTCCAGCCTCAGTCTAAGGGACACGGCGCGGCGGCGAACATGGGCAAAACCCTGACCGTCGACGTGAACCCGGGATGAAGCGTCGCGCGAAGATAAGTTGACGTGGGGATGCGCGGCGCTACGCATCGAGCGACTTCGTCGACGCCGCGCCGACCTCCAGCCACCGCTCGGCGTCGGCGATCGTGCGGAACACCTCGACCTCGCGGCCCGTGCTTTCGACCATGCCCGAATACATCCGCGCCAGGCCGAACGTCAGGTCGTCGTTGGTCACGATCGCCGTTCGGGTCTTCGGCAGGCTGCCGTTGTGCCGCGCGATCAGCTCGGCGTATCGCCGCAATTCGTCGGACGTGACATCGGGGGTAACGTCACGCGCATCGACCAGCTCACGCGAGCAAAGCGCGTAGTCCGGGTCGTTGAGCTGGCGGCGAACGAGCGACTCGAGGTCCGCAAAGATGACGCGCCCCGACACGGTCATACGCGAAAGACCCAGGCTGATTTCGGTGACGTAATCGATCGGCATGACCACCCTCTCGGCTGGACCCGGCTGAAATGAGCCCGGGAGGGACGCGCGTCAGTATAAACCCATCGGCGCTTTCTCGGAATGCTTGAATCGATTTTGAAACGATCGGCGTGCCGCCCGCGCGGGCAGTTGTTATCGTGTGCAACGATGGTCGACATCCCCGCCGCCAATCCGTTTGTGCTGCCGGTCACGGTCGCCGAGTCCGACATCGACCCCCAGGGCCACGCCTCGAACGTGCGCATCGTGGGCTGGATGAACCGCGCCGCCACCGTCCACTCCGACGCGCTGGGCTGGCCCGTCGAACGCTACCAGCGGCTCGGCGGCATGTGGGTCGTGCGGCGGCACGAGATCACCTACCACCGCCAGGCGATGCTCGGCGACGAGCTGACCTGCTACACCTGGCCCAGCGCCGCCGGCAAGGTCACCGCCGAACGCCGCCACATGATCGTCCGACACGCCGACGGCGAACTCGTCGCCGAGGGCATGAACGTCTGGGCGTTCATCGACATCGCCACCGGCCGCCCCAAACGCATCCCGCCCGAGCTGCACGTCTCGTTCGACCCGGCCAATTTCCTGTGACAAGGATGGGTGGCACTGACAAGCAGCGCTTGTCAGTGGCGGAGGCCGATTGATCTTCGATGGGTAGCGCACGCTGTGTGTCGGCGCGCCGTTCCCCTCTCCCGCCGGGAGAGGGCGAGGGTGAGGGATTACCGTTCGATCGCGCACAGGGCACAGCCCCACTGACAAGCTCGCGTCGCTCCCTTGTCTGTGCCATTCCGCCCCGGCTCGCCGGGGCGCCCCCACCGTGATAGGTTGATGCCATGATGGACCCTCACGCGACGACATTGCTGGCCGGTCAGCTGGCGCTGCTGATGGGCGTCGGTGCGCTGCTGGCGCGCGGGGCGGAGTGGCTGGGGCAGCCGCGGCTGGTCGGTGCGCTGCTCGCGGGCGTGCTGCTCGGGCCGATGGTGTTCGGCGACCTGGCGCCCGAGACGTACGAACGCGTGATGGTCGGCGCGTCGGCCGAGCGTGCAGCCCTGCATGAAATGGACGTCAACACCGCCAAGGCGATCGACGACGCGAAGGCGATCCAGGTCACCGAGGTGTACGTCAAGCAGCTCGAAGCCGAGCGCCCGAAGAAGCTCGCGCCGCTGCAGGAGGCGCTGGACCGCGCCGAGGCGGAAGCGTCGCGCCCGCTGGGCTGGGCCGTACTCGGCGCGATCGTCGTGGCGCTGCTGGCGGTGGGGCGGCGCACGTCTCTTTTCTGGGCGACACCGCGATTCCATGCGCCCGCTATGGGGCTGACCGGCGTGTTGATCTGCGGGGCGCTGACCTGCTGGCTTATCCCTCTGCTCGGTTTCGGTCCGTCCGAAGGTTCGTCGATGACGGCCGACCTGTGGCTTATGGGGGCGCTGGTCGGTTGCGGTGCGACGGCCGCGCCGTGGTTGGTCAGCCGACCGACCGGCGCCCCGCCGGAGGCCTCGGCCGCTGCGTCCGTCACGGATGCGATGCTCGCAAGCGCAGCGCTCGTCCCGTTCGTCGCTGCGGGATACGTGATCGACGCCGCGTGGCGCCTCGCCCCGGTTGATGACCCGTCGCAGGCGTTGTCGTGGGGATCGCTGACGATCGTCAGCGGCGTCGCGGCCGCGGCGTTCCTCGTGCTGTTGCTCGGCATGCCCGCGCTGCTCGGCGCTCGCCGCCAGCGGTGGGTCATCCGTCGGTACGAGCCGGCCGGCATCGCCACGCTCGTCGTCACCGTGACCGTTGCGACGATGTGGTTCGCCGCCACGCTCGGCTGGCACCCCGCCGTCGGCGCGCTGATCGCCGCGCTCGTGCTCAGCACCCAGCCCGCCGTCGCGCAGTTCCTCGACCGCACGCTCGGCCCCGTCGCCGACTACGCCGCCGAACCCCTCGTCATCGCCTACATCGGCACGCAGCTCACCTTCGCAGGGTTCAGCCCCTGGCTCGCTCTCGTCGTGCTGATCCTCTTCGGCGACGGCAAGGCGATCGGCGCGATGGGTGTCGGCTGGTTCGCCCTGCGGCAGTCCGCCGAGCAGGCGTTCCGCACCGGCACGGCCATCGCCACCGGCGGGTTCATCCCGCTCGTCATCGCGCTGATGCTGCGTCAGGCCAACGTCATCGACGACCCGCTGTTCGCGTCGCTGGTGCTGGCGAACCTCGTCACCGCCGTCGTCGCCGGGCCGATGGTCCACGTCATCAGCCTCGTGGCGCGCCGCACGAGCAATGACACGCCCAGCGTGCGGAATGACGAATGACGAAATGCGAATGACGAAGCAAAACTCAATGTCTCAATGCCCAATGTCCAGCCCTATCGCGCCTCGACCGGGCTCCCACGCTTGAACATTGGGCCATTCGGTCATTATTTCGTCATTCGTCATTCGCGCCTCGGCATCGCCTCACCACCCCCCGCGATCGTGCCCGCGACCGTCGTACCGATCGTGGTGCCCGTCATGCCCACCGCCGTACCCGCCGCCGCGCCGACCGTCGTGATGGTCGTAATGGCCGCCGTGCCGGTCATAGTGGTGGTCGTACTCGTGGTGATCGCGATGGCGGTAGTCGTAGCCGCCGTGGACGTAGCACCCGCCCAGCATCGACGCGACACCGATCACCGACGCAACCGTCAGAGACTTCAAGAACGTCATCTTGCGCTCCCTTCGCTGCTCACGCCCGGGAGGCGCCATCCGCAAATGATACGTGTACGGATGGATGAAGGTTCGGCCGCATGCGCCGCATGACGCCGCGTGCGCGGAATGACGAATGACGAAATGCGAATGACGAAACAAAACTCAATGTCTCAATGCCCAAACCCATTGCGGCCCGAGCGGTCTTCTTTATTTGAACATTGAGGCATTCGGACATTGATTCGTCATTCGAATTTCGTCATTCGTCATTCGCGCAGCCCCCCGGGTTCACATCCGCGGCGTCTGCCTGTCTAATGTGTGCCACGCCGGGGGTCGGCCGATTGCGCCGACGTAAAGGAGTGATCACGTGAAGGTACGCGCCGCGGTGCTGCACGAAGTCGGCTCGCCGTTCGTCATCGAGACGATCGACCTGGAGGGCCCGCGCGCCGGCGAGGTGCTGGTGAAGGTCGCGGCGGTCGGCGTGTGTCACAGCGACTGGCACCTGCGCACCGGCGACACGCCGCACCCGCTGCCGGTCGTGCCGGGGCACGAGGGCTCGGGCGTCGTCGCGGAGGTCGGGCCGGGCGTTGCGGGCGTGGCGATCGGCGACCGCGTCGCGCTGAACTGGGCGCCGTACTGCGGCGACTGCTACTACTGCCGCGTCGGGCAGCGGGTGCTCTGCAAGGCGTTCAAGGACCGCATCTGGTCGGGCGTGCTGCCCGACGGCACGTCACGCCTGTCGCTCAACGGGCGCACGCTGCATCACTACACCGGCCTGTCGTGCTTCGCCGACTACTGCGTCGTGCACGCCACCAGCGTCGTGCCGATGCCCCCGCAGATGCCGCTCGACGTCGCCGCCCTGATCGGCTGCGCGGTGACCACCGGCGTCGGCGCCGTGGTCAACACCGCCGCCGTGCCCCCCGGCGCGTCCGTCGCGGTGTTCGGCGCGGGAGGCGTCGGCCTCAGCGCCATCCTCGGCGCACAGATCGTCGGCGCCCACCCGATCATCGCCGTCGACCGCACCCCCCAGCGCGGCGCCACCGCACGCACCTTCGGCGCGAGCCACGCCCTCGTCGGCTCCAACGACATCATCGAAGAGATCCGCCTGTTCACCGAAGGCCGCGGCGTCGACTTCGCCTTCGACTGCACCGGCGTGCCCAAGGTCCAGCGCTGGTGCCTCGACGCCATCCGACCCGGCGGCGCCGCCGTACTCGTCGGCCTCGCCCCCGGCGCCGACACCATCGCTGTGCCCACCGCCGCGATGGTCCGTCAGGAAAAAACCCTCTCCGGCAGCTACTACGGCTCGTGCGACCCCGCCCGCGACTTCCCCGGATTCGCCGACCTCTTCCTCCAGGGCATGCTCCCCATCGACCGCCTCGCCACCCGACGCTACAGCCTCGAGCAGATCAACGAAGCCTACGAAGACATGCTCGTCGCCGACGGCGGACGAGGAGTCATTCAGATTGCGGATTTTTGATTGCGGATTTCGGATTGAAATCATCAGAGTCCGTAGAACCACAGACGCGGCGGCGGGTCGACCGACAGCCGTGGCGTCTTCGCCTCGTGCGACGTCATCTCCCACACGGTCAAATGAGTTGAATCGTGCCACGCAACGGGGTAGATCTTCGGCCCGCGCCGATCACCGGTCCGCTCAGATATGCCGCGATAAGGACCAGCGGCATGCCAATCGCCGCGACTACAAGCATCTTTCGTCGGCCATTCGAGTGTTCGGTCATGGCGGCTAAATCCGCAATCCGCAATCCGCAATCCGCAATCGAATCATTCACCCGACGGCGCCGGCCGCACGTCCGACTGGCCGGTGTAGATCGGGCGCTCCGGCTGGACCATCTTCAGCGCCTCGGCCAGCGGCAGCTGCCACGTGCGCGACCAGCGGACGTACCAGTCGTCGATGTCGCGGCGGAGGTAGACGCTGGTCAGCCGCGGGCCGTCGGTCGTCGGGCGGACGACCTCGACCTCGGCGTCGAGCCCCTTGATCTTCACCTGCGCGATGCGGAACACCGGCATGCTCTGGCTGCCGGTCTCCGGCGCGACGCCCGAGTCCGCCGTCGCCCCGCGACGCGAGCCCTTCGGCAGCTTCGCCAGCACGCGGTTGTACGTCAGCGAAGACGTCTGCGGCGGCAGGCTCACCGCGTACTGCCCGACCGGCGGGTTCTCCTGGATCACGTGCGACAACGCCATCGACTCGACGTTCGCCACGTTGTGCGAGTCCACGTTGTGGCCCGCCACATCGCCCGGCAGCGGCGGGATGTTGACGTAGGTCTGACCGCAACCGGTCAGCGTGGTGATAAGAGTGGTGAGAACCCCGGCCGCCAGCACCGCCGTCCATGGCTTGTGTGCATACATGATCACGCTCCATCGTGAATCGGAATCCGAATGTCAGACACTCCAGTGTAGCCACGAATCCCCGTAAATCCAAGGGATTGGCGGATTCGCCACGCAACGCCGCCACGTTGCCGCCTTCGCGAACGCCCCGTCGGGTAAACTTGCGGTGACGATCCATACCTCCGTTTGCAAAGGGGACGCGGGCACGATGGGCTTCTCAGTACGCAAGACATTCGACGGCGTGGAGATCCGCACGGGGTCGCCGATCCCGCTCAAGCTGTTCGGCCTGGTCTTCTTCGCGGCCGGCATGGGCATACTCTACGCGAAGGCGACCGGCCGGATGAGCTCGTCGGGCGGCAGCGCGGGTGACGCGTTGGCGCCTTACATCGTGGGCGGCGTGTTCGGGCTGTTCGGGTTCGTGACGATGGGCTGGCGATCGGGCCTGCGTGTGAACCACCGGCGGCGGACGCTCACGACGTGGTGGGGCGTCGTCGTGCCGCTGTTCAGCAAGGACCGCGACCTCGAGGCCGTCCGCGCGGTGCACGTCTGTAAGGAAGTCCGCCGGACCAGCAACGGCAAGGGCGGCAGCTCGTCGAAGACCGTCTACCCCGTCCGCCTGGTGTTCGACGGCAGCGACCGCCACGAGATCAAGGCGCCGGGCAGCCCGATCGTCGCCCGCCAGCTCGCCGAGGCCGTGGCGCACGCCGCCGACGCCCCGATGCACAACGCGATCGGCGGCGAGTCGGTCATCCGTCAGCCCGATCAGCTCGACTGGTCCCTCCGCGAGCACCTGCTGCACGCCGGCGACGCCCCGCCCGAGCCGACCGCGCCGTCCGACACCACGCTGCGCGTCGAGCCCGAACGCGACGGCTACGCCATCGACGTGCCCCCGCTGGGCGTGAAGTCCGGCATCGTGCTGGTGCTGCCGGCGATGGGCATGGCGGTGATCCCGCTGGTGATCTTCTTCAACATGGGCGACGCGCGGCCGCCCCTCGGCTTTGTCCTGTTCGCCTGTGCGCTGTTCGGCGTGCCGTTCCTCGGCGCGGCGCTGTGGATGCTGCACCGCACGGTCGTGCGCACGCGTATCCGCCTCACGCCCGACGAGCTGACGATCACCCGCCGCGCCCCGTGGTGGAAGTCGACCCGCACGCTCAAGTGCGACGACGTCGAGGAGCTGACCGTCAGCACCGCCGAGCACCCGCTCGCGGCCCTGATCGCCGCCGGCAGCGTCACCGCCGTCACCGACGCCCGCATCGAACAGTTCGGCCAGGGCCTGGCGACCGACGACCTGCGCTACCTCGCCGACCTCATCCGCCACACCGTCTGCCGGTGACACCCGCCGTGCGCGCACACGCGTCGCCGGCGCGTTACACTGCCGCCGCTGAATACGTCACGTTTTCCCCTAATTCCCTACGCGAGGACACGCCGTGAAGACCGCAACGATTGAAACGAACAAGGGTACCATCAAGATCGAGCTGTTCGCCGACAAGGTCCCCAACACCGTCGCCAACTTCGAGAAGCTCGCCGCCAAGGGCTTCTACGACGGCCTGAAGTTCCACCGCGTCATCGCCGACTTCATGATCCAGGGCGGCTGCCCCAAAGGCACCGGCACCGGCGGGCCCGGCTACAAGTTCGCCGACGAGTTCCACCCCTCGCTCAAGCACAACAAGCCCGGCATCCTCTCGATGGCCAACGCCGGACCGAACACCAACGGCTCGCAGTTCTTCATCACCCACGTGCCCACCCCGCACCTCGACAACAAGCACAGCGTCTTCGGTCAGGTCATCGAGGGCCAGGACGTCGTCAACGCGATCCAGAAGGACGACACGATGACGAAGGTCACCGTCACCGACGAGTGACCCGCCGTGCGCGGTTTCGCAATCCGCGTGTCACGCCGTGCGCGCCGACACGTGGGATGGGCACGAAATCGACACGCGGACGGCTCCGCGACGATCCATCAAGGACTTACGACGCGCCCACCCCCGCGGCGCGTCGTAAGTCCTTTTTTCGTGTCGAAAACCCGGTGGCGCGATGGGGCGCGAAAGGGGCGCCAACGGGCGCGAAAAGAGCGCGAAACGGACATTTCCGAGCCCGAACCGGGCGCGAAACGGTCAGAATCACTGCGGATCGGGCCCCCGATTTTCCGGTCACCCCGTGCGCACCGGCGCGACGCGAGTTGCCACGCCACGGCTCGTGCGGCGGTGTCAGTAGAAGACGTACCACTGCTGGCGCTGGCGCAGCTGGAATTGGCTGAAGTCGCGGCGTTCGACGTGGCCGTCGGCGAACGCCGCGTTGATTGATTCGGTCAGGCCGACCGCCGAGACGTTGCCGGTCTCGTACTGGTGGCCACCGCGGATGAACTGCCGGGCGGTGTACGGGGCCTCGGGCGGATAGATGTACAGCAGGTCTGTCACGAGCGGGTGGTGGCCCTTGCCCTGGTTGCTGAGGCGTGTGGGCCAGTCGTCGACGGCCCACACGTTGTAGGTGTTGTTGACCGGGTCGTAGTTGTGCGGCATGTAGCCGTTGGCGCACCGCGTGGGCACCCAGTAGTTGAACTGGCCGATGGTAAGCGTGGGGTGACCGTTGAGTCGCATGTCCTGGGCGATCGCGTCGTCGTCGCGGGTGTCGAGCACGGCCTGCGACACGTTGTACTGCGGGCGGAACGGTGACCAGCCCTCGGTGAGCGGTCGCAGCGGGCAGCCCCACATCTCCCAGCCCGCGCCGTACCTGGCGAGCGTCGGCAGGAAGTCCTTGTGATACCCCCACGGGCTGAGACCGATGCTCTGGGGGATCGGCATGTTGGGGTAGAAGCCGGTGAAGTCCGCGGCGTACACGGTCATCGCGGTGACGACCTGGCCGTAGTTCGACGCGCACACCGCCTCGCGCGCCACGAAGCGCGACCGCTTCATCGACGGCAAGAGGATCGCCATCAGCAGCAGCATGATGCTGACGACCACGAGCAGTTCGACGATCGTGAAGGCGTGGCGGGACGGCGTGGCGCGGGGCGGGTGTGGCATGGCGTGCTCTCTCAGCGTGCGTAGCGCACGGCGGCGTAGTGGCGGTAGACCGCGTCGGCGGTCAGCGCGTGGGGGTAGACCGCGACCTCGTCGACGCGGCCGACATAGGCACGGGCGTCGCGCAGTGTGTCCGACATGCGTCGACCGAGGTGCATCTGCACCGAGTCCTCGATCGAGCCCGTCGCGTTCGACGTCGAGGCGACCTCGTGGCCGTCGACGTACATCACCAGACGGGTCCCGCGGCGCACCGCGACGAGGTGGTGCCATTGCTCGGGGGTCAGCGGCTCGGGCGAAAAGAGCTCCTGCCCACCGCCGAGCCCCGCGGGGATGCGGTGCACGAAGCGGACGAACCCCGGCCTGGCGCCGACCGGCGTCAGCATCAGCGCCGCGGCGTGGCCGTCGCCGACCCGCTGCACCGCGATCATGCCCGACAGCGATCCGCTCGGACGCACCCACAGCTCCATCGTGTAGTCGCCACGCATCAGGCCGGCTATCGGGTCACCGACCGTCACGACGCCGTCACCGCGTTCGCCGAAGGTCACGCCGCCGGCGTCGACCGTCGCGTCGCCGCGGAGCCGCGCGGTCAGCGTGTCGCCCATCGCGTTGGGCGACACGAGGCTGTCGGTGGTCTCGAAGCGCCAGTACGCCAGCGGCCCGGCGCGTCGCACCACCTCCGCCGAGGCGTCGGTCGCCGGCAGCGCCACCTCCGTCAGCGGCGCGCGGTCGAGGAAGGCCTGCTCGCTCGTCGCGACCGTATCCTCGACCTTGCCGCCGTCGGTGCGCAGGCCCTGTCCGACGGCCAGTTCACGATCAATCGCTGCCGCCGCGGGGCCGCCGCGGACGTGGACGTGGCCCTCGAACACCTGCACGTCGCTGGCGCCCGCCGGGTCGACGCGGACGCCGAACCGCGTGCCGAGGTCCGTGACGCGCATGTCGGGCGTGTCGACGCAGAAGCCGTGCGCCGACTCGGGCACGAACGCGACCACCCGGCCACGTGACAGCCGGGCACTGTTCGCGCCGGTCACCGTCAGTTCGGTCGGCCCGGCGAGCTTCACGACCGCGCCGCTGTCGAGGACGATCTCCGCCACGCCGGCGTCGAGCGTCAGCGGCGTGCCGGCGTCAATCGGTCCGACGCCGGTGTCGGCGTCGAGCGAGCCGGCGCCCCACACCGCGCCGCGAGCGTCGGTCAGCGTGACGGTCACGGTGCGCGACTGCGTCGTGGCCGGCTGCGTGGGGTTGGAGTCGGCGCGCCAAAGCAGCGACGCGGCGATCCCGGCGACGAGGAGCAAAACGGCGGCCGCGGCGTAGGGGGAATAGCTGCGCCCTACGCGGTCATCGCGGGCACGTTGGATGGGCAGCGAGGCCAGGGGCGCCTCGGTGTCGGCGGGAGCCAGCTCGGCCTGGCTCGGGTCGGCGTGGGTCAGCACGTCGGCGAGGCGGGCGTGGATCATCGACTTGTCGGCGAACAGCGCGGCGTTGGCCGATGACGATTTGATCCACGCGTTGAGCTGCGCGACTTCGTCCGGCGACAGATCGTCGTCGAGGTAGCGGTCGATCAGGCGGAGCGGATCGGCGCTGTCGGGCGCATCGGGGGTGCTCGGCATGTCGGGCGTGTCGGTCACGGCGTGGCCTCCCGCTCGGCGGCGTGGGTCGACTCGACGCACTGCCGCAGCATCTCGCGGACGCGGTAGAGCGTGGCGGAGATGGACGCGGGGGTGGAGTCGAGCATCTCGGCGATGCGGGCCGGCTTGAGGTTCCGGTCGTACCGCAGCTCGAGGAGGCGTCGGCCGTTGTCGGTGAGCTTGTCGAGGCAGCGCTGGAGCGTAACGCTCATGCGGGAGTGCTCGGGGGCGCGTTGCTCGTAGCCGGCGGCGATGTGCTCGATGGCCTCGGCGTCGAGCAGGGCGGCGTCGCGGGCGTGCTTGCGTCGCCATTCGAGCACGCAGTTGCGGGCGATGCCGATGCACCAGGCGATGAACGGACGGGCCGCGTCGTAATCGTCGAACTTCACGGCGATGCGGTACGCGGTGTCCTGCAGGATGTCCTCGGCGTCGGTGGGGTTGCGGACGATCGAGCGGATGAACGCGGCGACGTTCGGCTGGGCCTGGGTCCAGCGGACGGTCAGATCGATGCGCTTGTGGTCGGTGTTCGACATGGCGTGGGCCTTATATGAGGTATTGCGTTGATCGCGCGGAATCTAAGCGCTCGGCGCGAAAAAATTTCGCCCGCGGGAACGGCGAGTCGGTGATCTGTCCGTCAGGTCGACGGCTACTTGATGGTCACCTGGTACACGTGCGGGCCCTTGGGGGTGGCGTCGGCGACCTGGGCGGTGACGCGGCCGGGACCGGTGGCGGGGAGGGTGACGTCGCCGATCGGCATGCTGTTGACGCCGCGGGGGATGGTCAGGGTTTTGGTCAGCGTCTTGCCGGCGACCTCGACGGTGAGGTGGACGGCGGTGTCCTTGTCGGTGTCGTCGGTGAGCAGGATGTTGAAGGTGTAGGGCCCGGTGCGTCGCACGTCGACGGGCCAGCCGCCCCCGGCCCACCAGCCGCCCTTGTCGTCGGTGTCGACGCGCTTGTCCTGCGGGGTGAGCACGACGGTGGGCTGCTGCTCGGCGCCGATGACGATGGGGGGCATGCCGAAGTTGGGTTCGCGTGTGTGGCACACGTCGTCGAACCACGCGTCGTATTCCTTCTTGAGCTTCTCGACGATGTCGGGGTGCTGCGCGGCGAGGTTGTTCTTCTCGCCGATGTCGTTGTTCAGGTCGTACAGCTCGAACTTCGGCTCGCCGGGGATCGAGTCGCGGCCGGGGTTGGAGTCGGTCACGAGCTTCCAGCGTCCCTTGGGGTCGACGGCGGCGAAGTGGTGGTAGCGCTGGGGCACGTCGCCGCGGTGCCACTGGAAGAACAGGTAGCGGTCGGGCCAGAGGACCGACTTCTGCGGACCCTTCTCGGCGATGAGCGGCCGGAGGCTTCGGCCGTCGAGCTTGAGTCCTTCGGGCTTGGGCACGCGGCAGAAGTCGAGGATGGTGGGCATGATGTCGAGGTGTGCGGTGGTGACGTCGGAGGACGTGCCGGGCAGGATGACGCCGGGCCAGCGCACGAAGCAGACGTTGCGGATGCCGCCCTCGTAGGCGCTGCCCTTGTGCCCGCGGAACGGACCGGCGGACCCGGCGGACGGGCCGTTGTCGGACAGGAAGATGATGAGGGTGTTGTCGTCGATGTCGAGTTGCTTGAGCCGGGCGAGGAGTCGGCCGATGTTCTCGTCGATGTTCTTGATCATCGCGTAGAACCCGGCGCGGTTGGTGTTCTTGTCGTCGGGGAACTTGCCGAGGAAGTGCTCCCAGAGCTCGCGTGTGGGCGGCTCGTCGAACGGGCCGTGCGGCGCGTTGGTGGGGAGGTAGACGAAGAACGGCTTGTGGGCCTTGGCCTGCTGCGCGATGTACTCGGTCGCCTCGTCGAAGAAGATGTTCGTGCAGTAGCCCTCGTAGCGTTGCGGCTTGCCGTTGTGGAAGAGGATCGGGTCGTGGTAGCGCTCTCCCCACGGCGGGTTGGCGGGCTGACGGAGTCCGCCGCCGCAGATGACAAGCGACTCGGCGAAGCCCTTGTCGGTGGCGCGCGTCGGGTAGTTGTCGCCGAGGTGCCACTTGCCGAAGATGCCGGTGGCGTAGCCGGCGTTGCTCATGACCTGCGCGACGGTGACCTCGGCGGGGTCCATGACGGCGCGGCCGAGGTACGTGTCGATGGCACGCGTGCGGTAGTTGTATCGGCCGGTCATCAGGTGCGCGCGTGTCGGCGTGCAGACGGGGCTGACGTAGAAGTGCTTGAACCACGCGCCCTCTTTGGCGAGGCGGTCCATGTTCGGCGTGTCGATGATCGTGTTGCCGGTGAGGCTCAGGTCGCCGTAGCCCTGGTCGTCGGCCATGATGAGGATGACGTTGGGCCGATCGTTCGCCGCCGTGGCGACGTGGGCGAGGGAGGTGAGGACGAACAGGCAGGCGAACAGCGTCACGCGGAGGGATCGGGTCATGTCGTGTGGTCCTGTTGGGGTGAGTGTGCCGGTGGGCTGCATGATAGGCCGCTGGGTGGCGCGCGACACGCGTCGGGGGTGCGGGGCGCGGATTCGGGCGTGCGATGATCCGCACAAATTTTGCCTGATATCGCCGGTCGGCGGGCCTAGCGTTTGGGGTCGCACAGCGAGCCGCGACGGGCGCCAATCAACACAAGGAATCCGGATGCTAATCAAGTTCAAACCGATCGGGCTGATGGTCTGTCTGCTGATCGCGAGCGTGTCGTCGCTCGACGCGGCCGAGGCGTTGAAGGTGAACGGGATCTTCCGCAGCCACATGGTGCTGCAGCGCGACAAGCCGATCAAGGTCTGGGGCTGGGCGCCGGCGGGCAGCGACGTGAAGGTGACGCTCGGCGACAAGTCGGCGACGGGCAAGGCGGCGGGAGACAACGGGCGATGGGAAGTGACGTTCGACGCGCAGCCGGCCAACGCGACCGGGCAGACGCTGAAGGTGCAGGCGGGTGACGCGACGATCGAGATGGACGACATTCTCATCGGCGACATCTGGGTGATGAACGGGCAGAGCAACATGGCGTTCTCGCTGAAGGCGGTGTACGACGCGGACTTCGAGGCGTCGATGGCGCACCTGCCGCTGCTGCGTCACATCCGCATCAACTCGGGCGCGGAGTCGGAGAAGGTGGAGACGGACATCGACGACAGGTTCATCAACGGCGACAGCGAGGACAAGAACTGGCGTGTGGTGACGCCGGAGGTCGCGCTGGAGATGGGCGCGATCGGTTACGCGTTCGGTTCGCGTGTGCAGCGGAGCCTGGGGATCCCGATCGGGATCATCGACAACGCGCGCGGCGGGGCGTCGCTGGAGAGCCTGGTGCCGCGTCACAAGTTCGCCGACGATCCGCAGGCCGCGGCGTACCTGAAGTGGGTCGACGAGCGCAACGCGGCGTTCAGCGAGGCGGACTTCCTCAAGGCGCAGATGGACAAGTACAACGAGCAGATGGAGAAGTATCAGAAGCAGATCGCCGACGACAAGGCGAAGGGCAAAGACGTGAAGCGCAAGGCGCCGCGGAAGCCCGACGGCGACATCCGCACGTGGTCGGTGCCCGGGCGCAGCCCCAGCGACGCGGCGTCGTGCTACAACGGCATGTTCGGCTTCTTCAAGGGGCTGAACATCAAGGGCGTGGCGTTCCACCAGGGGTTCAACAACGCGATGATGAACACGAGCTGCAAGCCGAAGTTTTATCGCACGCTGATGAAGCTGATGGTCGAGGGCTGGCGTGAGGACTTCAACGACCCGCACCTGCCGGTGGCGGTGATCGGGCTGTGCGCCGGCGGTCAGGCGCAGACGCGGCTGAACTTCGAGGAGCAGGGGCTGTCGACCGGCGCGTACATCCGCGAGTCGCAGCGGCTGGGCCTGGCCGACGCCGGGGACACGGAGCACACCGCGTTCATCCCGTCGTACGACCAGAAGGTGCCGATGCTGCACACGAAGAAGAAGATCGAGCTCGGCGTGCGCACGGCGCGCTGGGCGCTGAAGACCGTCTACGGCAACGACAAGATCGACTGGGACGTCGCGCAGCTCGTCTCCGCCACGCCGCAGGACGGGAAGATGCTGCTGACGTTCGACCGCGTGGTGCGCGTCGACGACTTCGGCTCGGAGATCGAGGGCTTTTCGATCGCCGACGCGTCGGGCGTGTTCTACATGGCCCACGCCGAGGAGATCGAGACGAAGGAGCGCGACATGCAGCACAGGCAGGTCCTCGTGTCGAGCCCGCTGGTCAAGGAGCCGGTGGCGGTGCGCTACGCGTGGGCCCGCGCGCCGATGGGGAACCTGAAGGTCGACGGCCTGCCGTGGCAGCCGCTGCACAGCTTCCGCACCGACCACATCGACTGGAGCCCGGAGGTCAGCCACATGGACCCCGACGGCAACGCGAAGAACAGCGCGGCGATCAAGGAGCTCAAGGAACAGGCGAGCCTGGCGCTGAAGACGCGTCTCGAAGCCGAAGCGAAGGGCGGCAGCCAGTGAGCCCGCACCGCCCGACACGGCGTGATGTGTTGGCGCACGGCGCGGCCGCGCTCGGCGCGATGACGCTCGCCGGCTGCGCGACGACCGCGCGGCGCGGCGGCGCGGCGTACCCCGGTTACGTCGACGCGCACAGCCACATCTGGACGCCCGACACCGAGCGCTTCCCGCTCGGTCCGTGGATCACGAAGGCCGAGATGGATCCGGCGAGCTTCACCGCCGAGCAGCTGCTGGCGGTCGCCGAGCCGGCCGGCGTCCAGCGCGTCGTCATCATCCAGCACGCGCCCTACTACGGCGACAACAACGCGTACCTGCTCGACTGCTGCAAGCGGTACCCCGGTCGGTTCTCCGTCGTCGCGATCGTCGAGGAGCGGCGGAACGACCTCGCCGATCACCTGCGTGCGCTCAAGCGACAGGGCGTGCGCGGCGTCCGCATCGGGCCGACACGCTACGCCGACCGCTCGATGGTCGCCGACCCGATGAACTGGCTCAACGCGCCGACGATGCGTCGGCTGTGGACGCTGGCGACGGACCTGGACCTGGTGCTCTGCCCGCTGATCGGCGCCGAGTTTCTGCCGACGCTCGAGCCGATGCTCGCGGACTTTCCCCGCACGACGATCGCGATCGATCACTTCGGACACGCGCACGCGGACAGGCCCGACGAGCTGCGCGCGCTGACCCAGCTCGCGCGGCACGAGCGCGTGCACGTCAAGGTCTCGGCGTTCTACAAGTTCGGCGACCGCAAGCCGCCGTACGACGACGTCGCGCCGCTGATCCACGCCGTCGCCGACGCGTTCGGCCCGCGGCGCATGCTGTGGGGCAGCGACTGCCCGTACCAGCTGCTCAACGGCAACAACTACGCCGACGCGGTCGCGCTGGTCGAGTCCGGCCTGGACTTCCTCGACGCGCCGGCGCGCGACGCCATCCTCCGCGACACCGCGGCACGCCTGTTTTTCAGTTGAATCGTGTGAATCAGTTGGAGGGCGTGAGGCCGGCCGCGTTGTCGGTCAGCACGACGCGGTCGCAGGCGATCATGCCCCAGCGGCCGCTGTACGCGTCGACCACGACGAAGCGCGCCTCCTTGCCCTGCAGCGACGACAGGTCCCACAGCACGTCGGCAAACGTCAGTGTGTTGCTGCCGGTGGACGACCGCACGAGCTCGCCGTCGACCTCGAGGCCGACGTAGGTCTTGCCGACGTGCGACCCGCCGGCGACCAGCACGCGCATGTAGCGGTGATCGATCTTGAAGGGCGGCGAGGTGAGCTTGCCCTGCGGGTTGTCGGCGCCGTGGGAGCTGTGCACGACGAGCCGGCCCTGCTGATTGCTCAGCGACTTGGTCGACGTCAGCGTGGTGTCGTCTGGCGCCTTGCCGAAGGCGTTGCCTTCGACCTTCCAGCCGGCGAACGAGCCGTCCTCGAAGTCGAACAGCGTGCGATCGCCGGGCGACAGGGCGCTGATCGGCGTGCCGACGGCGGGCGTCGGTTTGGGGCTGGGGCTGGGGGCGCGTCGCGGCGCGGGCGTGTTGGTGACGGCCGGGGCGCTGTAGGACACGGTGGGCGCGTGGAGCGTCGGGCCGGCGGGAACGGGCTCGGTGTCCAAGTCGGTGGGGATCGTCGCGGTGTCGGTCGGGGCCTGGTTGCTGCGGACGTTGATGGCCACGACCAGCATCACGATCACGATGGCCAGTGCGAACGTGACCGCGACGGTGAACAGCAGCACGGGCGCGTTGCGTTTGCGTTTGACGGCGCCGGTGCGTGCGAAGGTACGCGTGGCGGTGTGTCGCGGGCGGGTGGGCTGGCGGCCGTACACGCCGCGCGGCTCGGGCGGATCGAGGTCGATCGCCTCGTCGTAGACCGGCGTCGGTGGCGCGGGCGGCGCGTCGGGGCGTTCGGGGCGATCGGGACGTTCAGCGCGCTCGGGTCGATCCGCGCGTGTGGCGCCGCCGGGCTGGCGCGGGCCGCTGATGCGTGAAGGCGACTTCGTGGCGTTCCAGACGCCCGCGGAGGCGGGCCGCGGCTCGGGCGCCTCGGGCACCGCGATCACCGCGCCGCACGCGTGGCACTTGCACACCGAACCGGCGAAGTCGTCGGTCAGCTCCATCTCCTCGCCGCAGGGACAGTTGATGTTGATCATTCTCCACCTGGTCCTGCCAGCCACCCGGCTGCGCGGCCGGCGACCGCGCCGGTGATCGAGACCTGCACTCCCCGCGAACGACGGCAGAGCCGTCACTTCAGCGTATCCGAGCGGTCACGCGCAAACAGGCAAAAGTCAGGCGGAATCAGGCGTCACGGACCGCCGCGTTCGCATTGGCGTGTCGCGGCGGCGCACGAAGAGGGCCCGGCGATCAGCGTCGCCGGGCCCCGATGGATTTCGCGTGTGTCGCGCCGCGTTAGTAGACCAGGGTCGCGGCGAGGTGGAACTGACCGGAGCCGGCGGAGGTCGAGAAGGGCAGATCCTTCAGGGCCCAGGCCCAGTCGGCGCGGACGTGCATGTGGGCGCACGGGATGAGCTCGACGCCGAAGCCCGCGCCGTAGATCGACTGGTTGTCGCGCTCGAAGCTGCGCGGGTCGTTGATGTCGATGTAGCCGACGTCGATGAACGCCGCGAGGACCAGGTCCCAGTCGGTGTCGCCGGTGGGGGTCTGCGGGGCGAGTCGGAAGGGTTGGCCGAACAACTGGGCGGGCGGGTCCTGCAGCGGCAGGAGGCGAGGCGCGTGGAAGCGGTACTCGAAGGTGAAGACGATGCTGTCGTCGCCGCCGACGAGGGACTCGGCGTAGCCGCGCACGCCGTACTGTCCGGTGATCTCACGGATGAAGTAGGGGGGCAGGCGTTCATCGCCAAGGACGAACTGTCCGTGCGTGGCGAGCCAGAGCTCGTGCACCATCGGGCGGTCCTTCGGTGCGGTCAGGCCGTCGCCGTGGAGCCAGTTCAGCACGGCCTCGGCGTAGACGCTGCGGCCGAGGTCCCAGCGGAGCGTCGCCCACTCGTTGTCCGTACCGAGTCGCCCGAGTTCTTCGGCGGCGCCGTCGGCGAACGCGCCCTCGACGATGACCTCGCTCCACGAGCTGTGCACGTTGCTGTGCTCGCTGGCGCGCACGCCGGCGTAGGGCATGTAGAAGTCGCCGTCGGCCTCGACGTCGACGAACTCGTCGCGGATCTGCTGGTGGCGGTAGCGGAAGCCGCCGAGGAAGTCGACGGTCAGGGCGTCGGGCCCATCGCCGATCATGCGGTAGATCAGCTCGCCGGCGATCGAATCGTCGTGGCCGGTGTAGGTCACGTCGAAGAAGTCGTCGACCTCCTGCGAGAGCGAGGACCACGCGCCCACGACGCCGGCG
Organism: Phycisphaera sp.; assembly: GCA_016125285.1. GTDB lineage: Bacteria > Planctomycetota > Phycisphaerae > Phycisphaerales > Zrk34 > RI-212. The sequence continues at coordinate 43,891 of WGMA01000014.1, forward strand.
CGGAAGTGATCGAGGCCGGGCAGCGGGGCTTCGTAGCCGCCGACGACCGCGTGCTTGACGTCGAGGATGTTGTTGATGAGCGGCGAGTCGAACCCGCCGTTCTGGTATGCGATGTGGAAGCGGTCGCCGTCGATCAGCAGCGAGTCCACCACCCCGCCGGCGCGCTGCCGCCAGTCGCTGCGGTCGTCGTCGAAGCCGATGTTGGCGGTCTGGAAAAACAGCCGCCAGTTGCGCCGTGCGTTGGCGTCGGCGGTCGCGGCGTCGAAGTCGGCCGGCGAGGCATACCGCGCGGGGTGACGCGTGAGCCAGTCCGTGTAGGCGCGCAGGGCGCCGGTCATGCCGAGGTCGTCGGCGACGACGTCCGCGCCCGTCGGGGCGTCGGTGTCGGCGGCGGGCGCCTCGGCGGTCTCCGCGGCCGGAGCGGCGTCGGTCGGTGTCACGGCGGGCTCTTCGCCCGCGGCGCGCGCGGCGGTGACAATGAACAGACAAGTGAAGCCGGTCAACGCCGGCACAAGCCATCGCGAGGTACGCATGATGTAGACCCCCAAAAGGTCGAAAGAGGAGCTGGTCCCGCCGGCGCCACCCACGCCGAGGGAGTCGGCAAAGGATAGTCGTATGACACGTGTAGTCAAGGACCGGCGCGATGTGGCCGCGCCGCCCAACCCGTGGCGCGATCCGGCGTGCGTTATGATGTCCGCAGAGACGACGACACGTGGCGTGAGGCGAGATCATGAAGAACATCCGTATCGAGCAGACGGACAAGGACCTGCCCAAGCACTGGCTGAGCGGGTCGATGAAGTACGACGACTTCGAGCCGCTGACCGAGGGCGGGTCGGCGTCGATCCGGCTGGCGTTCGACAAGAACCTGCAGCGCACCGTCGCGTACAAGGCGCTGCACCCGCACCTGCGTGACTCGGAGCTGGACAACAAGCGGTTCCTGCGCGAGGCGCGGGTCACGGCGTTGATCCCGCACCCCGGCACGGTGCCGGTGTACGAGCTGGGGCGCGACCGCAACGGCGAGCTGTACTTCACGATGAAGAAGATCGAGGGGCGCGACCTGCGCGCGGTCATCATGGACATGGCCGCGGGCGACCTCGACGTCGCCCGGCAGTTCCCGCTGTCGCGTCTGATCGACATCCTCATCTCCGCGTGTCAGACCGTCGCGTACGCGCACGCGCACGGCGTGATCCACCGCGATCTCAAGCCCGCCAACATCACCGTCGGGGAGTTCGGCGAGGTGATGGTGCTGGACTGGGGGCTGGCGAAGGTGCGCGGCGAGGTGCAGCCGGACATCGACATGCAGGTGACCGGCGAGACGGGCCTGTCGCTGGCGCTGACGCAGCCCGGCCGCCGCGCCGGCACGCCGCTGTACATGTCGCCCGAGCAGGCGCGCGGCGACGTGACCCTCGACGAACGCACCGACGTGTTCAACCTCGGGTCGATCCTCTACGAGATGCTGACGTGGAAGGGGCTGATCACGGCCGAGACGATCGAGCAGGCGATGGAGCAGATCACCGAACGCCCCACGCCGCTGCCGAGCGAGGCCGCGCCGGAGCGCGAGATCCCGCTCGAGCTCGAAGCGGTCTGCCTCAAGTGCCTCGAGAAGGACCCGGCTGCGCGGTACCAGACGGTGATGGAACTCGCCGACGACCTGCAGCGCTACCGTGACCGCGAGGAGGTCACGGCGTACGACTACCAGCACCACCGCCTGAAGCGCGCGATGCTCTGGGCGGAACACCACCGCGTGCATTTAGTCGGCGCGGGCTGCGCGATCGGGGGATTGGTGATCGGGTTGGTGATCGGCAGCGCGACGTGATCATCAGTTGCCGATGAAGACCATGACGTCGTCGGACTCGTCGACACTCTTAAATTCATCAATCGCCTTGCCGTGTCTCGCGGCGAGGTTGGCGTAGATGCCGTCGATGCCCGGGGCGAAAAGCACGGCCGCGCCGCGTGTGACATCGTCGTTGTTATTCGCGGAGGTCGGGTCGCCCGGCGTGACCTTGCTGAGTTTGCGATTGATCGCCCACCACGCGAGGTTGTCGACGGCGTTACCGGCAGGGTTGTATGACGAGAAGGCCGACTGGCTCATCTGATCGAAGGCCTTGCCGCGGGTCGATTGAAGTGATTTGGCTTCGACATAGTCGGCGATGGTCAGGCGGTTGAACACGCCGGTGGTTCCGTCGGTGACAGGGGGCTTGGGCGTCGTCGCGTTGCGGCTTGCTCGCATGTAGAGGATGGGCAGGCCCGAGCAATGGTCGATGAGCTCGGGCATGTCGTTGTCGAAGTTGGTGGTGCCCTTGATCGGGACGAGTTCGCGATCCGTTGGAGAGTAGAACGGGCCGTATCTCTTACCGTCGGGGCGGTCGGGGCCATCGCCGATCTGATCGAAACTGATGTTGAATCCGTCAATGAAGCGTTGTGGCGCGCCGTCGGGCGACCACCCGGGTGTCGATCCGGGTACGACGCCACCCATCAGGCTGAGCACAAGGTTCTCGGTGCCGGTGAACGAGTCGGACATGCTGGACAGTTCTTCTTCGGAGAAGTAGCCCGGGTATGCGCCGTAGGTGAGATAGTAGCTTTCACACGCGTCGGCAATCGAGGTCAGTTCAATCCGACTTCTGATCAGGCGTTCGTTGCGGTGTGCGGACGGGCCGAACGGCCAAACGATCCCAATGAAGATGATCGCCACGACCACCAAGACAAGTACCGAAACAAGTTCAGCGAGCGTGAATCCGCGCTGGCGGTGGGCGGTCGATTGGGAGAGCGGTCGATTCATCGGGCCCCGGTCGTGAGCGCCCCGGGGCAGGCCTGCCCCGGGCTTTAGGTGGCGCGGGGGATGTGGCGCGGTCAGGGCAGCGTGTTGGAGCGGATGGTGCGTGAGGTGCTTGAGCCGCCGCCGATGTTGAAGTTGAGTTTGAACTTGTCGCCCTGGTAGCCGCCGCTGATGTTGATGGTGGAGCCGGAGTGGGAGTGGCTGCCGACGCTCGTGCCGGCGCGGTAGGGGGTGACGTATTCGTATCGGCCGCTGGAGGGGTAGTAGTCGTAGACGGGGCCGATGCGTCCGGTGAAGAACTGGTAGCCGGGCGAGTAGACGGTGGTGCCGTATCCGCCGTAGCTGTAGGGCGTGTTGTAGTAGCCGTATCCGCCGTTGTAGAGCGAGCCGAGGTTGTGGATGCCGAGGGGGCTGCCATTGTTGCCGTAGGGCGTGGAGTAGTTGCGGGGCTGGCCGACGCCGGCGAGGGCGTTGTCGTCGGCGGCGAAGCCGGGGCGTGCGACGTTGTTGTCGGGCCGAACGACCACGGCGTCGCCGGGCTGCGGCGCGGCGGGGCGTGCGGCGTCTTCCACGGCGATGCGCTGCTGCTCGCGGTAGGCGGTCTGGCGCAGCTGCGTCCGCTCGTAGTCGAGGCGGGCGCGCTCGCGCGTGGTGGCGATGCGGCTGGACTCGAACTCACGCCGGGCGTCGTTCCACTCGCGCATGCGGTCGAGCAGCTTGTCGTCGCCCAGCGCGCCCTTCACGTCGGCCAGTGCGGCCTTGGCCTGTTCGAGCTGGGCGCGCGTCTCGGCGAGGTCGGCACGCAGGGCCTGCATCTCGGCGCGGATCGCCGCCATCTCCGACGCGGCGGGCTGATCGCCCACGGACTGCGCCGAGGCGCGGTCGACAGTGACGCCCAGCGCCAGCGCCGCGACCAGCGCGGCATGCGCGATCAGCGTGACGGCCGCGCGGCGTGTGCGTGTGGCGTGCGGATTCATCGTCGTGCGTCGTGCGGACATGGTCATCCTCCAGATCCCCGTGCGTCGCTCCCCTTCATTATAACGGCGACGCGCGTTGTTTATTGTACGAAACCGTACGATTCACGGTCCAGTCGAATCTTCGAGATACCGGTCGGCGGTGATCGTTCCGTCGTGGCCGACGTGCAACTCGGTCATGCCGTGCCACGCGGTGACGTGCCGCCGCACGCGCATCTGCTTCAGCGTCTCGGCCCATTTATCGACGCGGAGGCGGGCGTCGCCGGTGGATTGCAACACCACTGAGGGATTTACCGCCTCGAGCCACGCCGGGGCCGCGGGCACCATGCTGCCGTGGTGGGGCAGTTCCACGACGTCGGCACGCAGGTCGAGCTTCGCGTCGAGCATCTTCGTCATCGCCTCCTCCTGCACGTCCCCGCTGAACAGCACGCGTCGCCCGGCCGCACGGATCGACAGCACGATCGACCCGTCGTTGTTCCGCTCGAACGCCGCGCCGGGCGGGGGCCAGATCGCCTCGACCACCGCGTGCCCGAGCGGCCGACGCCAGCCCGCGGCGATCACCTCGATCGTCACGCCGCGCTCGCGCAGCGCGTCGAGCAGATACCCCGCGGCGTTCCACGGCTGGCGCGCAGCCTCATCGAGGAACGGCTGGGTCACCACGACTGTTTGGACGCCGAACCCGTCCACGAGTTCCAGCACGCCGGAGAAGTGATCGAGATCGGGGTGGCTGACGACGACGACGGGCGCGCGTGTGACGCCCATGGCGCGCAGCGCCGGGCCGACCGACACGGTGGTGATGTCGATGTAGTTCGACGAGCCGCAGTCGAACACGAGCGCGTCGGCGCCGGAGCGGACGAGGTAGCAGGACCCGTCGCCGACGGCGAACATGTCGACGGTCAGGGCGTAACGTTCGGCGGTGGCGCGTTGGACGATGACGGGCAGCGCGGCCCACGTGATGCATATAAGGATGCACGCCAGCCCGACGAGGCGACGCCGACGGAACCCGCCGCCGAGCAGGGTGAATACGACGGCGAGCGTCGCGGCGGTCCACAGCGGCGAGGGCTGCGGGACGTGGATGTAGCCGCCGGGCACGTCGGACGCCAAGCGGACGAGATCGACGGTCCAGTCGCCGAGCGTCGTGAGCGGCCCGGCGAGCAGCGCGCCCGCCGCGGGCCAGATCAGCGAGACGATCAGCTTGACGTAGCCGACCCACAGCAGCACCGCGACGACCGGCGCCATCACGACGCCCATCACGAGCCCGGCGGGGGTGACCGCGCCGAAGTGGTGCGCGATCAACGGCAGCGACACGCACCACGCCACGAGCGTGACCGCGACGTAGTCGATCACCCAGCGTCGCCATCGCTCGCGGCGGGGCTCGGCGGGGACGAAGTCGCGCGGCGCGTCGGGCGGGATGATCGCGTCGCGCGGCGGCAGCAGCCACCGGCTGACACGCGACGTGAACAGCACCAGGCCGAGCACGACGCCGAAGCTCAGCTGAAAGCCCGCGCTGAACAGGTCACCCGGCCGCCAGATCAGCAGGCCGAGCCCGGCGAGCGCCATGACGGACAGCACGCTCGGTCGTCTTCCGGACGTCAGTCCCCACAGCGCGCCGAGCGTCATGACGCCGGCGCGCAGCACTGGCACGCGTGCGGGCACGACGAGCAGGTAGAGCAGCACGACCGCGCCGGTGACGCGTGTGGCCAGGTCGGGTCGGCCGGTCAGGGCGATGACGATCAGCCACGCGCCCGCGGCGAGGATCGCCAGGTGCATGCCGCTGATCGCCAGCACGTGGCTGACGCCGGCCCGGCGGAACGCGTCGTCGAGCTCGCCGGTGTCGCCGCGCCGGTCGCCCAGCAGCAGCAGATCGAGCAGGGCGACGGACGGCGTGTCGTGCGGCGCGTCCATGCCGACGTGCAACGCCTCGGCGGCGCGGTCGGCCAGCGCGGTGCGCGTCGCCGACCAGACGTGCGGGATCGCGGTCGCGACGGTGGTGGCGGCGCGCGTGTCGTGGTCGTCGTGGTCGTCGTGGTCGTCGTCGCTCAGCACGCGCAGGTTCCCGCGCGACTTGAGCGACACGCGGCCGACGATGCCGCGGTCGGCCATCGTCCGCCGAAAGTCGCGCTCGCCGGGGTTCGACGTGCCGTGCAGCCCGCTCAGCCAGCCGATGACGCGCACGCGGTCGCCGCGCCGCGCCCGGCCGTCGTAGTCCGGCACGTCGACGATCACGCCGCCGGTCGCCGCGTGCGGCCCGTCGGCGGCATGCATCGTGTCGACGGTCAGCGCCAGCAGCGTGCGCGGCGAGCGGTAGTCGAATCGCCCCATCAGGCCGCGCGCCTCCATGTGGTGGTACGGCTCTTCGTCGACCACGCCCTCGACGTCGACCAGCACGCTGTCGCCGGTCGGCACGGCGAGCGTCGCCGCGCCGCCGGTCACCCGCGCCTGCCACCACGCCCCGCCGACGCACACGAGCATCACGCCCGCCGCCGCTCGCACGCCCGTCCATCGCCCGCCGCGCCACATCCCCGCGCCGACCGCCCCGGCCGCGCCAGCGCCGATCAGCCACGCGCCGAAATCGAGGTGGATCGTGTCGACGGCGTCCAGCCACCGCGCCGCGGCCAGGCCGACGGCGAAGCAGCACGCCGCCCATACCACCGGGCTGCGGCTCCACACGCCATCCCGCGAACGGGCCGGGCTTTCCAGCGACAACTCTGACACCTGACACGAACCCCCGTGACGGATGAACGACGATCGGTCCTCATGATAACGGCGGGGCGTGGCGTCGGCTCGGGCGGGGTTGTCGGTCGGTCCGCGTAACTGGCGACCCGGTGGCGGAGCGTGTACGATTCGCGGTGCGCCAAGGGCGTGGAGACGAACGCATGCAAAGGTTTCTGGCGATGTTGGTGTTGAGCGCCGCGGGCTTGAGCGCGGTGGGATGCGGGCCGATCAAGGTCCCGGACTTCCCGCCGGCGCTGGTCAATCCCACGGTGACGGTCACGTCGGTGCAGCTGATGGATCAGTCGCCCGAGGCGTCTCGTTACATGGTGCACGTGCTGATGGAGAACCCCAACGCGTACGAACTGCCGCTGACGGACGCGAAGTACACGCTGAGCGTGTCGGGCGCGGAGTTCAAGGGCGACATCCCGCCGAACCGCACGCTGCCGGCGAGCCGCAAGGTCGAGGTGCTGCTCCCGGCCGCGGTGTCGGCCGCCCCGTCGGACAGCTACAGCATCACCGGGTCGATCGAGATGGCCCCGCGGCACGAGATGCGTAAGCTGCTGTACGACTTGGGATTTCCCATGCCGCGTGTGCATTTTTCCGGCCAGGGTCCGGTCGGTCCGCCGGGCGCGGGTGACGTCCCCGCTGCCGCTTCGGCGGAAGTCTCTCCATGACCCGCTCTCGACGAGTGAATGGGTCTGAGTCCGCTCGCGGCACGACGCCGCGGCAACTACTGAAGAGTGGTCGAAGAACGCCATGAGCTTTCGGCGAGTCGAGCTGGTTGTGTTCGATCTGGGCGGCGTGCTGATCCGCTGTGTCAGCGGGTGGCGCGAGGCGTGTGATCGCGCCGGCGTGCCCTACTCGCGCGAGCTGGCCGACCCCAAGTTCAAGGCCGAGTTCGTCAAGATCACCAAGCAGTTCGAGACCGGCGTCATCGGCCACAACGCCTACGCCGAGGCCGTCGCCAAGAACACCTCCTACCAGGCCTCGCAAGTCCTGCAGATCCTCGGCGCCTGGCTCATCGAGCTCTACCCCGGCGTGGCCGAGATGCTCGAGGTGCTCGGCCAGTCCGGCATCGAGACCGCCATCCTCTCCAACACCAACCCCGTCCACTGGAAGCTCATCCACGAGGCGCCGCAGTTCTCGCCGCTCAACGTCCTGCAGAACCGCTTCGCCAGCCACCTGATCGGCTGCTGCAAGCCCAAGGCCGCGGCGTACGAGCACGTCGAGTCCCACACGAACATTGACCCGAAGAAGATCCTGTTCTTCGACGACCTCGAGGACAACGTCAACGCCGCCGCGTGGCAGGACTGGAAGACCAAACGCATCGACTCCTCCGGCGACACCGTCGGCCAGATCGAGAAGTACCTGCGACGGTATGGCGTGATTGAGTGATCCGATTTCGGATTGCGGATTTGGGATTTCGGATTGGGGCCGGACCCGATCAAAGTCCGTTACGCTCTAATACACCGACGAGTCGATCCGCGAGTTCGCGCCACTCGCTTGGAGCAATCCCCGGACATTCGGGCTCAAAATGCGTCTGCATGCCTTTCATCAGATCGTTCGTGCGCTGGGCACGTGAAGCATGCTTCGCCTTTGTCCGACGCGAAAAAGAACTTCCACGACGGTAGGCAATGCGAGCAACCTCTTCGCTGGGCCACCACGGATCACCTTCTCGGTAGAAACGTTCGATTTCATCGGCAAGCTCAGCTTCGACTTGTTCTTGCGAATGCATGCCTACATTCTAACACAGCCACGTAGAGCCTCCGGTACACGGGTCTCCGTCGTCAATTTGCATTTTGCAATGACCATTTTGCAATTTGCAATTTCCTCTCGAACGACACCCCTATGACGCCGAACGCGGACCCGACTATCATGGCCGCCGCTATGAGTACAACGGATACCAGCACGGAAGCCGCCCCGCCCGAAGCCTCGCCCGAACACCGCCGCCGCGTGTGGCGCGTGGAGGTGCACCCGCTCGATCCCGCCGACGACCCGCTCGGGCGCAGCGTCGCCTCGGAGGTGCGTGACATGCAGCTGGCCGCGTCGCTCGGCGACGTGCGCACCGCACGCGTGTTCCTCATCCAGGCGGCGTTCGACCAGGACACCGTCGAGCGCATCGCCGGCGAGCTGCTCACCGACCCCGTCACGCAGCGCTACCGCCTCGGCGCGACGCCGCGCCAGGACGACGCGGCCTGCATCGAGGTCCACTACCTGCCCGGCGTCATGGACCCCGTCGCCGCGTCGACCACCGACGCCATCGCGGAGATGCTCGGCGACGCCTTCGATTCGCGCTGCGCCGTCCGCACCGGCACGCGGTTCGACCTGTTCGGCGCGACCCACGAAGAAGCCGCGGTCATCGCAGAACGCCTGCTCGCCAACACCGTCGTACAGTCGATCCACGATGCGCCCGAGTGGCCGCAGCAGTTCATCGAGGGCACGCCTTACGAGTTCAACCTCGTGCACGTGTCGATCCGCGACCTCGACGACGACGGGCTGATGAAGCTGTCGCGCGACGGCCACCTGTTCCTGTCGCTCGAAGAGATGACCGCCGTCCGCGACTACTTCCGCGGCATCGACCGCGACCCGACCGACATCGAGCTCGAAACGCTCGCCCAGACGTGGTCCGAGCACTGCGTGCACAAGACGCTGAAGAGTCGGATTCGCTACAGCGAATCCTCCAATTCCGAAATGGGGCCCACGGCCGCAGACTGGGCCGATCGTCCGGGTCACGAGCTCACCGAAGAAGGCCTCGTCATCGATAACTTATTGAAGTCGACGATCGCCGCGGCGACGAACCACCTGATCGCCGACGGCCTCGACTGGTGCATCAGCGTCTTCGTCGACAACGCCGGCATCATCCAGTTCGACGACGAGCACGCGGTGACGTTCAAGGTCGAGACGCACAACCACCCCTCGGCGATCGAGCCGTACGGCGGCGCGGCGACGGGCATCGGCGGCTGCATCCGCGACACGATGGGCACCGGCCTGTGCGCCAAGCCCATCGCCAACACCGACATCTTCTGCGTCGCGAACCCCGGCATCGCGTTCGACGACCTGCCCAAGGGCGTGCTGCACCCGCGGCGTGTGCTCAAGCAGGTCGTCGCCGGCGTGCGCGACTACGGCAACCGCATGGGCATCCCGACCGTCGACGGCCTCGTCTGGTTCGACGACCGCTACCTCGGCAACCCGCTCGTGTTCGCCGGGTCCGTCGGCCTGATCCCCAACGACAAGTGCTTCGGCGACGCCAGGCCCGGCGACCGCATCGTCGTCCTCGGCGGGCGCACCGGGCGCGACGGCATCCACGGCGCGACCTTCTCCAGCGCCGAGCTGACCGACACGCACGCCGACGAGTTCAGCCACGCGGTGCAGATCGGCAACGCGATCACCGAGAAGAAGACGCTCGACGTGATCCTCCAGGCGCGCGATCACGCCGACGGGTGTCTGTACAGCGCGATCACCGACTGTGGCGCGGGCGGATACTCCAGCGCGGTCGGCGAGATGGGCGAGAAGATCGGCGCGTTCGTGCAGCTCGACAAGGCGCCGCTGAAGTATGCGGGCCTCAGCTACACCGAGATATGGATCAGCGAGGCGCAGGAACGCATGGTGCTCGCGGTGCCGGTCGAGAACCTCGACAAGGTGCGCGCCCTCGCCGCGGCGGAGGACGTGGAGGTCTGCGACCTCGGCCACTTCGGCACGGACAACAAGGAGCTCGTGCTCAACTACTTCCACCACGAGGTGGGCCGACTCGCGATGGAGCTGCTGCACGACGGCATCCCGCAGCCCGTGCGCGAGGCGGTGTGGAGCGGCGGACTGAATCACGCGCCCGCTGCGGATCAATCCGAAATCCGAAATCCGAAATCGGTGACACGCTGCTCGCGCTGCTCGGCCACCCCAACATCGCCTCCAAGCACTGGATCATCCGTCAGTACGACCACGAGGTGCAGGGCTCCAGCGTCGTCAAGCCGCTGGTCGGCGTGCATCAGGACGGCCCGTCGGACGCGTCGGTGATCCGGCCGAAGCTCAACACGTCGCGCGGCATCGCGCTGTCGTGCGGGCTGGCGACGATGCTCGGCGACGTCGATCCCTACTGGATGACGCTCGCGGCGATCGACGAGGCGGTGCGCAACGCCGTGTGCGTCGGCGCGGACCCGAGCCGCATCGCGATCCTCGACAACTTCTGCTGGGCGAAGTGCGACAAGCCGAAGAACCTCGGCTCGCTGGTCCGCGCGGCGGAGGCGTGCTACGACGGCGCGCTGGCGTATCGCACGCCGTTCGTGAGCGGCAAGGACTCGCTCAACAACCAGTTCACGCGCGACGACGGGTCGATCATCGAGATCCCGCCGACGCTGCTGATCAGCGCCGTGGGCATCGTCGACGACGTGGCCGAGTGCGTGACGATGGACGCCAAGCGCCCGGGCAACGTGCTGCTGCAGGTCGGCCTCACGACGCCGCACCTCGGCGGCTCGCACTACCACGCCGCTTGCGGCTTGGCATCCAGTGGCGACATCCCCCGCGTCGACCTGAACACCGCGCCGCACACGCTCGCGACCCTCGCCGAGCTGATCACGCGGGCGTTGGTCCGCAGCGCCCACGACTGCTCGGAGGGCGGCATGCTCGTCGCCGCGGCGGAGATGGCGTTCGCCGGTCGCCTCGGCCTCGACCTTGACACCGCCGGCGTGCCGCGCGGGGGCGTGGAGCTGTCGACCACCGCCGCGTGTTTCGCCGAAACGCCCACGCGCGTGCTGCTCGAAGTCCACCCCGACAAGATCGACGCCGTCGCCCGCACGCTGCGCGAGGCCGGCGTCCCGTTCGGCCAGATCGGCACGTTCACCGACACGCAGCGCCTCACGCTCCGCACGCCCGACGCCGGCCTCATCGCCGACCTCGCCGTCGAAGACCTGTGGACCGCGTGGCGCACGCCCCTGAACTGGTGATCGCCTACACTATGTCCGTTTCGCGTCGCCGCTCGCGGCGTGTGACGAAGCGAAACAGATGCGGGATGCTCGATGCCGGATGGCTTCGCGGCATCGAGCATCCGGTAACCAGCATCCAGCATCTTTCAGCAGGAGTTGATGATGCGTATCGCCTTTCGAATAGTCGCCATCGCGCTGTGCCTCGCCTCGTTCGCCCTTGCCGACGGCCCGGGCGACAACGTCGCCGACAGCGTCCGCCGCATCCCCAAGCTCGGCATCGAGGTCCCGGCGGAACAGAAGGCGGAGCTCGAGAAGAGGCTCGCCGATCTGGTCGGCCGCATGCAGCAGGTCGCGCAGGACAAGCACCTGATCGAGCTGCTGCCCGACATCGTCGTCTTCTACAAGGCGGCGCACGACGCGCTGGCCTATCAGGAGTTCTTCAACGAGCGCGAGATCAAGACCGCGTTCACGCTCATCGACGAAGGCGTCAAGCGCGCCGACGGCCTGCTCGCCGACGAGGCGCCGTGGGTGCATTCCACGGGACTCGTCGTGCGCGGCTACCGCTCGAAGATCGACGGATCGATCCAGCCCTACGGCCTGGTCGTGCCCGAGTCGTACGACTTCCACGGCTCGCGGAAGTTCAGGCTCGACGTGTGGTTCCACGGCCGCGGCGAGACGCTCAGCGAGCTGGCGTTCGTCAACCAGCGCATGCACAGCCCCGGCCAGTACACGCCGCGCGACACGATCGTGCTGCACCCGTACGGCCGGTACTCCAACGCGTTCAAGTTCGCCGGGGAGGTCGACGTGCTCGAGGCGATCGAGGACGTCAAGCAGCGTTACCGCATCGACGACGACATGATCTCCGTGCGCGGGTTCTCGATGGGCGGCGCGGCGTGCTGGCAGTTCGCCACGCACTACGCCGACCGCTGGTTCGCCGCGAACCCCGGCGCCGGGTTCGCCGAGACCGAGGAGTTTCTCCGCACGTTCCAGGGCGAGACGCTCAACCCCACGTGGTACGAACGCAAGCTGTGGAACATGTACGACTGCACCGATTACGCGGCGAACCTGTACAACCTGCCGACGGTGGCGTACAGCGGCGAGATCGACAAGCAGAAGCAGGCCGCGGACATCATGGCCAAGGCGCTGAACGCCGAGGGCATGACGCTGACGCACGTGATCGGGCCCGGCGCGGCGCACCACATCGAGCCCGGCGCCGCGAAGATCATCGAGGCGAAGCTCGACAGCATCGCCGCCACACCGCGACCCGCGCTGCGGCGTCGCGTCCAGCTCGTGACCTACACGCTGAGGTACAACCGCATGTACTGGGTCACGATCGACGGCATGGGCGAGCACTGGTCGCGCGCCCGCGTCGACGCGGCGTTCGTCGGCGACAACGCCGTGACGGTTACCACGAAGAACGTCACGGACCTGACGCTCGACGTGCCCGCCGGGACAAGCCCCGCGGCGATCGACAAGCCGATGACGCTGACGATCGACGGGCAGGCGATCCCCGGCGCGCCGCAGACCGAGACCGACCACTCGTGGCGTGTGCAGCTGTACCGCGAGGGCGACACGTGGAAGCTCGGCGGACGCCCGCTCGACATCGGCCTCCGCAAGTCGCACGACATGCAGGGCCCGATCGACGACGCGTTCATGGACTCGTTCATCTTCGTGCGTCCGACCGGCAGGGCCGCGAACGACAAGGTCGGCAAGTGGGCCGGGGCCGAGCTCGAGCACGCCATCGAGCACTGGCGGCGCCACTTCCGCGGCGAGGCGCGCGTCGTCAACGACACCGAGCTGACCGACCTGCAGATCGCTAACGCCAACATCGTGCTGTGGGGCGACCCCTCGTCCAACGCCGTGATGAAGAAGATCGCCGACAAGCTGCCGATCAAGTGGACCGGCGACGCGATCACCGCGGGCGACCGCAAGTGGCCCGCCGCGAACCACGGCCTGATCGCGATCTACCCCAACCCGCTGAACCCCTCACGCTACGTCGTGCTCAACAGCAGCTTCACCTACCGCGAGTTCGCGTACCTCAACAACGCCCGCCAAGTCCCCAAGCTGCCCGACTGGGCGGTGATCGACGTCGACACCCCGCCCGACGCGCTGTGGCCCGGCAAGGTCGTCGACGCGGACTTCTTCGACGAGGCCTGGGCGCTGAAGCCCGCAAGGAAGTAATGACCAATGACCAGGCGCCAATGACCAATGCCAGGGAGATGATGCTCGATGCTGGATGGCTCCGCGGCTTCGGTCATCCAGCATCGCGAGCGAAGCGAGCCATCCAGTATCCCGCATCGGTTCCCCATTGATCATTGGGATTGGGTCATTGGGCATTCCCGTCAGGCGCGGTCTGGCGGCGAGCCGATTTGCTATCATGGATCGATCATGAAACCGAAAACACTCATCCTCCGCACGGCCGGGACGAACTGCGACGAAGAGCTCGCGCACGCGTTTCGGCTGGCGGGGTCGGACACGGACAAAGTCCACCTCAACACGCTGATCGAGCAGCCGGCGATGCTCGACGGATTCGACATGCTCGGGCTGCCCGGCGGGTTCAGCTACGGCGACGACATCGCGGCGGGGCGCATCTTCGCGAACCGCCTGCGGCATCGCCTCTACGACGCGCTGCGGACGTTCGTCGCGGCGGGCAAGCCGGTCATCGGCATCTGCAACGGCTTCCAGCTGATGGTCAAGGCGGGGCTGCTCCCGGCGTTCGAGCTGCCGGAGGGCGCGCCGCCGAAGCAGGTCGTCACGCTGACCGACAACGCGAAGCCGCGATTTGTCGATCGTTGGGTCGGCCTGCGTGTCGACGCCGACACGCGCTGCGTGTGGACGGCGGGGCTCGGCGAGTTCGAGCTGCCGATCGCGCACGGCGAGGGCCGCTTCGTCGCCGACGACGACGTGCTCAACAAGCTCGAGGAGCAGGGCCAGGTCGCGCTGCGTTACACCGACAACCCCAACGGCTCGCTGCGCGACATCGCGGGCCTGTGCGACCCGACCGGCCTCGTGTTCGGACTGATGCCGCACCCCGAGCGCTTCACGCACATCACCAACCACCCGCGCTGGACCCGCGAGACGATCACGTCACCCGCGGGCCTGCAGATGTTCCGCAACGCGGTGGCGCACGTGACGTCCGACAACGGCGCGCCGGCGGGGGCGTGATCAGATTGTCATTTGGGCTCGGGTGGCACTGACAAGCGCCGCTTGTCAGTGGCGCTGTGCCTTGTATCGTGTCGGCGGCGCGCGATGGATGTGCGGTTGGAGGGCTCGCTTGGGCGGGTTTCTTTCACCCTCGCCCTCTCCCGGTGGGAGAGCGGAATGGCGCACCGACACACGGCGGGGAACGAGAACACGATCACCAAATGATGTTCGCCACTGACAAGCTGCGCTTGTCAGTGCCACCCCGATCACGGATGGTCGAGCACGTCGACGATCGAGCACGCCATGATGGGTTGGAACCCGAGCACGCGCGCCAGGTCGATGACCTCGTCGGACTCGGTGCCGGGGTTGAGCCAGAGTTCGCCCACGTCGCCGCGCTCCGCGAGGGCGGGCAGCACGTCGAGCACGCGCTTGGGCGGCAGATAAACGGTCGCGCGATCGATCGGTCCCGGCACGGCGCTCACGTCGGGGTAGACCTCGAGACCTTCGATCTCGCTGGCTGTCGGGTTCACCGGCAGCACGGTGTGGCCCTGACGCAGGTACACGCGCACCGCCTTGTTGCCGTACTTGCTCGGGTCCGTCGACGCGCCGATCACCATTACACGCATGTCATGCCTCCAACGTGTTCGATGCGGGCGCACATCTTTCGGTCACCCTCTCGGTCATTTCGCATTTTGCAATGACCATTTTTCAATTTGCATTTTCTTATAGGCGCTCGTGCCGCTCACCCGCGTAGCCGCGGGTCGTAGTGTCGCGGCTCGACGTGCGGGCGCTGGCCGGTGACGAGCTCCGCGGCGAGGCGGCCGGAGGCGGGTCCCATCGACATGCCGACCATGCTGTGTCCCGCGGCGACGACGACGTTGCTGAACGTGCGTGACGGGCCGATGAGCGGCACGCCGTCGGGGGTCATCGGTCGCCAGCCGGTCCACGTCTCCTCGATCGGCTCGGCGGTGGGTTCGTAGAGGTAAGGCCGGGCGCCGATCTCCAGCAGCTTCACGCGGTGCTTTTCGATCGAGTCGTCGTAGCCGTTGAACTCCATCAGCGAGCCGAGGCGGTAGCCGGTGCGCATGGGCGTGACGGCGACCTTGTGCTCCTGGAAGATCATCGGGATCGCCGGGCAGCGCTCGGGCCGGGGCATGGTGATGGAGTAGCCCTTGCCGGGCTGGATGCGGAGCCTGACGCCGAGCGCCTCCTGGAACTTCGGCGCGAGGGCGCCGGTGGCGAGGACGAAGGCGTCGGCGGTGATGTCGTGGCCGGTGGTCTCGGGCCCGCCGACGAAGACCGCGCGGGCCTTGCCGGTGGCGCTGTCTCGGATGAAGTGATTGACGGGGGTGTGCTCGTAGATGGTGACGTGGTGCTTGTTGAGCACGCGTTTCATCTCGGCCATGAGCCGGTCGGGTCGCACGTGCGCGTCGCACTCGTAGTGCCATCCGCCCGCGACGCCCGGCCGCAGCGCCGGCTCGAGCTCGATCAGCGCATCGCCGTCGTAGCGTGTGGCGCCGATGCCGAAGTGCTTGCGGACGAGCGCGTCGGTCTGGCCGTAGTGCTCCATGCCGGATTCGGTCATGTAGACGAACAGCACGCCGCGGTGCTCCCACTCGCAGTCGAGGCCCTCCTCGTCGAGCAGCTTGAGGTACAGCTCCATCGACGAGTTGAGCAGGGCGGCGCGGGCGCGCCCCGACGCGAGCATCGCCGGCTTCTTGCAGGCCCGCATGAACCGCCACAGCCAGCCCCACAGCTCCGGGTCGAACCGCGGCTTGATCTTGAACGGCGTGTTGCGACCGAGCATCGCCTTCAGCGCCTTGCTCACCGCGCCCGGCTGCGACAGCGGCAGCACGTGGCTCGGGCAGATCAGGCCGCAGTTGCCGTGCGAGCAGCCGTGGCCGAACGCGCCCTTGTCGATCAGCGTGACGCGGCGTCCCTGGCGCGCCAGGTAGTACGCGGTGTACGCCCCGATGACGCCGCCGCCGATCACCACGACATGGTTGGGTTCGTTGCTCACGTCCGTATCGTACCGCCTGGCGTCTACCCGCGGATGCCCAGGCAAAAAGGATCAATCGGGTCAAGGATCAGCGTCGACTCGGCGTTGACGTACGCCGCGCCGCGGATGCGGGGGGTGACGCGGATTATAGCATCGTCGCCTTTGGTGACACCCCGCGCGGGCTTGGCTGTCGCCTCGAACACGCTGCCGACGATGCTCTCCTGCCGCCAGACCGCGCCGGGCTCGAGCTTGCCGTCGGCCACGAGGCACGCGACCTTCGCGCTGGTGCCCGTGCCGCAGGGCGAGCGGTCGTACGCCTTGCCGGGACACAGCACGAAATTACGCGAATCGTTGGAAGGATCGCCGGGCGGGCCGAACAGCTCGATGTGGTCGATGTGCCCGCCCTCGAGCGCCGGGTCGCCGGTGATCCCGTCGCGCTCCAGCGCCCGGCGGATGCGCCAGGTCACGTCGGTGAGCCGCTCGACGTTGTCGACGGTGAGGCGTTCGCTGTGTCCGCCCGCGGCGTGCGCGGCGTCGCTGACCAGGAAGAACCAGTTGCCGCCCCACGCCACGTCGCCGGTGACCGGGCCCAGGCCCTCGACGTCGACGGTGACGCCCGTGGCGTGCCGGTGGCTGGTGACGTTTTCAATGGTCGCCTCGTTGGCGTTGTGCAGTTCGACCGTGACGACGCCCACGGAGGTCTCGAAGCGGTGTGTGCCGATGCCGATGCGCCCGAGGTGAGCCAGCGCCACGGCGACGCCGATCGTGCCGTGCCCGCACATGTGCAGCGGGCCGACGTTGTTGAAGAAGATCACGCCGGTCGCGCACGCCTTATCGACCGGCTCGACGAGCAGCGCCCCGACCATCACGTCGGACCCGCGCGGCTCGTTGACCACCGCCGCGCGGAACCCGTCGTGCTGATCGCGAAACCGCGCCCGCCGCTCGGCGACCGATCCGCCGCCGAGGTCCGGCCCGCCGGAGACCACGACGCGCGTGGGCTCGCCGCCGGTGTGGGTGTCGATGACTTTGACCTGTTGCATGCCCGTCATGGTAAGTCAGATCCGCTCACGCGTACTGCTCCGCCGTCGGCCTCGTCGCGATCGCGTCCCGGATGATCTTCAGCACGGCGTCGCGCTCGGCGCCGGTGATCTTCAGACGCGGGGCGCGCGTCAGCTCGCTGCCGAAGCCGCACTCCTGCTGGGCGAGCTTGATGTACTGCACGAGCTTCACGTGCGTGTCGAGGTGCAGCAGCGGCGTGTACCAGCGGTACACCTCGCGGGCCTCGTCGAAGCGGCCGGCCTCGAGCAGGTCCCACACCAGGCGGTTCTCCGCGGGGAACGCGTTGACCAGCCCGCTCACCCACCCCGTCGCGCCGAGCATGAACGACTCGTACGCCAGGTCGTCGACGCCGCAGAACAGCGTGTAGCGATCGCCGCAGATGTTCCGCAGGTCGGTGATGCGACGCGGGTTCTCCGACGACTCCTTGATCGCCACGAGGTTCGGCTCGTCGGCCAGCTCGGCGAAGGTTTCCGGCTTGATGTCGACGCCGTAGCTGACGGGGTTGTTGTAGCACATCACCGGCAGCTCGCCGGCGCGGGCCACGGCGCGGAAGTGGTGCGCGGTCTCGCGCGGGTCGGACTTGTACACCATCGCCGGGAGCACCATCAGCCCGTCGACGCCGGCGTCCTTCGCGGCCGCGGCGAACGAGCACGCCATCTTCGTGGTGTACTCCGCGACGCCGGTCAGCACGGGGATGCGCCCGCCGACGGTCTCGACCGCCATGCGCAGCACGTCGAGCTTCTCGTCGCGCGCCAGCGAGCAGTTCTCGCCGACCGTGCCGAGCATCACCAGCCCGTGGATGCCCGCGTCGATCATCGCGTTGAGGTGCTTCGCGGTCGCTTCGAGGTTCAGCGACTCGTCGTCGTGAAAGTGCGTCGTCGCCGCGGGGTACACGCCGTGCCAGGTTACGTTGTTTGACATTCGATGCTCTCCATTTTCCCCGATCCCTGTGTTTGTCTAATTGGCGAGGTTTACTTCGCGTCGATCACCGGGTCGCCCAGCACGTCCATCTTCGGCGTACATCCGAGGCCCGGGGTGGTCGGCGCGGCCATGCGGCCGTTGTGGCGCTGCGGGGCGCCGTCGGCGATCGACCGCGTCACGTAGCTGTTGAAGTCCGTCGAGGTGAACAGCAGCTCGGTCGGCGTCGAGTGCGCCAGGTGCGAGATCGCAGCGGTGACGATGTCGCCTCCCCACGTGTCCTCGATCGTCATCGCGATGCCGAGCTCGACGCACAGATCGCGGGCGAGCTTTGCCTTGGTCAGCCCGCCGAACTTGCTGATCTTGATGTTGACCACGTCCGCCGAGCGGTCCGCCGCGCATCGCAGCAGCGTGTCGATGCCGTCGATGCACTCGTCCATGACGAACGCGTGATCGGTGCGGCGCTGGATGCACATGCACTGCTCGTAGGTGAGGCAGGGCTGCTCGATGTAGACATCGACGTCCCTGACGCCGCGGACGACGCGCGCCGCCTCGTGCGGGAGCCAGCCGGTGTTCGCGTCGGCGACGAGGATGTCGCCGGGCTCGAGCACCTTGCTGACCGCCTGGATGCGGGCGATATCGGTCTCGACGTCGGAGCCGACCTTCAGCTGGAACCGCTTGTAGCCCTCGGCGCGGTAACCGGCGAGGTTGTCGGCCATCTCCTGCGGGCTACGCTGCGAGATCGCGCGGTACAGCACGAAGTCATCGCCGTAGCGTCCGCCGAGCAGATCGACCACGGGGATGCCCGCGTGCTGGCCGAGGATGTCCCAGCAGGCGACGTCGATGGCGGACTTGACGTAGGGGTGACCCTTGAGGGCGGCGTCCATGAAGCGGTTGAGCGGGCCGAGGCGTGTGGGGTCCTGGCCGATGAGCTGCGGGGCGAGCTCCTGGATGCCCGCGCGGGCGCCGGCGGCGTATGATGGCAGGTACACGGGACCCAGCGGGCAGACCTCGCCGTGCCCCACGATGCCGGCGTCGGTCTCGACGCGGACGACGGTCGAGTCGAACACCTGCACGGACTTGCCGCCGGACCACGAGTACTTGCCCTCGTGCAGCGGCAGATCGACCTGGTAGGCGGCGATGCGTGTGATCTTCATGGCCGGTTTCCTCGCGTGTTTTCCTGAAGCAATAAGTTTGATTTTGTGCTCGAAATAAATTATCTTGTGCACAAGATTACAAATCCCGCCCCGCGTGTCAAGCGCGGCCGGGTGAAATCTTCGATCGAGAGGAGGTCCGCGTGACCATCGCCGAGAGAATCGCAGACGACCTGGAGCGCCGCGTCGGGCAGGACCGTGACGTGCCGGAGGACTGGACGCTGGCGGCGCTGGCCGAGCTGTACGGCGTGAGCATCACGCCCGTGCGCGAGGCGGTGGGGGCGCTGGTCGACCGCGACGTGCTGATCCGTGACGACAACGGCCGCGTGCGCGTGAATCCCGCGCGGCTCGGCAGCAACCCGGCGCGGCGCGGCGCGTCCGCCGGCCCGGCGTCGGCCGACGCGCTGGCGATCCGCCCCGACGACCCGACGAAGGCGATCACCGACGCCGTCGTCGAGCTGAGCATCACCGGGCACGACGAGTACCTGCGCGAGGAGGTCGCCGCGGAGCGGTTCGGCGTGGGACGGACGGTGGTGCGTCGCGTGTTCGGCGAGCTGGCGGGCAAGGGCATGCTCACCCACGTGCCGCGCTGCGGGTGGCGCGTCCGGCCGTACCGCAAGCGCGACATGCGTGACTACCTGGCCGTGCGCGAGACGCTCGAGCTCGAGGCGCTGGGCGCGGCGTGGGACCGGTTCGACGACGCCGTGCTGGCCGAGATGCTCCACGGCAACCGCCCGGCGACGCGCGGCAAGTCGGCGCGGATCGACAACCGCCTGCACCGCTACTGGATCGAGCTGGCGGACAACCGCTACATCACCGACTTCTTCGATCGTCACGGCGCGTACTACGACGCGCTGTTCGATCACGCGGCGCCGTCGGCCGAGCGCGTCAGCGAGATGGCCGACCAGCACCGCGCGATCCTCGAGGCGCTGCTGGCGCGTGACCGTCGCGCGGCGCAGCGCGCGTTGAGCCGGCACATCCGCAGCCAGGCGCCGGTGGTGGCGCAGATGATCGAGCGGCTGCACGACGCGGTGGGCGCGCCGCCGAGCTCGACACGCGCGTCGTAAATCGGCGCGCGGCGGGTGTGTTGCTTCTGCTCCTCTCCCCCGGGTGGGCGAGAGGTTGGGTGAGGGGGTCGATTCATCGGACGCGTCGCATCTTGTGCGATAGCGCCAGGGTTCGAGCGATTCACCCTCACCCTGCTCTCTGCCTCGAGGGAGAGGGTTCTCGCGTGAGGCTTAGGGAAAATCGATGCGTTTACCGAATCTGCTGGCGACGAAGTGGGGGCGCTTCGCGGCGTTCTTCTGCCTGTACGTGACCGAGGGCCTGCCGCAGGGCTTCACCGGCACGGCGGTGGCGACGCAGATGCGCCGCCAGGGCGTGAGCATCACGGAGATCGGCATCTTCGTCGGCACGCTCTACCTGCCGTGGGCGTGGAAGTGGCTGATGGGCCCGATCGTCGACACCGTCTACAGCGAGCGGTGGGGCAAGCGACGCGTGTGGATCGTGGCGATGCAGACGCTGATGGTGCTCGCGCTGCTGGTCAGCATGGGCATCGACTTCACCACGCAGATCAAGCTCTACACCGCAATCATCCTGTTCGTGAACATCTTCGGCGCGACGCAGGACGTGGCGATCGACGCGCTGGCCGTCGGCGTGCTGCGCGAGGAGGAGCGCGGCACGGCGAACGGGCTGATGTTCGGCGGGGCGTACCTCGGCAACGCGTTGGGCGGGTCGGGCGTGCTGTTCCTGTCCGACGTGATCGGCTTCCAGTCCAGCGCGATGCTGGTGATCGCGGCCGTGCTGATGGTGACGGTGTTCGTGGCGCTGCCGCTGCGGGAGAAGCGGCGGCACTTCGACTTCGCCGAGGAGATCGAGGCCGAGGAAGCCGAGGCGGGCGACGCGGAGGCGATCGAGGTACTGGCGGGCGACGCGCCGAAGCTGCGCCGCATCGTCGACGAGGTGCGCGGCTACCTCGTGCACGCCGCGCGGGCGATCTTCGGCACGCGTGCGTCGATCAGCGCGCTGGTGTTCGCGCTGCTGCCTTGCGGCGCGATGTCGCTGACGCTGGCGCTGGGCACGGCGCTGACGGTCGAGCTCGGCCTGACCGACACGCAGATCGCAACCTTGGCGCTGGTGTCGACGATCATTGCGGGCACGTGCTGCGTGCTGGGCGGGCTGCTGTCCGACCTGCTGGGTCGGCGGAAGATGCTGGTGGTGTACGTATTGGGCATGGCGGCGCCGACGCTGGTGATGGCGTGGCTGATGTATCACGAGGGGCACATCATGCCGTTCAACCCGAAGGATCCGAACCCGCCGGCGATCCCGGCGGTGCTGGTGACGGGGCTGTGGGTGGCGAGCCTGAGCTTTTCGGTGTTTCAAGGCATGATGACCGGCACGCGCCCGGCGATGTACATGGACGTGTGCGACCCGGCGGTGGCGGCGACGCAGTTCACCGCGTACATGGCGATGATCAACTTCGTGACGTGGTATTCGGCGACGTGGCAGGGCTGGGCGCTGGAGCACTGGGGCTACCCGGTGGTGCTGACGATCGACGCGTTCGCGGGCGTGCTGTGCGTGGCGGCGCTGCCGTGGATCACGCCGCGCCCGCGTGAGGACGCCGACGCGGACAGCGAGGCCGAGCCGGAGGAACTGCCGGTCGAGCCGTCGGCGGTGGCGGGCGCGTAACACGTGGTCGCGTTTACTTGAAGGTCAGCGTCAACTCGGGCGACGCGGCGCCGAGGCCGATGTCCTCGGAGAGGCGCAGGCGGTAGCCGCCGACCTTGTCGGTGCTGGGCGTGGTGCTGGGATTAATGCGGATGGCGAGCCAGGGCTTGGTGGGCTTGCCGTCGGCGTCGTACTGATCGTTGATGTACGCGGCCAGGGCCTTGCGTCCCTTGTCGGACAGGCGCACCTCGCCGACGCGCGTGGCGGGGGTGATGAAGTCGTCCTGCACCGCCGTGCCCGCCGCGGCCGGTCCGTCGCCGTAGGTGGCCGACGCGACGTTGGGCTCGGTGAGCATGCCCGCGGCGTAGACCGCGGCGTTGAAGTCGGGGTTGCCCTGCTTGGCCGAGTACTCGATGCGCAGGTCGGCGTCGTCGAGGCGTGAGACGTCCTTGCCGAGCGTGGGCAGGGCGAAGAAGTACACGTAGGCGGTGCGGTGGCGTTTGTCCGGCGGGCCGCCGACGCCGACGCGCGCCCAGTCCGGCGTGTTGGTGCTGACGGCGGTGGCGACGCCGGCGTCGTTGAGCATGCCGTCGTTGGCGTGCGAAACGATGCTGATCGGGCTCGGCGCGGGCGTCGTGGCCGTTGCGCCGCCGCCGTTGCGTGGCGTGGCCTGCGGCGTCGGTGTGGGCCGGACCGGCGCCGAGTGCGGGTTGCCGCCGGTGACCTGCCGCACGATAAGCACGCCGATGCCGATCAGCGCCAGCAGGACGATGCCGAAGATGAGGACCATCGGGTTGCTCTTGCGCGTGCGGCGCGTCTGCGCGGCGTAGCGGCTGGCGGGGCGCGACCCGGCGGCGGGCGTCGGGCGGCCGGGCACGTGCGGCGCTGAGGCGCGCGGCGGCGCGGCCGCGACGGCTGCCGCCCCGGCCGGCGCGTGCACCGCGTCGCCCAGCTCCGCCAGCGGGTCGTGCGCGATGTCCGGGCCGCTGTCTTCGTCGACGTAGTCCGATTCGTCCGGCCGCGGCTTGCGTGCCGCCTTCAGCGCCTGCAGCGCGTCGTCGAACGCCTTGATCAGCTCGTCGTAGTCCTTGAACCGGTCCTGCCGCTTGAACGCCAGCATCCGGTCGATCACCTCCGCCGTGGCGTTGTTGACCTCCGGGCGGTACTCGATGACCGGCGGGGCGGGCGCCTCGAAGCGTTTGCGGATCGCCTCCTTGGCCGACTTGCCCTGGAATGGCGGCCGGCCGGTGAGGATGTGGAACAGCGAGGCGCCGAGGCTGTACATGTCGGAGCGGAAGTCCGGCGACTTGCCGCGCGCGACCTCCGGGGCGATGTAGTACGGCGTGCCGACGATGCCGTCCTTCTTGCGCTCGGCCTTGCGCTGGACCATCGCCGTGCCGAAGTCGATGAGGCGGGCGTGTCCGTCGCGGTCAAACAGGATGTTGCCGGGCTTGACGTCCATGTGCACGAGCCGCACGCGCTGCGCGGCGCGCAGCGCGTCGGCGACGGACCGCCCCAGCCGCAGCGTGCGCCGCTCGCTGGGCGGCTTGTCGATGTCGATCCACGTGTCGGCCGACCCGCCGTTGAGCAGCTCCATGACGATGAAGTGCTGCTTCTCGTACTCGCCGAGCTCGTAGATGCGCACGATGTTGGGGTGGTTGAGCGTCGCGAGCGTGCGCGCTTCCTTGATGAGCTTCAGCGCGGTCTCTTCGTCGTCCTCGCCCTCGTCGCCGACGAGGACCTTGATCGCGACCTCGCGCTCGAGGCGCAGGTCGCGTGCGCGGAACACGCGGCCGAACCCGCCCTTGCCCATCTTCTCGTACACGAGGAAGTGATCGAACTGGGCCGGGACCGTCGTCTGCTCGCCGCACTTGCCGCAGCGCACGGGCGCGCCGATCGCCAGCTCGCCGGGGTCGATGATCGCCCCGCACTTCGGGCAGGGCAGGTCGATAACTCTTCTAACGACAAATCCCATGTTCGTTACGCCGCGCGACGTGTCCAGCGACGGCGATCCAAGTGTGACTGATCCTCATCCCCGCGGCTCGACGGCGTGCTCAAATACGGACCGCCCCGCGCAACAGATATGCTCAGATCATAGCAAAACTTTGAGAATTGGTATCCGGTCTGGCGGCCGGACGCGACGGGCGGGCTACGGACGGACCACGTCCCACAGCAGGCTCTTGGCCTGCGTGTCGGCGGGCCAGGCCTCGTCCTTCGTCAGCAGGTGGGTCGACAGGTCGAAGTTGATCGTGTTGACGCGCTCCTGGTGACGGTACGCGACCTCGGACCACACGCCTGTGCCGCCGATGGTGCCGTAGTTGTCGCCGAAGCGGTCCCACCACAGCACGTAGTTCGCACGGCTCTTGATCGTGTGCCAGTCCGAGGCGTCGACCATCATGATCGTGCGCGACGGCTGCTCGAGGTCGAAGCGGTTGACGCCGAGGTAGCCGTCGCCGTTGGACGGCCCGACCCACTGCACGCCCTCGTGGTTGAACGCGTAGACACGCCACTGGTCGACGTAGGGGTGCAGCGCATCGTCGGTGCGGGGCGGCATCGACGGGCACAGCAGGCCGTCGTCCCACTCGCTCTCGCCGACCCACTTGTCGCCCATCTTCGCGTTCATGATGTCCATGTACAGCCGGTTCTGCATCCACCGCACGCCCCAGCTGCCGGTGGTGTCCTTGGCGTAGGGATGGTTGATCGGCACGTACCAGTTCGTCGAGTCCGTCATGTACATCTTGTTGCCCTGGCCGTACGAACGCAGGTTCGCCTGGCACTTGGCGACCTTCGCCGCCTCGCGTGCGTTCTTCAGCGACGGCAGCAGGATGGCGAGCAGCGCGGCGATGATCGCGACGACCACCATCAGCTCGATCAGCGAGATCCCGCGGCGGGCGCTGCGCCGGGCGGCGCGACTTGTCGAGGTGGGGCGGCGACGTGTCATCGTGTGCGTATCCATGACCGGAGCATCATAGGTTTATTCGTTGGGGTCGGCCCAGAATTTCGTGCCGTAGCCGGTGTCGCGGAACACCGCCTCGAGGTGACTGGTGAAGATGACGCTGCCGTCGCTGAGGCAGAACGGCACGCCGTCGGCCGGCGGCTCTTCAGGGCCGTTGTTCACGCGAAAGTGATACTTGCGGTTGTAGGCGTGCGGGGTCATGTAGCCGCTGAAGTTGTCGTACGAGTCGCCGGTGAGGTACTCGATGGTGTCGCCGGAGACCGGTCGGCGAGACGCGCCGCTCTGGCTCATCTTCAGCGGCATCTGGTCCTCGTCCACCGCCGGGCTCGCCGGGAGGTACGCCGAGCTGGCCACGTTCTTCCAGTCCCACCCGGCCCAGACGTTGACGTTCGTGCGGTAGATGCCGGCGAGCGGCCAGTTCTGCGCCAGGTCGCGGTGCCAGATCGCGTCCGGCGCCACCTTGCACACGAGGATCGGCGGCAGGCCGGGCTTGCCGCCGTTGAAGTAGTCCTCCGCGACCGTGTGCAGGTCCCACGCCGAACCCGCCGACCACCAGAACGGCAGCGCGTGGACCTTGGTGCCGTTGTTGTAGCGCGGCCCGCGGTACGGGTAGAACTGCATGTTGTCCGACGCGTACGTGAACAGCCCCTGGCCGATCTGACGGTGCTGTGCGCCGCACGTGGTGGACATCGCGCTGAACATCGCGCGGTCCGCCGCCGGCATCGTCAACGCCACCAGCAGGATGATGATCGACACCACCACCAGCAGCTCGACAATCGTGAAGCCGCGCCGTGTCCGTCCGTTCCGTGTTCCGCTTGTCACCCGTGTCATCTCGGTCGTCTCCGTCGGTGTTGATGCGCGCGGCCCGAGGCGCGCCTGGTCGCTCAGGGTTCGGCGAGTCGATCGAACACCACCCCGCCCAGCAGCTGCCCGGCGTAGGGGTTGTTCTTGTTCCGCACGCGGACGCCGCTGTCCGCGTGATTCGTCACGTATACCGTCAGCACGTCGCCCGCCCGCGCGCCGACGACGTCGAAGAAGTACCAGTCGCCCCGTCCCATCCCGTGCGCGTCGCGCGCCACCGGGATCCGCCCGCTGTTCATCCCCGCCGCCTCGCGCCCGTTGATCGCCACACGCAGCGTCGCCGGCAGGTTGTTGACGTATTCGCGGTCGTCGGGATCGACCGGCTGGTTGTTCGACAGCACGCCCACGCGGAAGCCCTGCGCCGGCGCGTCGTCGCCGATCACCAGGCTGAACATCGCCAGCTCCTGGCCGACCTTCG
Source organism: Phycisphaera sp. (assembly GCA_016125285.1). Taxonomy (GTDB): domain Bacteria; phylum Planctomycetota; class Phycisphaerae; order Phycisphaerales; family Zrk34; genus RI-212. The sequence goes on from WGMA01000014.1 coordinate 70,448, forward strand.
TGAACTTGTCCACCCCGATCGCGCCGGAGTGCACCATCGCGCCCTCGCCGGGCTTGGCGTTCGGGTCGTCGATCGACAGGAACGTCGCCCCGCGGACGTGCACCGCGTTGGCCGCGCCCTGCACGCTGGCGATGTACCGCGGCAGCGACACCACCGCGTCCTTCAGCAGCGGCTCGGTGTGCGCCCAGTGCGGCGCGACGTCCCCGCCGCCGTCGCCCGGCGTCACGCCGAACAGCAGCAGGCCGTCCGTGCCGTACACCGCGTCGCCGTCGGGGTCGCGCGACTTGACCGTGCTCGACGTGCGGAACGCCGAAAGCCCCAGCTGCGAACCGGCGTAACGCACCGTCGCGTCCGCCGACGTCGGCACGCGACCGAACCCCTCGCCGTCCAGCGGCACCGTCGTCGCCTTGCCCGTCACGCCGTCGCCGTAGCGGATCGCCGCGCCCACGCGCATCGTCCGCGGCGTGCGATGGCCGTTCGCCTGATCGATCCCCGTCTCCACCACGCCCTTCAGCACGTGCACCTCGACCACGCCGCGGTCGTCGACCACCACGCCGAACTCCGTGCCGAGGTCGACCACCTGACCGCCCGGCGTGTCCACCGTGAAACCGCGCGCCTGCTTCGGCACCGACGCCACCAGCGTCCCGCGCTTCAGCTCGCAGCGGTTCCCCGCGGTCATCACCACGTCCGTCGGCCCGCTCAGCGTCACCAGCGCGCCGCTGTTGAACATCACCTGCGCCCGGCCCCCTCGCAGCGACACCACGCCCGTGCGCACCGGCGCGCCCGACGTCGTCATCTCGCCCACCGTCGAGCCGTCCGCCCATTGCGCGTCCGTGCCGTCGACCAGCGTCGCGACCACCGCCGCGCCGTTCGCGACCGTCGCGCCCGCGCCGCCGCGATCCATCGGCGACCACCAGCCCTGCCACAACGCGATCGCCGCCACACCCGCCAACGCCAGCGCCGCCGCCAACGCCATCGACGGACGCATCCCGATCGACATGAAGCGACGCCTACGTGATCCGTCAATTGACCCCGCCACGGCGCGATCTCCGACACCGCTTGCCTCTTCGCCCTCAGCGTCGCTCGCCTCCGCCTCGCGCGGCTCCAGCGCGATCGCCATCCCGCTCGGCGCCAGCTCCGATCGCAGCAACGCGTGCGTCGACACGAAGTCGACGTAGTACCCCTGCGCCGCGACGTCGCCCTCCAGCAGCCGCTCGACCGCCGCGTGCTCCTCGCTGGACAGCTCGCCGTCGAGCATCCGCGTCAGCAGCTCGTGCAACTCGCCGAAATGTTTCGTCACATCACTCATGGTTCTTCGTCACACCGTCGCTCGACCTCGGCGCCGCCTCCGCCGCCGCTTGCCTCTTTGCCTCACGCCGGGTCGGCCGCGCCGCCCGCCGTCAGTTTCTGTTCGATGCACTGCATCAGCGCCCCGCGGAGCCGGTACAGCGTCTGGTACACCGAGTTGGTCGGCCGACCGACGCCCTCGGCGATCTGCCCGACCGATTCCTGCCCCGCGTACCGCCGATCGAGCAACTCACGCTGCTTGGTCGGCAACGCCCCGAGGCACTCCCGCAACGCCGTCCGCCGCGCGTCCAGGTCCGCCGTGCGCTGCGTCGCGACCTGCGCCAGCGACTCGGTCAACGCGTCGTTGAACCGGTGACGGTCCCGCGCCCGCCGCTGCCGGTACGCCCGGATCTGGAAGTGAGCGATCGTGCACGCCCACGCCCCGAAGTCCGTGCCCGGCTCGAACTGCGACCGCTTGTCCCAGATCACCACGTTCGTCTCCTGCAGCACGTCGTCCGCCGCATCGCGGTCGCCCAGCAACGACAGAATGAACCCGAACAGACGGGTCTGTACGTTGATCAGCTGCGTCACAAAGTCGCGTGTATCGTCCAAGTGTTTGCCTGTACGTGCGTTAGCGATCTGCGCCGGTCGCCTCCCTAAGCCCATCGGTTCCGCCCGCTGGGTTTCGCCCCTCTCGCGACCGCCGTTAAATAACACTCACCCGCCGAATCTCAACATCGTCTGAACAATTATTCGTCGCCGGGCGTGCCGGGGCGCGGTCCGGCGGTGACATTAATTCACCGATTCACGTGCCGCGCACCGTGTGAAACCGCGCGCGATGTCGGCGCGTCAGCGCGGCCACAAAGCGCTGTTCACCCGCCCCTGCGCGGCGTACAATCCGGTCGGTAGTCAGTTCACAGGGGGCCCGGGCATGCGGTTTACTTCCGAGACATTGAGCGGACGCGGTCGGCGTGACGATCCGGCCAGCGCGCTGGCGTGGTTCGAGCTGCGGCGGGGGCAGGCCCCGCGGTCGCACACGCCGATCGTCTACTCGCTGGTGACCTGGTTTTCCGCCGGCGTGCTGCTGCTGCTCGCCGCGGCGTACGCGGCGATCATCCTCGGGCTGATCTGGCTCACCGGCGACTACGTCATCAGCCATCTGCGCCTGCTGGCGCGCGGGGCGTCGTTCATGTCCGTGCTGTGGTACGTGATCCCGGGGCTGTTCGTGCTCGCGGCGGTGCTGCTGATGGTCAAGCCGCTGTTCCGCTGGGGCAAGGCCGACATCGAACCGATCGAGCTGTCGCGCGCCAACGAGCCGCTGCTGTACGAGTACGTCGACCGCCTCTGCCGCCTGCTCGGCACGCCCACGCCGCACGGCATCAAGGTCGAACTCAGCGTCAACGCCGGCGCGTCGATGCGCGGCTGGGGCAAGAACCGCAAGCTCGAGCTGCTGCTCGGCCTGCCCCTGATCGCCGGCGCCGACCTGCGCGGGTTGACCGGCATCCTCGCCCACGAGCTGGGCCACTTCACGCAGGGCGCCGCGTCGCGCCTGCAGATCTCCATCACGCGGATGAACCTCTGGCTGGCGCGCGTCGTGTACGAGCGCGACAGGTTCGACTACTGGGTCCACCGCCTGTCGAGCCCGGGCTACGGACCGATCCGCCCGGTGTTCTACGCGGTGCGCGGCATGGTCAGCCTCGGGCGTCGACTGCTGTGGCTGTTCATGATGATGTCGCACGCCGCGTCGTGCGTCGTGTCGCGGCGCAACGAGTACGACGCCGACCGCTACATGGCCGCGGTCTGCGGCAGCGAGGCGGTGGGCGCGACGCTGCAGGGCGTCGGCCTGCTCGATATGGCGCTCGACGCGACCTACAACGACCTGACCGAGGGCTGGCGGCACAAACGCCTCGCCGACGACCTGCCGCGACTCGTCGCCGCACGCGCCGAACGCATGTCCGCCCGCAATCACGACCTGCTCGTCCGACTCATCCAGGCCGACCGCACGCGCTGGCTCGACACGCACCCGGCCCTGGTCGACCGCGTCGGCGCCGCCAGACGCCTGAACCTCACCGCGCTGCTCGACGACGATCGCCCGGCGTCCGACCTGTTCGCCGCGTTCGACAACCTCTGCCGCCGCGCCACGCGCACGCTCTACGAAAAGCGGCTCGGCGACGAGTTCAAGGACGCGCACCTGGTGTCGACCAAGCAGCTGGCCGCGGAGCTGGCCGCCAACGAAGAGGCGCACCGCGCGTTGCGCCGCTACTTCCAGGGCGACGCGCTGCTCATCCGCCCCACGTTCCCCGAGGCGGGCGCCCGCCTGCCCACGCCGTCGCCCGAGCACACGCTCGGCAACCTGCACAAGATCCGCCAGCGCGTCGTCGACGCCGCGAAAACCACCCAGGAGCAGATGCAGAAGTTCGGCAACCTCACCGAGCACGACCGCGTGCTCGTCGCCGCCGGCCTGCTCGTCCACGCGGGGCTCGCCGTCGAGCCGCAGCGCATCGGCCTCCGCGTGCCCGTGTCGCCGCACTCCGTCCGCGTCGCCCGCAAGGAGATCGCCAAGGACCTCGCCGAGGTCGAGCTCATGCTCCGCCCCGAGGAGGCGGCCATCCGACGCCGACTCACCTTCGCGATGCAGCTGCTGCGATCCGACGCCGGCCGCGCCCGCCTCGCCGACGCCGACGCGATGATCCGCCGCGCCGACGCGCTGCTGACCGTCTGCGAGCCGTTCGCCGGCGTCATGCCCAAGGTCCAGGACCTCAGCCGCAACACCACCGCGCTGATCGTCTACCTGCAGAACGTCGATCACGCCGCGTCGGCCGCCCGCACGCGCAACGCCGCTTCGTCCACCGCACGCGAGATCGAGCAGCTGCTGATCGACATCCGCGGGCGGCTCGACACCGTCGCCTACCCGTTCGAACACCACGTCGCCAACGTCAGCATCGGCGACTTCGTCGTCGAGAAGATGCCCGCCGCCGACGCCGACGACCGCTCCGGACCCGCGACCGTCGACTACCTCGGCGAGATCGCCGTGACCGCCTCCGAGGCGCTCGACCGCATCGACGGCACGCTGTCGCGCGCCATGGCGCAGCTCGCGGAGATCGCCGAGAAGGTCGAGTTCGTCATGGGCCTCGGCGAGGGCGTCGACAAGGACGCACCCTCCGAACCGCTGGCGCGACTCGTCGAGGAGGTCGAGAAGGAGGCCGGCAAGCGGCGGTCGACCGGCGTGGCCACCGGCGCCATGGCCGCGCTGGGGCAGCTCGCCGCGGCGATCGCGGTGATCTTCGTCATCGGCGTCGTGGCCAAGGGCGTGACCTCCGCCGCGCCGCGCGTCATCGCCGATACCGTGCCGCACCACCGCGGCTACCAGCCCACCAGCGTCCCGCGCGCCTGGGTCGAGCCCACACCCGACCGGTACCACCCCAACCCGTACAACCCCAACGCCTACAACCCCAACGCGCCGCGGCCGGGTCAGCCGGGTTACAACCCCAACGCGCCTCGTCCCGGTCAGCCCGGCTACAACCCCAACGATCCGTTCGGCCGACAGAACACGCCTTACGACCCGCGCAATCCCAACCCCATTCAGCCCGGACAGACCAACCGCTATCAGCCCAACAACCCCAACCGCTACCAGCCCAACAATCCCACCTATCGTCCCGGCTCGCCCAGCTATCGCCCCAGCTCGCCCAGCTACCGTCCGAGCTCGCCCGGTTATCGTCCCAGCTCGCCCGGTTACCGCCCCGGCTCGCCGAGCCCGTCCGGCCCGTCGTTCCCCGGACGCTGATTCCGCGTGTCGCCGCCGCGTGCCCCGCTCGCCCATCTCCCGCAAAAATCATGGATAATTCCAGCAATTTTGCGTGCATTTCTCGCGCACGCGACTCGAACCCGCGGCGAAGCGGTCCGGTAACCACGTGGTCCCATAATTCTAACAGATACCAAACATCGATGTGTCAATCGTCCTAAGTCTGTTGTGGGGAAAATGTTGAAAAGGGGCTTGACGGCAGGCGAGTGTAAGGGTAACATGACCCAAACGAGAATTCGCCGGATTATTCGAGCCGAGGATCAGCGTTGGACGAACATTTATGCAGACACGTGGGGCGTAACCCCAAGATGGTGTGCATGGAATGGAACCAACCACAACTAACGGAGTCATTCAAATGTCGATTCCGCTCATGATCCTCGGGCCCGGCGGCGAATACACAGCGACTTACGAGCCGCAGGGCAGGCGTTTGGTCAAGAAGAAGGGCCTTTTCAGCAGATGGTGGTCGTCGGATGTCGAAACTGTTGATAACCCCGCCGGTTACATCCGTCACGGCCGGGTGGAACACCCCGTCAGCGGGACCCGGCAGCGCGACGATTCGGCCGACACCCCCCCCTCCCCCACGAAAAAGTGGGTGCGTACGGGGTCGCTCGCGGCGGTCGCTGGAGCCGTCGACGCCTGGCTTGACCAGCAGCACATCGCCCTGACCGATGCCGCCGACCAGCTCACCGCGCTGCTCGGCACCGCGACCGTCAAGGCGCCTGCCGCGCACGCCGCTGGCGCCGCGGCCGGCCAAACCGAGGACCCACACGCCGTCGTCCTGCATCGACTGAACTGGATGGACGATGCCGACGACGACACCGAACCCACCAACGCGTCGGCCACACGCCACGCAACGGAGAATCGACATGACGCTCAAGCTCACGCCCAAACAGCAGCAGATCCTACTGCTTATCCGCGACTCGCAGCTGACCCGCGGCTATTCCCCGACGCTGCAGGAACTGGCCGACGAACTCGGCGTCAGCAAGGTCACCGTGTTCGAGCACGTCGAAGCGCTGATCAAAAAGGGAGCGCTCAATCGCGATCCCAACAAGGCACGCTCTTTGGAGCTGTCGGATAACGCCGTCCTGCCCAACGAGGTCCGCAACACGCGGCTGCCGCTCGTCGGCTCCATCGCCGCGGGTCGGCCCATCGAGGCCATCGAGGATCGCGAGATGCTCGACCTCGAAGAGCTGTTCTCGCCGCCCGGCGCCTCCCGCACCGGCGACGTGTTCGTCCTCCGCGTCAAGGGCGACTCGATGATCGACGACCAGATCCGCAACGGCGACTTCGTCATCTGCCAGCGGGCCGACACCGCCCACAACGGCCAGACCGTCGTCGCCATTCTCCCCGACGAGAACGAGGCGACCCTCAAACGCTTCTACAAGGAGCGCGGCCGCATCCGGCTCCAGCCCGCTAACGAGGCCTACGAGCCGATCTGGGTCGACCACTGCCAGATCCAGGGCATCGTCATCGGACTCGTGCGTACGTACTGACCCGCGACGCACGAAGGGGCGAGAAGGGCACGCGGCGCACGCTCGAATATCGGCGTTACGACCGCGCGGCTTGCCTCTTCACGACAAAGAAGGGGAGACATGATTCCGGGACCGCTTTCCGCTTGTAGCTTGCCGATCCCTGACCCATCCGCAACGACACGACCGGCCAACACCGGCCGTGTTGTTGCGCGCACCGTCGACGTGCCCTTGCGCCACGCGCGCCATACCGTCGTGTCACGCGGCGCGCCCGATAGCGCCCCGCCGCGCGATGTGTCGGCGCACGCTTGGCGGCCGCGTTCCGCATCGCTTACGATGAGCGCGTCACGCATCAAGGAGGACGCCATGGCGATCGAAAAGCTCAACCGGCCGGACTGGCACGAGTACTACATGAGCATCGCGATGACGGTGCGGCGGCGGGCGAACTGCGTGGGCAACCGCGTCGGCGCGCTGCTCGTCCACGACAAGCGCATCATCGCCACCGGCTACAACGGCACGCCCGCCGGCATGCCCAACTGCGACGAGGGCGGCTGCGACCGCTGCGCCAACCGCGACAAGTACAAGTCCGGCGAGGCCTACGACGTGTGCATCTGCGTCCACGCCGAGGCCAACGCGCTGCTGTCCGCCGCGCGCTTCGGCATCGCCACCGAGCGCGCCGACCTGTACACCACCATGCGGCCCTGCTTCAGCTGCGCCAAGGAACTGCTCCAGGCCCAAGTCAACGCGATCTACTTTCTGCACGACTGGCAGCACCCCCGCGAAGACCTCCGGCCGCACTACGACAACCTGCTCAAGTACTTCCCTGGCGGCGTGCACCGCGTTGACATCGAAGACACCGAACTCGAGTGGGCCGTGTCCAACGCACGGAAGAAGTGATGAGCGATCCGGGGCAACAACTCGCCGCGGAGCTGATCGTCGAGATCAAGCGACGCATGTTCGACGAGTCGCAGGCGCGCGTGATCAGGTGCGTCGAGCGGCTCACCGACGAGCAGGTCTGGCTGCGGCCCAACGAGCACTGCAACAGCGTCGGCAACCTCGTGCTGCACCTGTGCGGCAACATCCGCCAGTGGGTGCTCTCCGGCATCGCCGACGAACCCGACCACCGCACGCGCGACGCCGAGTTCGCCGAGCGCGGCCCGATCCCGACCGCCGATCTGATCAAACGGTTCAACGACACGCTCAACGCCGCGGCGCTCGTGATCGACATGCTCGACACGTCCAACCCCGCGACGCTCACCGTCCCGCGCGTCGTGCAGGGCTACGACGAGTCCGTGCTCAGCATCCTCATCCACGTGACCGAGCACCTGTCGTACCACACCGGACAGATCGCCTACATCACGAAGATGCTGGCCGACACGGACCTGGGTTTCTATCGGGGACACAACCTCAACGCGACGGACTGACGCGACGCGTCACTTCTTGTCGCCGCCTTCGCCGCCGCGCTCACGCTGCTCCTTCGACAACTCGAGCAGGTGCAGCCGCTCGCCTTCGTCGTTGACGGCCTCGACGGTTAGCTCTTCGCCGCGCTTGAGTGATTTGATGAAGCGGACGTGGCTCTCATTCATCGCCGGCTTGCCCGCGTCGTTCTTGCCGAACTGGGCGTTGATCAGCAGCGTCTTGCCGATCGCTTCCTGCGGATTCTTCGCGGTGTTCTTCTTCCACGTCTTGCCGATCTCCGTAACCTTGATCGCGAAGCCGCGTCCGTCTTTGGCCGCCTCGACGACGGTTCCCTTGAGCTGGCCGCTGAAGCCCTTGAGGCCGGCGGGCAGCTTCAGCGACTTGTCGGCCGCGCCGACGCCGGTCATGACGGTGAACGTGACGAGCAGGGTGGCGCACACGACAGCGCGACGGGTGACACGGGTGATCGACATGAACGTGCTCCAGTGGGGGATGTGGTTCGTGCCGTGCATTGTATCCGAGGCACAGGGACCGGCGTCAATCGCGATCTTTGGCCGCGGTCGGCGTCGCGTTCACTGCGCAGCCGCCGTCGTCGCACCGCCGCCGGACCAGCCGCGGGCGGATCTGCGCCGCCCACACGTCGTACGCCCGGTCGCTGAACCACCGCAGCACCGGCCAGCCCGTCGGCGCCCACACCCAGCCGAGGCCGATCGCCCGGTACGCCCGCCGCACGACCTCCATGCCGGTGACGACCGACCCGTCGGGCAGCACGCCGTGCAACACCGCCCGAACACGCTCGGCCGTCAGCCCGTAACGCCCGGCGTCAAAACCGGCCGCGGCGATGTCCTCGAAATCGATCTGCTGACGCGTGTCGCGCCGGCGCAGCATGTCCACCTCGCGCCGACACGCGGGGCACTCGCCGTCGTACAGCATTCGGATCTGCCAGTCCGCCATACACCTTACGATGCGGCCCGCGCGGCGGGGTTTCACGGTAGCCTGGATGCAACGCATCCCGGGCCGTCGGGCCGTGACGATCATGTCGTGCCGCACGAGGGTGCGCTGCGACGAAGTTCAACGGCACAGCGGACCGGGACGAAGTCTCGTCCCGGCTATTAGGCGCCACGTGTACCGGCTACACTGCCCAGCCTGATGTTCGAGCAGATGTCCACCATCCTGGTGACGGTGCTGACGATGGTCGCGCTGGGCGCGGTGGCGCAGTGGCGGCTCAAGCTCAACCTGCAGTCGCTCGTCAAGCTCAACCTCTACGTGTTCGTCCCGGCGTTCCTGTACGTGCGCGTCAGCGCGTCGAGCCTGTCGTGGTGGGACATCGGCGGCATCGGGTTCGCCGTGCTCGCGCCGATGCTGCTGATGGGCGTGGCGATGTACGTCGGCATGAAGAGGTTCGGTGCGACCGGGCCGGCGATCGCCGCGACGGTGGTCGGCGGTCTGGCGTTCAACGCGGGCAACTTCGGCATCCCCGTCGCGGAGCTCGCGTTCGGCAAGGCGGGCGGATCGGTCCAGGCGCTGGTCGTGATGTTCGTCAACACGTCGATCTTCTTCATCGGCTACGGCGTGCTGGCGATGGCGGCGGGCGGCGGGTGGAAGTCGATCCTCGGGTATTTCCGCCTGCCGATGATCTACGTGATCGCCGCGGCGCTGATCGTGCGCGAGATCAACGCGTCGATGGGTCTGCCGGTCGGCGAGACGATCCTGCCGATGTGGCTGGACAAGGCCGTGCATCAGGTCGCGGCGGGCATGGTGCCGATCGCGCTGATCACGCTGGGGGCGCAGCTGGTGGCGCGGGCGCGCTGGCCGCGCTGGTCGCTGATCGGGCCGGTGATGCTGATCAAGCTCGCGGCGTTGCCCGCGGCGACGGCGCTGACGGTGTGGGCGATGGGGCTGTGGCCGTGGCCGGGCGCGCAGCTGATCCTCGCGGCGGCGGGGCCCACGGCGGTCAACACGCTGCTGCTGACCGTCGAGCTGGACGGCGACGCGGACACCGCGGCGGACTGCGTGTTCTGGACGACGCTGGCGTGCGCGGTGACGGTGACGGTGACGCTGGCGATCCTGGTCGCGCTGGGCGGCGGGCCGCCGACATAAGCGTTGGCATCTCGGTATGCCGATGCTGGATCCCGGATGCTGGATCGCTCGGCGCGTTCGGGCATCCAGGATGCGGCGTCGAGCATCCAGCATCTTTGTCGCCCGACTTGCAACCACCGCCCGGATATGTGACAACAACGGCCCAAAACTCACGGAAGGAACGCCGCGTGAACAAGACCCCGTTTCATCAGTACCACCTCGAGCACGGCGCCAAGATGGTCGACTTCGCCGGGTGGGACATGCCGCTGCACTACGGCTCGATCATCGACGAGCACAACGCCGTGCGCACCAGCGGTGGCCTGTTCGACGTCTCGCACATGGGCCGGGTGAAGTTCACCGGCCGCGCCGCGCGCCGGTTCCTCGAACGCGTCTGCACGCGCCACGTCTCGCCGATGAAGGTCGGCACGTGCCGCTACGGTCTGGTGTGCAACGAGAGGGGCGGCGTGAAGGACGACGTGATCATCTACCGCTTCGACGACCACTGGCTGATGGTCTGCAACGCGTCGAACCGCGAGAAGCTGCTGGCGCACTTCGACGACGTGAAGGGCGACCTGAACGTGAAGATCGAGGACCGCACGTCGAAGGACGCGATGGTCGCGCTGCAGGGCCCGCGCATCATGGAGATGATCGGCAAGTTCTCCAAGGAGATCCCGACGCTCAAGCGGTACAGCTTCGCGATCAAGAACATGCTCGTGCTGAAGATGATCGTGTCGCGCACGGGGTACACCGGCGAGGACGGCGTCGAGGTGATCCTCCCGGCGATGATGTCCGGCATGGCGGTGAAGCTGCTGCTGGGCAAGAAGGACGACGACGAGAAGATCGACGTCGTGCCCGCGGGCCTCGGCTGCCGCGACACGCTGCGCATGGAGGCGGGCATGCCGCTGTATGGCCACGAGCTGAGCGAGGAGATCGACCCGCTCTCGGCGGGGCTGAACTTCGCGGTGTCGCTCGACAAGGATCAGGACGATCAGTACGGCGAGCCCGAGCCGTTCATCGGCATGGACGCGCTGAAGAAGATCGCGGCGGAGGGCGTGAAGCGCAAGCTCATCGGCCTGAAGCTCGACGGCAAGCGCACGCCGCGGCAGCACATGGTTGTCAAGGCGGGCGACAACGCGGTGGGCGAGATCACCAGCGGCTGCCTGTCGCCGACGCTCGGGTACCCGATCGCGATGGCGTACGTGGACGCGGCGCACGGCGCGGTCGGCTCGACGCTGGCGATCGACTTCGGCCGCGCAACGCAGGACGCGGAAGTGGTGGCGTTGCCGTTCTACAAGAAGAGCTGACGGACGTATTTTCCATTTTCCATTTCAGCATGCGCGCGACGCGATGCGGCGATGGTCATTTCTGAAATGACAAATGGAAAATGGAAAATCTATTCTGGCACCACGACCGTCATCGCGCCGGGCACGACCTCGATGCGTGTGGGCGCGTAGCCCGCGCCTTCGCCGTCGATCTCCATCGGCACGTCGTTCTCGCAGCGGATGTCGATGACGCGGGAGCGGCCGACGTGCACATCCTTGCGTTTACGGTGGCGGTTGAGGATGACCGACATCGCGTAGCCGAGCAGCGGCAGCTTGCCGGGCTTTTCGAAGACGATGTAGTCGAGCAGGCCGTCGCGGCAGTCGGCGTCGGTGACGAGCGGCAGGTTCATGCCGTACTGGCCCATGTTGAACACCATCACGAGCACGCCGTGCATGATGCGGTCATCGGTGCGGACGATCATGACGGGGAACTCGTACTGCCACAGCGAGGCGAGCACGGGCTGGGTGTACGTGGACCGGCCGACGCGCTTGAGGTGCGTGCCGCGGTCGCGCCACAGCGCCAGGCGGTTGGCCACGTCGCCGTCGAACCCGGCGGAGGTGACGATCGTAAACAGTGTCCGGTCGGCGCGGCCGAGGTCGATCTGCGTCGTGTGACCCGCGGCGATCATCTCGACCATCGCCCGCGGATCGCTCGGCTGACGCAGTTCCTTGGCGAACAGGTTTTCGTTGCCGAGCGGAAACATCGCGATCGGCAGCGCGGTCTGGCGGTTGATCACGCCGTTGAGCGTGCCGTCGCCGCCCGCCGACACGAGGCAGCGGCACGACGCGGTGAAGGCCGGGTCGTCGGTGAGGTGCGCCAGCTCGGCCTGGTCCCAGATCGGGCGTGGCTCGAAGCCGGCGTCGCGCAGCGCGTCGACCAGCGCCGCGACGCGCTGCTTGTTCGCCTTCGCGCCGCTGTAGGGGTTCGCCGCCACCGCGACCACACGCCGATCCGCGCTCATCGTGTCGTTCGTCTGGATCATGACAGGCCAAGAGCATACGCTGTGTCGACCGTCTTGTGTCGGCCCGCGTGTGCGTTTTTCGTGCGTCGGCAGGGCGGGTGTGCGACCGACGCGCGGCGAGAAATTCCGGGCCGACCGCGGCGGATCACGCGGTTTCCCGCAGATAATCAGCGAGGCACGGCTCCAACCCACCGAGATCATCATGCTGAAGAATGTGTGCTTGTTCGTCTGTGTCGGCGCGCTTGTCGTAATCGTAGCCGGGCCGCGTGTCGCGCACGCGGCGGATCAGCCGAACATCGTGATCCTGCTCGCCGATGACCTGGGCTACGGCGAGACGACCGCGCAGGGCGCGGCGACGGACGTGCCGACGCCGCACATCGACTCGATCGCGCGCGACGGCGTGCGGTTCACGCAGGGGTACGTCTCGGCGTCGTACTGCAGCGCGAGCCGCGCGGGCCTGTTGACCGGGCGTATCCAGACGCGCTTCGGCCACGAGTTCAATCCGACCGGCGCGAAGAACGAGCTGCCCGGCTACGGCCTGCCGCCCGACGAGCAGACGCTCGCGGATCTGCTGCACGATGCGGGGTACACGACCGGGCTGGTCGGCAAGTGGCATGTCGGCGGCGCCGCGCCGTATCACCCGCAGCGGCGCGGGTTCGACGAGTTCTACGGCTTCATGCACGAGGGCCACTACTTCGCGCCCGAGCCGTGGAAGAAGGGCGTCACGACGTTCCTGCGCCGACGCACGCTGCCCGGCGGCGGCGCTGACGACGTGGATCGCTGGACGAGCCCCGACGGCAAGCTGATCTACTCGACGGCGATGCACCACGACGAGCCGGACTACGACGCGAACAACCCGATCGTCCGCGCCGGGCGACCGGTCGACGAGCCGCTGTATCTCACCGACGCGCTGACACGCGAGGCGGTCGACTTCATCGAGCGCACGAAGGGTCGGCCGTTCTTCCTGATGGTGGCGTACAACGCGGTGCATTCGCCGATGCAGGGCGCCGACGCGTACATGAAGAAGTTCGCGCACATCGAGGACGCCCAGCGGCGGATCTTCGCGGCGATGCTGGCGAACCTCGACGACTCGGTCGGCGCGGTGCTGGGCAAGCTGCGTGACGAGGGCCTGGAGAAGGACACGCTGGTGATCTTCCTGTCGGACAACGGGGGGCCGACGCGTGAGCTGACGTCGTCGAACGCGCCGCTGCGTGGCGAGAAGAGCAGCGTGTACGAGGGCGGCACGCGCGTGCCGTTCATGATGCGGTGGTCGGGCGTGCTGCCGAAGGGCCTGACGTACGACAAGCCGGTGGTCTCGCTGGACGTGCTGCCGACCGCGGCGGCGATCAGTGGCGCGCGCCTGCCGAAGAAGCCGATCGACGGCGTGAACCTGATGCCGTTCCTGCTCGGCGAGAAGGGCGACGACGCGCGGCCCCACGATGTGTTCTTCTGGCGTCAGGGCACGCGCACGGCCGTGCGCGTCGGCGACTGGAAGCTGCTGCGCAATCCCGATTGGGGTGAGAAGAGCACCGACTGGGAGCTCTACGATCTGGCGACCGATGTGAGTGAGACCACGGACCTGTCGAAGTCCGAGCCGGGCAAGGTCGCGGAGCTGGAAAAGGTGTGGACGGAGATGAACGGGCAGATGATCGAGGCGCTGTTCCGGTGAAATAATCGCCGGTCTGACGCGTTGTTCCGTGGAATCTCCCGCCTGATCACAAGGACTCGGCATGCACAACCCGCGACGTTTGTCTGTTTGTCTCCGCGCGTGCGTGGTGATTGCATCGTTGGTTGTCGTGTCTAACGTTGCTAGGCCGCGAGCGGCTGTGGCGGCGGACAAGCCCGACGTGCTGTTCATCGCGATCGACGATCTGAACGACTGGATCGGCTGCCTCGGCGGGCACCCGCAGGCGAAGACGCCCAACATCGATCGGCTGGCGTCGCGCGGCGTGCTGTTCACCAACGCCTACTGCCAGGCGCCGATCTGCAATCCGTCACGCATGAGCTTCATGACGGGGATGCGGCCGAGCACGACGGGCATGTACCTGCTGGGGCCGACCAATCGCAAGGTGTCGCCGGTGCTGCGCGATCACAAGTCGATGCCGGAGTGGTTCGCGGACAACGGGTACGACACGGTGGGCTGCGGCAAGATCTGGCACGGCGGGGCGAACAAGGACACGTTCCAGAAGTACGGCCCGGACGGCGGCGCGGGACCGCTGCCGAAGAAGAAGATCGCGTACCCGATGGGCGTGAAGCTGTGGGACTGGGGCGTGTTCCCCGAGCGCGACGATCAGATGCCGGACTACGAGACGGCGTCGTGGGCGATCGATCGGTTGAACGAGCCGCGCGACAAGCCGTTGTTTCTCGCGGTGGGCATGCATCGTCCGCACGTGCCGCTGTTCGTGCCGCAGAAGTGGTTCGACCTGTACCCGCTCGACACGCTGAAGCTGCCGGAGACGCTCGACAACGATACCGACGACGTGTCGGAATACGCGTTGAAGCTGACGTACAGCGCGCTGGCGCCGCGGCAGAGCTGGATGGTCGAGCACGGGCAGGTCGACGACGCGGTGCGGGCGTACCTGGCGTGCATCTCGTTCGTCGATGCGCAGGTGGGGCGGGTGCTGGACGCGCTGGACAAGTCGCCGCACGCGAACAACACGGTGATCGTGCTGCTGTCGGACCACGGGTTCGCGCTCAGCGAGAAGCAGCGTTGGGCGAAGCGCGCGTTGTGGGACCGCGAGACGAAGGTGCCGCTGATCGTGGCCGGGCCGGGCATCGACGGCCCGCGCACGTGCAAGCGCACGGTGGGGCTGATCGACATCTACCCGACGCTCGTCGAGTTGTGCGGGCTGCCCGCGTATGACGAGCTCGAGGGGCGCAGCCTCAAGCCGCTGCTGTGGGACACCGAGCACGCCTGGCCGTACCCGGCGTTGACGACGTTCCACTACGACAACCACGCGATCCGCACGGAGCGGTGGCGGTACATCCGCTACCACGATGGCACGCAGGAGCTGTACGACCACGACAGCGACCCGAACGAGTGGCACAACCTCGCGGGCGAGGCGAAGTACGCCGACGTGATCAAGGACCTGGCGCAGTACCTGCCGCGTGTCAACGCCGAGGCCGTGCCGCACAGTTCGGGCCTCGGGTCACGCGAGGAAGACCGGGCGCTGTTCAACGTGGACAATTAACAGAGAGTGATCGATATGAAGCGATCGATGCGCGTTGCGGTGTTCGTGATCCTGTTTGGCGTCATGACGTGTGCGCTGGTGGCGAAGCCGCGCGCGGCGTGCGCGGCGGAAAAGCCCGACGTGCTGTTCATCGCGGTCGACGACCTGAACGACTGGGTCAGCGCGCTGGGCGGCAACCCGCAGTGTCACACGCCGAACATCGACCGCCTCGTGGCGCGCGGCGTGCTGTTCACCAACGCCCACTGCGCCGCGCCCGCGTGCAACCCTTCGCGCGCCGCGCTGATGACCGGCATCCGCCCGTCGACGTCCGGCGTGTATCACAACCCGCAGCCCTGGCGTCAGTCGCCCGTGCTCAAGGACGCGGTGACCCTCACGCAGCACTTCATGCAGCACGGCTACACGGCGATCGGTTCGGGCAAGATCTTTCACGGCGCGTATCCGGATCCGGAGTCGTGGGACGAGTACTGGCCGAGCAAGACCCAGACGCGTCCGGACGACCCGCATCCGGAAGAGAAGTCGGTCAGCGGCCTCAACAAGGGGCACTTCGACTGGGGGCCGGTCGACGCGACCGACGAGGTGATGGGCGACGCGCAGGTGGTCGATTGGGTGATTGAGCAACTGGGCGCCAAGCACGACAAGCCGATGTTCCTGGCGTGCGGGATCTATAAGCCGCATCTGCCGTGGTACGTGCCGCAGAAGTACTTCGACCAATTCCCGGTGAGCGACGTCGCGACGCCCGAGGCGCCGGACGACGATTTGAACGACATTCCGAAGGCGGGCATCGCGATCGCCAAGCCGCAGGGCGACCACGCCGCGGTGCTCGAGCACGATCAGTGGAAGCAGGCGGTGCAGGGTTACCTCGCGGCGATCGCGTTCACCGACGGGCAGGTCGGCAGGCTCGTCGACGCGCTGGACAAGTCGCCGAATCGCGACAACACGATCGTGGTGTTCTGGACGGACCACGGCTGGCACCTCGGCGAAAAGCATCACTGGCGGAAGTTCACGCTGTGGGAGGAGGCGACGCGTGTGCCGCTGGCGATGATCGTGCCGGGCGTGACGCGGCCGGGCGGGCGGTGCGACGCGCCGGTGAACCTGCTCGACATCTACCCGACGCTGCTGGACGTGTGCGACGTCGGTACGCGTGCGGAGCTGGAGGGCGTGTCGCTGCGGCCGCTGCTGGCGGACCCGAGCGCGAAGTGGGATCGGCCGACGGTCACGACGCACGGGCGGAACAACCACGCGGTGCGCGACACGCGGTTCCGCTACATCCGTTACGCCGACGGGTCCGAGGAGCTGTACGACCACGAGGCCGATCCGATGGAGTGGAAGAACCTGGCGGGCGACGCGAAGTACGACGACGTGAAGGCGCGGCTCACCAAGTGGCTGCCGACGATGAACGCCGAAGACGCGCCGTACGAGCACAAGGGCAACGGCAAGGGCGACGGGGACAGCAAGAAGAAAAAGAAGTAACGCGGGGGATCAGTCCGCGACGACCTTGGTGCCGCTGGGTTCCTCGGCGGACTCGGCGTCGCGCGATGGCTCGCGCGTGGGCGCCGCGGAGGTGGCCGACTTAGCGGTCGGCGTCGCGGCGCTGCGCTCCATGGTCTTGCGGCACCACCGCGCGTGGTTGCGGAAGCAGAAGCGGTAGAACCGCGGCGAGAGTGTCCACAGCACGATGCCGAGGTAACCGAGTAGGCTCGGCCAGATCTCGGGGTGCGGGCGACGCACGCATCTCAGCACGCGGCGGGCCACGTGCTCGGCGGACTGGATCATGAACTCCGGCGTGTTCTCGCTGATCGCGTCGGTGCCCGACTGCTCGGCGACCGACGCGAAGAACTCGGTGCGCGTGCCGACGGGGAACAGGGCCGAGACGTCGATGCCCTGCGGCTCGAGCTCGAGGGCGAGCGCCCCGGCGAGGTTGGACAGCGCGGCCTTGGTGGCGCTGTACGACGCGTAGTAGGGCAGGCCGATCTTCCCGACGATGCTCGTGCAGATGATGATGTGCCCCGCGCCCTGCTTACGCATGACCGGCCCGGCGGCGCGGATGCAGCGTGTGACGCCGAAGTAGTTGACGTCGAAGATGCGCCGCTCGGCGTCGGGGTCGGTGTCGACGACGGGCTCGAAGAACCCGTAGCCCGCGTTGGCGAACAGCACGTCGATCCGCCCGAAGCGTTCGACGCTCAGGTCGATCAGCCGCTGCACCTGCGCGTCGTCGGCCACGTCGGTCTCGACGGTCAGCGCTTCGCCGCCGAGTTCCTCGACGCGCCTGGCCACTGCGTCGAGCTTATCGACGCGGCGCGCGGCGAGCACGACCTTCATCCTGGCGCGACCGGCCTCGATGGCCGTCGCGGCGCCGATGCCGGACGATGCGCCGGTGATCACGATCACTCTGTTTTCCAGCCGTCTGGCCATGATCTGTACGCCTCAGTCGTGAGAGCCCCATTGTACGGCGTCGGGCGCGATCCCGCGTGCCTGAATGTAACGGGCTGTCAATCCACGCCGCGCAAGTAGCGATCGAGGTGCACGATGCGGACGTCGAACGGCGGGTGCGTCGCGAAATACGTCGACAGCGGTTCGCCGTCCGGCGCACCGGTCGCGATCTTCAGCCGGTGCAGCATGCGGATCGCCGCGTGCGGGTCGTGGCCCGCCGCCTGGGCCAGCCGCATGCCCAGCTTGTCGGCCATGAATTCGTTGTCCTGCGAGTACGCGCTGCTGAGCAGCTTGCGTCCGGTGCTCGACATCCACCGGCCCAGTACGCCGGCCGCGGGCCCGGCGCGCATCGCCGTGTTGAACGTTGCGTCGCTGATCAGCCGATCCACCGCGTGCTGCTTGATCACGTGCGCCATCTCGTGGCCGAGCACGAAGGCGGTCTCGTCGGCGTCGCCGTTGAGCAGGTCGATGAGCGGGCGGTTGATGAACACGAACCCGCCGGGCAGCGCCATCGCGTTGGGCTCGTCGCCGTGGATCACCTCGAACGCGAACTTCCGCTGCTTGTTCGCCACGCACTCGGCCAGCTCGCCGCCGAGCTTGCGGACCCACCTGCGGAGCTCGACGTCGTCGTCGACGCCCGCCTGCTCACGCAGCGCCGCGGCGAGGTCCGCGCCGGTCGCGTGCTCGGCCTCGACGATGTCCGCCTCGGAGCCGGTCACCGACTCCCACAGCCAGCGCCCCTTGCGGAGCTTCGGCCCGGCGAGTTGTCCCAGCTTGTAGAACAGGCCCATGTATTCAGTTTAGCGTCCGCGGCGGAGCTTGCCCCGCGGGGCTGACGGGTCTACGCTTTGCCGAGCTTAGGCACACCCCACAGGAGACACGTCAATGAATCAGCGAATCGGCGTCGCCGTGATGACCCTGTTGTGCGCTTGCGCGGCCCTCAGCGCGGCGGACGATGCGAAGAAGGACATGCCCGAGCCGCGCATCATCACACCGGGCGTCGTGAGCACGGCCCCGCCGAGCGACGCGACCGTCCTGTTCGGCGGTGACGCGAAGGACCTGTCGAACTGGAAGAGCGCCGCGGGCGACGCCTCACCGCCGACGGGCTGGCGGATCGAGGACGGCGCGATGGTCGGCGGGGGTGGCGGCGGCAGCATCGTGACCACGCGCGAGTTCACCGACGTGCAGATCCACCTCGAGTTCAACCTGCCGGTCGGCGACGACAAGCACCGCGGCAACTCGGGCCTGTACATCCAGGGCCTGTACGAGGTGCAGATCATCGACTCGTCGAGCGAGAACCCGTGGCACGCGGCGCAGCAATGCGCGTCGATCTACAAGACCTACACGCCGCTGGCCAACGTCTGCCGCAAGCCCGGCGAGTGGCAGGTGTACGACGTGATCTTCCACGGCGCGAAGCTCGACGGTGACAAGATCGCCACGCCCGCGCGGATCACCGTCATCCAGAACGGCGTGGTCGTGCAGGACAACCGGCCGATCGACCACGGCACGGGCGGCGCGATCAAGAACAAGATCGTCGGATCCGGGCCACTGATGATTCAGGATCACGGCGCGGCGGTGAAGTTCCGCAACATCTGGGTGCGCGACCTGCCGCCGATCGGTGAGCAGACCACGCCGCCGCTGACCGACACAGACCTCGAGACGCACGCGCCGCACGTCGAGCCCGCGACGGTGTCGACCAACGACGCGCCCGGCGCCGCGCCGAGCGACGCGGTGATGCTCTTCGACGGCAAGGCCGCGAAGTTCAAGGGCACGAAGAAGGACGTCGAGGGCTTCCCGTGGAAGATCGAGAACGGCTACATGGAGGTCGCGCCGGGCGGCGGCAGCATCGTCAGCACCGAGCAGTTCAGCGACGTGCAGCTGCACGTGGAGTGGGCGTCGCCGAGCGAGGTGAAGGGCAGCAGCCAGGGGCGCGGCAACAGCGGCGTATACGTGCACGGCACCGAGGTGCAGGTGCTCGACTCGTACGACAACGTGACGTACTACGACGGCCAGGCGGGCGCGATCTACAAGCAGTATCCGCCGCTGGTCAACGCCTGCCGCAAGCCCGGCGTCTGGCAGACGTACGACATCATCTACCGCACGCCAAAGTACAACGACGACAGCTCGCTCAAAGACCCCGGCGGGTTCACCGTGCTGCACAACGGCGTGGTCATCCAGGACCACGTGATCAACAAGAACGCCAAGCCCGGCCGCAAGCCCGGCGTCATCATGGGCAACCTGCTTCTGCAGGACCACGGCAACCCGGTGCGCTACCGCAACGTGTGGTACCGGCCGTTGAACTGATGGCGGCGCGTTTGACGGCATGCGGAAGCACGCCCCTGCGGGGTGTCGCTAAACGTGCGAGGTCATTTCGTTGGCAGCGTCACGTCGGCGGCGTCCTTGAACACCTGCCACTTCGCGGCGTCGACGTCCTGGAACGCGTCCTGAAAACGCTGCGCGTCGGGGGCTTCGTCGGTGACGTTGCGGATGAGGATGCGCGTGATCTGATCGGGGTGCGCGCGGGCGATGAGGCCGTACACCTCGGGGTCGTGCTCGCCGGAGTCGCCGACGAGGATGAACTTCCGCTTGGGGAACCGCGTGAGGATGCCCTCGATGAGCGGTGGCTTGGTTTCCATCGGGTCGGCGAACAGGTCGAGAAAGCTGCGGTCCTTGACGCGGAAGAGCTTGAGGTGCATCTCGCCGGGCGGGAAATGCTCGGCCTGCATGAAGGCGTGCAGCGGTTCGTAGAGCTGCCACGGGCTGGACGACACGTAGAAGAACGCCGCGTCCTGGTCCGCGAGCTTGCCGTACAGATCGGCCATGCCCGGCGCGGGCGCGAACGGCTTGATGAACGTGTTCTCCATCAGCGCCTTCTTGTCGCGCACGTTGCTGATCTTGATCGTGTCGTCGATGTCGCTGATGACGGCGAGGCCTTCGGGCTGCACCCACATCACGCGGCCGGTGTAGCGCTGCAGGTCTCCGTCGGGTGTGATGGCTATGAGTGCGGAAATATCGGGGGTCAGTTTCGATTCCGGCGGCACTTTCGACCGCTCTGCTCGGGTAAGCGAGATCGATCCGTTGAAGTGCCCGTTGGGTTGCGAGTCGGGCATGATGTAAGTCTTGCTGCCGAGCTTTACGGCGATGCGCTTGCCGCGCTTGTTGTCGACGAGGAAGGCACGGAAGCGTTGCTTGGCGTCGTCGCTGAGTTCCTGCTCGTCTTCGTCATCGCCGAAGCCGAGCGTTTTTGCGATCGCCTTGATGGTGAGGTTGCGCACGAGGGAGTGCTCTTCGGGCTCGAAGACCCAGCCGTGCACGGGCACGGTCCACGTGTTCGTCATCTCGTCGAACGCCGCGGCGACGGGGAACAGGACGACGCGCTCGTCGGACCTGATGGGCGTGGGCTTGTCGGAGGCGGGCAGCAGCGTGCCGACGACGGCAGCGGTGGCGAGCGTGAGCGTGATGAGTGTCAGCGTGCGTCGACCCGGGACTCCGCGGCGCTTCGTCCCGGCTTGGGGTGACGACGCGGCCTGGGGCGTGGGTTGTTTCGACGAGTCGGTCATGTCCCGGAAGGCGTGTTGGGGTGGTCGGGGCGTCGGCGGCTACTTGGCCGGGTTATCGAGCTGCGGCACGCCGGGCTGCTTGGGCTGCTGCGGCGCGGTGCGCGGGATCGAGTGCAGGGCCGACGCGGTGGTCACGCGGCGGGCGAGTTCCTCCCACGAGATGTAGCCCGCGAGGTAGAGCTCTTTGAGGCGGTGGTCGAGCGTGACCATGCCCTCGCCGCGCCCGGCCTCCATGAGCGAGCGCGTCTGATGCGTCTTGCCTTCGCGGATGTGCGCGCCGATGGCGTGGTTGCGGATGAGGATCTCCTGCGCCATCACGCGGCCGGGGCCGTTGGCGCGGGGGATCAGCTGCTGCGCGAAGATCGCCAGCAGCACGAACGACAGCTGCACGCGCACCTGCTCCTGCTGATGCGAGGGGAACACGTCGATCACGCGGTCGATCGCCTGGATGGCGTCGTTGGTGTGCAGCGTGGCGATGACGAGGTGGCCGGTCTCCGCGGCGGTCAGCGCGGCGGCGATGGTCTCGGCGTCACGCATCTCGCCGACGAGGATGACGTCGGGGTCCTGACGCAGCACGTACTTCAGCGCGTTCGAGAAGCTTTTCGTGTCCGCGTAGACCTCACGCTGATCGATGATCGAGCGCTTGTTCTCGTGCAGGAACTCGATGGGGTCCTCGACGGTGACGATGTGGCAGCGGCGTGTCTCGTTGATGAGGTCGATCATCGCGGCCTGCGTGGTCGACTTGCCGGAGCCGGTCGGCCCGGTGACGAGCACGAGGCCGTGCGGGCGCAGCGTCATCTCCGCGAGGATGGGCGGCAGGCCGAGCATCTGCATCGACGGGATGTTGCGGGGGATGAGCCGGAACGCCCCGGCGACGGTGCCGCGCTGGTAGTAGACGTTGGCGCGGAAGCGGAGGTTGCCGGTGACGGCGAGGGAGAAGTCGAGCTCGCGTGTGCGTTCGAACTGCTCCTGCTGCGTCTCGTTGAGCAGCGACCAGATCAGGGCGCGGGTGTGCTCGGGCTTGAGGACGGTGGTCGAGCCGGGCCGCAGGTCGCCGTCGACGCGGATCATCGGCGGGGCGCCCGCGGTGATGATGAGGTCCGACGAGCGCATCTTCGCGGCGTACTCGAACAGGGCCTTCATCGACAGGTCGTCGTTGTTCATCGGCAGCGGCGGCGGGGCGGTCCCGGCCTGCTGCTTCTGCTCACCGGCGGCGTAGATGTTGGGCGGCTGCTTGGGCGGCGCCTGCTGCGCCTGCGGGGGGCTCGGCGGACTCGCGGCGGCCTCACCCTGCTCGACGCGGCGGAACTCCGGCTCGCGCAGCACGTCGTCGATGGGCTTGTTCAATGCCGCGGCGCCCTGCTTGACGAAGTCGATGTCCGGCAGGTCGACAAACGTCACGTCGTTCCCGCACGCCGGGCACTTGACCTTCTTGCCTCGGCTGCGGTCCGTCGCACGCAGCGTGTGTCCACACGTGCAGGTCGCGCTGATCATCGGTAGCTGTCCTCACCTTGAAAACCGATCGAGTCGACGCCCGTGAACATGCCCTCCATGTTCAGCCGGAACTCGTCGGGGTTCGGCGAGTGCGGCAGGGCGTCCTTAATATCAACGAGGTTCCGCTTGCAAAGTTGCACGAGCGACTGATTCAGCGTGCACATGCCGAAGTCGCGGCCGGTCTTCATCACGTTGTACAGCTCGGCGAACTTGCCCTCGGTGATGATCCGGCGGACCGTCGGCGTGCCGCGGAGGATCTCGACCGCCGGGACGCGGCCCGAGCCGTCCTTCTTCGGCAGCAGCCGCATCGACACCAGTCCGACGAGCGTGTCGGCGAGATCGTGCTGGACCTGCAGCCGCGCCTCGGGCGAGAAGTAGTTCAGGATGCGGTCGATCGACTGCACGACGCTCGTGGTGTGCAGCGTCGAGAGGATCAGGTGCCCGGTAAGCGAGGCGTTCAGCGCGGTCTCCATCGTGTCGCTGTCGCGCATCTCGCCGATGAGGATCGTGTCGGGGCTCTGGCGGACGACGTGCCGCAGCGCGTTGGCGAACGACGTGGTGTCGTAGCCGACCTGCCGCTGGTGGATCAGCGACTCACGCTCCTCGTGGACGAACTCGATGGGGTCCTCGATGGTGACGATGTGCTCGCGGCGGGTGGCGTTGATGTGGTGGACCAGCGACGCGAGCGTGGTGGACTTGCCGCAGCCGGTCGGCCCGACCACGAGCACCAGCCCCCGCCGCGCGTCCGACATGTTGAGGATCACGTCCGGCAGACCCAGCGACGCGAAGTCGACCGCGCCCGGCGGGATGTGCCGCGCCACCAGGCCCAGCTGACCCTGATGCATGAACAGGTTGATGCGGAATCGGCCCTCGCCCTTGACGTGATACGCCACGTCGATGTCGGGCGACTCGCCGAACCGCTTGGCCGCGACGGGCGTCAGCAGTTCGTGCAGCCAGCCCTGCATCTGATCACGCGACGGGGCGTCGAGTTCCGACACGACGAGCGTCCCGTTGACCCGCAGCCGCGGCGGATCGTCGGGGCGCAGAAACAGGTCCGAAGCCCCGCGTTCGATCATGTGGGCCAGGTACTGGTCGAGCGTCACGTTGATAAAACCTTCTGCAGACATGGATATGTGATTATCTTAGATGTCGGGCGGCGTCACAAGCGGCCCGCCGAATCGTGAAACCGGGGTGAAACTTTTTTCACACGCATCCCTAAGGACCTGGCGGGTGGATCGTCTTCAAGATGGGCGGAGGCGAGACACCGCTGAAACCGGGAGTGGGTAAGACATGAGCGACGCACAGGCAGTCGATGGCCAGTGGATCCGTGACGCGGTGGATCGCTACGAGCGACCGCTGGTGCTCTACGCCTCCAGGATGCTCCACGACGAGCACCGGGCAGCGGACGTGGTGCAGGACGTGTTTGTACGCCTGTGCCGGCAATCGAAGGAAGACGTGGACGATCACCTGCAGGCCTGGCTGTTTTCGGTCTGCCGCAACCGGGCGTTGGACGTGATCCGAAAGGAAAAGCGGATGAAACCGATGACCGAACACCACCTGAGAAACGGCACGAGCGAGTCGCCGGACCCCGCCGATCGGGCGGAGGATCGCGACGCGTCGAGCCGCGTGCTCGACCTCGTCGACGACCTGCCCGACAAGCAGGCCGAGGTCGTGCGGCTGAAGTTCCAGCACGGCCTGAGCTACCGCGAGATCGCGAAGGTGACCGAGATGTCCGTGTCCAACGTGGGCTACGTGTTGCACACGGCCATCGCGACGCTCCGCCAGCAGATGGACCCCGATCTCGACCGGGCGACCACCGCCCAGTGAAACCGTACACCCCCTCGCCCAACGGCGAGGATCGACGGAGGCAGCTCGAGCCACGGTTGATGCCCCGTCCGAAGGAGATGCAGCGATGACTTACGACCCGACACACGATCCGAGCCTCACGGCCTACGCCCTCGGCGAACTCGAGGGCGTCGAGGCCCACGACGTCGAGAAGCTGATCGCCGAGGAACCCGCGGCGGCGGCTTACGTCGAAGAGGTCCGCAAGACCGCCGCCGTGCTCGCCGGCAGCTTCGCCGCCGAGGCGTCGGCCGCGCCGACCCTGAGCGACGACCACCGCGACGCCATCGAGAAGGCGATCGCCGATCCCGCCGCGGCGCATCCCGGCGACAACGGCTCGGCGGTCGCGTCGGGACTGGATGAATCCGACGAGCCGTACAAGTTCCCCGTGCCGTTCTGGATGATGAAGGTCGCGGCGATCATCGCGATCGCCGCCTTCGGGACGATGCTGTTCCTGCCGAATCTCCAGCGTGCGCGGGAGCAGGCCTCGCCCGACGTGGCGATGAGCAACGCCGCGGAAACGGCCACGGAAGCCGACTCGCCGAGCGCGACGCGGGCGAACAGCGCATCCGCGCAGCCCACCGCCGACGAGGCGTACGACTTCCAGGCAACGCCCCGGGTGGATCGAAGCGGCGTGGCTTACAAGGAGGCCGCGACCGACCCGGCGAAGGCCAGTCGTGACAAGTCGATCGTCCTGGAATCCGCGGAGAAGAAGCCTGTGGACCTTTACGCGCTATCGGATGGCGCGAAGTCCGGGGCCCCGTCGCCGAAGCTGACGTCCACACGCAACGCCCCCTCGACCGCGACGCCTCCGTCGGCGCCGACGTCTCCGCCCGCGCCGATGGCCCCCGCGTCGCGCCCGACTCAGTCGCCGGTCGTAGTCGCCGCAGGCAAGACCGTCGGTGGACGCGAGGTCGCGTTGGCGGAATCGGAGCAGCTCCGTCGCAGTCGCGGCCAGGCCGCGCCCGAGTACCGCAAGCTCGATGCCGGCCAGCTCGGCGGCGCGGCGCCCGCCGATGCCAAGGCCAAGTACGAGGGGCAACTCGCTCTAGCCAACTCGGTCGAACGCAAGAACGAGGAGGTCGCGAAGCAGCAGATGCGCCAGCTCAAGGCCGTCGATGAACTCCAGAAGGATGTCGACGCCGAAGTTGACAATCGCGGCGGCTTCAACCGCGAGGGCTTCGACGCGATCACGGACAACCCGTTCAAGCTCGTGGCCGACGCGCACTTCTCGACGTTTTCGATCGACGTGGACACCGCGTCGTACGCGAACGTCCGTCGCATGGTGATGGGAGAGAACCGCCTGCCGCCGGCCGGCGCGGTGCGCATCGAGGAGATGATCAACTACTTCCCGTACTACTACGACGAGCCGCAGGGCGACGACCCGTTCAGCGCCAACGTCGAGGTTGCCGCCGCGCCGTGGAATACGTCGCACCGCCTCGTCCGCATCGGCCTGCACGGCAAGAACGTCATGAAGGAACGCCCCGAGGCCAACCTCGTGTTCCTCGTCGACGTGTCCGGCTCGATGAATCAGCCGAACAAGATCGGCTACGTCAGGCAGTCGCTCGAGCTGCTCACCAAGGAGCTCGACGCCGACGACCGCATCGCGATCGTCGTCTACGCCGGGGCCGCGGGACTCGTGCTCGATTCGACGCCGGTCGGCGAGAAGGAGAAGATCCTCACCGCGCTCGACCGCCTGCGTGCCGGCGGCTCGACCAACGGCGGGGCGGGCATCCAGCTCGCCTACAAGATCGCCACGGATCACTTCGTCAAGGGCGGCATCAACCGCGTGATCCTCTGCTCCGACGGCGACTTCAACGTCGGCATCTCCGACCGCGCGTCGCTCATCAAGCTCATCGAGGAGAAGCGTGAGTCCGGCGTGTTCCTCACGACGCTCGGCTTCGGCAACGGCAACCTCCGCGACTCGCAGATGGAGCAGCTCGCCGACAAGGGCAACGGCGCCTACAACTACATCGACTCGATGCGTGAGGCGAAGAAGGTGCTCTGCGACGAGCTCGGCGGCACGCTGGTGACCATCGCCAAGGACGTGAAGATCCAGATCGACTTCAACCCGGCGAAGGTTCAGGCGTACCGACTGATCGGCTACGAGAACCGCGTGCTGGCCGACGAGGACTTCAACGACGACCGCAAGGACGCCGGGGAGATCGGCTCGGGCCACACCGTCACCGCGCTGTACGAGATCGTGCCGGTCGGCGTGGAACTCGCCGGGGTCGAGAAGCCGGGCAAGGTCGACGACTCGGTCTTCCAGCCGAAGCCGGTCGCGCCCGCCGCGAACGTTCCCGCCGAGCTGAGTGACAAGCTGATGCTGCTGAAGCTGCGGTTCAAGCAGCCCGACGGCGATACGTCCGTGCTGCGGACCTTCCCGGTCGTCGACAGCGGCAAGAAGTACGACCAGGCGACGCAGGATTACAAGTTCGCCGCCGCCGTCGCCCAGTTCGGCATGCTGCTGCGGAACAGCCCGTACAAGGGCAGCAGCAACTACGACGCCGTGCTCGAGCTGGCTGGTGAATCCATCGGCAAGGACAAGGGCGGTTACCGCGCCGAGTTCGTCCAGATCGTCGAGAAGGCCAAGGCGCTGAGCACGCGGTAAGCAACGCGATCAAACCAACGAGGAGCTCGAGGCCGGTCCGCTTATGCGGGTCGGCCTTGTGCGTTACTCGGCGGCTTCGGTCTCGAGCCGCACCCACGCCTTGCCCTCGTGGCCGAAGTCGTACGCCCGCGGATGCAGCACCTCGGCGAGGATCTCGGTCGTCTCGACGACGCGCGGGCCCGAGCGGTTGAAGTAGCGGTTGCCGTCGGCGAGGTACACGCGGC
Organism: Phycisphaera sp.; assembly: GCA_016125285.1. GTDB lineage: Bacteria > Planctomycetota > Phycisphaerae > Phycisphaerales > Zrk34 > RI-212. Next base: position 98,140 of record WGMA01000014.1, read on the forward strand.
CTTCGGTCACGGCCTTCAGCGTGTCCCAGCCCTTCTGCTTCGTCAGCGCGTTGAGGTCACGCCGGGTGCGGTCGATGTCGAACCCACACGGCGCGATCACGATCACGTCGGGGTTCGCCTTCTTGAGCTTGGCGAACGTGATCGTCGGTGACGGCTTGCCCGGCTTGCTCAGCGCGTTGTCCCCGCCCGCGGCCTCGACCAGCTGCGGCACCCAGTTGCCCGCCGCCATCAGCGGATCGAGCCACTCGATCACCTCGACCGTCGGCCGCTTCTCCGCCTCGTCGGACCGCATCGCGATCGCGTCGATCCGTCCGCGCAGCTCGCCGACCAGCTTCGCGCCCTCCGTCGCCACGCCCAGCGCCGTCGCCACGCGCTCGATGTCCGCCCAGATGTCTTCGAGCTTGTTCGGCTCCAGCGAGACGATGTCCGGCTCGCCGTTGACCAGCTCGCACACCGCTGCCGTCACGTCCTCCAGGCTCACGGCGCACACCGCGCACTGCGACTGCGTGATGATCACGTCCGGCCGCAGCTTGTTGAGCAGCTGCGTGTTGACGTTGTAGACGCTCAGCGCCTTGCCGGGGTCTTCCTCCGCGGCCCGGATCGCCGCGCTGACCTCTTCGTGGATCCGGTCGCTCGACAGGTTCGGATCGATCAGCGACGACGACACGCGCGGCAGCTGGCGGACGAACTCCGGCGTGTCGCACTCGTGACTGACGCCCACCAGCCGGTCGCCCAGCCCGATCGCGCAGACCAGCTCCGTGCCTGCCGCGAGCAGCGACACGATGCGGCGGGGCGCGTTTTCTGCCTTGGATTTCGGTTTTTTCTTCGCCATCGGCTCTCGATCGTCTATGATAACAGCAGCAGTTCTTTACGGGTGAGGATACCCGACGACACAGTCTACACGCCGTCCGCGTTGGGCGGCTCGAACATCGCGGAACGCTTCGGCGAACTCCGCGCCGCGTGCGCATGCGTGCGGAGAAGCTGCGGGACGATCGGTAGCACGGCTGCGGGTAATATTCGCCATTTTTATTCTCTTTCCCGTGCACGTGTCTCACTGACTCCAACCCGATGCTGATCCCTCCGTGAGCGACCGTCGTGCGTCGTCGCCGGTGTTGTAGCGCGACCAACACACCTCTCGAAAGGAGGTCGACGCATGTCGTATGGACACAAGGGACGCAGCACACGTCGCAACACGCGGGATCCACAACGAAGGCTCACACGCAGGCGGTGCGCCGCGCTGTTGATCGGCGGCGTGGTCGGGGTCGGGCTCTTGCGGGGGAGCGACGCGGCGCACGCCGCGGAGAAGGCCGTCGTGACGGTCAACGAACGCCTGCCGTTCGTCGTCAACGCCAACGAACTGAGGGCCGCGAGCGTGAAGGTCACGGACCACGGCATCGAGTCCGGCAAGGCGCGGGTCCGCAAGCCCGACCGCAACAACCGGCCCAACACCAACCTTGAGGTGAAGCGCTGGTACCACAACCCCGTCGCCTCGATCGTGAAGGTCGAGCTCGTCGCGGGCAAGGTCCGCGAGGGCGTGCTGCAGGCGATCTACGAGGCCGGGTCGAACCTCGACGAGGCGCCCCGGCTGGTCAATACCAAGGGGCAGACCTTCATGGCCGTCGGATGGGTCCGCTGGACGGGCGCGGAATTCACCTTCGACTTCGACACCGGCCAGGCGATCAAGACGTTGCGTGAGATCGACCCCGGCAAGGTCGCCGAGGGAGAGAACCTGACGCTGCTCTTCCAGGTGCCGAAGCAGATGACGCTCGCGTCGTTCACCTGCGGGACCTACACGCTGGAGCTCAGCCCGCAGGTGCCGGTGAAGTGACGGACGGCGTCGCGCAACGACGCGGAACAACCCACCCTCAGCCTCGGCGACGACGTGTGTGTCGCCGGGGCGTTTTTGTCGGTTTCGCGCGGCCGGGGTCGTTCGCGTCGTCTTCGTCGCGCTTCGCTTCGACGGCGCGCCGCGCCCAGGCGGTGAGCGTCTCGACGTGTTCGAGCACGTCGCTGGGCGTCTCGTAGTAGGTCCGCAGCGTGATCTTGTCGGTGGGGCGGAACGGCTCGCAATCGCGCTCGACGAACGCGGCGCGGCTGGCGTCGTCGGTCTTCAGGTAGAGCGTGTCGGCGTGGATGATCGCGAAGAACACGCCGTCGCTGTAGAGCCCGTGCCCGCCGAACATGCGCTTGGCGGTCACGCCGCCGAGCTCGCGCAGCTGATCGAGCACGTAGTCGACGAACTCGTTGCGTGGCGTGGGGCGTGGGGGCACTGCGGCTACTCCTCGATGCGCGGCGCGGCGTGGATGTGCATGCCGACGAGCCGGGCGACGAGCACGGCGAGGTAGACCGGGCCGATCGCGGACTCGAGCGCGGCGAGGGATTGCGTGATCGGCGCGTTCGGCACGATGTCGCCGTAGCCCAGCGTCGTGAGGGTGATGAGGCTGAAGTAGACGACGGTGCCGAAGCGGTCGCGGTGGAAGACCATCTCGGCGGGGTCGATGGTCGCGTCGGCGACGCGGAACGCCTCGGGGTCGACGTACGCGCAGAGGCTGAACAGCATCGCCCACGCCAGCGCGATCAGCAGGTAGATGCACACGGCGCCCATGATCGTGTCGGCGGTGACACGCCGGGCGAGCAGCACGTCGGCGAGCATCAGCCCCATCATGTACATCACGAACACGAACAGCAGCAGGTGCCCGGGCACGACGACGTAAGGCTGGTTCGGCAGCTTGTACGCCACGAGGCTCAGCGCCGCGGCGGGCACGATCATCGTCAGCGCGATCAGGACGTGTCGGTGCGAGCGTTTGATCACGAGCACCGCGGCGAGCAGGATCAGCGCGTAGAGCACATCCGTGATGCGGATGCCGCCGTCGGCGCCGATCCGCACGCCCTGCAGCACCGGCGCGAGCACGGTCATCAGCAGCATCGCCATCAGCAGATAGAAATACTTACCGCGGATCATCTCGCGGAAGATGTGCGTGGCGTCTGGGGCCTGATCGGTGGACGGCTCGTGCGGCAGCTTCATGTGTCGCTCCTCGCGCTCCCCACGTGTATCTTCAAGCATCCACGCCGCATCTACAAGGACCGTGCGACGGTTATCGCAGAATACGGAGATTCCACCATGGCCCTGTTACTGGATACCGCGACGCTCGACGAATTCGTCGCCCGCGTCGAACGCGTCGAGTCGGCGGACCAGCGGAAGTGGGGCGCGCTGAGCCCCGCGGGTCTGCTGGCGCACCTGACGCGCGTCATCGAGATCTCGCTGGGCGAGTACACCGGCGAAGATATCAGCAACTGGTTTACGCGGTCGATCATGAAGTGGGGCGCGTTCTCGTTCATGCCCTGGCCGAAGGGCAGGATCAAGGCGCCCGACGAGTTCACGCCCGACCCGGACGAAGACGTCGCGGGTGAGCGCGCGAAGCTGATCGACGCGATGAAGCGATTCGTCGAGACGTCCCAGCGCGAGCCGGACCGCATCGGCGTCAGCCCGCTGTTCGGCCCGATGACGCTGCGCTTCTGGCGCCGCGCCCACGGCAAGCACTTCGATCACCACCTGCGGCAGTACGGCGTGTAAGTCGCCGCTGCGCGGGTCTTGCTCGATCGCACTCGCGATTCTGGATGGCTCGCTGACGCTCGCGATGTCGGACGGTCGCGGGTCTATCAGGGTCGCATCCAGCATCCAGCATCCAGCATCCAGCATCCAGCATCCAGCATCCCGTCGCGTTGTTAAGATTAGGACGACTTTCAGGAACTCAAGGAGAACGCATGCCACTCGACGCCACCACGCCGCCGCAAGTCGACCCCACGCCCATCTTCGAACACTTCCGCGGCAGCTACGGTTCGGAGCTGCTGGCCGCGGCGGTCGCGCACCTCGGCGTGTTCGATCATGTCGCGGCGGCTCCGCTGAGCTTCGACGAGCTGCGCAACAGGGTTGGTCTGGCGGAGCGACCGGCGGTCGTGCTGTTCACGGCGTTGCGCGCGATGGGGTTGCTGACGACGGACAACTCCGGCAAACTGACGCCGACGCCGCTCGCGGCCGAGCACCTGCTGGGTGACGCGTACTTCGCGGTCGCGGACTACGTGGGCCTCGCCGCGGAGGCCCCGGGCGTGAAGGAGATGGTCGCGCGGCTGACGTCGAACAAGCCCGCGGGCGCCGACACGGAAGAGGGCGCGGCGTTCATCTACAAGGACGGCATGGACTCGGCGATGGAGGCCGAGGCGTCGGCGCGGCACCTGACGCTCGCGCTGGCGGGGCGTGCGAAAAACGTCGCGCCGGTGCTCGCGGCGAACGTGCCGATGCACGGCGTCGAGCTGCTGGTCGACGTCGGCGGCGGCACGGGCATCTACTCCATCGCGCTGCTGCAGAAGAACCCGTCGCTGCGTGCGATCGTCCTGGATCGGCCCGAAGTGCTGAAGGTCGCCGCGGAGTTCGCTGCGCAGTACGGCGTGACCGATCGCCTCGAGCTGCGGCCCGGCGACATGTTCACCGCCGACGTGCCGGCGTGCGACGCGGTGCTGTTGTCGAACATCCTGCACGACTGGGACGTGGCGGAGAACCGCACGCTGGTCACGCGGTGCGCCGGGAAGCTGCGGCCGAACGGTCGCCTGCTGATCCACGACGTGCTGCTGCACGACGATCACTCGGGGCCGCTGCCGATCGCGTTGTACTCCGCGGCGCTGTTCACGCTGACCGAGGGCCGGGCGTATTCCGCGGCGGAGTACCGCGGGTGGTTGAGCGAGGCGGGGCTGACGCCGGAGGACACGATCGCCACGCTGGTGCACTGCGCCGTGGTGCCTGGCCGCAAGCCGGGCTGACGCGTGGGGCCGCGCCGGAGCGAGCGGGTCTGGTATCAATCGATCACGGCGGCGCCTTCGTGTTCCTGCACTTCGATGTCGTAGTAGTCGGACACGCCGTGGTAGATCACGCGGTCGCGGCCGTCGCGCTTGGCCTGGAGCAGCGCCTCGTCGGCGGCGTTGAGGCGGTCTTCGAAGGTGTCGCCGATGGTGGTGTCGGCGACGCCGAAGCTGGCGGTGTAGGCCGGCACGTCGCTGTGATCGAGTCGGGTGGTGAGCTGCTGGCGGACTCGGTCGAGGGCGCGGACGGCCTGCGGGCCGGTCGTATCGGGCATCACCACGACGAACTCTTCACCGCCCCAGCGCGCGACCAGGTCGTTGGGCCGCAGCGCGTCGCGGAGCACCTCGCTGAACAGCTTCAGAGCGCGGTCACCGGTGTCGTGGCCGTGCACGTCGTTGAGGCGCTTGAAGCGGTCGATGTCGCCGAACGCCACGGCGTACTGTGCGCCGGGCCGGCCGGTGATCATGGGCAGGCGGCTCTCGAGGCTGCGGCGGTTGCTCAGGCCGGTCAGCGGATCGGTGTTGGCCTGCTCTTCTTTCTGCGCGAAGGCGCGGATCAGGCCGAGCGTCTGCCCGACCGCGGTCGCCACGGCGTCGAGCGTCTGGACATGGTCATCCGCGACGGCGTTGGGCTGATTGACGTTGTGCAGCACGCCGACGGTCTTGCCCATGACGGTGATCGGCGTGCACACGGCGGAGCAGCGTCCGATCGGTCGGTTCCGCAGGTGCGGGCACGCCTCGAACGACTCGCTGTCGGCGAAGACCTGCTCGCTGTTGCGCAGGATCGCGGGGCACTGGTGCGGATCGGTCACCGGGCAAGCCGAGTCGGCGTCGCCGTTGCTGGAGGCGACGATGCAGAGCTGGTCGGCCGCGCTGTCGACGAGCATCATGTCCGAGCGTGCGCCGATCTGCGCCTCGCGCAGCGCCCGGCCGACGATACGCAGCGCCGACGTCTCGTCGCGCGCCAGGTCGAGCGCCCGCTGGAGGCGGGTCTCGAAATCCTTTCGCTGCGACTCGCGAGCGCGCATGGCGTGCTCGTCGACGAGCTGCTGGTGCTGCCGGTGGATCGTTCGGACGCCGCTGACGGTCACGGCGAGCCCGATCACCAACGCGCTGATGAGCGTGCCGATCAGCGTGCTGCGCGCCACGACCGCCTCCTGCTGCAGGCCGGTGACGGCCGAGTCGAGCATCGGCTCGTAGACCTCTTCCTCGATGCGGTCGAGTTCGAGCCGCATGCGTGAGAACAGGCTGTTCGACTCGCTGAGACTCGTCGCGATCGGGGTCGTGCGGTCCGCGTTGTCGGTTGACGGCGGGATCGCGGCGAGTTGCTCGAGCAGACGCTCGCACGACTGCTGCCACGCGACGCGATACCGCTGATAGTTGCGCTGACAGGTCATCTCGTCGGACGTCAGCACGGCGAGCTGCTGGTACTGCGCGTAGCGGCGGTCCGACTGCTCGATGTTGGACTGGTAGTCGTCGATCTGCTGATCGCGCGTGACGGCGTCCGTGGCCCGCACGGCCTGCTCGATCGCCAGCTGACACTGGTAGATGTCGCGGTCGACATTGAGCAGCAGCTCCAGCGCGGGGAAACGTCGCTCCAGGACGTTGGCGTTGTGCTCGCTGATCACGCCGATGCTGTGCAGCCCGACGGCGACGACCGCGGTCATGATCGCCATCAGGCACGCCGCGAGCACGGCGGCCTTGTGGTGCGTCTGGAGACTGGCGGGGCTGAACATGGCGTATTCCTGCGGGTGATGTCTTCGGGCTCTTCGTCGCGGACCGGGCACGCGTGTGGCCCTCGGCCACCGGTAGTCGTATCGGCTCGTCGATGGCAGGCTTTAGCGCGACGCTCATAAATGGCCCTCTCCGCGGCGTTCACGGAGTTTAAACACGGCGTCGCCGGGCGGTCGTCCGGGCGGCGCTATACTGCGGTTGGCCCGGCGATGGTCGCGGGCGGTTTGGGCGCGCCAGGCGCGCAGGGAAGGTGCAGTGACGCGACGACTCGGGCGGTGGCCGTCCGGCGGGCGGTCGCGCTGCTGTGGATCGGTTGGAGAGGTTGGCGATGCGTATTTACGTGGGCAATCTGAGTTTTCAGACAACGGAAGACGGGCTGCGGTCGCTTTTTGGGGAGTACGGCGAGGTGTCGGACGCGGTCGTGATGATCGACCGTCAGACCGGCCGATCGCGCGGGTTCGGATTCGTGACGATGCCGGACGACGCGGCCGCGGCATCGGCGATCGAGGCCGTCAACGAAACCGAGTTCGAGGGGCGTACGCTGCGTATCAACGAGGCGAAGGCCCGCCCGGACCGTGGCGGCGGTGGTGGTGGCGGTGGCCGACGCAGCTGGTGATTCCCGCATTGAGCGTTGCATCCGTGGCGAACCCGTCGGCCGAAGATCGGCGGGGCGTTTGCACGTGGTCGCCGCACGGGGCCGGGCCCGGCGACTCGCGTACTTTCGAAATCGGGCGTGAATCGGCCCGTCGCGCCCGATAGAATAGTTGACGGCGGGCGGGCTGCGCCGCCGCACATCCCTTCCGAGGACATCGACGATGAACAAGCGATACAACGTGACAGGCCGTGCATGGGTTGGCGTTTTCGGGGCGGCGCTGGCCGTCGTGCTGCTGGCGGCGCCCGTCCGGGCCGCGACAGACGACGATACCGATCGCGGCTCGACGTCGGATCGCCAGCGTGACGAGTACAAGCTCGCGGAGCGCGCCGGGCGTTCGGCCGGTGCGGCGGTGATGCGGCTTGGCGCGATGGCGCAGCGCGACCGCGCCTGGTCGCAGCTGCGCAACACGCAATCGACCCTGCTGCACCAGCTCGAGGCGGACCCGGCCTACGCGCAGGCGAGCCGCGACATGACCGAGGCCCGCGACGCGTATGAGGCGACGCGCGGCGCTGCGATCGGGCGGCTGTCCGACAACGACGCGTATCGCGACACGCTGATCAAGGCCGCGGAGGTCGACGCACGCATCGACGCCGCCCACGCCGATCCGCAGGTCGACCCCGGCTACGTCGAGCGCTTGGCGCGGCTGCGTCTGGCGATCGGGTCGCGGCTCGGCGAGCTGGAGTCCGCGGCGATCGACGCCGACCCGCAGGTCGCCGCCACCGGCGCCGCGTATCACGCATCGCGCGACCGCTACCTCGCCATCGAGCATGGCCTCCGCGAGCAGCTGCACACGAACGACGCCGTCGCGTCCGCGCTCGACCGCGCATACGAAGCGGACGACGCGTTGTACGCCGCCCGCGCCGAGGCCGCCGCGGCGCGGGCCGAGTACCGCACCGCCGCACGCAAATTCCTGCTCGACCGCGCGTACTCGCCCTACGGCTACGGCACGTACGGCTACAGCCCGCGCGGCTACGTGGCCTACCCCACGTCGTGCTACTCCGGCGGCGGATTCCTGTCCGGGCTGTCGGACCTGTTCAGCGGCTGCGGCTACGGCGGACACCGCGGCGGCGTGACCATCAGCGCGTTCGGCGGCCCGCTGCTCAAGGCCAACTGATCCGCGCGAACACAGCGCACACAACGGCGGCGCGTCGTCGCGTCACTGACCGGTCATCAACATCGATAAGCAGGTTCAGTCGTCGCCCGCGCGACGCGGCCACACGCGGCCCGTCCGCCGCATGTACGAGCGATACGCCACGCCGAAGTGATCCAGCATCATCCGCTCCTCGCGCGGCACACGCACGAGGTACAGCGGGATGAAGGCCAGCAGGTTCGCCCCGCCCGCCAGCCAGTTCGGCAGCAGCAGCAGCTGGCCGATCCCCCACAGCCACACCGCCGCGTACATCGGGTGACGGATGCGTTCGTAGATGCCGTGCGTGATCAGCGTGTGATCCTCGCGGAGCTCGAGCGTGACCGACCAGTTGCGGCCGAGGTCCGCGTGCGACCGCCAGAACAGCCACGACGCGCCGATCATGCTCGGCGCGCCGACCCACGGCAGCCACCGCCACGCGTCGTACTCCGCGAACGCCAGCGACTGAGGCTTCGTCAGGTACACCAGCGGCAGCACGACCGTGCCGACAAAGATCGCCGCGAGGAACGCCATCTCCACCGCGTCCCGGCGACTCTCGACCACGCGACGCTTCAGCACGGGCAGGCCGTAACCCAACCGCGTCGTGTGCAGCACGAGGAACCCCACCGCAAACATCATCGGGGCCATGATCGCTACTCCGTCTTCTTCTCGGGGGCGGTCGGCTTGTCGCCGTCCTTCGAACCTTCCTCCGCCGGCGCGTCGTCACGCTGGAAGAACATCAGGTGCTGCCACGGCAGGCCGTCGAACTGGCGCTCGAGCTTGAAGCCGTTGGGCAGCCACTCCTTGAGGATCTGCTCCTTCGACATCTTGTGCAGCTTCTTGATCGGCACGTCGGGGTCCTCGGCGCGGTACTCGACCAGCGCCACGTGCCCGCGCGGCTTCAGCGCCTTGCGCATCGCCTGCAGCATCAGCTCCGGGTGGCTCAGCTCGTGGTACACGTCAACCAGCAGGATCAGGTCGCACGACCCGTCGGGCAGCTTCGGGTCCCACAGCTCGCCGAGGACCGGCACGACGTTCGTCACCTCGGCCTTCTTGGCGTTGTCCATCAGGAAATTGAGCATCTCCTTCTGGATGTCCTCGCCGTACACCTTGCCGGTCGGGCCGACGACCTTCGCCATACGCAGCGTGTGGTAACCGCTGCCGCAGCCCAGGTCGCACACCACGTCGCCCGGCCGCAGCCGCAGCTCCTTGAGCAGCAGCGACGACTTCTCCTCCGCCTCCCGCGTCGCACGCTCCAGCCACGGCGCGCCCGACCAGTGCATCGTGTGCGCGATCGTCCGGCCCTTGTATTCCGTCCGAGCGGGCGGCGCGTCCTTCTTCTCGTTGTCCTGCGACCACGCCAACGGCGCCGCCGCGCAGCACACCACCAACGCGATCAACGCCGTCCGCCGTGTCATGTCCGTGTGTCGTGTCATGCGATCTTTCCTCGATGCGAGCCGAACATCGTAATCGAAATCGGCGTCTCACCCGTAGGAAAAAATCGCGCACGACCCGTATTGAGCGTCCGCCGCGGGCCCCGTCACCGCAGCGAATCGGCCTCCGCGGCCAGCAACGCCGCGTAGCGGTCCTGGATCTCCTGCGTCGCCACACGCGGCAGGTTCGCCGCGAGCACCACGTTCTCCGTTACACGCAGGAACCGCTGCGTCTTGACCCACTGCTTCTCCAGGTCCAACCGCTGCGTCTCGATCGACTCCATCTTCTCGCCCAGCTCGTCGAACCGCTTGAGCTGCCCCGTCGACTCGATCACCTTCAGCACCTCGTCGGGCTGCTCGCGGATCAAGCGCGCCACCTCGGGGTGCCACATGTTGTTCATCTCCGGCCAGCGCTTCTTCAGCTCCGCGACGATCCGCTGACCCAGTCCGTCACGCTCGCGCTTGAGCTTGCCGTAGTCCTTGCTCAGCGTGCGACGCTGCTCCTCGATGTCGTCGGCCTTGTCCCCGGCGTCGGCCACGCGGTCCGGCCCCTTCAGCTCGAGCGTCGCGCTCAGGCCCTCCAGCACCGCGCGGTCCGTCGGGCCCGCCGCCTCCAGCACACGCTCGAACGGCACGTCCAGCGTCATCAGACCCTCGATCGCGTCCTCCGCCTTCTTCGGCTGCTTCAGCTTCGAGAACGTCCGCAGAAACGCGTCCGACGTCTTGACCGAGATGTCGATCGTGCTCGACGTCAGCAACGCGTAACCGTGCGCCTCGTCGTAGCAGATCCGCCCGTCGTGGTTGAAGTCCGGCGTCATCTCCAGGCGGTGCCCCAGCCGATCGAACCCCGCCAGCGCCGCCCAGAAGTAGCTGCTGTACTCGTGGTAGTTCGCCTCGTTGATGTCCGGCGTGCATCCCGCGGCGGTGCGCGTCGCCACCGTCGCGAAGAACCCGCACCGTTTGTGATCGTCCAGGCCCTTCTTCGGATCGCCCTCCTTGAAGATCACGTTCGCGAACCCGCCGCTGAAGCACTGCACCATCACCATCGTCACCGGCACCTTCGGGTCCAGCTTGTCGAGCCGCGCCACGAAGTCGCTGACCGTCAGGTGCGTGTTGTTCCACAGGTACATCTTCGTGTTCTCGGTGTCCTTCTTGACCGTCTTGCCGCCGTGCCCGGTGAAGTAGATCAGCAGGCGGTCGTTCGGCGTGAGCTTCGAGCCGACGTCGTTGAACCACTTGTCGATGGTCTCGACGCTCGAAGGCCCGTCGACGCCCGACAGCTCGTGCGAGCGGTACGAGTCGCTGAGGTGATTCGTCGACCCGAACAGGTCCGCCATCAGCTCGACCACGCGCGGCGCGGGGTGCTCCGGGTCCGTGAACACCACGTCACGCGCCGGGTCGTCGCCGTCGGCGAACAGCAGGTGCTGCGGCACGTCGGCCAGGTGCTTGTCCTCCAGCACGCGGCGGAAGTACTGCACGTTCTTCTCCAGCGAGACCTGATTGCCCGTGGGGCTGTACCCGCCGCCGATCGTCAGCACGTGCAGGTCGGCGCGGGCATCGGCGGACACGAACATCGCCAGCAGCGCGGCGAGCAGCGTGGACATCGTGACGGTGCGGCGGGTCGTGGTCATGGACGCTCCGTTGAAATGATTCGAGGGGATCGCGTGAGTCATATGATATACACGTGTAACATAGCCGGCCTGACGCAAACCTTTTCATCGCTCCGGCGGCCGGCCCGCGCCGTCGCCCCTGCTCGCGAGGACGCCCGATGCGCATTTTCCTGACCGGCCTGATCGCCGCAACCCTCATCACGACCACGGGCTGCGAAAAACCCGCGCCGCCCGCCAAGCCCACCGCCACCGGCGCCACGCCCGCAACGACCGCCAGGCCCGCCGACGCCGCGCCCGTCGTCATCGAGCCCTTCAACGACAAGGACCTCACCGGCTGGGCCTTCGACGACACCGCACGCCCCAGCAACTGGGTCGTCGGCGCCGCCTCCATCGACCCCGACCATCGCACGCAGCTCAAGGTCGAACCCGGCGGCACGGACCTGATCAACCCCGACGGCCAGGCCTGCAATCCGTACACGAAGCAGAAGTTCGGCGACCACCGCATCGAGCTCGAGGTCATGCTCGCCGTCGGTTCCAACAGCGGCATCTTCGTCCACGGCGACTACGAGGTGCAGGTGCTCGACACGCTGCCCGCCGACATCAACCACCCCACCGACATGGACCACGGCGCCATCGCACGCATCGCCGCGCCGAAAATCTTCACGCAGAAGAAGCCCGGCGAGTGGCAGAAGTACGTCATCGAGTTCCGCGCCCCGCGCTTCGACGCCGCCGGCAAGAAGACCGAAAACGCCCGCTTCATCAGGATCGAACTCAACGGCCAGCTCATCCACGAAAACGTCGAAGCCCCCGACACCACCCTCGGCGGACTCACCGGCGAAGAGCACCCCACCGGCCCGCTCTACCTCCAAGGCAACGAAGGCCCCGTCGCGTTCCGCAACATCAAGGTGACGCCGCTGAATCTGGATTAAGTCGGAACGCGGAGCTCGGATCGGCGAACTGAAGCTCCGCGTTCCGACATCCCACTTCCCACCTGCGATCAGCCTCCCGCCCGCGCGTCCCGAAGCAGATCTTCCGCCTGCTTCAGCAGCGTCTGCTGATGGTCGACTTCCTTCTCCGCCTCGGCGAGCTTGCGGGCGTAGAACGCGTACTTCGGCTTCGCCTTCGCCTCGGCGCGCTTCGCCTCCGCCAGCTTCTTCTGCAGCTCGCCCTGCTTCTTGCGCAGGTCGTCGACGGCCGTCGTCGTCGCGTTCCGCTCCGGGTCGTTGGCGAACTGCGCCGCCTGTGCGTCGCGCTCGGCCTTGAGCCGCTTCTCCGCCTCGTCCAGCGCCGCCGCGGCCTGCCGGTAAGGCTCGCTCGCCGCCAGCGCCTTGGCCACCAGCTCACGCAGCTCCTGCTCGATCTCCGCCACACGCAGCCGCATCGACGCCGTGTCCTGCGGGTCCGCGCCGTCCGCCTGCATCGCACGCAGCCGCGCCGCCGCGTCGTCCAGCTGCTTCGACACCGCCTGGTACCGCGCCGACTCGGTCAGCGGCCTGAGCACCTCGGTCTTCACCGCGTTCGCCTTCTCCGTCGCCGCACGCATCGCCTCCGCCGCCTCCTTCACGCCCGGCTGATCGTCCAGCTGGTCCTGCAGCTGCCTGGCCACGTCGACACGCTTGCGCGTCATCTCCGCCGCCTGCTTCCGCGCCTCGACCAGCTCGGTCTCCAGCGACTCGACCGCCGCGTGCGCCTGCTCGTACTCCGCCTTGGCCGGGTTGAACCGCTGCTTGACCTCGTCGCGGACGCCCGTCGCCTCGTTGACCTTCTTCTCGATGCCCTTGACCGTGTAGACCAGCTCCTCGATGCGGTCCTCGCGCTGCCGCGTCCCGGCCTCGGCCGCGTCCATCGTCGCGCCCAGCGCGATCGCCGCGGCGATCAGTGCGGTCGCAAACCGTCTCGTCGTTGTGGTACGCATCTCCAACCTCGCAAATCATCGGAAAAATGTGGGTTTTTATTCTAACGGGCCCGGCGCGGTCGGACCAAGTCGAATCTTGGTCGCACCGGCGTGCGCCGTATAATGCGACGCCCCAACCCCTGAAAGGTTTCTCGTTTATGTCGAATCGCCGCGTTTTTCGTCTGTGCGTGTGGGCCTGCGTCGCTGTGTACATCGTGCTCACCGCCGCGCACACCCCCGTCGCCCGGGCCGCCCGCGCCGCCAAGCCCAGCATCGTGTTCATCTTCGTCGACGACATGGGCTACGGCGACCTCGGCTGCTACGGCCACCCGACCGCCAAGACGCCCGTCATCGATCGCCTCGCCGAGCAGGGCGTGCGCTTCACCGCGCACTATTCCAACGGCACCGAGTGCAGCCCGTCACGCACCGCGTTCTACACCGGCGCCTATCAGCAGCGCGCCGGCGGACTCGAGTGCGCCATCGGCACCGGCAACGTCGGCCGATACGACGACGCGATCCGACTCGCCAACCAGCACGACCTCGGCCTGCCCGCCGACGCGTCCGTCATCCCGCGCTGCCTCAACGACGCCGGCTACGTCTGCGGGCTCATCGGCAAGTGGCACCTCGGCTACGAGCCGAAGTTCAATCCCATGGAGCACGGCTGGGCCGAGTTCTTCGGCTACACCGGCGGCAACGTCGACTACTTCACCCACCGCGAGACCAGCGACCTGCACGTGCTGTTCGAGGGACGCAAGCCCGTCGACCGCGAAGGCTACATGACGCACCTGATCACCGACGCGTCCATCGCGTTCATCAACAAGCACAAGGCCGAGCCGTTCTTCCTCATGCTCTCGCACGAGTGCCCGCACTTCCCGTATCAGGGTCCCGGCGACGCGAAGAAAGTCGTGACGCCCGAAACGTGGACCTCGAAAGACCCCGCCGCGTACGTCGCGATGCTCGAGGACATCGACGCGGAGGTCGGCCGGCTGCTCGACGCGATCGACGCCGCGGGCATCGCCGACGACACGCTGGTCGTGTTCGCGTCGGACAACGGCGGCGTCGGCGGCGCGGCGTACATGTCGCCGCTGCGCGGTCACAAGAGCACCACGCTCGAAGGCGGCATCCGCGTGCCGATGATCATCCGCTGGCCCGGCCGCATCACGCCCGGTCAGGTCTGCGACCAGCCGTGCCTCACGTTCGACCTGACCCGGTCGTTCCTCCGCATCGCCGGCGCGACCGTTCCGGACGACCACCCGCTCGACGGCTACGACATCATCGATCACGTGCAGACCGGCAGGCCGACGTTCGCCCGGCAGATGTTCTGGCGTGGTCGGCGCGGCGACGTGACGTGGTGCGCGGCGCGCGACGGCGACCTGAAATACGTGCGCCAATCCGCCGGTTCGGCGGTCGGGCAGTGGCTCTACGACGTGGCGCGCGATCCCGGCGAGCAGCACGACCTGCAGGCGTCGAAGCCCGCGGAGTTCGCGCGGCTCAAGAAGCTGTTGATGCAGTGGGAATCGCGTGTCAAAGCGACGCGGTGACGTCTGCGGCGCGGCGCACGCGGCCTCGGGCACGCGTGCGGTTCTCCCCAAAATAACACGGGCCGGGCTTTTGGCCCGACCCGTGATCACTACCGGATGTACGGTCGTGTTACTTCTTCTTCGTGGCCTTCTTCTTCGTCGCCTTCTTCTTGGCGGCAGGCTTCTTCGCAGCCTTCTTCTTCGCGGCCGGCTTCTTGGCGGCCTTCTTCTTCGCGGCCGGCTTCTTAGCGGCCTTCTTCTTCGCAGCCTTCTTCTTGGCCATGGCTTGGCCTCCTGTTCGACCCGCGGTTTTCGGAGCGAGGGTCGTAGGTGAAGTGTCATTCGCTGGGCCACCGTGGCTTGGTATCGAATGACACTGGCGTCAATTATTTCGACCAATAGGCCTTCCGATCAATAGTTATGAGAAGAATTTTCAAACAATATTTTCACCTGTCGGAATCGCGCCGGGGCGCTTCGCGGGTTCGGCGACGGGTCTTTTCTCGCGAGCGCGATACAATGCGGCCCTCGAACACACATCAGGAGACGACACGTGCCACGCAAGCAGCCGAACGCTTTCACCGTTTTCACCGCAGGATTTCTCACATTTTCGATGATGCTCGTCGCGGGATGCGGTGACGATCCCGGCGCCACCGCGCCGACGCCGCCCCCCGCGCCCAACGAGCTGTCGCCGTTCAGCGGCGCCGAAAAGCCCGTCGCGCCGGCGCAGGGCCCCGACGCCTCCGCGCCGGTTTCCGCGTCCGCGCCGGGCGCCGACGGCGCCCCGCTCGTGCCCGCCGCGCCGTCGCTGACCCCCGAGAAGCTGCACGCGATGATCAAGTCCGCCAACCCGCAGTACGCCGACAAGGGCCAGTTCCAGTTCGACGGCGACGGCAACATCGCCGCGGTCGACCTCAAGGACGCGGCCGTGTCGGACCTCTCGCCGCTCAAGGACCTCAAGCTCCAGGCGCTGTACCTCGAGAACACGCAGGTCACCGACCTGTCGCCGCTGAAGAACATGCGCCTCGCGCAGGTCGCGCTGAGCAACACGCCGGTCAAGGACCTGTCGCCGCTGCTGGGCATGCCGATCCGCGAGCTGCGCCTCGTGCGCACGCACGTCAGCGACATCAGCGCCCTCGAGGGCATGCCGCTGGAGATGCTCTGGCTGAACGACTCGCCGGTCGAGGACATCTCCGTGCTCGAGCGCGCGCCGCTCGTGAGCATCACGCTCAAGGGCACGAAGGTCAAAGACATCTCGGTGGTCCGCACGATGCCCAAGCTCGAGCGCCTGCACATCGCCGACACGCCGATCACCGACCTCACGCCGCTGGCCGAGCTGCCGCTCACACGCCTGGTCTTCACGCCGAAGAACATCACCGCCGGCATCAAGGACGTCCGCCGCATCGGCTCGATGCAGCAGATCGGCACGATGTTCGGCGACCCCGACAGCGACCTGACGGACCCGATCACGTTCTGGAAGAAGTACGACGAAGGCGCGTTCAAGTGATCGACACCACCGCGTGCGTCGCGCACGCCGACGGACCTCACGGGCGTAGCCGCTTGCACGGCTACGCCTTTTTTTCTCCCCCGATGTCCCCCGGGTTTCGTTCATGAATCCTCGTCGCGTTCGTCGGTGTCGGCGTCCCCATCGCCGTTGATCCATCCGTGCCGCTCGAGCTCCGCGAAGATCTGCCGCGCCGACTCGGCGGGGTCCTGCCGGTCGCCGCGCACGGTCAGCTCCGGCTCGGTGGGCGCTTCGTAGGGCGCGCCGGCGCCGGGCACGTGGTCGTTGTCGCCGTGCCCCGCCGCCGCGTAGAGGCCCTTGGGGTCGCGCTCGACGCAGACCTCCATCGGGCAGTCGACATGTACCTCGACGAACCGCGCGATCTGACCGCGGGCCTGGTCGCGGTAACGCCGCCGGTTGCCCGTCGCCGCGATGATCACCGACACGCCGTGGTCCGTCAGCAGCTTGCTCATGTGCGCGATCGCCGCGTAGAACATGTCGCGCTCGTGCTCGTCGAACGTCGGGTCCGGCGTGATGTGCCGACGCAGCGTGTCGGACTCCAGCACCTCCACCTCGACGCTGTGCTCGTCGAGCAACGCGTACAGCGCCTCGGCGATCGTGCTCTTGCCCGACGCCGGCAGCCCCGTCAGCCAGACCGCGAAGCCCGGTTGTTCATCCGGCCCGTCCGCTCGTGAGGTAGTCATTGACTCGCTCCGGTTCGTATCGTTCGGATTCCAACGCCGCGACCACCAGCGACAGCATCTTACCGCGGACCGCCTCGTCGATGTCGGGGAACCACACCGGGCTGGCCATCACCAGGCCGCGGAACGCGATGAACGGCGGGGCGACGTCGAGCAGTTCGTCGTCGCCGGTCGCGTCGAGATACCGCCGCCACAGCCGCTCGTGCAGCGCGCCGAACGCACCCGTCAGCACGCCGTGCGCCTGGACGGACTCGAACACGTAGTTCATCGACAGCGAGGTCACGTCGTCGGCCGGGTCGCCCCACATGCCGCGCGAGCGGTCGAGCACGTGCAGCCCGTCGGCCTCGTCGAACAGGATGTTCCACGGGTGGAAGTCGCCGTGCACCTGCGCGAGCCGATGTACGCGTGCCTTGATCCGCCAGCGCCACGCCAGGGCCATCGCCTCGATGCGCTCGAGCAGCAGCGGCGTGGCGATCGGGTGGTCGGGCGGGTAGCTGTCGATCAGGCCCATGATGCACTCGCCGTGGCCGACCAGCTCGCGGATCCGCCGCGTGTAGAGGCTCGGGGCGTCGCGCTTCGTGGCGTGGATGCCGACGAGGTAGTCACACAACGCGTCGGCCCGCCGGATGTCGCGCTCGGCGGGGGCGTCACGGTCGCGCATCTGCTCGAGGTCGGCCGCGTAGACCGCGCCCGGCGCGAAGTCGGTCAGCAGGAACAGCTCGTCGACGTCGCCGAGCGACACGAGCCGGCCGGCGCGGGTGACGCCGCCGACGTCGAGGCTGCGGAGGTGGCGCGGCAGGCGGCCGAACGCGTCGTGCGACCAGAGCATGACGGCGGCGCGGTCGGCCATGTGCTCGTGCCCGAACGGCGCGGGGGCCATGGTGTGCAGCACAGCGGTGCGGGGCTCGGGCTCGTTGGGTGCGCGGGGGGGAGGGGGGTGTGCGCTGTCGGGTACCGCATCGGGCGCGGCGGTGCCGACGGGGGACGCTGCGGGGCCGTCAAGGACATAATCGACGCGGAGGGGCACGCCGTAGCCGTAGGCCTTGGCGTCGTGCTCGTCGACGGGTTGGTCGAGCCGCGTGATGGCGGTGACGCGGGCGGGGCGGTCGTGGAGTCGCGTAAGGTACGCGGCGAGGGCGGCCGGGTCGCTGAGCAGGGCCGCGGCGGGGTTGCCGCCGGGCGTCACGCCGGATTGTTCGGGCACATCGGTCACGTTACACCCCTGCACTTGATTGTAAGGCGTGCCCGCGCGGGGCGAATCGGTGAATGCCTGTTTCTGTGGGCGGGGGAGGGGGGGCGCCGACGCGGGACGC
Organism: Phycisphaera sp.; assembly: GCA_016125285.1. GTDB lineage: Bacteria > Planctomycetota > Phycisphaerae > Phycisphaerales > Zrk34 > RI-212. The sequence continues at coordinate 116,481 of WGMA01000014.1, forward strand.
GTCGGCAATGCAAAGTGCAAAATGAAAAATGCAAAGTGCAAAATAGGCGATCGGCGTGATCGGCGCGCGGTGTGTCTGTCGGTTTTGCCATGCGTGGACCCTCTATAGGAGGTTATGCGCGGTTGGTTTAATTGCTTGCGCTGGGCGCAGTTCGCGTCCATGCTGTTGTTGCAAGATTTCCTTCAACACAAAGGAGCAACAGCGATGGAACGCGAACTTTGGTCTTGGATCATGCGGGCGA
>WGMA01000010.1 GCA_016125285.1 Phycisphaera sp.
AACTGCTCGACCCGACGCTCCAACGCCTCGACCCGTCGCAGCAATGCCTCGATCTGTGCCGGACTCCATTCCGTCATGCAACCGAGCATAACCTGCCCGCGCCGACTGCGCCAGCATTATTGCACCCGGTAAACAGATACGCAATGGCGAGGTCTCCGCCGGATGCACCGGACGAATCTGGGTGGCATGGACGTGGCGAACCGTCGGGCCGAATCTTGATCCGGACCAATTGACGTGGGGCCTACAGCGGTACACCGCGTTCTGGGCTCACAAGCATGGCCTTTCGCTCAGGGACGCTGTCTTTGAAGTAGTTGCGCGAGAGGTGCGAAGCGAAAACGAATGGGTAAGCGGGCACTACCGCCAGCAATTGGCTGCGCCATGGAGTGTAATGGGCCACGTATATTGGAAGAATCAACAATGCGATGTGCGACTCGAGCACCTCGCCGATTGATGTGGCGTCGTTTGCAATCAACGATACCAAAGAACGTTCGTGAAGAGATGCCGATGAAGTGTGTCATCCTCCAACCCTCCTATATCCCCTGGCGGGGCTACTTTCATCAGATCCAAAAGGCGGATGTATTCGTCTTCTACGACGACGCACAATACGACAGAAGCGGATGGAGAAATCGAAACCAGATCAAGACCAAGGATGGATTGAAATGGCTGACAATCCCTGTGCATCGCAAAGGCGCGGTCACCGATGGGATCCCAATCAATCAGATCCGGATCGACTGGAGCCGCCCGTGGGCAAAACGTCATTGGGAGAGTATCCGTCACGCCTACGGTCGAGCCCCTCACTTTGACGACTATCGAGAGATGTTGGAAGTGCTTTACAGCCGCCGCTCCGAGTTGCTGGTTGATTTCGTGGTCGACACAACTATTGCCCTGGCGCAACGACTTGGAATCACAAAAACACAGTTCATTCGATCGTCGACCCTGCCCGCCCAAGGCCACAAGACCGATCGGGTGATCAGCATCTTGAAGCTCCTAGACGCCGACTATTACATCTCCGGACCATCGGCGAAGTCTTACCTGGAAATGGAGAAGTTTGGTGATATACCGGTTGAATTCATGGACTATGACTATCCGCCATACCCCCAACTTTACGGGGATTTCGCGGGCAACGTTTCCGTGTTAGACCTGATGTTTATGGCAGGCCAGAATGCGGGCAGGCTGATATGGCAACCCGAGGGGGAGCAATGACGCCTGCTTGACGACAGTCTCTTTAACCGTGATTACAACTCCACTGTCTCACTGTCGCCACGGAAACGCGGCGTTTTCGCTTGAGAATAAACCGAGTAGGGTTCCGTATCCTGCTTGATGACAGCACCGGCTCCGATGACGCAACCCTCCTTGATTGTGACATGGTCGCGCACCGTTGAGTTGATACCGAGGAAGACGTGATCGTGAATAACGCATCGCCCAGACACGGCTGCCGCGGGGGCGATGAAGCAATGATTGCCCACGGTGCTGTGGTGCGCCAATATCGCTCCGCTCCAGAACACATTGTCATCTCCAATCCGACAGTACGGCTCGACGACTACCCCGTCGAAGAACCAACAATTCTCACCGTACGGCACATTCGAACAAATGTGAGCGCCGGAACAGACGTGTGAAATCAAGCGGTAGCCCTTGGCTTTCGCCTCTGCGAATACCCTGCTGCGCAGCTTGTTCACTCGCGACGGACCTGCCGCCACAAACATAGCGACCTGGTCGGTCGGCATGGCCTCGGCAATCTGCTCGAATGGCACAACGTCGAGCCCCAAGAACTGCGAGCCTCGCCAATACTTCTGCTCGACCGTAAACGCGACGACTTGGTGTTCGCTCTCATCCCGGAGATACGCGTATACCACCTCCGCGAAGTCATTTGTGCCGAAGACTACAACATTAGCCATGATTGAATCCCGTAACGTTCCTACCTGAAGATGACGAGCGTCATTTCATAGAGTGGATAACTATGGTCGAGGGTGAAATTGCGGCTGAGTCGACCCACCGTCAGGCTGCACACCTCGTCTGGTGTAGGATAGTACAAACGGTCATATCGGTAATCGACAAAGCTGGTCATCATATTGACAATGGCCGCAACGCGACAAAGTCTAAACATCGCGTCAATACTGGCGTGAAAGTATTCACGCCAACGATGCTCATCGACGTCGAGCTTTGCATTGAATGTTCCGGATGCGATCGCATAGTCGAAACTCTGTCCCGTGCTCGCACATTGTTCAACTGTCTCAAGCCTCGCCGATTCATCGGGGAATCGAGCATGGAACGCGTCGATCATCTCGGGGCACACATCGATGCCCAGATAGTCGAGCGTCTGGTTGTGGCGATGACAATAGTTTAGGAATTCACCGCTGCCACAACCGACGTCGATTACAGAGGGACATCTGGAGAAGTCGATGTATCGGCTGATTACATCGAAGCGTAGATTCTGTGAGTCCTCATCTTTCCAGTCCATGCCGCGGGGCCCGGGCCCGTGCTCTCTCAACTTGCCACGGTAGTACTCAACGGTCGGCGTCAGATCAATGTCAGCCATATCAGCTACCTCGATTCATTATCGGCTTCGACATGGGCTCATCTCCGATCCGGCAAGAGGCCATGGCTACATCTATCCCGGATCGCATGATCGTGTCGATCACTTCGGATAGTTCTGCAAAGCAATCTCGCGTTGCTTGTCGTTTTGGGGGAATTGAGCGTTGCTTTCTCGACAAAATATGTGTCGAACGGTCGTGCGGGGCCGACCTTTTACCTCGTCAAACAGTTTGGCAATGTACATGCCAATGAGTCCCAGGCAGAAGATGCCCACGCCACCCAGAAACCATACCGACACCATGAGGGATGCCCAGCCCGGTTGACCGAACGGGGAGATGAATAGATGCCGGATGATCAAGTACAACCCCTCGCACGCAGCCGTCACGGTTAGAAAGACTCCCAGGTAAAACACCCAGATCAGCGGCTTCGAGCTGAACGAGGTCATCGCCTCGACCGCCATTGTCAGCTTTCGCGCCATGCTGTAGCTGCTTGGGCTGTGGCTGTGTTTGAATACCGGGACGCTTACCTGTTCATAACCCACGTGTGCAAACAGGCCGGCTAGGAATACCGTGCGTTCTGAGTAGCGGAGCAGCGTATCGACGTAACGTCGCGTCATAAGCCTCGCCATGATTAGGTTGGGTACGACGGGGTGACTGGATATCGCATTGAACAGGCGATAGAACAAGGCCCCGCTGATTCGCTCCACCACACCACCCTTGCGTTTCGTCTGCACGCCATACACGGCGTCACAACATCGTTCGTCGATGATATGGGTGAACTGACCGAGGAGCTCCGGATCCTCTTCAAGATCGCAATCGATCAGAAAAACACGTTGTCCTTGAGCGATCTCCAATCCAGCCATGATGGCGGTATGGTGACCAAAATTGCGAGAGAGATCGACCACGATCACTCGAGGATCCCGTTCGATAAAACCGACCGCCAACTCACACGAATCATCCGGCGATCCATCGTTCACAAAGATAATCTCATAATCTTCGGTGACTGCCTGCGCCTGTGCCTGGATACGTTCAAAGAACTCTTCCAAGTGCGGCTGTGAACAATAGAGTGTCGTGACGATCGACAATTGCATCGGCATTCGTTTCCAAGCATCATCTCATTGATGAACTCAGGAGGGGCGCCCGCTGAGTGAACAAGACGCCCCATCTCTCCCTCTGTCAGCCCTAATTACCCATTATAATCGTACCATCGGTGATATTCCCAACAACCGTGCACCGGTCGCAGCGCCTGCCTGAAATCGTCCGGCTCGGTGCCGATCGAACCGTCCGGCAGCCGGCAGTACTCGATCGTGTGTTCGTGGTGACCTTCAAGCAGTTCGGCGATGGTCAGGTCCGCAGGCACGCCGGGGCGGCGGGGTCCGTCGGCGTTCCAAGCCGCAAGCGGCCGCCGGCCACAAGCCTCCCACTCGGCGATGATGCGATGGTACTGTTCACGCGTCTGAGGCGCATCGTAGTCGCCGAGGTAGATGCGCCTATTGTTGAACTGGACGTACGCCTGACCGCTGGCCTTATGCAGGCGATACTTGGGGACGCGAGGGGGACGACTGGATGGTTTTCGGGGCATGTGAGCCTCCCTGGGATGCCAAGCGTGTAGAACTACACGCTTGTGTACCTGGGTTATTCGACTTTGCTCTGCGGGCTGTTCCACGCACCGAGATAGTGGTCCTTACCATCGATGCGGACGACGGCACGACCGGATGCTTTGTGGTGACAGTATTTCGGGATTCGGGATTTGCGGGGCATTTTGCGGCTCCTTCGGGAGGAGTTTCTCCGTAATTACGGAGAAACTACTTTTCCTTAGGCCGCTCTGCCCCACACGGGCAGGTACGCAAATCGCGTAGTCGGCGGAAGTTGTAAAAGTGGGCGATGAGGGACTCGAACCCCCGACCTCACGGGTGTGATCCGTGCGCTCTAGCCAGCTGAGCTAATCGCCCGGGTGACGGCTCACGGCCGTCCTCGGTTTTCTGTCGTGACAATGTATCGGTTCGATTCCGGCGGTCAAGCCTTCTCCCGAACCGGCTCCTCGGACGACTTCTCGGCGACATGCTCGTCGTCGGCGTCGGCGTCGGCCTCCGCTTCGAGTTGCGCGGGCGCCTTCTTGGGCTTGGCGCTCTGCTTCTCGGCGCGGGTCACCGCGTCGTCGACTTCGCGGTCGACCTCGTCCATCTCGTCCTTGACGTTCTTGAGTCCTTTCTTGAACTCAACAATGCCCTTGCCCAGTGACTTGCCCACTTCGGGCAGGCGCTTGCCGAAGATCAGCAGCGCGATCACGAGCAGGATGATCCATTCCCAACCACCGGGCATATGCATCGCACACCTCGATTCGACGCGGTCGACCGGCCGCCGCTCTGCGGGCCGGTTGACGCGTCAAGATTGCCAGAGTTAGGCCGCATCCACCTTGTTCGACAGCTGCTGGGGCCGCTTCACCGCCTCATCGACCTCGTTGTCGATCTGGTCGACTTCGTCCTCGATGCCCTTGAGCCCCTTCTTGAACTCCACGATGCCCTTGCCGAGCGACTTGCCAACGGACGGCAGGTTCTTGCCGAACACCAGCAGTCCGATCACCAGCAGAACCATCCATTCCCAGCCACCAGGCATACCGAGCGCGAGTGTCATACTGTCCAACATGAGTCACCTCACAGATCAATCGGGTCCCGATCGCGGGTCCGCACAGCTCCACGCCGGCCTAGCCAAACATTGGGGCGCCTGGCGTTTCGCGTGATGCGGGCGTCTGGACCCGTACATTACGCAGCACGGTAGTTTAGCCGCAGCCTCTTGGCGGGTCTACCTGTTACATTCAATCTCGGCACAACGCCGAGGTCAACCGGTGAAACGCAAATTGTTACCGATACAATGCGACTGCGTTGCTTGTTCGCCGTCAGTTTATCGCCCACAATGTCGCCCTCATGACCGACAGGCCGCACATTCAGGGTATCGCCTGTGCACAGGTGATACGCACGTCGGACGCGGCGGGTTTCGCCTCGGCCATTGCAGACACGGCAAACAGCGGCGGTAAGGTCGTGGACTACGGTCGATATCACCGCGGACTCGGACATGCCCCGCCGCCCGATCACGTCGTGATCGACGCCCCGGCGGGCGTCATCGATCACTACGTACCCGACATGACGGTGCGCGTCGCTGCGGGCACGCGGCTGGCGGAGCTTCACGCCGAGCTCGCCGCCGCGGGGCAGTTCCTGCCACTTGACGGGCCGGGCGAAATGAGGGTCGGCGAGGCCGTGGCGCACAACGCGTTCGGTCCGCTGCGGATCGCGCACGGCTCGGTGCGCGACATGCTGCTGGGGCTGCGGTACGTCGACGCGACGGGCGTCGAGATTACCGTCGGCGGGCGCACGGTCAAAAACGTCGCGGGGTACGACGTGACGCGCATGATGGTCGGCAACCTCAACACGCTCGGCCTGCTCAGCGAGGTAACGATCCGCACGGCCGCGACGCCGCGACGCGTCACCCAGGTGCACCTGCCCGGCGTCGACACGACGGCGTTCGATCGGCAGATGACGCCGTTGCTCACCTCCGACGCGGCGCCGTGGCACATGATGCTGCAGACCTCGACCGACAATGAGGGCCACGCGCACACGATCGCGCACCTGGCTTACGCGGGCGACGACACGGAATGCGACGCACGTTACGCGGCGCTAACGAAGTGGCTAAGCGACGCGGATATCAAGCACGGCGATATCGATCGGCGTGACACCGACCTCGACGACGACATCAACGCACGGGGCGACCGGGTGCACTGGCGTACGAACACCCCGGCCGTGGTCAAGGTGATCGCGCCGCCCGCCGTCACCGGACATCTGACACGGCAGTTGCTGAAGATCGACCCGTGCCCGCGGATGATCGACGCGCTGCCGTCGGTTGGCGTGCTGCACGTCGGCGGTGACTGGGACGTGCAGCAGGCGCGCGCCGCGGACAAACACCTGCTCGACTTGCTGCAACCGCACGGCGGCCTGCGTGTCTGGCTGACACGCCCCGACGACACGCCCGACCTCGCGCCCGCCGCCCCGCCGCAGCCCGACTGGGCTATGCTGAAAAAGCTGAAGCACGCGATGGACCCGAACGACGTGTTCAATCCCGGACGGCTTCCGTGATGACGCCGGCCGCCGCGCGATCCGACGACCATGAGTGACACCACACCGACAACCCGGCCGCCGAAGCGCATCGCGCTCGAGCTCGATCCGCGCACGTATCGGCAGGCGGAGTTGTGCGTGCACTGCGGATTGTGTCTGCCGGCGTGCCCGACCTACACGGAGAACGGCCTCGAGGCCGACTCGCCGCGCGGACGCATCTACCTGATGAAGGCGATGGCGGACGGCCGCATCGAGCCGACCGACAAGGTGCTCACGCACCTCGACAAGTGCCTCGACTGCCGGGCGTGCGAGACGGCGTGCCCGAGCGGCGTGGTATATCACGAACTGATCGAGGAGCAGCGAGCAAGGCAGCACGGGCTGCGCGAGAAGCGGCGCGGCCTGGCCGACCGCATCATCGACTGGATCTGCCTCAACGTGATGACGCGCCCGGCGCGGCTTCGCCTCGCGGTGCTGCCGCCGCGGCTGCTGCAGAAGATCGGCATGTGGCGGCCAACGATTGCGCTGATGCGCAAGCTGCTCGGCCCGAAGCTCGGCAAGATGCAGCAGATGTTGCCACAGCGCGGCGGGCTCTGGCCGAAGCCGCTCGACGAACGCTACGACGCAAACCCGCAAGCGACGATCGAGAAAAAGCTGACGGTCGGGCTGATGGCCGGCTGCGTCGGTTCCGTGCTGTTCGACGACGTGAACCGGCGCACGGTGGAGCTGCTGACGCACCTGGGCTGCGACGTGGCCGTGCCGCGAACGCAGGATTGCTGCGGCGCGATCCACCACCACGGCGGCGACCCCGACGGCGCGGCCGAGCGGGCGAAGCACAACATCGAGGCGTTCGGCGACTGCGACATCGTCGTCAACAACATCGCCGGGTGCGGCGCGATGCTCAAGGAGTACGACCACCTGCTGCGTGACGATTCGGCCTGGGCCGAGCGGGCGAAAGCGTTCAGCGCCAAGACGCGCGACATCAGCGAGCTGATCGTCGAGCTCGATCCGCCGTCGCCGCCCCACCGCGTCGAGCTGACGGTGACGTATCACGACGCGTGCCACCTGGCGCACGGTCAGAAGATCACGAAACAACCACGGCAGCTGCTGTCGATGATCGACGGCCTTCGGGTCGTGCCGCTGCCCGAGGCGGACATGTGCTGCGGCGCGGCCGGGACTTACAACCTCCAGCAGCCCGAGATGGCCGCGGACCTCGGCGAGCGTAAGGCGAAGCACATCGCCTCGACCGGCGCAACGGTCTGCGTGACCGGCAACGTAGGCTGCGCGATGCAGATCCTCAGCGAGTCGCAACGCTGCGGCCTGCCGGTGCAGGTGATGCACCCGGTAGACCTGCTGCACCGGGCGTACCTCGGGGCGTGACCGATCCCGTGAACTCGCCGCGATCTCGTGCGTCTGATCTGGGTGATGACGATGCCGCTGCCATCCAACCTCAACAAGATGCTGCTGATGACCGTGTTGCTGTGCGTCGGATGCGCCGCTGCGCAGGACGCCCCGAAGGCGACGAAGGACGAGCCCGTAGCGGAGCCTCACAAGATCGTCACGGATGAGGACGCCGCATCGGAGCGGCTGCTGCCGTTCTGCATCGTCCTCGCCGATCAGTACCGCGCCGCGCATCGGCTCGACGAATCGATCGCGCTCTACGAGCAATTGCACGCGGCCCACCCGAACAACTTTGACGTGATCATCGGTCGCGCGAAGACGCTACGCGCACTCGGCCGCACGGCTGACGCGATGGCGGAGTACAACAAGGTGATCAACCTGACGCGAGCGCCCTACACCGAAGCATATTGGCGGGCGTGGCTGTGCCGTCTGGAACTCGTCGACAAGCAGTGTGACGAACTGGCAAAGACCGACCCGCACGCGGCGTGCCGCAAGGGCAAGACTGACATTTACCTAGCCGTTCGTCGCCTCGAACTCGCAGAACTCGACAAACCGTTACCCAAAGACGTCTCGGCCGGGCTTTGGCGTCTGAAGGTGAAGTACCGAGACTGCGACCCGGGACCGGAACCCGCCAAATCCAGACCGTGACCTGTTTGCGAATGCCGCACCCCACCGATATGCCCCGGCTGGCTGTTCATTTCACTTATGCCGGGTTAGCTGTGATACTGATATGAACTTCGATTCCGCCGAGGATCGCGAATATGCGAAGAACTCTCCCCGTGTCGCTCGACGCCATGGATCACCGCGGTACGGTGTGGGTCGTCGTGCTGCTGACGCTGGCCGTCACATGGCAAGGCTGGGCCGACCGACCGACCGCAGCCACCGCGGCGTGGTCGCAGTTTCTCGGGCCGCACCGCAACGGCACCTCGGACGAGACCGGCCTGCTGAACAGGTGGCCGGCCGATGGTCCCAAAGAAGTCTGGCGTGTCGTCGGCGGCGTTGGCATGTCCGGAATGGTGATCAGCCGGGGACAACTCGTCACGATGGTGCAGGACGAAGACAAGCAGTACGTCATCGCGCTCGACGCGCTGACCGGACAACAGCGATGGAGGACGGGCGTTGCTCCGGCTTATCACAACTCGATGGGTGATGGGCCCCGCGGCACGCCCGCGATTGTCGACGATCACGTGTTTGCATACAGCGGCGAGGGCGTCCTGACCGCGCTAAAGTTCGCCACCGGCGAGGTCGTCTGGCGACACGACACGGTCAAGGAGTTGGGCGGCAAGGCGGCGGACTACGGCATGGCGTGCTCACCGCTCGTGGTCGGCAAGCTGGTGATCGTGACGCCGGGCGCGCCCGACGCGACCGTCGCGGCTTATGACCGCGTCACCGGCGAGCTGACATGGAAGAGCGGCACGGGCTCCGCGGGCTACTCCTCGCCGGCGCTGCTGAACGTCGGCGGACGCGAGCAGGTGGTCGCGTTCACCGGTCACGGCGTGATGGGACTCGATCCGCAGACCGGTACGTCGCTCTGGCGGTACCCCTACAAGACCAACTACGACTGCAACATCGCCACACCGATCGCGATCGGGGATCGGGTGTTCATCTCCGCGGGCGAGGATCACGGCTGTGTCCTGCTATCGCTTACACCCGCCGGTGACACGTTCGACGCGACGGAGGTGTGGCAATCGCAGGGCAAGACCAGCGTGATGCGCAACGGCTGGCCGACGTCGATCCTCTCGGAAGGACGGCTTTACGGGCTGGACAACGTCGGGGCCTCGACCGCGTTGACCCACCTGAACTGTGTCGACGCCGCGACCGGCAAGCTGCTGTGGCAGCAGAAGCGTTTCGGCAACGGCAACCTGATCGCCGCCGATGGAAAGCTCATACTGACCACCATGAAGGGCGAACTGGTCCTCGCCCGCATGTCACCCGATGGATATGACGAGATCGGTCGCGCCACGGTCGTCGGCAAGACGCGTCAGGCCGCGGCCCTTTCGAGCGGCCGTGTCTACCTGCGCGACGATCGCGAGATCGTCTGCATCGATCTGCGTGAGTCGCCGTGACAGGCGCGGCGTAGACCCGATCACGTGCCCGGTGCGTCGTTCGGCGGGATGTAGCGGTTGAACAACTCCGCGTAGTCTTCGCGCACGGGGCTGAACACGTCGAGGATCAGCGCGGGGCCGTCGACGGCGATGGCCTTGTGCGGGACGTTCGGCGGAATCAGGAACATCGAGCCGGACTCGACCGTGCGCGTCTCGGCGCCAATCGTCAGCTTGAGACGGCCGCGCAGCAGCATGCCGCCCTGCTCGTGCGGGTGATGATGCAGCGGGACGACGGCGCCCTCGTCCATCTCCAGGTACGACAGCATCAGGTTCTGACCGTACGGCGTGCGCAGCCGGCAGCCGGGCGCGACTTCGATCGGCTCGTACTGGTCAATGTCGATGAATGGCATAACGGTGACGCCGCTACTTGGTGGCCGCGGCGCGTTCGGCGATCGGCTGGTGCTTGAAGCGCAGCGCGAGCAGCGTTTCCTTGATCGTGCCGCCGCCGAGGTCGGGGTAGCGCTGCTCGAGGTCGCGGATCGACTCGTAGATGTCGACCGAGTACTTCGCGGCGATGTCCGGCTTGGTGTTGCGGATCATCTCATACGAGTGGTCCGCCGTGCGGAGCTGGTCACGCTTGAGCTCCCACCACGTGTCCGAGCCCGGCTCGAATCGCGGATCGATCTTCGAGAACGGATCCTTGTACGGCTTGGGCTTCGGCGAAGTGTTGCAGCCGGTGATCGGCACGAGCGCGAACATCGCGAGCGCGAGCAGCAGCGCAGCGATTCGCGGAAGCGGGCGTGAGATCGAACGAATCGGACGCGTCATGCCAAGGTCACTCCGTCTTGAGCTTCGAAAAGTAGGTCCGCCCGATGTGCTCGACGATCGCGCGTCGAACCTCAAGCGCCTCGAACCGGCCGGTGTGTCGGTAGACGATCTTACCACCGGGCGCCACGAGGATGGTGTGCGGCAGCGGGCCTTCCCACTTCGGATCGAGCGCTTCGACGAGCTTGTACACGTTGCCGCCGTTGAACAGGTAGTTCGTCGTCGACGCGTGCTGCTCGTTGAGGAACTTCTTCGCCTGCTCGATCTGCTCGGGCTTGTCGGCGGAGATCGTGACGATCTCGATGGGCCGCTTGCGGTACATGCGGTGCATCTCGACGAGGTCGGGCATCTCCGCGACGCACGGGCCGCACCACGTCGCCCACACGTTGATCAGGCAGTACTTGTCGGTGTCGTTGGCGACGAGCTTCTTCACCCCGGCCTCGTCGAGCGTGTTCAGCTCGGCGGTCTCCGTGTTCCACTTCGCCAGCGACTCGGCGGCGTGCGCGCGCTTGTCGGACCACTTCACCGAGCAGCCGAACACCTTCGTCTTCGCGGCCGGCGGGTCCTTGCCGGCGAGCAGCGCGTCGAGCGCCGCACGCGTGTCCCGCGACGTGATCTGCGACGGGTCGTCGCTGTCGTCGATGCGCCCGTTGAAGCGCAGCTTGCGGTCGGCGTCGAAGATCATCACGTGCGGCGTGGCCTTCGCGCCGTACCGTGCGGGCATCTCCTGCTGATCGCCCGCGTAGAGGTACGGAAACTTGAACCCGTGTTCCTTGGCACGCAGCTTCATGTCCTCGAGCGAGTCGCCGAGGTCCGTGTAGCCCAGCTCGTCGAGCCGCACGGCCTCGGCGTCGTTCGGCGACACGGCGACGATCGCCACACCCTTGTCCGCGTAGTCCTTGTGCAGCGCGATGATACGCTGCTCGTACGCCTGCGCGGTCGGGCAGTGGTCGCACGTGAAGATCACCGCCAGCAGCTTCGCGTCCTTGAACGACGCGAGGCTGTAGCGTTTGCCGTCGACGCCGGGCAGGTCGAAGTTCGGCGCCGCGTCACCGATGCCGATCGGCGTCACGTCCGTCGGTTGGGCGAGCAACGTCGCGCTAAGGACGAGCGTCGTCAGCACCGAGGTCAGCGCCGCGCGCCTATTGAACGTGTGTGCCATGCGGGATCTCGGATTTCGGATTGCGGATTGCGGATTGCGGATTGCGGATTCGCCCCAATCCCTAACCTCGACGCCCAAGCCCCTGCCTTACGGCAGCGGCTTGACGCGGATGTTGCGGTAGTAGACCAGCGACTTGGGGTCGTGGGCCTGCAGGGCGAACGTGCCGTGGCTGAGCTTGCGGCCGGGCATCGTCTTGTTGGGCAGGCTGCCGTCGGCCGGCTCGGTGTACTCGGCCGTGGTTTTGCCGTTGATCTTGATCGTGATCGTCTTGCCCTGGACCTTGATGTAGTAGTCAAACCACTCGTTGTCCTTAGCGGGCGCGTTGTCCATCACGTCCTGCACGGCGTAGAGCCCGCCGGTCTTCTTGCGGTCGGTGTGCGTGTTGTTGACCTGCGCCTCGTAGCCCTTGGCCGGCCAGCCGCCGTCCTGGTACTCGGTGTGGAAGTAGATGCCGGAGTTGGAGCCGGGCGTGGTCTTGACCTCAGCCTTGAACTCGAAATTGGTGAAGTCGTGGTTGCCGACGGAGCCGTCGTAGAACAGGTGGCTGCGCGGGCCGCCGATCAACAGCAGGCCGTCCTCGACGCGGCACGAGTCCTTGTTCTCCGAGGCCTTCCAGCCGTCGAGCGACTTGCCGTCGAACAGGCTGACGAAGCCGGCCTCGTCGTCCGCGGCGTGTCCGACACCGGCGAACATCAGGCCCAGAGCAAACATCACAACAGCGGCGATACAGATGCGGTGCATTTACGTGCCTCCATCGGGGATAGCGTGGGGGTGAAATCGAACGCGGGTATTATACGGCGCAACCCGCGGAATTGTGCGGCGGCCGGAGCCGGACATTTTCGCGCGATTTCGGGCCGACGATCACCACGGCCACAGCTGATGCGCGGTGAGGACGATGAGGATGTCGTAGATGGCGTGGGACGCGGCGACGATGCCGAAGCCGCGCAGGACGTAGATCACGGCGAGGTAGCCGCCGGCGATGAAGCAGAACCAGAACCGCTTGGTGAGCATGAACTGGATGATGCTGTAGTCGCCGCCGGGGTGGTGGTAGAGGCCGAACAGCAGCGCGGACACGAAGATGGCCGCGAACGCTCCGCGGCGTTCGTTGACCTTCATCAGGTCGACGAACACGAAGTGCGCCACGGCGATCGTGATCAGGCGGAAGACCATCTCCTCGTAGACACCCGCGCCGACGCTGAACACCATCTCGGATTGCCACGAGTAGCCCATCGCGCGCGGCTGGCCCATCGCCATGAGCACGAGGACGAACATCGGCATCGCCATCACCGCCGATTCCATCGCCATCACGCCGTACAGCGCGGGCTGGAACCGCCAGCGGTCGCCGCGCACCGCGTGCCACACGACCAGCACCGCGATCACCGCCAGGCCCGGCAGGTAGTAGCCCGCCGCGCCGAACCACTCGAGGAAGTCACGCAGGAACGACCGGGCGGAGACCTGAAGCCCCGTCTCCGGCACGGCGACCATCAGAGCGCCGATCTCGTAGGCGATCACCAGCGGCAGCAGGAACACCAGCACCTGCAGCGGCTGCTGCGAGCGCTGCATGTAGTGGTCGGGAGGCAGCGGAATGGTGTCGGCGTGTCGGGACATCCGTGTCGTCTACTCGAGCGGTGTGGTGCGAACCTCTTCCTTGAGGTCGGCAAAATCGGGTCCGGCGCATCACTTTTGGCCGGCGGGTTCCTTCGGTTTGATCGGCTGGCCGGCCAGCGTCTCGCCCTCCTTCGCGGGGCGGATACGCAGCTTGATCGGCGTGCCGAGCTTCGGCAGCGCCTCGGTGTTCGCCTCCCACTTCAGCGCGTCGTTGTTCTTCGACGCGGCCTTCGGCATCGCCAGCATCTCGTCCTCGAACGAGACCAGCGACACCACGTCACCGGTCGCGTCGGCCGCGTAGTACGGGTCGCCCTTCTTCGGCTTGACGACGATCGATCCCGCGAAGACGAACACGCTGCCGGACATCGGCGTCTTGGTGTCGATGTGCCGGGCGCACTCGCCGATCGGCTTCTCGATCGTCTTGCCATCCTGCTCGTAGACGATGCTGAGGTGGACCTTGTCGCCGGTGGCGTCGCGGCTGTGCGGGTTGCCCTCGTCGTCGACGTGCCAGTCGCTGGGCTGCCCGGACTTCAGGCCGATCATCAGCATCGCGATATGCACGTTCTGCGGGCGGGCCTTGATCGTGCACACCGCCTCGTGCTCCTTGCCGGCCAGGACGGTGGCGAACAGCTCGAGCTGCCCCTCCGTGAGGCAGATCGTGCCGTCGACGTCGATGACCTTGTTGGCCATGTCGACGTGCACCCACGGCAGGTTCGGCGCCGCGGGCTTGGCGGAGGCGTCGCCTTCCGCGGCCTTCGGCTCGGACGCGGCGGGCCTATCGGCGTCGGCCGCGGCGTAGGTCGCGCACGGAGCGACACACGCCAGCGTCATCGCCGCACACATCAGGCATGTCCAGAACTCGCGTCGCGTCACGTCCACACTCCTTCGCGTTGCAGCTGTGAGGCATTCTACCACGGTGCGATGCGGGCGGGAAAAAATGTGGCGCGAGTCGTTGTATAATCAACCGCATGCCCAAGCCTCAACCCGAACCGATTCCTCCGGACCAGGTGCTGGCGCACGCGCTGGCGGTGGTGAAGCACGATCGTTTCCCGATGCTCGCGTCGATGGACGGCGACCAGCCGCGCGTCCGCCCGATCTCGCCCCTGCGCACCGACGGGTTCAACGTGTATTTCGCGTCGCTGCGGGCGTATCACAAGACCGGCGAGCTGGCGCAGAACCCGAAGGTCGAGCTGGCGTATATGGACGATCGGCACGACCAGGTGCGGATCACCGGCGACGCGGAGATGGTGACCGATCCGGAGGTGCGTCAGAGCATCTGGGACGACAGCCCGCTCCTGCGACAGTACCTCGGCGACGTGCACAACCCGCAGTTCCTGCTGTATAAGGTCACGCCGACGGACGTGCGCTACATGCAGGAATGGGCGCTGGAGTATTACGACGTGCCTTTCGAGGACGCCGCGTCGTCGGACTGACCGCGACGCCCTCTACCCGCTCCCCCCACTGACGAATCCGCCATGAGCGACACGACCGAAAAACCCGACGCCGCCGCGGCAGACGACGCGACGTCATCGCCGACACCTCCCGCCAAGCGCGGCACGTGGGCGGGCGTGATCCTCGCGGCGATCCTGCTGGCCGGCGCGATCGCCGCGGCGGTGTGGTATCGCGATCACGGCATCGTCGGCGACGACGGACTGACTAACGCACAGCGGCGTGAGGTCACCGAAGCGCTCGACGCCGCGGGCGACTACATCCGCCACGACAAGATCCCCAAGGCCCGGCTGATCCTCATGAAGCTCGTCGAGATGTACCCCGAGCACGCCGAGGCGAATCACCTGATGGCGCAGGTCGAGCTGGCCGAGAACAAGCCCGTGCTCGCGTACGGGCACCTGCAGAAGAGCCTGGAGATCGACCCGAATCGCGCCGAGCCGCAGTTCTCCGCGGGCGTGCTGGCGCAGAAGATGAACCGCTACGACGATGCGCGTGCGCACTTCGTCAAGGCCGCGCAGCTGGAGCCGAACAACGCGAAGTACCCGCTGTACCTCGGGCAAC
Organism: Phycisphaera sp.; assembly: GCA_016125285.1. GTDB lineage: Bacteria > Planctomycetota > Phycisphaerae > Phycisphaerales > Zrk34 > RI-212. The sequence continues at coordinate 15,686 of WGMA01000010.1, forward strand.
TGCTGCTCAAGGCCGGCAAGACGGGCGAGGCGATGGTGGAGCTCAACAAGGCGCACAAGCTCGACCCGACGCTGCCACAGGTCTACGGCCTCATGGCGCAGGTCGCCGAGCAGCGAGGCGACAACGCCGAGGCGTTGCAGCTGGTCAACAAGGCGCTCGAGCAGCTCAAGCCCGGTGACGAGAGCTACGACGCGTACATGCTGCTCAAGGCGCTGGTGCTGCGGAAGAACGGCGACCCCGACACGGCGCTGGCCGTGCTCTACGCGCTGCCCGCCGAGAAGCAGGCCGAGCCCGCCGTCGCGGATCACTTCGCCGCGTGCTACGTCGCGAAGGGGCGCTACGACCTCGCGGCCGGCGTGTGGGCGACGCTCTACGCGGCTCAGCCGTTCAACGCCCGCGCCGCCGCGGAGGCCGGCCTGCTGTACCTTCGCGGCGGAGACGTCGATCGCGCCCGCCGCTTCTACAACATCTCCAACCGCCTCGACCGCCTCGACCCCTCCGTCAAGCGGCTTCGTACCGAGCTCGACAAAGCCGCCGCGCCGGCCGCGCAGTAGATCAGGCTCTGCCTGCCGGTCCGATCATTGATTTTGATATGAATGTCAGGATCAGCCTGACCTACCGCGCCGCGGCGCAGAAGTCGCGGATGCGCTGCGGGTCTTTGACGCCCCGCGATGACTCCACGCCGCTCGACACGTCGACGGCGTACGGCTGTACGACCGCGATCGCTTCGGCAACGTTCGTCGGCGTCAGGCCGCCCGCGAGGATGAGCGGCGGCGTCGGACGCACGTCGTCAATGACACGCCGCAGCGCCGCCCAGTCGAACGTCTCGCCCGCCCCGCCGCCGACGCCCGTCGGGTCCGGCGCGTCGATCAGCAGCCCCGCAAGATTCGACGTATCGGCGCTCGCGTCGCTCCACTTCGCAAGCGTGTCGGCGAACGTGTCGGGAGTGAAGGTCAACGCGGCGACGACGCGACGCGGCGCGAGTTCCGCGACGATCGGCGGCGTGACCGGGCCGTGGATCTGCAGCAGCGTCAGCGGCGCCTCGTTGAGCACGTCCGCGGTGACCTGCGCGGGTGACGCGAACACGCCGACGATATGCACGTAGGCCGGTATTGCGGCGGCGACGGTGATCGCGGCGTCGAGCTGCACGTAGCGCGGCGAGCGCGGGGCGAACACGAGACCGATCGCGTCGGCGCCGGCGTCAACGGCGACGCGCGCGATGTCCGGCGTGGTCACGCCGCAGATCTTGATGCGGGGGCGGACGGGCATGGCAGACATGATAGCCGGTGATCCAGCCGCATGGCGATCACGCGCCGCCCAGCTCCGTGAGCCAGGCCTCGGCCAGTTCACGGCGTTGTGGGTCGCGCTGCCGGTCACGCGCCTCGGTGAGCACCTCGCGGGCGCGCGCCCGGTCGTCGAGGTAACGCATGTAGATACGCCCGAGCATGAGCTGCACCTCCGGCGCGGCCGCGTCGGCCGGATACGTCGTAAGGAACCGCTCGTAGGCCCGCGCGGCGATCGCGTAACGCCCCGCGGCGGCGGCGAGGTTGCCCAGGTCGTGCTGCACGGTGGTAGACATCGTCTGCGTGTCGTCGAGGTCGAGCAGCCGCTGATACGCGTCGGCGGCACGCGCGCCGTCGTGCTCGGCCACGGCGCTGGACACCGCGGCGCGGCGACGCGTCAGCTCGTCGAACTCGGGATCGTCGGCGGCGCGTCCCATCCGATCCGCGGCCTGTTTCTGCCACGGCGTGTAGTCCCGCCGAGCGAGCTCGCGAAACTCCCGCCGCCGGTTCCAGTGCTTGATCAACGCCGGCATGTCGAACGGCTCGCGCGGCAACACCTTCAGCCCGAGCAACGCCATGCCGATCGCAAAGCCGTACGCGTATCCGCCGAGGTGCGCCACGTAAGCCACACCCCCGCCGCCCTCGATCGAGAAGAACACGTTCATGCCGATGTTGACCGCGATGAACCACATCGCCGGGACGTCGAACCGGTACGGGTAAAAGAACCAGATGAGCAGCAGGCGGATCTCGGTCTTGGGGAACATCGCGAGGTACGCGCCGGTGATGGCGGCGACCGCGCCGCTGGCGCCGAGCACCGAGGCGTCGGAGGTCAGCAGGTGCGCCCCGCCCGCGGCGATCCCGCCGATCAGATAGAACGGGATGTAGCCCCACGGCCGCAGCCGGTCCTCGACGCTGTTGCCGAAGACCCAGAGGAACAGCATGTTGCCGCCGATGTGCCAGACGTCGAAGTGCAGGAACTGGTACGTGATGAACTGGTACCAGTGCAGATTGGCGGGGTCGAGTTCGAAGCCGTACCACCACGGCGCCGGTCCGACGAGGTAACGGTCAGCATCGTAGGTCGGCTGATCGGCCATCTGGGCGAGGAACACGACGACGTTGATCGCGATCAGCAGCATGTTGGCGTAAGGCGTATGCCTCAAACGCCGATCGGTGTGGAGCGGAAAGATCATGCTGGATCACGCCGTGGCGGGTTTGCAGAGAGCGGGGGTGCGGGGCCGGAGCCGCGCGGCGGTTGATCAGTTGTCGCTGGCCGACGCGGCGGTCTTGATCCCGTAGCCACGGACGATCACGCGCGCCGGACGTTCGGTGAACTTCTGTCCGAGCTTGACCTGGAACGCCACCGTCTCACCGGGTTCGATCTCGACACGATACCGACCGCCACTGATGCCGCCCTGCCACGTGCCGATCGGGTAGCCCATGACGTTCTGGATCTCAACGGCGAACACGGGGTTCGTCAGCAGGCTGCTCGAGGGGTTCTGCATCACGATGCGGACGGCGTCGGGTTCGCCGGGCGCGGTGCCGACCTTGCGGAAGCGTGACTCGACGGGCTCGAGCACTACGGCGTTGGGCAGCGGCTCGACCGGCGCGATCGACGCCACGTGCGACGAGTACCGCCCGATGAATTCATCGGGCACCGGCACGCGGAACTGGATGCCCTGCTTGCCGCACACCACCGGCACCTTGCTCTGCAGCTCGGCGAACGCCTTCTTGTTCGAATCGAGCAGCTGGATGTGCATGAACGCCGAGCCGTTGACCTGCGTCGTGTCGGCCAGGTACTGCACGAGCATCGTCGAGCCGACCGGGAACTGCTGCATCTGCACCGACGAGAGCACGACGTCGCCGCTGGACGCCGGCGTGACCGACGGCGGCAGCGGCGGATCGATCGCGACCCAGTTGTAGCTCACCGCCGAGACCTCATCGAGCAGCAGGAACGGCAATTCCGCGGCGGGGTCGACCACCACCGGCACGGACGGCTCCGGCGTGACCGGTTCGGGGGACGGCGTCGGCGTGACCGGTTCGGGCGTGTTGTTGTTCGGGTTGGTCGTGTTGTTCGGGTTGCCGGTGTTGGTCGTGTTGTTGGTGTTGTTCGTGCTGCCGTTGCTGACGTGAGACGGATTGGGCGTGTCGCCGCCGCCGCTGAACACGAGGAACATCACGACGACGAGGACGAGCACGAGCGCGGCGCCGCCGAGGATCATGTGAATGGGTTGCAGGCCGCCGCGGCGATAGGCGCCGGTCTCGGTCGGATCCGGGCTCATGCGCGGATCGAGATGCGTGCGTCGAGTGGCGATCGGCAACTCGTCGTCGATGTCAGACGCCACGGCGTTAGCCGCGACGGGCGCCGCAGCGGGCGCGGCCATCATCGCGTCATCGATGTGCTGCTGGGCGGGCGCGGCGACGGGGATGTTCTCGATGTCGTTCCTGGCCGGCGGCGCGGCGCGCGGCGCGGTCCTCGGAGCCGAGGCCTGCTGCTGCATCGCCGCCTTCTGCTGCGCCGCGGTCTGCGCCTTCGGCTTCTTCGCCTGGCCCGCCTCCGCCGCGTTGGCCACCGCGTCGAACGGCGACGGCGCGTCCGGCGTCGCGGGCTGCGGCTTCTCCTCGTCCTCGATCACGACCAGCGTGTGCCCGTCCACCTTGTACTGGTGCTTGCACTCAGCGCACGTCGCCGTCGCACCCATGCGGGCGAAACGAACGCGCGTCTGATTTCCACACGATGGGCAGGTCAGGTTAAACATCGATACGCCATACCTCGACTGATAGCCGCGTCATTCTAGCACATTCGGCACGGTTCGCGATACCCGCACCCCGAGTCCCCGAACCACACGCAGGCCCCGCTACAATGCTGACCATGCCTGTGATCGAGTGCCAACAGCTTTCCAAACGGTTCCGCGTCGGCGTCAAGGAACCCGGCTTCCTCAAGACCGTCCGACATTTCTTTCATCGACGCTACCGGAACGTCGACGCCGTCAAAGACGTTTGCTTTGCCATCGACGAAGGCGAGTTCGTCGGTTTCCTCGGACCCAACGGCGCCGGGAAGACCACCACCCTCAAGATGCTCACCGGCCTGATCCACCCCACCGCCGGATCCGTCCGCGTCGTCGATCATACCCCGTACCAGCGACGCCACGAATTCCTGCGTCAGATCACCCTCGTCATGGGCCAGAAGCAGCAGCTCATCTGGGACCTTCCGGCCATGGACTCGCTACGCATCAATGCCGCAGTCTACCGCGTCCCCGACGATCAGTTCAAGCAGCGTGTCGACGAACTGAGCGACATGCTCAATCTCGAACACCTGCTCCACCAGCCCGTCCGCAAGCTCAGCCTCGGCGAACGCATGAAGATGGAGCTCATGGCCGCGCTGCTCCATCAGCCCAGAGTATTATTTCTCGACGAGCCCACGCTCGGCCTGGACATCAACGCCCAGGCCGCGGTCCGTGCGTTCCTCCGTCAGTACAACCAGCGGTACAACGCCACCGTCCTGATGACCAGCCACTACATGGCCGACATCACCGCCCTGTGCAAGCGTGTGATCGTCATCCACGAGGGCACGCTGATCCACGACGGCGGGCTCGACGAGCTGCTCGAACGCATGGCGCCCCACCGCGAGGTCACCATCGAGTTCGAGCGGGAAGTCACCGCCGAGCGCCTGGCCGCGTTCGCCGAGGTCGAGTCCGTCAACGCCGAGTCCGCCACGCTGCTCGTCCGCCGCGACGAGCTGACCCGCACCCTCGACCGCCTGCTCGACGAGCTGCCCGTCGTCGACCTGACCGTCACCGATCCGCCGGTCGAGAAGATCATCGGACAGCTGTTCGCGGGTGGCTCGGTGAGCAGCCCGCAAGTGACGAGCGATACCTGACCCATGACGACGCTGCTGCCCAAACTCCGCGCGATGATCACGGTGCACTACGCCGAGGGGCTGCAGTACCGCGCCGAGCTGATCCTGTGGATCCTGTCGAACCTGCTGCCGTTCATCCTGATGGGCGTGTGGATGCAGGCCGGGCTCAGCGGGCGCTTCGGCTCGATGACCGCCGTCGACTTCGCACGCTACTTCTTCGCCGCGTTCATCGTCCGCAACCTCACGCTCGTGTGGGTCGTGTGGGACTTCGAACAGGACGTCGTGACAGGCACGCTGTCGCATCAGCTGCTGCACCCCATCGACCCCGGCTGGCGTTACCTCGCGCGACACCTCGCCGAGCGCCTCACACGTCTGCCGTTTCTGGCGATCTTCATCGTCGCGTTCTTCCTGATCTATCCCACGGCGATCTGGACGCTGTCGATCAGCCAGGTCCTCATCGCCGCCGCCGCGATCGGCATGACGTTCACCATGCGGTACATCGTGCAGTACGCCTTCGCGATGCTCGCGTTCTGGACCGAGCGCGCCCACGCGATCGAGCAGCTGTGGTTCCTGCCCTACATGTTCCTCAGCGGCATGGTCGCCCCGCTCGAGCTCTACCCGCAGGCCCTGCGCGACGTGCTGCCGTACACGCCGTTCCCCTACCTGATCTGGTTCCCCGTCCGCGTGCTGCTCGGCGACGAAGTGAACCTGCCGCTCGGCTTCGCCGTGATGACTTTCTGGACGATCGTCGCGTGGACGATCTACCGCCTGCTGTGGCGCGCGGGGCTCAAGCGATACTCGGCGATGGGAGCCTGAGGAGGATTTGTGATTTTTGATTTTCGATTTCTGATATGGGTTTTCGCAACTACGTGACGACGTTGGTACTCCACGCGGCAAATCAGAATTCACAAATCAAAATTCAAAAATCGACATGCAACGTTACCTCACAGTCATGCGTCTCTTCTGGTCCACTTCTCTCGCCGCCGAGATGGAGTACCGCACGAACTTCGCGCTCGCGGCGGTCGTGTCGCTGGGCAACATGGTCGGCTCCGTCTTTGCGCTCTACCTGCTGTTCTCCACCGGCTACCTGCCCGGCGGGTGGAAGTTCGAGCAGGCGATGCTCGTGCTCGGGTTCTTCACGCTGATGAACGCGTTCGCCAACGCCGTGCTGCGCGTCAACCTCTCACGCATCGTCCAGCACGTGCAGGACGGCACGCTCGACTTCATCCTGCTCAAGCCGATCGATTCGCAGTTCTGGCTGTCCACGCGGAACTTCTCGGCGTGGGGGCTGCCGAACGTCGCGTATGGGCTGATCGTGCTGATGTGGGCAGGCCGCGCCCTCGACCTCAACGTGTCGCAGTACGCGATGGCGATCCTGCCGCTCGTGCTCGGGCTGATCGTGCTGTACAGCGCGTGGTTCACGCTGGGCGCCACGAGCATCTGGTTCGTCGAGGTGCACAACGTTACGCACGTGCTGCACGCGCTGCTCGAGGCCGGGCGCTACCCGCTCACCGCGTACCCGGTGATCTACCAGTTCTTCTTCACGTTCGTCGTGCCCGTGGCGTTCATGACGACGGTGCCCGCGTGGGTGATGATGGGCGAGCACGCGGTGACGTGGGTCGCCGGAGGAGCCGCCTTCGCGTTCGGCGCATTCGTCTTCTCACGCATCTTCTGGCGATTCGCGCTGCGGTACTACACCAGCGCATCGAGCTGACCGCGCACAAAATAGGCCGCGGGACTCACATCCCGCGGCCTTTGGATTCTCGTTCGGCGCGACCGAGCGTCAGCTGGCCTGCTTGCACTCCGGCGGCGGGCCGCCCGGCTTCTTGCCGTTCTTCGCCTCGTAGGCCGCTTCGAACGCGGCACGCACCTTCTTCCACGTCGGCCCGCTCAGCGGGATGCTGCACGAGCCCTTGCCCTTGCACGCGTTCGTGCCCGCGGCGCCTTCACAGCCGCCCTGCCCCTTGCACGCGTTCTCGCCGCCGCACGTGTGCTTGTTCGCCGTCGCGCAGTTGCTGAGGCCCGCGCACTCGTTGTGGCCGGCGCACTCGTTCGCCGCGGTTTTGCACGATCCCTTGCCCTTGCACGCGTTGAGTCCGCAGCAGACGTGCGGCTCGGCCAGCAGCAGCGCCGCGGCGTCCACGGCCGCGACCTCGGGACCCGCCGTTCCGGGTTCGGCCCCGGCGCCCGGCGTGGGCTTCGCACCGCCGCCACCCGCCGCGGGCTCGGCGCCCTTCTCGCAGCCGACGATCAGGCCGCCCATCGCCGCCGCGGTCAGCGCCGCGAAGCTTCTGCGTGTGAGATCGCGATCATTCATCTTCATTGTCCTTTCGCTCGCCCTTGGATTGGTGTCCCGAATACGTCCGAACATCCTACCACAGCCGCATGCCGACGCGAACACCTCACGCGTACAGCGCCTCCTTCAGCGTCATACGCATGCCGATGTCGTGCCGCTCGAACCCGAACGGCTCGTAGTACCGCGTCGTCTTCTCGAAGCACGTGAGCATGATCTTGTAACAGCCGTGCCGCCGGGCCGTGTCGATCGCCGTCTGCACCAGCATCCGCCCGGCGCCGCGCCCGCGGGCCGACGCGTCGACCACCACGTCCTCCAGGTGCGCCGCGGTCCCGCAGCGGTACGACAGCTTGTGCTGCAGGTGCATCATCGCCGTGCCGATCACCACGCCGTCTTCCACCGCTACCCAGAGGTAATAGTCGGGGCTCGGGCGGATGTGCCGCTCGAACTTCTCCACCGCGTCGCGATAGTCGTGCGGCTGACCGGGCGACAGCTGCCCGACGATCCGACACGCCGCCTCGATGTCATCCGACTCCGCCTCACGCACCTCGATCATCGCGTCCCGCCTTTCTCGCTCGTCGCCGACCCGCAACGCACCCCGTTCACCCGAACACCGCCGCGACCCTCTGCGTATAATCTAATGAGGAGATCGCCATGCAAGTCCCACGCTCCGTCAACCTGATTTACACCGCGATGATCTCCGTCGGCGTGCTGATGTACGTCATCGGCGACCTGCTCGCCATCGAACACGTCCGCGCCATGGGCATCATCACCACCGCCCTGTTCCTCGTCGTCGCCGGCATCGTCGGCTACGCCATCGCCCGCGAAACCGAAGGCCACGACGCGTGATCCCCGCCTCGCGACGCTTCACCCCGACATCTCCGCAGCGCTTACTTCGGCGGCCTGCCCAGCGGGCGGATCTCCACCCGGCTGATCAGCGTACCCGACGGTGTGTCGATCGCCGCAGCGATCGCGTCGCCGACCTCCTCCGGCTTCACCTTCCACCCGTGATCCGCGGCGGGGTCGTGTCGGTGCGACGCCGTGTCGACGCTGCCGGGGAACACCGTCGTGACCTTCACGCCGTGGTCGCGCACCTCCTGCATCAGCGACTCGCTGAACCCCGTCACCGCGTACTTCGACGCCGCGTATCCCGATCCACCGGGCAGCGGGAAATAGCCGCTGATCGAGCTGACGTTGACGATGTGGCCGGACCTCTGCGCGATCATCGTCGGCAGCACGGCCCGGCACGCGTAGAACGGCCCGTTGACGTTCGTCTCGATCATCGCGTGCCAGTCGTCCAGCGAGATCTCCATCGCGGGCTGACGCGTCACGATCCCCGCGTTGTTGACCAACGCATCGACGCCGCCGAGTTGTTCGATGAGCGACGCGATCGCCGCGGCCGTCGAGCCGTGGTCACGCAGGTCACCGGTCGCGCACACCGCGACGCCGCCGCTCGACTCGATCTCGGTTTTGACCTCGTCCAGCAGGTTCGCCGACCGCGCCATCAGGCCGACATGATGCCCGTGCCGCGCCAGCGCTGTGGCGATCCCGCGTCCGATCCCGCGCGACGCGCCGGTGATGATGACTTTCACGCCAAGTCCTCCCGTACCGCGTCGCCCCCCGCGTCCGCCGCGTCGGCTTCGGCGACGGCCGACTCCGGCTGCGCCGGCTTGGCCGCGCCGCGCGACATCTGCCACCACACCAGCAGCACCAGCGGCAGGCCGCCGTTGGGCAGGCGGATGAGCGTCTCGTGGGTCCAGCTGAACCCGTAGGCGGTCATGCGACTGAGCGCCGTCGCGAATCCCCACACCGCCATGTACGCGGCGATCGTCCGCCAGCGGAACGCCAGCAACATGCCCGCGACGAGGATGTCGATTGCGCCGATCACACGCATCGCCTGGTGGGCAGCGTTCTCAGAAATCGCCATGCCGATGCGCTCGCCGGTGTTGACGATCAGCGGCACGAACTCGGGGTTCAGCTTGAACGCCTCGGCGCCGTGCCCGATGAACGTCGCGGCGGCGCCGATGCGGAGCATCCACTCGAACGCCTTCGCCTGCCCGTCGAGCCGCTCGCGCGCCACCTCACCACGGACCAGCAGCATGGTCATCGCCAGCGGCGCGACGTACCGCGCCGCGTCCGCGAGCGGCGTCAGCCGGGCGAAGTCTCCGCCCTTGTTGAATTTCAGCACCGCCGCCACAAAGAACCACAGCCCCGCCATGTACAGCGCCGGCTTGTTCGGCCGCATCGCGATCGCCACCGCGACCAGCATCAGCACCGTGCCCGCGGCGCGCGTCGTCGTCTCCACGCTCACGCCGCCCCACATCAGCCACATCAGCGGAGCCGCCATCGCGCCCCCGTCGCGCGCGTGCCACGCCGCCACCGCGCCGCCGACACACATCCACGACACGATGAACTGCATGCACAGCGTCACCGCACGCGAGGTGCGGGCGTCGGCGATCAGCGTCGGCCTCGGAGTTTCTTCGCTCATCCAATCGCTCCGTGTGGCACTGACAAGCGAGTCCGCGAGCTTGTCAGTGGAGTTGTGCGCCGTGCCGCCCTTCGCCACTGACAAGCTCCGCGTTGCTCCGCTTGTCAGTGCCACCGCAAACCCGACTTCACGTCGGCAAGTGGAAGAACCGCTCGGCGTTCGCGTCGACCCGCTCGACGAACGCGCCCGCCGACTCGCCGTACAACTCCGCGAGGAACCGCGCCGTCGCCGTCACGTAGCGCGGCTCGTTCGGCCGGACCTTGCGGTGCGGCTCCGGCGACAGGTACGGCGAGTCCGTTTCGATCATCACGCGATCCAGCGGCACCAGCTTAGCCGACTCGCGCACCTCCGGCGCGTTCTTGTACGTCACGATCCCCGTGAAGCTGATCATCGCCCCGAGGTCCAGCACCTTGCGGCACTCGTCCGGCCCCTCGGTCATGCAGTGGAACACGAACCGCTCGCCCGGCAGCCCCGACCCGCGGATGATCGCCAGCGTGTCGTCCACCGCCTTGCGGCAGTGAATGATGATCGGCTTCTTGAGGTTCGTGTACCGCACCACCTCGAGCTGCGCGTTGAACCACCGGTGCTGCACGTCGCGCGGCGGGTCGTCGTAATGGTAGTCCACACCCATCTCGCCGAACGCCACACACTTCTCGTGACCCGCGATCTCGCCGATGCGCGGCAGCTCGCTGTTGTCCAGGTTCGCCGAGTAGTGCGGGTGCACGCCGACGGTGAAGTACACGTTGTCGTGCGCCTCGGCGATCGCGCGGGCGTTGACCGCGTCGTTGGGCGTCGTGCCGACGGTGATCATGCGGTCGACCCCGTCGGCGCGCGCGGCGGCGAGCACCTCGTCGAGCCGCGACGAGAGCTGCGGAAACGTCAGATGGCAGTGCGTGTCGATCATGGAGTGCGGATTGTGAGGGACGAACGCAACGAACACAACCGGGATCGATTTCGGCAACCGCCGCAATAGGTTTGCCATCGGCGGGAACGACGGTGGGTGTAGAATCGAACCGGACGGCGAAGGCCGGTCTCACCGCCATGCACTAAGGAGACACACGATGACAATCGACCCGGGCAACCTCGTGTTTGTGGGATTCAACAGCCATGTGGTCGCTTTGGACCGCGACAGTGGCAAGATCGCCTGGGACTGGTCCGCGCCGCATGGCTCCGGATACGTCTCGCTGCTCCTGATCGACGACCGGCACCTGATCGCGTCGGTCAACGGTTACACCTACTGCCTTGATCCGTGCAGCGGAGGGCAGGTCTGGTACAACGGGCTGTCGGGCATGGGCATGGGCGTGACGTCGATCGTCGCGGTCGACAGGAAGAATCCGCACGACTCGCTGGTCGCCTCGGCGCAGGCTACCGCGGCGAACGCATCGGCGGCGGGCACAGCGGGCGCGGCTGGGTCATGACGATCGCGGCGGTGACTCAAACGCGTTCGAGCTTGATCGGGTACGTGTTGCCCGACGCGAACTGGGCCACGTAGATGCTGTGCTCGTTGTCGACGACCAGGTCGTGGGGATGGATGAACGTGTCGGTGCTGTGCGACATTTTCCGCAGCTTGCCGTTGTCGTCGTACGCCGGGGCCGACCCCGCGACGTTGGACAGCACGCGCATCTCCGCGTCGAGCACAGACACGAAGCCGTGGCTGTCGTGATCCTTCGGCCAGTTGTCCGCCAGGTGCGCCACGTAGTACCGCCCGTCGTGCAGGCGGATCTGTCGCGGGTTGCCGCCGGGCATGTCGAACTGCGCGAGCTTGTCGCCGTCGAGCGACAGACGCAGCATGTACTGCTGGTCGGACATCGCGATCAGCAGCGTCGGGTCGGCCGGGTCGCGCAGATCAGTCATGCCGCCGTGCGGGCCCCAGTGCACGATGCCGCCCTCTTTGCCGCCGAGCGTTTTGACGAGCTTGCCGCTCGCGTCGTACCGCATGATGTAGTCGCGGCCATACCCGTCGAGCACGAAGAAGTCCCCGCCGGGCAGGTGCAGCGTCCACGACGGGCGGTACTGGTCGGCCTTGTCGTACTTGCCGGTGTCGCTCGGCCAGCCCCACTCCGCCAGCACCTCGCCGTCGAGCGTCGTCTTTAGCACGCGGTGCGTCTTGAGGCACGTCATGTACAGCACCTGCCGCCCGCCCTCGGTCACGATCGACAGCCCGTGCGCCCCCGGCAGCGTCGTGCCCCACTTGTGCACGAGCTTGCCCGCCTTGTCGTAGACGATCACGTTGTTGGCCGTGTGATCCGTCAGCAGGATCACGTGCCCCTCCGCGTCGCACACGATGCCGTGGCAGTTGTTCACTGGTGTCTTGGCGTCGAGCACGCCCCACCCGGGCACGACGCGGTATTTGAAATCGCCCTGGCCGAGCACCTGCGGCTCGGCGCCACGCGCCCGCACGTAGGGAAATCCCACGACCGACGCCGCGGCCGTGGCGACCGATGCCTGCATGAATTTGCGTCGCGAACTGTGCATGACGTGTGCCTCCGCAAGGGTGCGTACCGGACAGGATATCATGCCCGACCGCACCCGGCCGCGCGGTGTGCTTTGCAAATCTGGTCAGGACCACGGCTGATTCCGCCGCGACACGCAGAGAGATTCACATGGGTACACACACGCAATCGTTGACTGCCACGGCGCTGGCCGCGCTGCTCACCATTTCCTCCGTCATCGCCCGCGCGGCGGACGTGCCGGAGGAGTTCATCAAGGCCGGCGAGGCTCGACGTGCCGAGATCCCGCTCGGCGGCGACTTCAAGCCGGACCCGAAACAGCCGGTGTTCGTCGCCGTCGGCCACGGCGCACGGATCCTGCTGTCGCGCGACGACGGCAAGACCTGGACGCAGGTGTTCTTCGGCTACCCCGGCGCGGACCACGGCGGGTGGGCGACGAACTGCGTGGCCTACGCCGGCGGCGTCTTCGTTGTGCCCGTCGGGTGGACGCAGCCCACCAGCTACCTCGCCTCCGAGGACGGCGTGCACTGGCGACACCTCACCGACGGTAAGACCGTGTTCGACCGGCGCAGCAACGACCCGAGGCTGATGCCCACCGCGCTGTCGATGGCCGGTGGCCACGGCGTGTTCGTCGCCAGCGGGTACATGGACTTCACCGCCACGCCCGACCTCGGCCACACCTGGACGAAGGTCTCGCTGTGGGGCGTCGACAAGAACGACCCGCGCGGCCGCAAGCTCGTCACCCACCACATCCACACCGTCTACTGCGGCGACGCGTCCGGCCGATTCCTCGCACTGGGCAACGACCGCAGCAAGGAGAACACGAAATTCGGCAACCTCTTCGCCAGCGATGACCTCGGCCAGACCTGGACGTGGATCGAGCCGAAGGGCCTCGACACGCTGCACGACTACGAGGCGATGATTTGCAATGGCAAGGTCGTCGTCATCACCGACGCGGCCGGCGCCAACGCGTACCGCTCGCTCGACTTCGGCAACACGTGGGAAGGCCCGTTCGAGACCGGCGCGACGGGGCGGCCCACGCTGAGCCTCGTGGGCGACGAGTTCTGGGTGGTCGGCAAGACGTCGCGCGCCAGCGCTGACGGTGTCACGTGGCGCGATCTGCCCGCGGGGATGCCAAGCGGCAAGATCGTCGCGTCGGAGTCGGGCGCGCTGATCAACATCAACCGCGGCCGCATGTCGATCATGCGCAGCGGCGACCGCGGCGCGACGTGGCAGGAGGTGTTCACCTACGAGCCGCCCGAGACCGAGTTCATCCACGGCGGCCAGGGCCTGCGCGACGCGGCGTTCGGCTACATCACCGCCACGCCCGTCGCACGCTGAACCACCCGGGCCCGGACGGTAGGCGTGCGACCCCCCCACGCTGCAACCGAGCCGAATCACGCCGGTATCAGAGGTTATGAGAACATTTTCGATCCGCTATCGGTCTGCGATGACAACTTTCCGCCGCCTTTCCCTCGTCCTCGCGACGCTTCTCGTCGCGGCGGGACCTGGTCGCGCCGACGAGCCGGCCCAGGCCGCGGCGCCCAAGTCGTATCAGCGGGTTACGCAGGTGAGCGACACGGCGTCCAGGCTCGACATCGCGCTGCGTCGCTTTGAGGCCGCGGACGGCAAGGGGCCGGCCATCTGGCTCGCCGCCGTCACCCACGTTGGCGACGCCGCGTACTTCAAGCAATTGCAGCAGTTCCTTAACGCTCAGGCGCTGGTGCTCTACGAGGGCGTGGGCGCACCGGCCTTCGTGGACAGCACCCCGGCCGACGACGCGACCCGCGCCGACCGGACGCGCGACGCCGTCGCGTTCACCGCGGGCGTGCTCGCCGACTATCACGCGAACAAGGCGGCGTATCCCGAGTCGCTGGACGCGCTGCGGGCGTACACCGTCGAGGCGCACCCACGCGCCGCGCGATGGCTCGGCCGGGCGGTGGTCGACGGCTGGGGCAACGGCCTGGAGTACACGCACAACGCTGACGGGTTCACGCTGCTGTCGCGCGGGTCGGACGGCAAGCCGGGCGGCGAAGGCGCCGCGGCCGACATCACCGCCGACGACGTGAAGGCGATCGACCTGGCCGGCAACGAGCAGCCCGGCCTGCAGACCTCCCTGGCGACGGCGCTGGGCCTCGTGTTCCAGCTCGACGCCATCAACTACGACCAGCCCAACTTCCGCCCGTGCGACATGACGATCCGCCAGCTCCGGCAGGCGATGGGCGGCGGAGGCGACGGCAACGCCCCGCGCGAGGATCAGGCCGACGGCGGCGGCATCGTCGTCGAGCCGAACAACGCCGGGGCCGAAGACGACGGCGGCCGTCAGCTCAGGCAACTGCTCAAGACGCTGGACGGCGGATCGATGGCCTCGCGCATGCTGGGCGTGGCGTCGCGTCTGCTCGCAGCCAATCCGAAACTCCAGTCGCTGGCGAAGCTGATGCTGATCGACATGCTCGGCTCGCTCGAAGGCGACATCGCGTCGAACGCCGCGCTGCCCAAAAGCATGCAGCAGCTCATGAAGACACTCGTCCACGACCGCAATGAGATCGTGATGCAGGGCCTCAAGAGCGCGGCGGCCGGTCCGGACGCGCCCAAGAGCATCGCGGTGTTCTACGGGGCCGGTCACATGATCGATCTGGAAAGCCGCCTGGTCAGCGAGATGGGCTACAAGCCGGTCGAGGACAAGTGGCTGTCCGCGTTCTCCGCCGACGCCGCGGACACCGGCATGGACCCGCGCCAGGTCGAAGCGGTCCGCAACCTGATCCGCCAGCAGATGCGTCTGATGAGCAGGTGACGCCAGCGGGATTGCAACGCCGATCCTGCGCGTCGCAGTCCGCTCAGGTCCCGCCGCGCGTCACCTTTCGTGCTCGTCCTTGTGCTCGTCCTCGTGCGGCGTCATCGGCGTCAGCGGGATGACTTCGTCGAACGCCGGGGGCACCTCACCGCCGACGCGTCGGGTGTAGACGCCGCCGTCGTCGACACCGTTCTCCGAAACGCTGTAAACGACGACGCCTTCAGCGTCCGAGCGGTAACGCATCGTCTCGCCGGTCCACGGATCCATCAGCGGCGCGACGGCGAAGTCGGGC
Organism: Phycisphaera sp.; assembly: GCA_016125285.1. Lineage (GTDB taxonomy): Bacteria > Planctomycetota > Phycisphaerae > Phycisphaerales > Zrk34 > RI-212. Next base: position 31,142 of record WGMA01000010.1, read on the forward strand.
GACACGGCGGCGAGCGTCGCGGGCCAGTCGCCGCGAGCAAGGTGATAGCGTTTCACCGCCACCGCGGCCTGCGCCAATCGCAGGTCCATCCGCGCACGCATGTCCGAACGGATCGCGTGAAGCACCGGCGTCATCATCAGGTCCGACACCACACGCAGCGAACCGTCCCGCTCACGCTCCACCTCGGCGTTCACCCGCTTCACCTCGGCCATGCGTCGCGGCTCGGACAGGTCGAGCACCGCCAGATACCGCCGCATCGTCGCAAGGTAATGCGCCTCGTCCCGCGCCATCACGCCCGACACGCGGAGCAGCCGGTACGCACTGAACACCGACGGCTCGCTGCCGAGGGCCCATTTCGGATCGGCGAACATCGCCACGACGATCGCCCGCTCGGCGATGATCGCGCGGCGCATCATTCGATCGTTGCCGGCGTCGTCGAAGCAGCCGCCCAGACGCCGCAACTGTTCCTCGTTCAGCTCCGCGTAACCGGCGATCTGCGAACCGATCATCCCGATCGTGTGCTGCACGCTGAGCCGCGCCTCGAGGGCGCGCTCCGACGTCTCGTTCTCCAGCGACCGCGCCACCGCCGCGAAGTCCTCGAAGGCCCCGATCGCCGGCTCCATCTCGCCGCGCGCCACGAAGTAGACGATCCGCCAGCCCAACACCTCCACCGCCGTGGCCGCGACCTTCGTCACCGCCTCGTCGCCGCGCTCGAGCGGGCCCTTTGTCAGGTCGAAGGGGTAGCGGCAGTACGTCAGCCCCGCCGCCTCGTGCAGCTTCGCCGCGGCGTCGGCGTTCAGCTCGACGTAGCGGCGGATCGCCTCGAGCGCGTCGGCGTTGAGTGTCTGCTTCGGCGCGTACAGCACGTCGACGAACAGCGGCAGGCCGCGGGTAACGACCGGGTCTTCCACGCTGGCGTACGGCACGGCCCGCGCCACGGCGTCGCGATAAACGTCCGCGGCGTTGGCGCCGTCGATCGGCATGTCGCCGCGCCACGTCTGCAACTCGGCGAGCGTGGCCGGCTCGCCCGCCGCGCGGATCGCGCCGATCTCCTGCGCCGCCACGCTCGCCCCCCACCACCGCCACACGCCGAACGCCGCGACCGCGACAATCACCAACGCGGCGATGAACCTCACCCACCGCCGCCGCGGCCGCGCAGCGTCAGACCGCCCCGCCGCGCTCGTGGCGGACGCCGACTCCGTTTCATCCTGTGATGCGTGGGTCACGTCGACAACACCCCTTGCCCGGTTCGCCCCGCATTATAGTCCCCTTTGGAACCCCGCCGGGCAAACGAAGCCTGCCCCGACGCTCCCCCTTGGCGGATTGTGATGCCGAATCGATCCGACGCACAAATCGGCTCGCACTTTGCAACGATTTGCGATCCGGGAGGCCGCGTTCGTCGCCGAATAGAGCTAAGATGACATCATCCCCGAACGGGCACGGGAGGCAGCGACGATGAAGCACCATGGCTTTGAACGTGCCGCGCGACAGCGTCACTCAACACGGCGATCGGTCCATGTGCTGGCGATGACGACCGTCGCGATGGCGGCGATGTTCGGCGGCGCCACAGCGGACGCCGCGCCGCGGCCGAAGCTGCAGATCATCAACGCCAGCGACGACGCGATCGAGGTCTTCTGGATCAGGCCGGACGGCGAGCGTATGGTCAACGGCTCGATCGCGCCGGGCGAGGAGACGACGATCGACACGACGATCGGCCACCGCTTCGCGATCGTCGATCACCGGGCGGGGACCGAGAAGATCGTCACGAGCGAGGTGACGTATCAGGCGTTCCGCTACGACCCGCCAAGCGACGAAGGCATCCCGGCGTTCTACACGCAGGTGATCCACGCAAAGGGTTTCCCGATCGTGGCGTCGGCGAACGTGAATCCGTTCGCGCTGAAGGAGGCGGAGTACATCCTGGAGAAGATGCTCGGGAGTCGGCCGGACGTGCGCGAGGCGATGATCAAGAGCGGCGCGCGGCTGTGCATCGTGGCGCACAACGAGCTGACGACGGACCTGCCGGAGTGGGCGCACCTGGCGCAGGGCTGGCCGCCCGACAAGAACATGCGGACGATCTCCGCCAAGACGTACTGGGACGTGCGCGGGCGCGGCATGGGCGGCAGCCAGACCGACCCGTACTGCATCTGCGCCGAGGAGAACATCCTGGGCTTCCCCGGCGATCCGTACGAGAAGGAGTGCATCCTGATCCACGAGTTCGCGCACTCGATCCACCTGCGCGGGATGGTCAACGTGGACCCGACGTTCGACGATCGGCTCAAGGAGACGTACGACAAGGCGATGGCCGCGGGGCTGTGGAAGGGCAAGTACGCCAGCGTCAATCACCACGAATACTTCGCCGAGGGCGTGCAGTCGTGGTTCGACGACAACCGCGAGAACGACCACGACCACAACTGGGTCAACACGCGTGTCGAGCTGATCGAGTACGACCCCGGCCTCGCCGCGATGTGCAAGGAAGTGTTCGGCGAGACGAAGTTCAGCTACTCCAAGCCCGCCACCCGACTCGTCGGCCACCTCACGGGCTACGACCCGTCCAAAGCCCCGCAGTACAAGCTTCCCGAGCGACTGGAGGAGGCGCGGGCGCTGATCCGCCAAGCGGCGCGCGATCGCGACGCGAAGGCGAACGCGGCGGGGAAGAGTGAGAAGTAGACGTATAGCCGGATTGCAACGCCAATCCGGCCCGTCGCGCCGCCCACACACGTCGTCACGTCATCGGTGCGCCCGACGCGCCGGAACGACGTTGCGTTCCGGCCATGACGCGTCGCGCCGCACGAGCCACGTCGATACGTGCGATGTACCGCCCGACGGCCCGGGATGCGTTGCATCCCGGCTATTACAAACCACCCTGCCACGGCGCGCGATCCGAGCCGCGTTGTGTCAACGCGGATTCGTGCGCAGCGCGAAGGGTTTGAAGATTTGGGGCTGCGCCCCAACCCGCGTTGATACAACGCGGGTCGGAACCCGACGGACCAAGTTTGATAGACGCGTGCGATGAAGCACGGGCTATGGCCCGTGGCACACCCGATTGCGGGCAATCACTCAAACATGATCCGGGCACCCGGCATCACTGTCGACTAAAACTGACCAGGATCAAGATTGCCTTTGCGTCGGTTACAAGATTCACAGAGCAATTGAAGATTACGAGCACTATCCGCGCCTCCTTTTGAGTGCGGGATAATGTGATCAAATTCAAGTTTTTCTTTGCTTCCGCATTCGACACAGCGCCCCTGATCTCGTCGCCATACTTCACGCTGGACCACTTTTGGAATTGGGTCTCGATTACGGGCTTCAGTGATCCGCGTCTCGACACGAGTCATGGGCTTCCCTCCGCAGACAAGTCTAGCCAATTCTCCCAAGGTCTTTATCGCATCTAGTGGCTTCAAGTCAATATCGTTGAGGATCATGGGTTCAAAGAATTGAAGTGACTCTTCCTTGGTGCCTAGGTCGCGCATCATAGCCTTCAGAATCGGCCACATTTCACACGCTGATTTTAGATTCAGTTTCTGAAGTTCACACTGTTCTACCGCGCCAACTCTGCGAAACATTGGCGGGGGATCGAATATAGCCCACTCCACGGTCGAACTCATCAATCCCATAAACCAAATATTGGTCTCAACAATTGAGATATCGACGGTCGACGATTCTTTGCTTGCCCACGCCTTAGCACCAGCAAGATCTGACCACACAAAGGTGTAGATGTTACCTTGTCTACTTTTCCATGCAGTAGAATCGATTTTCGTGCCATCTACGATCCGGCCAATTACCGCGAGTTGCGTTGGAAGTTGCATAGCATGCACTCAAAATATGAAAGACATCACTTCCCCACCGCGGCGCCTTCGCGGACGTTGATGTGGTCCGGTTCGGTCTTGCCGCGGGTCCAGAGGGTGTGGTGTTTCTGGGCGTCGTCGGTGTTGGGGAAGTCGGCGCGGTAGTGGGTGCCGCGGGATTCGGTGCGGGCGGCGGCGGCGCGCGTCATCAGGGCGCCGAGGGTGAGCATGTTCTGCGTCTCCCAGCCGGCGCGGTCGTCGAAAATCTTGTCCAGCGTGTAGCGGGCCCAGAAGTCGAACATCTCGGCGACCTCGTCGAGGCGCTGGCCGTCGCGGACGATGCCGACCTGTCGCCACATGACCGAACGCAGCGTGGACTTGACGTCGGCGAGGTCGAGTTCGGTGCGGTCGGACGGGCGGATGTCGGAGACGATCGTGGCGGGCGCGGAGGCGACACGGTCGAGCATCTCGCGTGCGCTGACCGCGGCGGTCTGTCCGCAGACCAGGCCCTCGAGCAGCGAGTTGGAGGCGAGGCGGTTGGCGCCGTTGAGGCCGGTGCACGACGCTTCGCCGCACGCGTAGAGGCCTTCGATGGAGGTGCGTGCGTCGTCGTCGGCCCAGACGCCGCCGATCATGTAGTGCGCGGCGGGCCGGATGGGGATGAGGTCCGTGCCGGGGTCGATTTCGAAGTCGTCGAGCAGCGCGGTGATGCCGGGGAACCGCTCGGCGAAACGCGCGCGGCCGATGTGTCGCGCGTCGAGGTAGACCTTGTTGTCGACGCCCTTGGCGAGCTGGTCGAGGATCGCGCGGGAGACGATGTCGCGCGGCGCGAGCTCGGCGAGTTCGTGGATGGCGGGCATGAAGCGTTCGCCGTTGCGGTCGACGAGGTACGCACCCTCGCCGCGGACGGCCTCGGTGATGAGCTTGCGGTCGGCGCCGGCGACGTAGAGCACCGTCGGGTGGAACTGCATGAACTCCAGGTCGGCGAGGCGCGCCCCGGCGCGGTACGCCATCGCGACGCCGTCACCCGTGGCGACCGCCGGGTTGGTCGACTCGCGGTAGACCTGGCCGCAGCCGCCCGACGCGAGGATCGTGGCCTTGGCCCAGATCATCTGCAGGCCGTACTTGGGGTGATGCGTGATGGCGCCGAGGCATCGGCCGGGGTGTCCGTTGTTGCCCGATGTGAGCAGGTCGAGCGCGAAGCAGTTGTCGAACAGCCGGATGCGATCGCGGTGCTTGGCGTTGGCGATCATCGTATGAGCGAGGGCCTTGCCGGTCGCGTCGCCGTCGGCGTGGAGGATGCGGTGGGCGGTGTGTCCACCCTCGCGGCCGAGGTGCAGGTGACCTTCGTTGTCACGATCGAAGGGCATGCCGAGGTCGATCAGTTCGCGGATGGCGCGCGGGCCGTTCTCGATGATGTGGCGCACGACGGGCTCGTCGCAGAGCCCGGCCCCGGCGTCGAGCGTGTTGGCGACGTGCTCGTCGATGGAGTCCGCGGCGTCCATCACCGCGGCGATCCCGCCCTGCGCCCAGGCGGTGTTGGACTGGTCGAGCTTGCCCTTGGCGAGCACGATGACGTCGGCGTCGCGCGCGGCGGTGGCGGCGGCGCTGAGCCCCGCGACGCCCGAGCCGATGACCAGCACGTCCGTGAAGATCTGCGGCAGCAGCGCGCTGCGGAACGGGATGAGGTATCGGCGTTCGTCGAAGGCTTCGTGCATAGAGGGATATTGTAAGCCGGGCGCTAAGGCGGGGCCACGCGGGGCGTGGTGATCAGGCGGCGGCGAGGCGTTCGCGGAGCCAGGCGAGGGCGGCGTCGGGATCGCGGAAAACCTCGGTGTGGGGGTGGGTTGCCTCGGTGAGCATCTCGTACATGCGGGCCATGCCGAACTCGACGTCGGTGGACACGACGATCGCCACGGCCCCGCAGCGGAGCCGCTCGGCGTGCTGATTGGCGTGCTTGGCGAGGTAGTGGATCACCTCGACCGAGTCGTCGGGCTTGACGTCGCGACAGTCGACAAGCACCCCGAGGCCGGGACGGAAGTCCGGGTCGGCCTTGCGTGCGTCGAGCGCGGCGATCTCGTCCTGCGTGTCGATCGCGCCGCTGCGCGTGACATACATGATGCCCTCGTCGGGCGCGATGCGATGCGTAATGGGCATGAACGCCTCCGGAAACGTGCCCGCGATGGCTCACACTCCCCGTTCGAGCACGGCCAGCGCGTCATCGATCGTCATGGCTCCATCATACAAGGCCCGGCCGACGATGGAACCCTGGATGGGCAGTGGGCGCAGGTCGCGGAGGTGCTCGAGCGTGCCGACGCCGCCGGACGCGACGACGGGGACGCGCGTGGCCTCGGCGATCTCGCGTGTGGCTTCGACGTTGGGCCCGGCGAGCGTGCCGTCGGTGGCGATGTCGGTGTAGACGATCGCGGCGAGCGGCCAGTCGGTCACACGCCGGGCGACCTCCACGGCGGTCAGCTCGAGCGTCTGCTCCCACCCGGCGATCGCGAGCTTGCCCTTGCGGGCGTCGAGGCCGAGCACGAGCCGGTCGACGAACGCGCCGTGGGCCGCACGCTCGAACCACGCCATGTTCTGCAGCGCCGCGGTGCCGAGGATGACGCGGTGCACCCCCGCGTCGAGGTACTGCTGGATCGTGTCGTTGTCGCGCACGCCCCCGCCGATCTCGACGCGGAGGTTCGTCGCGTGGCAGATGCGCGTCACGGCGTCGAGGTGCTCGGGCCTGCCGCTGCGGGCGCCGTCGAGGTCGACGACGTGCAGCCAGGACGCCCCGGCGTCGGCGAACACCTTCGCCTGCTCGACCGGGTCGTCGCCGTACGTCGTCTGCTGGTCGTAATCGCCGCGGAGGAGTCGGACGACTTTGCCGCCTCGCAAATCAATCGCTGGGAACAGGTACACGCGTCATTCCTTCCTTGATTCAGGATCCGAACGGGACGCATGGTAGTGAAATCCCAAATCCGAAGCACGAAATCCTAAACAAATCCCAAGCACCCAATCCCCATTCTCGAAACACCAAAGCGACGCGTGTTGGACGTTTTGGATTTCGACCCTGGGATTTTGAAATTGCTCAGGATTTAGAGTTTCGGATTTCGGATTTCCCTGCAGGGGCGCCCGCATTGACGCGACGCCAAATTGCATCCATCATATTCGTCCCCGCGTCCGGCGCTACGTGGGCCTGAGTGTTCATCTGAATCCGACTACTCTCCAAGGAGTTGACGCATGTCCAGACCCGTGACGTTGTTTACAGGCCAGTGGGCCGACCTGCCGTTTGACACGATCTGCGAGAAGGCCAAGTCGTTCGGTTACGACGGCATCGAGCTGGCCTGCTGGGGCGACCACTTCGAGGTGGACAAGGCCCTCAGCGACGACGGCTACGTCAAGACCCGCTGGGACATCCTGACCAAGCACGGGCTGACCGCGTTCGCCATCTCCGCTCACCTCGTCGGCCAGGCGATCTGCGACCACATCGACGAGCGCCACAAGCTGATCCTCCCGCCCGACGTCTACGGCGACGGCGAGGCCGAGGGCGTGCGTCAGCGTGCGGCCCAGAAGATGATCGACACCGCCAAGGCCGCCCGCCTGTTCATCGACGCCGGGCCCGACGGCGAGCGTCACCCCGCCGTGGTCAACGGCTTCACCGGCTCGAGCATCTGGCATTCGATCTACGCCTTCCCGCCGACCGACCAGGCCTACTGGCAGAAGGGCTTCGACGACTTCTCGGCACGCTTCAAACCGATCCTCGCCGCCTTCGAAGCGGCCAACGTCAACTTCGCCCTCGAGGTGCACCCCACCGAGATCGCGTTCGACATCGCCTCCGCGCAGCGGGCCGTCGAGGCCGTCGGCGGGCACAAGCGATTCGGCTTCAACTACGACCCGTCGCATCTGGGCTACCAGGGCGTCGACTACGTCAAGTTCATCTACACGTTCGGCCCGCGCATCTTCCACGTGCACATGAAGGACGCGCAGTGGGGCCGCGGCGACGGCACGGCCGGTGTCTTCGGCGGACACACCACCTTCGCCGACCCCCGCCGCTACTGGGACTTCCGCTCGCTGGGCCACGGCGACGTCGACTTCGACTCGATCATCTGCGCCCTGAACGACGTGAAGTACGGCGGGCCGCTGAGCGTCGAGTGGGAAGACAGCCGCATGGACCGCGAGCACGGCGCCGCCGAGGCCTGCGACTTCGTCCGCGGCGTCGACTTCCCCTCCAGCGGCATCGCGTTCGACGGGCAGTTTGACAACTGATGCCCGTACGGCCGCGTGGTCGCCCATCACTTCGGATCTGACGAACCCCCGTCGCGAGACGGGGGTTTTTCATTGGACCGATCCGCGCCGCGCTCCGTCGCGGGAACCAGTCCGTCGGCGATCAACTGATCCGCAAGGTGCTCCATCGTGTTGATGAGCGCCGGGCCGTTGAGGTGTGTGTCTTCCAGCGCGATGCGCCAATCGTCGACGTCGCACGGCACCTTCAGGAACGGCAGCCCGGTGTTCATCTTCTCGGTGTTGGCGAACTGCTGCGCGAACGAGAAGCGGTACTTCTTGCCGTCAACCTCGTAAACCACCGGCTCCATGTGCAGCGGCTGGCCCGCCAGCCAGCTGGTCTTCGTCCGCACCTCGAACGCCGCGTAACGGCTGTCGTGCGACTTGGCCGTGCGTTGTATCTCCTGGATCAGCCGATGCGTCAGCTCGACGCCGTACGCGACGCGCGGGCTCGTGGGGATCATGCCGATCGCGAAGCTCGACTTGTCGTTGTCAAAGTTCTCGAACGGCATGTAGCCGAAGCCGCGGTCACGCATCTGCTGCCAGAACAGCGTCTTCGGCCCGTCGTCCTCGATCGGCTGGTACGGCGCGGGCAGGTACTTCTCCGCCCAGGCGCGGTCCGACGTCAGCAGCTTCACGCGCTCGCTGAACTTCTTCTGACACAGCGCCCACAGCCGAACGCGCGACAGCAGCGGCTCGCCGATCTGACTGGTCGGCCCGACCAGCTCGCCGTCCACCAGCGCGAACGTCGGCTTCGCCGGGCTGCCCTCGATACGCTGGTTCGGAAACGTGTTGTCGTACAGATCGTTGTACGGCGTCTCCCAGAGCAGCACGAGATTCGCGCGGTAGCCGTACTTGTCGAAGTATTCACGCAGCGCCAGCAGCTCCTGGTCCTGCCCGTAGCTCGGCGCCGCGACCGTCACCACGCGCGGCGAAGCGACGCCCCGCTTCCACAACGCCCACTCCAGGTGCTTCTCGGGGATGTCGTTAAACGACAACCCCCACCCCGCCGCCTGCGAATCACCGAGCAGCACGACGACGAAGTCGTCCGGCTTGATCTCGATCGGCCGCCCGCGATACGCCATCTGGTTCTGCTGCACCGCCAACGCCTTCGACCGCCACCCGCTGACAATCTGCGGCGGATAATCCAGCACCTGAAGCACCAGCTCGATCAACAGCAGCGACACCATCAGGCTGACCGCCACCGCGATCAGCCTGAACCACATCTTCCGACGCTTTGCGGACGACAACGCCATGAACGGATACTAACAACTCGGTATCTGGGGGTGAATCACTGCTCGTTGTGGCTCGTATCGATCATGATCGTTTCGAACTCGTCTTCGACCTGCGCCGTGCCCGAGCCGTCGTCGATGGCGGCGCCGATGCCGGTAGCGTGGCGCTCGGCCCAGAACAGCGGCGACCAGATCACGCGAGCGGCGCGGCCGGGGAATACGCGCACGCGGTTGAGGCCCGGCGGGTCGACCGTGCGTGTCAGCACGAAGTAGCCGCCGATGTACATCACCACGACCAGCAGCGCGATGATCCCCACCGCCAGCCACTGCCGACGGCCGGCCCGACGCGCGTCTTCATGATGCGGTGTGTCGTCCACACGCCACCTCAAACGTGAAGTCCGACGCGGTCAGCCGATCAGCACGTCGGCGATGCCGAGGCCGCCGAGGATCAGGCTGATGACGCCGTTGACGGTGAAGAACGCCATGGAGAACTTGCCGCGGCGGGCGGCGACGTGCTCGATCATCAGCAGGACGCCGACGATCGCGATGCCAATGGAGAACAGCGTGCCGAGCTGCGACGACATGCGGTAGGCGCCGATGAGTGCGACGAGCGCGCCGACGTGGGCGAACTTCGCGGCGACGAGCGCGCCGGTCGTACCGAGCTTCGAGGGCACCGAGTGCAGGCCGTCGCGTTGGTCGACGTCGATGTCCTGCATGGCGTAGATGATGTCGAACCCGGCGACCCAGAGCAGCACGAACCCGGCGAGGCACCACAGCACCGGGCCCGACGTGACGCTCGTCGGCTCGATGGCGAGACCGGCGGCGAGCGGGCTGATGGCCAGGGCCGCGCCGAGGAAGAAGTGGCACAGCGCGGTGAAGCGCTTCATCAGGCCGTACGCCGCGAGCCAGGCGAGCACGGCGGGCGACAGCATGGCGGGCCACCAGTTGCCCCAATACCCGAACGCCGCCGCCCCACCGACGAGCCCCGCGCCGCAGACGATCATGCCGATCATCATGTCGCGCGGACGAACGCGCCCCGAGGGCAGCGCCCGCCCGGCAGTGCGCGGGTTGTGCTTGTCGATGTCGCGGTCGAGGTAGCGGTTGGCGAGCATCGCGAAGGTGCGGGCGAAGACCATGCAGACGACGATCAGGCCGAGCTTGGCCCAGCCCGGAAAGCCCGACGCGGCGAGGAAGGTCGCCAGCAGCGCGAACGGCATCGCGAACACCGAGTGCGACACCTTGATGTCGCCGGCCATCGCGGCGAGTCGCGCGGTCAAAGCGGGCGTGGCGCGCGGCGTGTCGGTGTCGGGCGTGGCCGGGTCACCGTCGTGTTGTGCGGGCGTCGCCGACGCCTCCGGGGATTCCATGCGGGCATGATAGCGACTCGCGCCGGGTGGGCACGTCGGTTATGGATCGACCGCGGGGCCCACGGGGCGCGGTCCGTGACGTAAGCGCAACCTTTTCACAGGGGTGTGACATGAGGCTGTCACACCCGTTGCGGCGGCCGGGGATAGGATCGCGTGTGTGCTGAGAGCAGCACCCGCCGCGTTTCGGGCAGCGTCGAGCCGACGCTGGAAGAGAGCCCTTCCGGGCCGATGGGGGTCACGGAGAGCGACGCGGCCCCGCCGGCCGACCACCGGTCGGTGGGGCCGCGGTCTCCGCCGTCGCATCGCACAGGCGGTGACATCGCACACGGCGAGCACCGCGAACGGCAGAGATGCGGATAAATGATTGAGGAACGGAAACGGGCGTCGCGCCACGGGCGTGGCGCGAAACGACATCGGGGGTCGACAGCCTTGAACATCCGCGTGGGACCATTCCGGTACCGCATCGAGCTCGTCGCAGGACGGATCGAGCATGACGGGACGCTGTGGCTGGCGGTGACGGACCACGACCGCAGGCTGATCCGCGTGTCGGACAGCGTCGACGATGCCGACCGGTTGCGCGTGCTGATCGGCGAACTGATGGAGGCATGGTGGCGGTGTCAAGAGGCGGGCGAGGCGGATGACGGGACTGGCGGACTGATGGATGCGCTGGTGGAGGGCTTCGTCGATCTGCTGGATCAGCTGGCGCCGATGCTCAGCGGAAGCGCACGGATCGACGGGCTGGCGCAGGTCGTCGCGGCGCTTCGGCTAGCCGGCCCGGGCGGGACGGGCGTCCCCGCCGGTTGTCGATTACGGCTGCGGTGTGATGATGACGCAGACGGCGTGGGCAGCGATCGAACGGCCGCGGGGCTACCTCGACCGGGGCAGCGTCCCCGCCGCACAACGGGGATCGCACAGTCGAAGTGACCAAGCACCGGGCGTCAAACCGGGACGTATGGCGCCGTCCCGGGGGCGATGTGCCCAGCGCGTTGGATGCAGAATGTTGGAAACCGGCAGTTGGTTGCCGGGCAACGATCCATCGTCATGCAACGGCGCGGGTGCGGCCGGGGGCGCGGCGGATTGCACATCGCGGCGCACGCACGCCGTGTCCGGCCGATAGCCGGGGTGGTCAGGTCGATACGCTGTGGTGGGAGTCGGTCGTGCCCAGCGTGGTCGTGCCCTACTACTTCATTGAACGGTGCAGCCCAGCGGCGATCAGCCGGACTTCTTCTTGCTCGGTCGCTTGCCGGGGACCTTGGTCGTGCCGCTGTACTGACGGCGAGAACGCTTGCGACGCGGCGAGAACTCGGTCACCTTGCCCTCGGCGACGCGCTCCAGCACCATTCGCGCCACGGCGACCTCGACCTCCTTGGGCAGGATGCCGAGCACCGCGGCCTGAAGCACCTCGTCCTGGTCGGCGAACCACATGTACAACCGACTCGCCATCTCGATCTGGCTCATGCCGTAGCGATCACACACATCGTCGATCGCCTGCTTGGCCTCGGGTGAGATAGCGATCTTGATAATGTCACGGTCAGACATCAAAGCCTCCTCCCCCCGAGACTCTTTGGGTCCAGCGAAGTTCCTGTCACCGTTGGTTACAACAATCCAACGGTCCCTAATCTGTTGAAGTGCGGCGGGCGTCAGTTGCTCGCCACAGGTATTTTAAATGCTGTTATATAAGGTGATATAAGTTTGCACCAGTTGCAAGCAAAATCCCTTGTTAGTCGTGGGTTATTTTCCCTATTTCGGCACGATCATTTGCAGTCACTCTGACTTGGCGTCATCCCGCTCGGCGCGGAAGTTCGCGGGGCTCTGCGTCCAGCGGGTGTGCAATTCATGAGGCACCCGCAGCAGGTCCAGCAGCCGGCCGGCTATAAAGTCCACCAGTTCTTCGATCGAACGCGGCAACATGTAGTACCCCGGATTCGTTGGCGCGACGATCGCCCCGGCGAGCGTCACCTGTTCCATGTTGCGGATCTCGACAAGGCTCAGCGGCGTTTCGCGATGGGCCAACACCAGCGGCAGCCGTTCCTTGAGCGCAACGCTCGCGGCGCGGTGCAGCAGGTTGTCCGACAGCCCGTTGGCGATCGCCGCCAGCGAGTTGTTCGAGCAAGGCACGACGACCATGCCGTCGTGTCGGAATGAGCCCGACGCGATCGCCGCGCCCACGTCGCGGTAGTGATGCAGCGTGATGCCGTGGTCGGCGCGTCCCCCGGCCAGGGCGGCGAGGTCGACGCCCTCCATGCCCAGCTCGTCGTGCAGCAGGCGCTGACCGAGCGGACTGACCACCAGGTGCACCTCGACGTCGGCGGCCACGAGCAGCTCGATCACGCGCCGCGCGTACGCCGCGCCGCTCGCGCCGCTGATGCCAACCACGATCCGCTTGCGGGTCATCGCCTTTCTCTCCGTTCTGTCGGGGCACACATCAAGGTCCGCACGATCAGCCGGCGACCTTCACGTGATACCCGGCCGCATTGAGCGCCTTGATCGCGGCGGCGGCGTTGAAGCTGCCCTTGATCGTGAAGCTCTCGGCGTTCTTCTCTGCGTCCGTGCCCTCGACGCCGTCGACGTCTTTCAGGGCGCTGTTCACGCCCTTGACGCACTTGCCGCAGCACAGGTGAGCGCCGGTGACCTTCAGGTCCGAGACCTTCTTGTCCGCCGCGCCGCTGTCATCTTTGATCTGGAGGTCAGCGTTGTCCGACTTGCCGTGAAAACCGGCCGCGGCCAGTTCGTCCAGCGCCTTCTGCACACTCGCCTTGCTGCCGCTGATCGTCACCGACCCGGCGTCCTTGTCACAGGCGACCTTCGCGCCGTCAGCCTTCTGAACCGCCGCCGCCACACCCTTCGTGCACCCGCTGCAGCAAAGGTGCACGCCCGTCAACGTCACCTTCGCGTCCGACGCCGCCAACACGCTCATGGTCATCGCCAGCGTCGCCACCACCACCATCATCCAGGTCTTCATCGCGAGAATCCTCATTAAGGGGTACGTACCCGTTTGTTGATGCCACCAATCCGTTCGGGGTCACGGCGGGGAACACGTCGCCGCCGCGTGTATTACGGCTCAACTGTCTGCGGGTTCGAGCAATCACCCGCCCCGCGTTCAAGTCCGGCCATTATAGCCGGCCCATACCATCGACGTCGGATCACCCAGAGCGTCACAATCACCGGCACGATCGCGACGCAGATCCACTGCGACGCCGTTAAACCCAATGATACGTCGGGGTTATCCGCCCGCACAAACTCCAGGCCGAACCGGACCACCGCGTACCCCACCGCCATCGCGCCGAATACCTCGCCGGGCACCACACGCCGACCGCCCCACCGCCAAAGCCCGGCCGCGAGCAGCGTCAACGCCGCGGCCTCGTAAAGCTGCACAGGGTGAACGGGCAACGACGTCGCGGCGTCGATGCCGATCAGGCCCTGCATCGCCTGCTGATGGTGCGCGAACGATCCCGCGGGGAACGACACGCCGCAGAACCACCCGTCGCCGCACGGCGTGCCCCAGCAGCAGCCCGCCAGGTAGCAGCCGACGCGCCCGATCGCGATACCCAGCGCCAGCGACGGCGCGATCACGTCGCCCATCCGCCCGAGCTTCAGCCTGTGCCAAACGCACCAGCCGATACCCGCCGCGACCGACACCAGCAGCGCGCCGAGCAGCACGCGCGACCCGCTGTCGTCGGCCGCGCCGGTCAGCGACTCGACAATCACGCCGGTGACCCACGCGCCGACCAGCCCCGCAGCGACGACCAGCGGCGTCATGCAGTCGATATGCCACGGGGCGATGCCGTCACGCGGGGCGCGGCGGCGCGCCCACCACCATCCCACAACCAGCGCCGTGAGCATCATCACGCCGTACGACGGCAGCGGCGGGTTGTCCGTCAGATAGGGATGCATGATTGAATGAAGGCTTCAGCGGAAACGCGCGAAGCGTTACTCGATCGCCCACGAATACAGCTTGCGGAGCTTCTGGAGGCGGTCCTGATCGGTCACGCGTGTATAGGTCGTCTTGTCGCCGTACATCTCGGTGTTGTCGACGTTCGCCTCAACCGCGCGGCGCACGTCGTCCGAGGTCTTGACGCCCTTGAACGGCTCGAAGTCGTCGCCCTTCAGGCCCCACACCAGCAGCGTGTTGCGGTCATCGGACAGGTCGAACTTCGCGTGGAGGAAGAACCGCTTCTTCGCGTCGTCCTCGCTGAGCACGGCCGCGGGGACCAGCGGGTGGAGCGTCAGAAAGCTGCGACCCTTGACCGCGGTGACCCATACCTTGTACTGCCCCTCCTCCTTGGTCTTCAACTCGTCGGGCGACGACTCGTCGACTTTCAGCACACGCAGCATGTGCGTGCGGGCGTCGTAGGGGATCATGACATAGATGTTGGATTCGTCGACGGTTCCGTCGTCCTTGCGCTCGAGCCAGACGCCCGAGAGCTTGTCGTTGGCCTTGCTCTGCTCGGGGTCACCGAGGGGGACGGGCAGGCACGCGGCAAGCGTCAGGATCAGCGCGGCGAGGGGGATGGCGATGATGGCGGGGATAAGGGTGCGACGGTCGGGGGCGGAACGAGCAAACATGGAAGACCTCCGTTAAGTTGCTCACGCCGACCGTCAGTATACCACACCCCGATTGCAATCGACACGTGAGGATCGAGTAATTATACTGCCGACGCCGCCGATTGAGGTCTGGAGGCCGGCTGGTTGTGGCACGCGGCCGAACCGACCGTAGACAGTAAGACCGTTACCCAACCAAAACCTGTGTTGTAACAGGAGACCACGCCCGTGAAACGCGCTTTGGTCCTTGGCGTCACCCTGCTATCGGTGTGGCTGCTGTGGTCCGGACACTACGTGCCGCTGATCATCAGCTTCGGCGTGTTGTCCTGCGCGTTCATCGTGCTGCTGGTGCGTCACATGGGCATCCTCGACGAGGAGCTGATGCCCATGCACCTGGCCGTCCGGCCGCTGCGCTACGCGCCGTGGCTCTTCTGGCAGATCATCCTGGCAAACATCGACGTCGCCAAGCGGATCCTCAACCCGAAGCTGCCGATCAGCCCGACGATCAAAGAGGTCTACGCCAGCCAGGTCACCGAGCTCGGCGAGGTGATCTACGCGAACTCGATCACGCTGACGCCGGGCACGATCTCGATCCGCATCCAGAACAGCAAGATCCTCGTGCACGCCATCGCGAAAGAAGGCATCGAGGACCTCAAGGGCGGTGAGATGGACCGGCGGTGCTGCTGGGTCGAGGGCTCGATCGACTCGCCCGACGCCGAGCCGCGGGGCGACGCCGGCAACGAAGGGAGCGCCGCCTGATGGACCTCAAGTACATCGTGCTGATGATCGCGATCGGCGTGACGATGGTGCTGGCGCTCGTGCGGGCGCTGCTGGGGCCGACGGTGTTCGACCGCATCCTGGCCGTCAACATGTTCAGCACGAAAACGGTGGTGCTGATCGCGGCGTTGGGCTTCATGACGGACCGCCCGGACTTTCTCGACCTGGCGTTGCTGTACGCGCTGGTGAACTTCATGGGCACGGTGGCGGTGCTGAAGTTCGTGCGTTACGGCAGTTTCGACCAGGCGACGGCCAACTGGGAAAACGAAGGATAGTGACGCGCGGCGCAGCGTTTGCGGCGTGCTTGAGAACGACATGGAATACGTCATCGAAATCCTGACCTGGCTCTGCCTGCTGACCGGCGGGTTCTTCTGCATGGTCGGCGGGCTGGGGCTCATCCGCCTGCCGGATTTCTACAGCCGCACGCACGCCGGCGGCATCACCGACACGCTCGGCGCTGGCATGATCATCGTCGGGCTGATGTTCCAGACATTCGTGCAGCCCCACGGCTGGCACTGGATGGCGTTCGTGAAGCTGTGGGGCATCCTGGCGTTCCTGTTCTTCACGTCGCCGACGGGCGGCCACGCGCTGGTCCGCGCGGCGTTCAGCCACGGGCTGCGCCCGCAACTCAGCGGCGAGGCGTTCGACGAGAGCCTGATGGAAGGCGAAAACTGCCCCGTGCCCGGCGGCTCGCTGAGCACCCTCGGCGACGCGGGCACCGCCGACGACCACGGCGCCGGCGCCGACCACGACGCCGATGACGAGGGAGGTGCAACATCGGCCTGATCGACGTCATCATCCTGGCGCTGATGGTGCTGACGGCCGTCGCGATCATCCTGCTCCGCGACCTGTTCGCGGCGGTGATGCTTTGGGGCATCTTCAGCCTGCTGTCCGCGGGCCTGTTCGTCGTGATGGACGCCGTCGACGTGGCGTTCACCGAGGCCGCGGTCGGTGCGGGCATCTCCACCGTGCTGATGCTCGGCACGCTGACGCTGGTGCCCACGCGCGAGAAGGCGACGGACCGGCACTTCCAGCTGATGCCGCTGCTGATCTGCGTGCTGACCGGCGCGGCGCTGATCTACGGCACCCTCGACATGCCCGCCTACGGCGAGGCCGACGCGCCGATCAACAAGCACGTGGCCAACTACTACATCCGCGAGTCGCCGCGCGAGTCGCTGATCCCCAACTTCGTGACCACCATCCTCGCCAGCTACCGCGGCTACGACACGTTCGGTGAGACGACCGTCGTGTTCACCGCGGGCATCGGCGTGATGCTGCTGCTGGGCGGCAAGGCGAAGCGACGCGGCGGGCCCAGCGCCGCCCCGCCGGTCAAGGCCGGCGCGGGTGACGACGACGATCACGGCGGCGCGATGGCGACCGCAGCGGCGAGCGCGTCGCGGGAGGACGCGTCGTGAAGCACCACATCATCGTCCGCGTCATCTCGAAGTTCCTGATCCCGTTCATGTTCCTGTTCGCGCTGTATGTGCAGTTCCACGGCGACTTCGGGCCCGGCGGCGGGTTCCAGGCCGGCGTGATCTTCGCGTCGGCGATCGCGCTCTACACGCTGGTGTGGGGCCTGGACCGCGCCGAGCAGGCGTTCAAGCCGCGGCTCATCGAGATCCTCATCGCCACCGGCGTGATGATCTACGGCGGCACGGGCCTGCTGTGCCTGTTCGCCGGCGGCCATCTTCTCGAGTATCGCGCCCTCGTGGAGCCCGGCCATCCGCAGCACGGCGAGCACCTGGGCATCGGTCTGGTCGAGTTCGGCGTCGGCATCACCGTCACCGCCGTGCTGACCGGGATATTCTTCGCCTTCGTCAGACGCGGACGAACCTGACCGCGACGCAACGCCCCACCGTCACCGCCCCGAAGTGAGTAAACCTGCCCCGCACCGCAACGAGTGAGTAACCGAGTACCGAGATGTTTAGCCCCGGCGTCTACAACTACTGGGTCGTGATCGTCCTGATGATGATCGGTTTCTACACCGTCATCACGCGCGGCAACCTCGTGAAGAAGATCATCGGGCTCAACGTGTTCCAGGTGTCGGTGTTCTGGCTGTACATCTCGATGGGCAAGATCGTCGGCGGCACCGCGCCGATCACGCCGGACGATGTGTGGGAGCACCTCGAGCACGACGTCGAAGAGGTGCAGGTCGACGGCCAGAACGGCGAGCCCCCGCACGCCGCCAACAGCTACGCCGCCCTGCCGCGTGAGGGCCGCTACGAGCCCGGCTTCGAGTATCACCCCCCGGCCGACGACGAGCCCGCCGGGCAGGTCACGCACGAATACAACGACCCGACCGTCTACTCCAACCCCGTCCCGCACGTGCTGATCCTCACCGCGATCGTCGTCGGCGTGGCCACCACGTCGCTCGGCCTCGCGCTGTGCGTCCGCATCAAAGAGGAATACGGGACCATCGAAGAGGACGAGATCCAGGCACTGGACGACGAACCGTGAACCAACTGCTGTACCACCTTCCCGTTCTGCAGGTCGTGATCCCGCTGCTCGCGGCGCCGGCCTGCGTCGTCATCCGACAGCGCCACCTCGTGTGGCTCTGGGCGACGGTGGTCACGTGGGCCTGCCTGGCGATGTCGATCGGCCTGCTCATGCGCGTCTACCCCACCGGCGGCGCGATCACCTACGAGATCGGCGGATGGGTCGCGCCCTGGGGCATCGTCTACCACGTCGACGCGCTCACGGCCCTCGTGCTCGTCATCGTCACCGGCGTCGGCGCCGTCGTCATGCTCTACGCACGCCAGTCCGTCAACGACGAGATCCCCGCCGAGCGGCACCACCTGTTCTACGCCGCGTTCCTGCTGTGCATGACCGGCCTGCTGGGCATCACGGTCACCGGCGACGCGTTCAACGTCTTCGTGTTCCTCGAGATCAGCTCGCTGAGCAGCTACGTGCTGATCGCGCTGGGCCGAGGCCGACGCGCGCTGACCGCGTCGTTCCGCTACCTCGTCATGGGCACGATCGGCGGCACGTTCATCCTCATCGGCATCGGCCTGATGTACATGCAGACCGGCACCCTGAACATGGCCGACCTTGCCGCACGCCTGCCCGCCGTCAACGACACGCGCACCATCCGGGCCGCGTTCGCGTTCTTCACCGTCGGCGTGTCCGTCAAGCTCGCGCTGTTCCCGCTGCACGTCTGGCTGCCCAACGCCTACACCTACGCCCCGTCGGTCATCACGTCGTTCGTCGCCGCGACCGCCACCAAGGTCTCGGTCTACGTGCTCGTGCGGTTCACGTTCATCATCTTCGGCGCCGAGTTCGCGTTCACCGACATGAAGCTCGACGTCGTGCTGCTCGCCCTGGCGATCGCCGCGATGTTCATCGGCTCGCTCGTCGCGATCTACCAGACCAACGTCAAACGCCTGCTCGCCTACTCCTCGCTCGCGCAGATCGGCTACATGGTGCTCGGCATCTCGCTGACCAACGTCAACGGCCTGACCGGCTCGATCGTCCACCTGTTCAACCACGCGATGATGAAGGGCGGCCTGTTCATGGTCATGGGCTGCGTCATGCTCCGCATCGGCTCGGTGCACCTGCGTGACATGGCCGGGCTCGGCAAACGCATGCCGTGGACCATGGCCGCGTTCGTCGTCGGCGGGCTGAATCTCATCGGCGTGCCCCTGACGTCGGGTTTCGTGAGCAAGTGGTACCTCGTGCTCGGCGCGCTCGACCGCGGCTGGTGGCCGATCGCCGTGCTCATCCTGCTCAGCTCGCTGCTGGCGGTGGTGTACGTGTGGCGCGTGATCGAGGTGGTGTACTTCCGCGACCCGCCCGAGGACGCGCCGACCGAACGCTGCGAGGCCCCGCTGATGATGCTCGTGATGACCTGGCTGCTGCTCGGCGCGTCGATCGTGTTCGGCGTGTGGGCGCAGATCCCGGCCGGCGTGAGCAAAGCCGCGGCGCAGATGCTGCTGGGGGTGACGCCATGACCATCCTGACCCTCGACGTCACCACGCTCATCGTGCTTTGCCTCGTGCTGCCGCTGATCAGCGCCGTGCTGATCGCCGCCCTCGGCCGCTGGCCGAACCTGCGCGACGGCATGATGGTCGTCATGGCCACGATCCTCTGCGGCGTGGTCTGCAAGCTCGTGCCGCTGATCGACGCCGGGGCGCGCCCCGAGCTCAACCTCGTCAACATCCTGCCCGGCGATCACTACATGCCGCTCGGCTTCAAGGTCGAGCCGCTGGGCATGCTCTTCGCCCTCGTCGCCTCGTGCCTGTACATCCTCACCGCCGTGTACGCCGTCGGCTACATGCGCGGCCACCACGAGAAGAACCAGACGCGTTTCTTCGTCTGCTTCGCGCTGGCCATCTTCGCGGCGATCGGTGTGGCGTTCGCACGCAACGTGATGACGCTGTTCGTCTTCTACGAGGTGCTGACGCTGTCGACCTACCCGCTGGTCACCCACCACGGCACCGACGCTGCCCGACGCTCCGGTCGCGTCTACCTCGGCATCCTGCTCACCACCTCCGTGTCGATGCTCCTGCTGGCGATGATCTGGACCTACTTCCTCGCCGGCACACTCGAGTTCACGCCCGGCGGCATCCTCACCGGCCACGTCGACGGCCTGATGCTGATGGTCCTGCTGGGCCTCTACGCGTTCGGCACCGGCAAGGCCGCGCTCATGCCGTTCCACCGCTGGCTGCCCGCCGCGATGGTCGCCCCCACGCCCGTGTCCGCGCTGCTGCACGCCGTCGCCGTCGTCAAGGCCGGCGTGTTCACCATCCTCAAGGTCGGCGTGTACGTCTTCGGCATCGACCTGCTCGCCGGCACCGGCGCCAGCGTGTGGCTCATGTATGTCGCCGGGTTCACCCTCATCTGCGCCTCGCTTGTCGCCCTCTCGAAGGACAACCTCAAGGAGCGGCTCGCGTATTCGACCATCAGTCAGCTCGCGTACATCGTGCTCGGCATGGCGCTGGCGAATCCCGACGGCGTGCTCGGCGGCGCGCTGCACATCGCCACCCACGCCGTGGGCAAGATCACGCTGTTCTTCTGCGCCGGCGCGATCTACGTGCAGCTGCACAAGACGCAGGTTTCCGAGCTCGACGGCATGGGCCGACGCATGCCGTGGACGTTCGCGGCGTTCACCATCGCATCGATCAGCATCATCGGCCTGCCCCCAATGGGCGGCGCGTGGAGCAAGTGGTTCCTCGCCCTCGGCGCCGCCGACGCCCACCAGTACCCGCTGCTCGCCGCCCTGATGATCAGCTCGCTGCTGAACATCGCGTACCTCCTGCCGATCCCGATGCGCGCGTTCTTCGCCAAACCGAAACCCGACGGGCGCCACGACCACGATGACCACGGACACGCGCACGTCCACGACGGCCTGTCCGAGGGCTGGGCGATGACGATCCCGCTGTGCATCACCGCCCTGGGCTGCATCGCCATGTTCTACTTCGCCGACCCGCTCTACCACATGCTCCAGCCGATCGCCGCGCACACGCAGACCGTCGTCGCGCCGATCACCGCTGCGGCGCACCCGTGACACGCAGACCCGCACGACCGATACGACCGAGATGACCGACGAACCGAACAACCCGACCCCCGACACGCACGATGAGCCGTCGCACGCGCCGCCGCCCGGCGAACGCCGCTACTGGCTCGACGACCCGCGCAACGTCGACAAGATCTGCAAGGCCCTCTACGTCGTCTGCGCCGCCCTCGTCCTCGCCGACCTGCTCTACCACAAGCACGTGCACTTCGGCGTCGACGGGTGGTTCGGGTTCTACGGCGTGTTCGGGTTCGTCGCGTTCGTCGTGGTCGTGCTCGCCGGCAAGCTGCTACGCAAACTCGTCATGAGACGGGAAGACTACTATGACCACTAACGCCCCGCCGGGCGCCATCATGATCGTCGGTGCGCTGGTGATCCTGCTGCTGCGGGGCCGCCGGCAGGCGATCGGTGCGCTGCTCATCACCATCATGAGCCTCGTGAGCCTGATGTTCTGCAGCCGCGGAACGTACGGCACGTTCCAGCTGTTCGACTACCAGCTGACGGTCGTCCGCGTCGACGGCCTGAGCCTGGCGTTCGGCTACATCTTCCACATCGCCGCGATCATCGCCACGATCTACGCGCTGCACGTGCGCGACGGCACGCAGCACGCCGCCGGACTCATCTACGCCGGCAGCGCCATCGGCGCGGTCTTCGCCGGCGACCTGATCACGCTGTTCACCTACTGGGAGATCACCGCCGTCTCGTCGGTCTTCCTCATCTGGGCCAGCCGCACCGACCGCTCCTACAAGGCGGGCATCCGCTACCTGATCATCCAGGTCGGCTCCGGCGTGCTGCTGCTGTCCGGCGTGCTGCTGCACGTGCGCGACACCGGCTCTATCGCCTTCGACCACCTCATCGGTGAGGACGGCGCGATCTCGCACGCCAGCCCCGGCGTGATCCTCATCTTCCTCGCCTTCGGCATCAAGTGCGCCTTCCCCCTGCTGCACAACTGGCTCCAGGACGCCTACCCCAAGTCCACCGTCACCGGCGCCGTCTTCCTCAGCACCTTCACCACCAAGCTCGCCGTCTACGCGCTCGCCCGCGGCTTCGCCGGAACCGACTGCCTCATCTGGATCGGCGTGACCATGACGCTGTTCCCCATCGTCTTCGCCGTCATCGAGAACGACCTCCGCAAGGTCCTCGCCTACAGCCTCAACAACCAGCTCGGCTTCATGGTCGTCGGCATCGGCATCGGCTCGGCCCTGTCGCTCAACGGCACCGTCGCCCACGCCTTCTGCCACATCCTCTACAAGTCGCTGTTGTTCATGTCCATGGGCGCCGTGCTCTACCGCACCGGCACCTGCCAGGCGTCCAAGCTCGGCGGGCTCTACAAGTCCATGCCCATCACCGCCATCTGCTGCATCATCGGCGCCGCGTCCATCAGCGCCTTCCCGCTGACCAACGGCTTCGTCAGCAAGTCGCTCATCCTCTCCGCCGCCGCCGATCACCACATGATCGCCGTCTGGCTGCTGCTGCTCGTCGCCTCGGCCGGCGTCATGGAGCACTCGGGCATCAAGATCCCCTTCTTCGCCTTCTTCGCACACGACTCGGGCATCCGCTGCAAGGAAGCCCCGAAGCACATGCTCGTCGCCATGATCATCGCGGCAACCCTCTGCATCGGCATCGGCGTGTTCCCCGGCCCGCTCTACAGCATCCTGCCGTACGACATGACCGAGGCGTACGTCCCCTACACCGTCGGGCACGTCGTCGGACAGCTGCAGCTGCTGTTGTTCGCGATGCTCGCGTTCGTGTTCCTCGTCAAGTTCCGCGTCTACCCGCCCGAGACGCCCTCCGAGAACCTCGACACCGACTGGTCCTACCGCCGCGCCGCGCCCGCCGTGGTCGGCGCCGTCTACTTCGTCGGCGGCATCGTCTGGCGCGCCCTGCTGAAGCTCGGCCGCGGACAGGTCGACGACGTGCTCTACGTCGTGCGACGCATCTGCGCCCCGCCCGGCATCTTCGCACGCACCTGGACCACCAGCGGCATGGTCATCTGGGCCACCATCCTCCTCGGCGCGTACCTGCTGCTGTATTACATCCGCGTCGCGCCCTGAAATTGAATCACAGAGGCACAGAGGCGCAGAGAACATCACAAAGGTTTCTCTCTGTGTACTCTGCGTCTCTGTGGTTCAATCCTGGATCTACTTGAGCTGCTCGAGCGCATCGTCCATCTCATCCACGCGCCGCGTCCAATCGAAGCGCTCAACCGACCTGATCGCCGCGGCCGACTTCTTCGACCACCACGCCGCGTCTTCGGCACGCGTCGCCAGCGCGTTGAGGCGGATCGTCAGCGCCTCGGTCTCGTCGATGTCGCCCGCGACGGACTCGTCGCGCAGGTCCGCGTCGGTCTCGCGCGAGCCGTAGAACACCGCCACGTCCGGGTCGAGCACCTCCGGGTACGCCAGCCGGTCCGGCACCACCGGCACGCAGCCCTGCGCCGTCGCCTCCACCACCGAGATGCCGAAAAACTCGTGCAGCGCCGTCGACACCACCACGTCCGCCTGCCGCAGCACGTTGCGGAACGCCGAGCGGTTGTCGATGTAACCCCAGTGATCGATGCGATCCGCCAGCCGGTACCGCGCGTCGCCGAAGCAGTCGGGGATCGCCGCGAACGACTCACCAAGCACGCTGACTCGGAAGTCCACGCCGCGCTCGACCAGCCGGTTGAGCGCCGCGAAGAATCGATCGGGCCCCTTGTCGTGCTCCCACCGCGCCGCCCACAGAATCCGCAGCGGGCCCGGCGGGCGCTCGCCACGCGGCCGCCCGCACTCCACGCCCGGCGGCTGGATCGACGACCGCTCCGCGATTGTCCCCAGCAGCGTGTACGGCGAGTGGTCCGGCATCCGCCCCAGAAACTCCCGCATCGCATCGAGCAGCTCCGCCCGGTGGTAGTCGCTGTTGAACCACACCGCGTCGGCCGCGAGCGCCGTCACGAAGTTGGTCATCGCGAAGTGATGATCGCGTTCCGACGCCGTGGCGTCGGGGTACGTCAGCTGGTTCTCGTGGAAATACGCGACGCTCGGCAACGCCGCGATCTCCCGCGGCGCGAGCCCGCGGAACTCGGCGAGGTTCATCATGTCGGTGCAGAACACCGCGTCGAACCGCTCGCCCTCGTTGTGCAGCGCCCCCGCGTGCCGCGCAAACGTGATCCCTGCGTGCCGCATCCGCCACTTCCAGTGATGCGCCGGCAGCGTCAATGTTTCGAACTCATGCCGCGACCGCGACCGCCAGCCGTCGATCAACGCCTTGTGCGACCCGCCGTGATAAGGATTAAGCGCCAGAATCCGCATGGTGGGCGACAGTATGGGGCGTTGACGTGCGCGAAGCAAACTGATACCACGCAATCCTCGCATCGATTAACATGCTCACGAGTTCCGGGAATCAAACCGCAACGACGCGAGGCGCTATGGGCCGGCGAAGCAAGTCTGAACGACAAGCCGAAATCCAAGCCGAGTTGGCTCGTCGGGAAGCGGCATCGGACGTTCCACCTGCGCTTCACGTATATCTTCTGAACCTTCATCACGCCGATGAGGGCGGCCCACGAACCTTTTTCCCAATCCAACTCACCGAACAACTCGACAGGTCTAGACATGATCCGTCGTTGTACGATCCGGATTTGAAGTACCGTCTAGTACAAGATGCCTTGGATCATGGAGAGCCCATCGCATGCGCGCTCAACAAGACCGAGTGCTTCGTCCCTGACGCCCCCGTGGCCGATTACTCCGAGATTGGAATGCTCGATTCCGACCTGATGTTATTCACTGTGCGAGCAGAAGACGCGTTGCGTCCGTTCCTTCAATCGTGTTGCCGGAAGGTTCCTGTGGAGTGCAAGGAACACGCACTAGTTGGCTATCAGCTTGAATCGGTCGACGACGTACTGGATACGGAACAGACCGTAGCATCATGGATCGATCACAAGACGCGCACGCGTGCTAGCCACATTTCTCGCTACGCATTCCACACCGATCGCCTGGGCGCCAGCGCCATCTTTCGTCTCCCGCAGGATTCGCGGTCGCTCGTTTTGCAGCCGTTTGTTGACGTCGTTCGCTCAACTGGCCTGATCGGAATGCGGTTTCGCAAGGTCTGGCCACACCCGGCCCTAGAGACGTGGGTTTAACGAATCACGTGGGTGAAGGTCCATGAGAATCGATCTATTCGCAGACACGAGTAACAGGGACTTCGAATCCGCATTGGTACGCGTTCGTGACAGAGTTGAGATACTCAACCAACACCTGCATGCGATTGAACTTGAGGGCCCGAGCGGTGACGTTTGCCTGACATTCTTTGACGAGGACGAATCGTTCTATTACGCGAGGCAGATAGGCAACGATAAAGGTCGATACGAAGTCGAGGTGGGCTATGACTACTCAGATATCTATCCCGACGATGAGGATGATGTACTTGTCATTCAACTCATCGAGGAAAAACTACAGCAGATTATCAGTAACGGAAAGTGCTTCGCCAGCGAGCGTGAACAGCTGTTGAAGGTCGTTGAGGATTGGACAACTTGGGCGATTGGCGGGTGAACATGCTTGGCACTTCCCCAGCATGCTCCGTCGGGAAAGGCCCTCGCCAGAGTTGGGGCCTTTCGTGACGGAGCGTGCGATCGGACTGAGTAGGCATGCCGCTGAAGCGGCATGCCCCGTGCGGCAACACGGCGCGCGCTACGACGTGGAGCGGGGTCGCGCAGGGGCGGCGAGCCCCTGCGGTTCGAAACCCATCGCCCCCACGTCATCAAACTGGGTTGACAGCCCCTGTCGTTTTGATGGCTTTGGCCTCCGCAGCCACTACAATGGGGGCTTAGCCGCGCCGGTGTGAGGCGCGGTGGTTGTCAGCACAGAGGTAACCGAGACGATGAGCACCGAAGCGCCTACCCGCGCCGCTTCCATCAACGACGCCAGCGCGGTCGCCGCCGGTGACGCCGACAAGGCCGCCGTGACGCCCGACTACAACGACATGTCGGTCAAGGTGACCGGTCGGCTGCCGCTGCCCAGCACGGTCAACCAGAAGAAGATCCTGTGGGACTACACGATCAGCCTGACGCTGATGCACGTGCTGGCGATCGCCGCGTGCGTGCCGTGGCTGTTCAGCTGGTCGGGGCTGATCGCCTGCGTGATCGGCGTCTTCGTGTTCGGCCAGGGCATCAACTTCTGCTACCACCGCCTGCTGACGCACCGCTCGCTGGTCGTGCCGCGGTGGCTGGAGCACTTCTGGGTCGTCATGGCGTTGTGCTGCCTCGAGGACACGCCGTGCAAGTGGGTCACCACGCACCGCCATCACCACAAGAACTCCGACCACCAGGAAGACCCGCACAGCCCGCTGGTCACGTTCTTCTGGGGGCATTTCCAGTGGCTCACCCTCCACAACACCGGCACGCGGACCCGCGAGGCGTACAGCCGGTACGCGAAGGACATCCTGGCCGACCCGTTCTACATGGCGATGGAGAAGAACCTGCTGATCGCCCCGGCGATCTACCTGCTGCACGGGCTGGCGTTCCTGATCGGCGGCATGATCGGCGGGTGGTACGCGACGGGCACGTTCGTCGGAGCGCTGCAGCTGGGCCTGAGTATGGTCGTGTGGGGCGTGATCCTGCGGACGGTGATCGTGTGGCACATCACGTGGTCGGTCAACTCGCTGTCGCACGTGTTCGGGTATCAGAACTACGACACGAAGGAGCACAGCCGGAATAACTGGCTCGTGGCGCTGTGGGCGGTCGGCGAGGGCTGGCACAACAACCACCATCACGACCAGGCCAGCGCGTCGAACCATCACAAGTGGTGGGAGCTCGACCTGACCTACTGCCACATCAAGGTGCTGGAGATGTTGGGGCTGGCGACGAAGGTGATCCCGCCGAAGCACATCCGCGACGCCCGCAACGCCGAGCGCCGCGCCGGAGCTGCGACCACGACCGCAACGAACGACGATGAGTAGACGGATTGACAGCCCCCTCTCCCTTGAGGGAGAGGGCCGGGGTGAGGGTG
The DNA here is from genome assembly GCA_016125285.1 of Phycisphaera sp. GTDB lineage: Bacteria > Planctomycetota > Phycisphaerae > Phycisphaerales > Zrk34 > RI-212. Next base: position 58,610 of record WGMA01000010.1, read on the forward strand.
AATCGTTCGAACACATCGCATGTTTCCGAAACAGGCGCCGCGTTCGAAGGATCGACCCCCTCACCCAACCTCGCCCCCACCCGGGGAAGAGGAGTCGAAGAGGAGACACCGAATGACACGCACCAACGAATCCACCAGCGACATGCGTCTGTTCACCGAAGAGGTCCGCGCCCACTACGACCTGTCCAACGACTTCTACAAACTCTTCCTCGATCCGACGATGACATACTCGTCGGGCGTGTTCGAGTCGCCCGACGACACGCTCGAGCAGTCGCAGTACCGCAAGCTCGACCAGGCCTTCGAGCGGGCCAACATCCAGCGCGGGCAGACCGTGCTCGACGTCGGCTTCGGCTGGGGCTCGAGCGTGCGTCGCCTCGCCGAGAAATACGGCTGCCACGCCATCGGCATCACGCTCAGCCAGGCGCAGCACGATTACGTCGTGCAGGACCTGAAGGACCATCCGCCGACCGACGGCGAGGTCGAGCTGCGTATCCAGGGCTGGGAGCAGTTCACCGACAAGGTCGACGCGATCGTCAGCTTCGAGGTCATGGAGCACTTCCGCCACGAGCGTTACCAGGCGTTCTTCGACCGCGCGTACGAGATCCTGCCGACGGGCGGCCGGGCGCTGATCCAGGTCAACGCGTGGACCGACCCCGACGAGTTCAAGGCCAGGGGCCTCGAGCGGACGCACGACCAGGTGCTGTTCGCGAAGTTCATCCGCAAGGAGATCTTCCCGCACGCGATGCTGCCGGAGCCGATGCAGGTGATCCGCCACGCCGAGAAGGCCGGTTTCAAGACGCTGGAGCACATCTCGCTGCGCGAGCACTACGTGCCGACGCTGGACATGTGGGCCGCGAACCTCGAAGCGAACAAGGACCGCGCCCTCGAGCTGGTCGGCCAGGAACGCTACGACGCCTACATGCACTACCTGACCGGCTGCTCGAAGTACTTCAAGTCCGGCCACATCGACGTGCCGCAGTACACGTTTGAGAAGGTCTGAGCGTCCCCCCAATCAGGCGCCGGCTTGAACAAGTCGCGCCGCTCCCCTCTCCCACCGGGAGAGCGGAAAGGCGCCACGCTGCCATCGATCCTACTGATTGGCGATCGGTTTCGCGCCTTCCCATCCCGCGTCCCACTGCTTCTGCAACTCATCCCGCGTGGTCTTGTACTCCGGGTCGTCGGCGACGTTGACGTTTTCCTCCGCGTCCTTCAGGTGGTCGTACAACTCGACGCCCGCGACCTGTTTGTGATCCTTCTGATCGACCCACACGGTGTAGCGGTAGCGGTCGGTGCGCATCGAGTAGCCCATCAGCTTGCCACGCGGGTACTGGCTGAACGCGGCTGGCTTCCACTTCGTGTCCGGCGCGTCGAGCAGCGGCTTGAAGCTCGTGCCCTGCAGCTCGGTGGGGATCGGCAGCCCGGCCACTTCGCAGAGCGTCGGGTAGATATCGACGAACTCGACGAGGGCGTTGGTCTTCGTGCCGCGCTTCGCCTGCTTCGGCGTGACCATGATCAGCGGCGCCCACGCGGAGGTCTCGAAGTTCGTGTGCTTGCACCACAGGCCGTGCTCACCGAGCTGCCAGCCGTGGTCGCCCCACAGCACGATGATCGTGTTGTCGGCGACGCCGGACTTGTCGAGCGCGTCGAGCAGCTTGCCGACGTTCGCGTCGGTGTAGCTGACCGACGCGTAGTAGCCGTGACGCAGCGTGCGGGCGAGGTCGTCGTCGAGCGCGCCCTTGTTCGGCACGCCGGCGTACACGCGGATCTCGCCGCTGTTGTGCAGCGCGAAGTCCGGCGCGCCCTTCGGCGCGAAGGGGTTGTCGGCCAGCGTGATCTTCGCCGGGTCGTACAGGTCCCAGTACTTCTTCGGCGAATTGAACGGCAGGTGCGGACGCAGGAACCCGACCGCGAGGAACCACGGCTTGTCCTGCCCGGTGAGCCGCTTCATCGCGGCGATCGCGTCCTCGGCCAGCGCGCCGTCGTGGTACGCGTCGTCCGGCACGTCGGCCATCTCGTACGGCGCGGCGCGCGACGCGCGGCTGTACGTCTTGCCCTTCAGCCCTTTCGACTTCGCCTCCGCGACCCGCTCGTCGACGATCTTCTGATTCTCCGGCAGCACCCACTGCGGCCGCTTCGGCCCTGTCCACGGCTCCGACCACGATTTCGGATCGTTCAGCCCGCTGTGGAAGATCTTGCCCATGCCGACCACGTCGTAGCCCTCGTCCTTGAAGTGCTGCGGCAGCGTCACGGCGTCGGGGATCGTCTTGCGGAAGTGCGTGACGAGGTCGTACACCTTCGTCGTGTCGGGGCGCAGGCCGGTCAGCAGGCTCGTGCGTGACGGCGAGCAGACCGCCTGCTGGCAGTACGCGCGGAGGAACAGCGTGCCGCGCGCCGCGAGGCGGTCGATGTTCGGCGAGTGGATCTGCGTCGCGCCGTAGCAGTTCAGCTCCGGGCGCAGGTCGTCCACGGCGATGAACAGCACGTTGGGCTTGTCGGCGGCGCGGGCGACGCGCGCGGCGACGAACGGCGTGATCACGGCACAGGCGAGCGTGACGATCAGGGCGAGGTGACGCATGCGGTTCTCCGGCGGTGTCGCGGCATCGTAGCGATCGCGCCACGAAAAAGGCCCCCGCCATTGCGACGGGGGCCTGTAGAACGATTCGTCCGTGCGGATATTGCGTCGACCGACGCTCACTTCGCCGCGGCGTAGTTCTTGGCGACCTGGTCCCAGTTGATCACGTTGAAGAACGCGGCGACGTAATCCGGGCGGCGGTTCTGGTAGTTGAGGTAATACGCGTGCTCCCACACGTCGAGGCCGAGGATCGGCTTGCCGGGGCACTCGGCGATGCCCTTCATCAGCGGGTTGTCCTGGTTCGGCGTCGAGCAGACGCACAGCTTGCCGTCGCCGCCGACGCACAGCCACGCCCAGCCGGAGCCGAAGCGCGTCGCCGCCGCGGCGCTGAACTTCTCCTTGAACCCGTCGAAGCTGCCGAACGCGTCGTTGATCGCCGTGGCCAGCTCACCGCTCGGCTCGCCGCCGCCGTCCGGGCTCATGACCTTCCAGAACAGCGAGTGGTTGGCGTGTCCGCCGCCGTTGTTGCGGATCGCGCCGCGCTTGTCGTCGGGCACCTTCGACAGGTCGGCGATCAGCTCGTTGACGCAGTCCGGCACGTCGAGGCCCTCGGTGGCCTTGTTGAGGTTGTTGACGTAGCCGGCGTGGTGCTTGCCGTGGTGGATCTCCATCGTCCGCGCATCGATGTGGGGCTCGAGGGCGTCGTGGGCGTAAGGCAGGTCCGGAAGCGAATAAGGCATGTCGGTTTCCTTTCGGTATGGCAAAGTGTGACACTCGGGCACGCCACGCTGCAAGCGCCACGCGACCAAGTCATGTTAGTTATCCGATGCTCCGGAACCGGTCAAGTTACAGGATGAATACCGTGTCAGGGATTGACGCGGCCCGTCGTGGGAGTGTGGACGATACGCGTCAGGGTTTGACGACATCGAACCACGCGCCGCTCGCGGGGCGATGCCGGCGGTGGTGCAATCGCTCGCGCACGCCGTCGTCGGCCGCGCCGCCCGCGACGTCGCCGCCCGCCTCGCGCTGAAGCACGCCGCCGGTCTGCGCACCGAACATCGAGTCGAGCTGGATCAGCACGCCGCCGACCACGTACGTCCGCGAGCGGAAGTTGGCGATCGTCTCGGCCGTGCGCGGCGTCGGCACGCTCGCCACGGCGTAACCGCCCGAGCCGTCACGCATGAGCCACGACGTGTCCCAGCCGACGCGGCGGTCGAGCCGGTCGTGCCCGATGATCGACGCCAGCAGCGCCAGGTCGGCGAGGTTCGCCAGGTCCGCGTAGGCCGGCACGACGCGCGCCAGCGTGGGGAAGTTTTTCGTGAACGCCTCGGCGTAGCGCACGGCGTTGGCCGGCGCGGCGGCGCGACCCGCCTCGCTGCCGCTCGTATCGAGCGACACGCCCTGCCCGCGGATCTCGTACGACATCGCGTTGGCCACCGCGTCGACGCCGATCGGCTCGTAGTTCGCCTTGAACCACGCGCGGTTGTACGAGAACGCGCCGCTCGTGGAGTAACGCACCTGCGGGATATGCGGCGGGTCGACGCCGATCGACTGCCGCTTCATGATGTAGTCCGCCTCGAGGCACACCATCGCGAACCGCGTGTCCGCCGGGATGCCGAACACCTTGACGAGTTGCGGCCCCACGGCGTCGGGCAGCCGATCGAGCACCGCGGCGCGATCGCCCGTGCGCCGGTCCGAGCCGTACACCGTGTCGCGCACCGCGTCCTGCGCCCCGGCGGGCAGGTCGATCGTGCAGCCGAACGGCGCCGCCGCGCGACCCGGCCGCATCAGCCGCAGCGCCGTCACCAGGTCGTCGAGCTGCAGCACCGGTCGACCCGTCGTCGCGCCGGTCGGCCGATACGACCCCGCCGCGTTGATCGGCTCCGCCTCGCCCGCGATGACCAGATCGTTGTCGTCCGGGTAGACGAACACGTAACGCAGCTTGACCAGGCCGTGCAGGCAACGCAGTTCGTCCGACAGCGGCTCGCCCGCCTCGACACGCCGACGCACCTCCGCGAACAGTCGCGGCAGCGAGACGTACACCAGCTGATCCGACGACGTCTCACCCGCCTGAAGCAGGCGCTGCACACGCCGACGTTCGGCCGCGAGCGCCGCCGCGTCGTGCTCGCGCAGCCGCAGCACGCCCTCGGTGTCGACCCACACGCCCGCGACGTCCGGCACCGGCACCTCGCGGACGTTCGCGTTGCCGGAGTTCGTCGCGGTCACCGCCTGGCCGTTGGCGTTGTTCGCGACGACGGCGCACACGACGAGCGCCACGGCGACCGCCGCGCTGCTCAATACGGTCCGTTGCATCGTTCGCATCATCGCTCTCCCTGTGTGCAACGACTCCTGTATATGATACGCCGCCGACCTCGCCTGATGCGCATCGGCCAACTTGCTATCATCACCGCGATGAAGGTGCACCTGACCAAGTCGTTCACGTTCGAGGCCGCCCACTGGCTGCCCACGTTCCCCGAGGGCCACAAGTGCCGCCGGCTCCACGGCCACTCCTTTCAGGTAGACGTCATCGTCGCCGGTGAAGTTCCCGAAACGCAGGGCTACCTCATCGACTACGGCCAGATGAAGGCCGCGATCGGCCCCGTCTGCGACCGCCTCGACCACTACCTGCTCAACGACATCGAAGGCCTCGACAATCCCACCGCCGAGAACATCAGCCGCTGGATCTGGGACCAGCTCGCGCCCGCCCTGCCGCTGCTGAGCGTCGTGCGCGTACACGAGACCTGCACCACCGCGTGCGAATACCGCGGCGAATGAATCGATTTCGGATTGCGGATTTGGGATTGCGGATTGAAGCCGTGACGCAGCGCAGCGGAGTCGCGGGTAACACGTCATGAACGACGCCACGCACATCAAACACCTTGCCGCCGAACTCGACTTCGCGCTCTGCGGCATCGCCGAGGCACGCCCCACCGACTACGCCGACGACCTCCGCGACTGGCTCGACGCAGGTAAGCACGGCACGATGACCTGGCTCGCCGACCACCTCGACGTGCGCGTCGATCCTGCCCAGTTGCTCGACGGCGCCCGCAGCGTGATCACCGTCGCGGATTACATCGGCGCGGGCGCTGCCGATGAAGTCGACAGATCAAAATTCACAATTCAAAAATCAAAAGTCCCCGCCCGCATCGCCCGCTACGCGCAGGTCGACGACTACCACAAGATCATCAAGAAGCGCCTGCACCAGCTCGCCGACACGCTGCAGGCCGCGGCGCCCGAACACCGCTTCCGCGCGTGCGTCGACACGGCGCCGATCCTCGAACGCGAGCACGCCATGCGCGCCGGCCTCGGCTGGACCGGCAAGCACACGCTGACCATCCACCCCAAGCTCGGCTCGCACCTGCTGCTCGGCGAGATCGTCACGACGCTGCCGCTCGAGCCCGACGCCCCGCAAGCCGACCACTGCGGCACGTGCACACGCTGCATCGACGCGTGCCCGACGCAATGCATCACGCCCTACTCGATCGACGCGTCGCGCTGCGTCAGCTACCTGACCATCGAGCACCGCGACGCGATCGACCCCGCTCTTTTCGAGGCGATCGGCGACTTGCTCTACGGCTGCGACATCTGCCAGGACGTCTGCCCGCACAACACAAAAGCCGCTCGCGGCTTAGCAACCACGCCCGACGCCTACAACCAGCGCCCCGGCACGCTCGACGCGCTGACCGTGCTGAACTGGACCGAAGACGACCGCCGCAACGCGTTCGTCCGCTCCGCGATGAAACGCGCCAAGCTGCATCAGATGAAACGCAACGCCCTGATCGTGCTGGGCAACGCGATCCGCAGCGGCGACGTTGAACCCGCGGCCCGTGAACAGATCAAGCGCATCGCGAGCGACGTCGACGAACACGAGGTCGTGCGGCAGACAGCGCGCAACGTGATTGACTGGCTCGCCGGTTCGGGTGGCACTGACAAGCGCTAGCTTGTCAGTGGCGGAGGGCGGCGCGCCGACCGTGCTGCGTAAGGCAAACCACGTATGACTTGTGCACAGCTCCACTGACAAGCTTCGCTTGTCAGTGCCACCCCGAAATGCGCCTACCAGTACCGCTCGACATGCAGTTGGCCCGGCGTCTTGTGATCGCGGATCACGTACTCGCGCTCGAGCAGCGGCTTCTCCGCGGGATTGATCATCGCCGGGTCGCCGCAGAGGAACACGTCGCAAGTGTCAGGTGAAACGTCGATATCGACGCCGGTCGCCTCGGCGAGCGCGCCCGGCTCGAACAGCGAAGCCGCGCCGCCGCGTCGGCCGGTCCACGTCGAACCAACCGCGTCGTCGTCGCCGGTGAGCGTCGGCAGGTAGATCAGCGTGTCGTCCTCCGCGGCGTAGCGTTCGAGCTCGGCGCGGTAGCCCAGCTCGTCGGGTCGCGTGCACTGCTCGATCAGCACGAAGCGACGCCACCGGCCCGTGTCGCGATACGTGCGGTACATCGACAGGTACGGCGCGATGCCCGTCGTCGTGCCCGCCATCACCAGGTCGCGCCCGTGCGGCACGTCGACCAGCGTAAACTCGCCACGCACATGCTCGTCGAGCCAGATCCGCCGCGGGCCCCGCTTCCATGCGTGCCACAGCTTCGGCGTCATCTTCCCGTCGTCGACGCGCACCGCGTAGAACTCCAGCCGGTCGCGCCGCTCGGCCGACGACGCCATCGTGATCGCCCGCCGCCACAGCCGCTGCCACCGCGGATCGCCCGGCGGAAACTCGTCGGGATTCGCGACCGGCGGGTGCTCCTTCGGCAGCCCGATCGTCGCGTACTGCCCCGCATCAAACGGCTCGACCGCCCCGCCGTCCGGCGCGATCGTAAACACCGCCAGCGTGTCACTGCAGTCACGCCAGTCGACAATCGTCGCGTTGTAGGGTTCGGGATTCACCACGGCACTACGATGCATCCGAGGCGTCCTCGGATTCCTGCGAATGACATATCTGCTCGTATTGATGCCGAGCGAGCTTGGCGATGATGGCGAGCTTGGGTTCGTCACGCCAACGTCGGATCAGCATCGACGCACAAAATGCGGAGCCGGCACCCAGAAAAATCGCGATGATCGCATCGATCAGTACGACGAGATTCTTGTCATTTGAGGCCTGCAGCAGCGCGACGGCCCGACGCAATTCGGCGACATGCCAGAGTTCGGGCGGCATCTTTTCGAGAGTCGGGTCTGCCTCTTTCATACGACCGATCACGTCATATCGGGTCGTCATTCCTTCGTAGCACGCGTAGCCGTAGCGCGCCGCCTGCACCGCGGTGAACACCGTCACCACAAGAAGAATCAATCGCGTGCGCGGCCAACTCATCGCCTGGCGTTCAAGGTCTCGCACGTACCTCGCCGCAGCATCGAGATCACCCTCGGAATAATTCGTGGAGGTCATCACTGATCCAGCACCGCAAGCATCTCCGCGACGCTGGTGAAGTTGTCGCGCGGCTTGCCCTTCGCCTTGCCGCGTTCGAGTTCCGCGGCGTCGATCTTCAGCCAGTCGGCGTAACGCACCACACGCACGCCGCGCGAATCGAGCAGCGCCGTCACCGCGTCGTCGCTCGGCTCGGCGCAACCGCCGAGGCTCGGCGCGTCGGCCAGCAGCTGCTGCACGGACTCTTCGCTGTCCTTCTTGTTCGTGCCGATCAGGCCGGACGGCCCGCGCTTGATCCAGCCCACGGCGTACTTGCCGGGCTCGACGCGGCCGAGCTCGTTGGGGATCACGCCCCAGTCGGCGTTGAACGGCACGCCCTCGATGCCCACGCCGTGGTAGCCGATGCTGCGGAAGAACACGTCGCACGCGAGCGTCTCGGTCTCGCCGGTGCCGCGCGCCTTCTGCTTGCCGGGCTCGCCGCTGAGCTTGTTCGTCTCAAGCACAACCTCGCCGACGCCGCCGTCCGCCGCCGCGTGCAGCTCCGTGGGGCTCTGAAAAAACCTGATGATGATGCGCCGCTTCGCGCCGGTCGGCCTCCGCTTGGAGAACTCGACCAGCGACTCCATGTTGCGCACGTTCGACTTGCTCTCCGGCAGCTCCAGCTCGGCCTTGTCGACATCGGACAGGTCCACGTCCTTCGGATCGACGATCACGTCGCAGCCGGGAATCTCGCCGAGTTCGCTGATCTCCTTCGGCGTGAACGCCGCCTGCGCCGGGCCGCGGCGGCCGATGCAGTAGATGTCCCTGACCTTGCTCTCGGCGAGCTGCTCGATGGCGTGGCTCGCCATGTCGGTCTTCGCGAGTTCATCGACGGGCTTGGCGAGCACGCGCGTCACGTCCATCGCGACGTTGCCCTGGCCGATCACCACCGCGACCTCGTGCGACAGGTCGAAGTGGCAGTCGCGGTAGTCCGGGTGGCCGTTGTACCACGCGCAGAATGCCGTGGCCGTGTAGCTGCGCGGCAGCTCGATGCCCGGGATGTTGAGCTTGCGGTCGGTTTCGGCGCCGAACGCGAAGATGATCGCGTCGAAGTGCTTCTCGAGCTCGGCGATCGTCAGGTCGCGGCCGATGGTGACGTTGCCCCAGTAGCGATAGTTGTCGTGGCTGGCGGTCTTGGCGTAGATGTTGGTGACGGTGCGGATCTTGGCGTGGTCGGGCGCGACGCCGAAACGCACCAGGCCGTACGGCGTGGGAAAACGCTCGAACATGTGCACGTGCACGGCCAGGCCGCTCTTGAACAACGCGTCGGCGGCGTAGAACCCGCTGGGCCCGCTGCCGATGATCGCCACACGCAGAGGACGCTCCGCACTACCCAAACCGCTGCCGGCGCTTCCCATATTTAGCTCCACGATCCCGCCCGAAACGAGCGTTTGTTGATGACTGATTTGATCACTATCATCGCGGCGATGAGTGTACCGGATTCAATCGTGTTTGCCACCGGCAACCCCCACAAGCTCGACGAGGTGTCGGCGATTCTCGCGGAGATCGGCGTGACCGTCATCGGCCTCGACACGCTCGGCGTCGACGTGCCCGAACCCGTCGAAGACGGCGACACCTTCGAGGCCAACGCGATCCTCAAGGCCCGCTATTACGCCGAGGCGACCGGCCGCACGGTCCTCGCCGACGACAGCGGACTCGAGGTCGACGCGATCGCCGGTGAGCCGGGCGTGATCAGCGCCCGCTACGCCGGCATCGACGGGCCCCGCAGCGTCGTCGACCCGGCCAACAACGCCAAGCTCATCGGCAAGCTCAACGACCTCGGCGTCGCCCCCGAGCAGCGCACCGCGCGTTTCGTGTGCACCATGGCGCTGTGCGCCCCCGGCGTCGACGAGCCGCTGGCGCTGACACGCGGGTTCGTCGAGGGCCGCATCGTCGACCCGCCGCGCGGCTCCAACGGATTCGGCTACGACCCCCACTTCGAACTGCCCCACCGCGGCGTGACCACCGCTGAACTCCCGCCCGCCGAGAAAAACGCCATCAGCCACCGCGGCGAAGCGACGCGCGCGATGGTTGAGAAGCTCAAAGAGCTTTGATTTCGGATTGCGGATTGCGGATGTGCAAACCAGCCGGACACGCAGCGTGCGCCGCGCGCGGTCAATCCGAAATCCGAAATCGCAAATCCGAAATTTAGCCGAGGCTCGCGACCTTCAGCTTGATCTTCCGCAGCGACGCCTTCGCCGTGGTCTTGATCTGCCGCTCCAGCCCCGTGCGCATCAGGCGGTCGAGTTCGTACATCGTGCCGCTGTCGGCGACGTGCACGGTCAGCACGCCGCGGGCGAGCGAAGCCAGTGCCGTCTTGTCCTGCAGGTGCGACGGCACGAGCTGCCGCCAGACTTCGCTGAACTGTGCGACCTGCTCGTGCGGCTTGGCGACCTGCCGCTTGAACCAGTCGCCGACGAACTTCATCGACGTGTCGCGGCCCGGGCCCTCGCGCCATTCGCGGAGGCGTTCGATCTGGTCGGCGTTGCGGGGCTCGCGTGTGGACATCTGTCGCATTGTACCCGCGGCGTGACCCGGCACGCGCCGCCCTGTTAAAAACGCCCGCCGAGTTGTGACCGGCTGACTTGCACAGGTATGCTGTTGAGTCATGGCGAGCATCCGCCTCACCAATCTGACCAAGCGGTTCGGCCGCACCACCGCCGTCGACGCCGTCGACCTGACGATCGCGTCCGGCGAACTGTTCTTTTTGCTGGGCCCCAGCGGCTGCGGCAAGACGACGCTGATGCGCATGATCGCCGGGCTGATCGAGCCCAGCTCCGGCACGATCCACTTCGACGACCGCGACGTGACGCACCAGCCGACCGCCAAGCGGAACACCGCGTTGGTGTTTCAGGGCTACGCGCTCTGGCCGCACATGACGGTGGCGCAGAACGTGGCGTTCGGCCTGGATGTGCGGAACGTGCCGGCGCAGGAGAAGTCGGACCGCGTGACCGAAGTGCTGCGGACCGTCGGCCTGGCCGACCACGCGGACCGCAAGCCGATGCAACTGTCCGGCGGGCAGCAGCAGCGCGTGGCGCTGGCGCGGGCGCTGGTGGTGAACCCCGACGTGCTGCTGCTGGACGAGCCGCTGAGCAACCTCGACGCGAAGCTGCGTCTGCGGATGCGCAACGAGATCCGCCGCATCTGCAAGGCGTCGGGCATCACGAGCGTGTACGTCACCCACGATCAGGAAGAAGCGCTGAGCATCGCCGACCGCGTGGCGGTGCTGCGCGACGGCAGGATCATCCAGGTCGGCACGCCGCAGGAACTGTACGGCAACCCGCGCAGCCGCTTCGTCGCGGACTTCCTCGGCAAGGCGAACTTCATCCCGGCGGTGGTCGGCGGGCTCGACGGCGACGAGCTGAACCTCGAAAGCCCCGCCGGCAACCTGCGCTCGCGTGTGTTCGGCGCGGACCTGCCCGAGGGCGGCAACGTGACGTGCATGGTTCGACCCGAGTCGCTGCGGCTGCTCAACGGCACGCCCGACGACACGCTCACGAACATCATCCCGTGCCGCCACATCGACACGATCTACCTCGGCAACGTCGCGCAGCACACGTTCGAGACCGACGAGGGCCTGCACCTCTACATGGAAGAGCTCAAGCCGCGCGAGCGCGACTGGACGAGCGAGCAGCCCGAGATCGGCTTCAGCGCCGACGACCTGGTCGTGCTGGCGGATTGATTGGCCCGGGCGAGTCGACGTCGTGTGGGAATTGCAAATTGAGCATTGAACGTTAAGCATTGCGGTTCGCCCGGTGCGCGCTGGCCGCGTGTTCAAGCATTGAGCAATTTGCAATGACCATTTTGCAATTTGCAATTCCCCAGTTACCTTGCGGCTATGCATCTCACGCTCGACATCGTCGTTCGCCTGCTGCACATCCTCGCGGCCATCGGGCTGCTGGGCGGCGTGCTGTTCATGGTGGTCGGGTTGCTGCCGGCGTCGAAGCTCGTCGAAGACGACGAGGCACGCGCGTCGCTGCTGCTCACCGCCAAGAAGAAGTATTACAAGGTGTCGCATCTCGCGATCGTGCTGCTGCTGGCGACCGGCGTGATGCAGTGGATGCACAACCACGACGCGTACGAGGCCGGCAACAAGAAGCTGATCGCCGCGCTGCTCGGCACGAAGGTGCTGCTGGCGCTGATCGCGTTTTCCATCGCGTTCGCCGACACGTTCAAGGTGATCAAGGGCCCGAAGTGGGCGAAGATCAACATCGTGCTGGGCGTGACGATCGTGATCCTCGCCGCGGTGGTCCGCCACCTGCGTCTCGAGGCGCTGACCGGCTGACGCCGGCCGCGACCGACACACGCCGATCCGGGGTGATCCGACGTGAACCCACCCGAACCGCTCGACAGCTGGCTTAAACGCCGACGGCTCGTGACGCGCTGCGCGACGGGCGTCGCGGTGTTGGCCGCGGTGGCGTTCGTCGCGTGGCGCGTCGCCGCCGGGCCCGACGTGCGTGGCGACCTGACGCGTGCGGCGCTCGACGTCATCGACGTCACGTCGGGCGACACGCTGCGCGTGCGGGCGCACGGCGCGGGCGACGCGCAGGCGAGCGACGTGCGATTGATCGGCGTGCGGGCCCCGGCCGACGCGGCGCACGCGGAGACGGCGATCGCGTGGCTGCGCGACGCGTGCGCCGGGCACGCGGTGCGCGTCTCGTACGATCACGCGCGGCGCGCCGGGCCCGACGGCGTGGCCGAGTGCTACGTGTACCTCGACGACGGGCGCATGCTCAACGAAATGATCATCGAGTCGGGCTTCGCGAAGGCGGACACGTCGCGCGCGCACGAGTTGAGCGACTGGTTCGCTCGGCTCGAGGGCCACGCGAAAAAGAAGTCGGCCGGCGTGTGGGCGCGTCAGTAGAAGTAGCGCGAGTTGTCCTTGTAGACCGGCTCGGCGCGCGGGTAGTGGTGGTAGACGTGCACCTCTTCGTAGGCCGGCGCCGGCGTGTAGTACACCTGCCGTCCGCCCGGCGGGCACGGGTCGTAGTAGTAGTGATGCCGGTAGTCGGCCTCGCGTCCGGCGTCGAAGCCGATCAGTCCGCCGACGGCCGCACCGATCGCCGCGCCCGCCCCGGCGTCGCCCGACGTGCTGCCGATCGCCGCGCCGAGTCCGGCGCCGACGCCCGAGCCGACGAGCGCGCCGGTCTGTCCACCGGTGGCGCAGCCCGACAACGCGCAGGTCAGTGCGCCGCCCAGCACGATCACAACTATGCGATGAGGTTTCATCGTCGCGTCTCCCGTTCGTTGCTCTCGCCGCCCTCATTATACCCGCCCCGTGATCGTCATTGCCGCGTCGCGTTGGCCGGTCGCGGCGTGGCCGGTATAGTCAACGCGACTCGCCCGCCGCCGCACCCGACGGCGCGCGACCTTACGTAAGGGGCACGCCATGGCCGAAATCGAGCCGACCGACGCCGACAACGACGACGCGCAGCCGATCGGCGAGCTCCAGCTGCGGACGCTGGCGATGCCGCGCGACACGAACCCGGCCGGCGACATCTTCGGCGGCTGGCTGCTGTCGCAGATGGACATCGCCGGCGCGATCATCTGCAAGCAGCACGCCAGGGGCCGCGTCGTGACGATCGCGATCGACGCGATGGAGTTTCACCAGCCGGTCTACGTCGGCGACGTCGTGTGCTGCTACGCGCACATCGAGCGGATCGGCCGGTCGTCGATGGCCGTGCGCGTGCAGGCGTGGTGCATCCGTCAGGTGTACGACGGCACGCGCATCAAGGTCACCGAAGGCATGTTCACGTACGTGGCGATCGACGAGCACGGCAAGCCGCGCCCCGTCGACGCGTGACCTACGCGCCCGATTCCGTCGGCGAGCTGGCGACCTGCGACTTGCTGGTCGCCACCGCGGCGATCGCGTCGGCGAGCGATTCGGCGTCGACGTCCGCGGCGGGCAGGTACACGCCCTGCTCGCGGCGGTCGTCCGCCAGATGCCACCCCACCAACCCGATGCGCTCGACCGCGGCCAGGTCGTCGGTGTCGACGTCGATCGGCTCGTCGGTCAGCTTCGCCGAGGCGTCGACGAGCCGGGCGATCGCGTCGTCGCGCTGCTTGCGGTCGATCTGCCCGAGGTACGCCACGCGGCCCGGCACGATGGCGAAGGCGCGCACGCGGCCCTTGCGATCGCCGGGCTGGATCGACACGTAGCGCATGTGCGCCAGGGTCGGCACGCCGCCGCGGATCAGCGACGCCGCGCCGCCGGCCCTGTCGATCTGCCGCTTGATGCGCCCGGCCTGCTCGAACGCCAGGTCCTTCGCCGCGGCGTGCATGCGCCGCGTGGCGTCGTCGATCCAGCCGTCGACGCGCCGCGTGACGAACGCCGCGGCGGCGCGCACCTGGTCGCGGTACACGTCCATCGACACCGTGCCGTCGCACGGCGCCGGGCAGCGGCCCATCTGCTTGTAGCTGCACGCCTCGCCGTGCGGCGATTTGACCAGCACGTCGTGGTAGCGGCACAGGTCGAAGATGTCCTCGAGCGACTCGACGAGCTTGCGGGCGATCTTCGCGGTCGGCAGCGGCCCGAAGCACGTCGCGGCCGGTCCGTGCGGCACGTCTTTGGCGACGAACCGAGGGTGCGGCGCGTCGAGGTCGACGCCGACCCAGTGCGCCCGCCAGTGTCGGATCATGCGCCGGTACGTCCGCGGAAACAGCCGGCGCGCGTTTTCGAGGTACGTCCAGTCGCCCTCGAGGCGCGAGCAGACCATCCGCCAGCGCACGCGGCGGACGATGGCGCGGTAGTCGATGCGCTTGGTCGGCTCGTCGGGCTCGTCGGGCTCGGTCATGCGACGTACGACCGCGCCGCGCAGGCCGCCGACGGTCGCGAGCAGCACCGGCCCGGTGTCCGTGTCGTCGCCGCCTTCGAGCAGGTAGCACGCGGCCTTGCCGGGCAGCTTGAGCCGCCAGGTTTCGACGTCCGCGGCGGGGTCGATGTCCATCGACTCGTCGAGCGCGGGGTCGGTGACGTTCAGCATGTCGAACTTGTCGTCAGCCACGGGGTGGCATTCTACAGGACCGGCGGCGCCGCGCCGGCCGCGCGGCCCGATGCGTGCCTCGCTGGGGCGCGTTCGGCGCGGCGTGCGGCGCGATTTTCGTCGCGGAGGCGACGGCGGCGGTCGGCTCGCGATTCGTTCGAAGGGGGGGAGGGGGTGGCGCCGGCGGATGCGGGATGCTCGGCGCCAGGTGCTGGATGCGGGTTGCTGGATGCTGGATGCCCGAGGTCGACGGCGGCGTCGGCGTCGGCGCCTTCGTGGGGCGCATCGGCGCGGTCCGTCGTGTGCGGCGCTCGCGTCGCGTGCGTGGAGTCGCGGGGTGGCTGTGCGGTTTCCCCCGGCAAGCCGGGGGCTATGTGGGAATCGGACGGCGGCGATGGCGGCGCAACGTGCGGCGGCAGCGCGGCGTAGTCGACGTGTCGGCCTACGCGTTCGTCGTGTCGCACCATCGCCTTCAGCGCCAGCGCCATGTCGATGATCGTGTCCGCCAGCCGCGCCCGGTGCGCCCCGGCCGGCATGTCCGCGTGACACCGCCGCGTGACCTCCAGCACCTGCGCCACGTCCTTCAATTCATGCATCGCCATCGTGATTTCCCCCTGAATGAGAGTGGTTTTGAATACCGTACATTATACGAACCACATATGGCGATTGCAAGTGGTTTGTGCACGCACAGACCCTCCGCGCGGTCCGCGATTTGCACGCTTCCCGTCGGACGGGCATAACGATGGGCATCATGCCTTTTCACCGGCGCGGCTTCACGATGATGGACCTGGCGGTCGTCGTAGCGATCGTCACGCTGCTTGTGGCGCTAGCGTTCGGGCCCGGCGTCGCGGGGTTGTCGCGCGCCCGGAAGCCGGCGAACCGGACAATCTGCATGTCCAACCTCTCGAGTCTGTACAAGGCGATGTACGCGTACTCGACGACCCACCGGGACGCATTTCCGATCGCTGGCAACACAGACCTTGACACGCCAGCGATCGGCTTCCGCGAGGGCGATCGCGCCACCGGTGAGGGTGCGGTGCTGACCAACAATGCGACGGCAAGCCTGTGGCTGCTGGCTCGCGGCGAGTACGCCGGCAGCATCGATTTTGTTTGCCCCTCCACGATGGACGAGAACGATCCAGCGGTCGTCGGCCGGCACGGCGAGCGACCGCCCTACCCGATCGAGCACACACACGACTTCGCGCGGCGCGGCAACCTGTCGTACTCGATGATGAACATGTATCACGGCCACTACGGCCGGCAGTGGAACGCGGACGTCCATCCGGACCAAGTGCTGCTCGGCGATCACAACCCCAACGTGTTCGCCTCGCCCGACGATGCTGAGTTGCCGGCGTTCTCGAACAGTCCCAATCACGGATTCGACGGGCAGAACGTCCTGTTCGGCGATGGTCACGTGGAGTTTCTCGATCGACCATTTGATCCCTACGCACACAACGACAACCTGTATGCGGGCACGGTGGACGGTCAGCAGGCACCGCCAACGCTGGACAACCGCATCGGTGACGCCGGTGACCAGATGTTGCTGCCGCTGACCGGTGACGGCTTCGCGAGTCTCAGTGGCAAAGCAAACGACGTGGAATGGGTGTTTCGCCCTCTGTTCCCGTGGTGGTTGGGCGCGATGGCGATCGGTGTGCTTGCGACCGTTGGTCTGGCGTGGACGGTCCGTCGGAAGACTGAAGCGGAACACAAGCCAGTCACGCGAGAAGCGCGATGGGTAGGCACATTCACTGTGTTTCTGCCCTTGGTTGTTGTCATCGTTGCGTTGGGCAGTTCCGACGTTGGCCCGACCCCGTATGACAACGTCGCGCTCGCGCTGCTCATGGCCGTCGGGTCGGCGATCGCATACCTTTTCCTGCTGCGTCGAACGCCCCTGCCGGGGATATACGTGGCGGCAGGCATCTACTCGCTGTACTGGTTGGGGGTGGCAATCGCGCTGTACCGCTTCGTCAGCTACGAGGCGTTGATGCGGTGATTGGGGCTTCCCGTCTTTAATGCTCAGAGGCCACGAGACGGAACCCGTCGGTATCGACTGCGACAAGACTACGGCTTTGCGTGCCACAGCACCCAGTCGCCGTCGACGGGTTCGTTGCGGTTCAGTTCCCGCGGGCTGGCCCACTGGTCGAGTCGATCGCCGAACTGCTCGCGGTTCTCCGGCGTGTCGGCGGGCGCGGCGCCGCCGTCGTCGTCGCGGTCAGCGCCGACGGAGTAAACCACGGGCATGCCGTCGACGAGGCGATAGAGCAGCGGTCGGCCGGTGAAGCGGTCGCGCGGGACGCCGGGCAGCAGCGTGGGCGTGAGTTGATCGAGCGAGGCGGGCCAGGCGTGTTCACGGCGGTGGTAGATCTCCATCGCGATGCCGACGAGCACGCCGTCGGTCCTGCCGATCGCGGTCTCTTCGGCGCGATCGAGCACGGACAGCGCCGGTATCAGCACCCAAATGAGCGCGTAGCGCGCCCGCTCGAGCGTCGAATGATTCGCATCAACGTAGGCGTCGATCGGGTCCGCGTCGTCGATCGTCTCCCACAACGGTCGGCGGATCATCGACTCGGTCTGCCCCATCAGTTGCTCGTACTTGTCGACCATGTCGCGGCGTGAAGCGACCACCATGTTGGCCAGCGGCATCGCGGCGGTCGCGGTGATATACGGGCCTCTCGGTCCGTCTTGCGTCGCGCCCAGGGCGTCGACGAGCGCCATCATCTGCATCGCTTTGGGCGTCAGGTGTCCGTCGCCGTGCCCGTTGTCCGTGTACATGCGTTGGATGATGTCGTAGAACATCATGCGCTCGCCGGTCATGTCGATCTCGACGCGGGCGCGGTCGCTGATGACGTGCGCCAGTCGGCGCAGCTGATCGTCGCTGAGCACCTCGGGCGTGCGCTGGAGCGTGTCGCTCACGACGCCGAGGGCCTGATCGCACATCGCCATGCCGACGAGGTCGCAGATGAGGATGGACGGCTCGCTGACGTGTCGGACCATGTTGAGGATGGTTTCGACGTCGAGCGCGACGGTGCGGCCGTCGCCCGCGCGGGCCGCCCGCAGCGCGTCGAGGCGGAGCAGGTTCGAGGCGTTGCGCATCGGCATGATGTCGTTGAGCAGCACCTCGATGAGCATCGAGTGGTCCTCGCCGGTGGCCACGTCCTTGTCGGGCCAGAGCTCGTGGTCCTCGGGGCTGACGCCGTCGCCGCGCATCACGTAGCCGTACCTGTCGCGTGTCGAGGCGTGTCGCAGCAGTTCGATCACCCTGGCGTTGCGTTCGACCATCGCCATCGCCGCGTCCCAGTGTTCGTCGCCCGGCTTGGCCGACAGCGCCTGGTCGAATGTGGCGTTCGAGTCGTCGTACTTTCCGGCCTCGGCGTCGCGGTAATCGGACCACGCCAGGAAGGCCTTGCGGTACTCGGGCCAGGCGAGCTGATCGGCGGGCACGCCCTGTAACGGCGCGTTGAGCTTCGCGACGTAGTTGACGGCGATCTTCGGCTCGCCCATGGCGTAGTAGCCGATCGCCACGATGTAGAGCAGCACGAGCACGCCGAACGCCTGGGCGCCGCGTGCGATCAGCTTGTAGGGCCACGAGCGCCCGCGTCGCTTGGCGCGCACGATGAGTTTCGCGGCGGCGTCGACATCGCCGAACACGGCGACCAGCTCGTCCGGGTCGGCGCCGGCGTCGAGGCCGTCGGCGAAGTGCGCGATCAGCTCGCGCGCCACGTCGACGCGCTCCCAGCGGGTGAGCCCCCGCCGCCCCGCGACGCGATGGATCACCGCGGCGACGCTGTCGGGCAGGTCCGCGGCGTCGATGACCTGGCGGTAGTCGAGCGCGCCGCTGACGCGTCCGCGCAGCAGGTCGCGCAGGGGCGTGCGGCGCAGGCGTTGCAGGAAGGTGCGTTCGTCGGCGGTCAGCGTGTCGGTGTCCGGTGTGGGCGCGGTGGTGGTCATGCCGGGGCTCCTTCCGCGCTCGCGGGGTCGGTGACGCCGAGGCACGCCATCGCCGTCATCAGGGCGCGCCACTGCTCGGTGTCCTGCGCGAGTCGCTTCTTGCCGGCGGCGGTCAGGCGGTAATACTTGCGCGGCCGGGGCCCGGTCTCGTCGACGCGCGACGCGATGAGCTTCTTGGCCTCGAGGTTGTAGAGCATCGGGTAGAGCGTCGACTGCCCCATCGCCAGCACGCCGTCGGTTTGTTTCGACAGCGCCTCGACGAGTTCGTAGCCGTACATCTCGCCGCGTTCGAGCAGCTTCATGACGGCCATCGGCCCGGCGCCCCGCATCAGTTCCCGTTCGATCCGCATGGTGGTTTACTCCTGCATGATAGGCGTTACGAGACATACTATGTATTACATACCATGCGTGTCAAGCTATGCGGCAAAAAGGTTCCGGTCGCGTTGACGATGGTGTGGGGTGCGCGACGGTTGTGTCAACGAACAAACCCACGAGCGGAACCCGTGGGCTTGGTGCGCGTTGGGCAGTAGCGTGCTAAGCCGCGAGCGGCTTTCAGATCGGCATGCCGGTGATCTGTCCTTCGAAGACGAGCTTGCCGTCGACGACGCCCTGGACGTCGCAGATGCAGCGGCGGCGGCTGAACTTGACCTCTTTGCCGATGAAGTAGAGCGTGGAGCCGGGCAGGACCTGTCCGCGGAAGCGGATGTTGTCGGCGCCGACGAAGCCGATGAACTCGGCGTGGGGCATGCGGCGTTTGGTGAGGTAGCCGGCGAACTGGGCGGCGCCCTCGATCATGAGTACGCCGGGGAACAGCGGTCGTCCGGGGATGTGCAGCGGGCACCAGAACTCGTCGTCGCCGACGTGCTTGACGCCGATGGCTTCGGACATGCCTTCGTTCATCCAGATGATGCCGTCGAGCTGACGCATCTCGCCGCGTTGCGGGTTGACCGCTTCGATCCCCTCGATGTCGACAACCAGTTTATTGAGGTCATGATCGTTGAGGTCAAGGAACAACTCTGCCGGCATGGCTCTTCCATCCTGACTGACGGGCGCCGGGGCGCGTGATGATGACGTGGCAGCGCGCGCCGCACACGTGAATGCGAGGCGGCACTTTAAGGTGGGGCGCGTGCAGGATCAACTCACGGCGAGCCCGGCGCGAAAGCCGCCGGGCCGCCGGCGTTGATTACTGCGGTTTACATCCCGCCGGCGGGCGGCGTCGAGCCGCTGTCGCCACGGAACTCCAGGACCTTCTTGCGGATGTCCTGAGCGGCGTTCTTGATGTCCTGCATCGCCTTACGGACACGGGTGCCCGCGGCCTTGTTGCCGGACTCGGCCTTGGCCACGTCGTCCTCGGCGTCGGCGATGATCTGCTTGAGCTGGTCGAATTCGAGCATCGGTATGCCTCCTGCGATCCGATAACCTACGCCCCACACGGGTTTTCCCGCCAAAACACGCACGCTGCGCATTTATCAGGACGTTGTCTGTCACTTTATGATCGGCAGAATGGACCGAAAAGGTTCAATCCCCGCCTCACGAACTAACTCCAAAATCACCATTTCCACACTCACAGGCACGATCGGCGAGTCCGACAGCCGCATCTTCGCCGCCTCGAGGTCTCCGGCGCGGCGCGAGCCGATCGCGTCCAGCGCCACCGCGGTGAGGTAACCGGCCTGCACCAGATCGAGCGCGGTCTGCATCACGCACACGTGCGCCTCGATGCCGCAGACGATCACCGTGCGGCGGTTCAGCTCGCCGAGCCGCTTGAGCACCGGCTGAACACACGCGGAGAATTTGAGCTTCGGCTCGACCAGGCAGCCCGCGGGCAGCACCGACGCCACGGGCTCGACGGTCGAGCCGAGCTTGTCGGGGTTCTGCTCCGTGACGATCACCGGGATGCTCAGCGCGGCTGCGGCGCGGATCAGCGTGACGCAGCGCTCGGTGATGCGCTCGTGCTGATCGATCACCGGCAGCAGCTTCGGCTGGAGGTCGACCACGAGGATCGCGGCGTCATCGAGCGTGAGGCGTGGGATGGGCATGTGTGTAGGGTCCGCTCTTGCGGACCGCAGTGGCAAGACGTCATGGTTGGAACGGTCCGCAACAGCGGACCCTACGCGGCGTCGTCGGCCTTGCGGTCGTCGTCCGCGGCGTTGTCGTCGTCGCTGGCCTTCAGGTCGGCGTCATCGGCGCTGGCTTCGATGTCGGCGTCGTCGGCGTTGGACGCGGTGTCCGATTCGTCGGGCAGCGGTTCGGCGGCGTCGGTGGCGTCGGCGGCCGGCGCGACGCCCGCCGGGGGCGCGGCGATCGGCGCGTTGAGCGCCGCGATCTCTTCGGGCGTGCGCAGCACCTTCGCCTGCGCGGCCTGCGCGGCCAACGCCTCGCGGTGCGCCGCGACCTTCTGCTGGTACTGCTGCCACGCCCGGTCGAGCGTCTCGACGAGGCGCGAGATCTGCGGGATCGCCATGTAGATGCGCGACGCGACGCACGACCGCGGGTAGAAGCTCGTGATGAAGTCCAGGCAGAACTCCGTCGGCGAGTGCGTGATCAGCACCGTGTTGGCGTACACGCCGCTGGCCACGTCCTCGGGGATCTTCAGCTGGTCGTAGATGTCCTCGATGGTCGGCGGCGTCGGCGGCTTCTCGGGCGCGTTGACCGTCTTGGGGATCGGCGGGATGTCGCCGAAACGCTTCTCGTAGTTCTCGATGTTCTGCTTCAACGCCTTGACCATGTTGGCCATGATCGTCGGCGGGAGGATGATCCGGCAGGCGACCTGCTGCGGACGCGTCATCGCCTGGAGGAAGTCGACGACGAACTCGTGCGGCCCGTTGAGGACCAGCGCGCCGGTCGAGAACACGCCGCGCGCCGCGTGCTCGGGCACCAGCGCGCTGACCTGCTGGTGCCGCACACGCTGCGTGAACTGCCCCTCGGGGTCCTTGCCGCCCTCCGCGGGCGGGTGGTGCGCGGCGTCATCGGGGTGGCGCAGCTGCTCGTCACCGGCGTCGTCGCCGTCCTTGCCGTTGGGCTCGTCGGCGTCGTCAGGCTCATTGGGCATGTCGTCGTCGTGCATATCCGTATCACGTTACGCACGCGACAGGGACCCCGCAAGTCACCGGCGTATACTGGTCCGCAACGTCCGCAGCGATTACACTCTGGCCAAACTCCGCCCGGGTCGACGGCCCGGCCACGCAGCACGCAAGGAAGCAACGCTCCATGTCGCGACAGGTAGTGATCACAGGTCTGGGAACCATCAGCGGTCTGGGCATCGGCGTCGAGGCGCTGTGGGACGGGCTGACGTCCGGCCGGTCGGCGATCGACCGCGTGCGCGCGTTCGACCCGTCGGGCTTCGACGCACAGATCGCCGCGGAGGTCGACGCGGAGTTCAAGGTCAACCAGTTCGTGCCCAAGAGCTACCGCAAGGCGACGAAGGTCATGGCGCGCGACATCGGCCTGGCGGTCGCCGCGGCGGACCAGGCGGTGCGCGACGCGGGACTGATCACCCCGGGCGTCGACGCCGCGCAGGAACGCACCTACCCCGGCAACCGCACCGGCTGCCACATCGGCGCGGGCCTGATCGCCGCCGACATCACCGAGCTGACCGAGGCGATGTCGCACGCGACCGACGCGAGCGGCGCGTTCGACATCCACAAGTGGGGCGAGTCGGGCATGGAGCAGCTCACGCCGCTGTGGCTGCTGAAGTACCTGCCGAACATGCTCGCGTGCCACGTCACCATCGTCCACGAGGCACAGGGCCCGTCGAACACCATCACCTGCGGCGAGGCGTCCAGCGGGCTGAGCATCGGCGAGTCGCTGCGCGTCATCCAGCGCGGCGCGGCGGACATGTGCTTCTGCGG
This sequence comes from Phycisphaera sp., assembly GCA_016125285.1. Classification (GTDB taxonomy): domain Bacteria; phylum Planctomycetota; class Phycisphaerae; order Phycisphaerales; family Zrk34; genus RI-212. The sequence goes on from WGMA01000010.1 coordinate 81,362, forward strand.
CGGCGCCGAGAGCAAGCTCAACGAGATGGCGTTCTACCGCCAGCAGCTCATGGACCGGCTCAACACCTCGTCGAACGACACGCCCGCCGCGGCGGTCAAGCCCTACGACACCCACGCCGCGGGCACCGCGATGGGCGAGGGCGGCGGCATCGTCACCCTCGAAGCGCTCGACACCGCCACCGCACGCGGCGCCAAGGCCTACGCCGAGCTCGTCGGCTTCGGCGCCAGCCACACCGTCTACCCGCAGGGCAACGGCCTCGTGCCCGACCCCGCCGGCAAGGGCATCGCCGCGGCGATCCGCGCCGCCCTGCGCGACGCCGACCTCACGCCGGGCGACATCGACGTCGTTGTCCCGTCAGGCGCGGCGATCCCCGAGTGGGACACCGCCGACGTCGCCGCCCTGTCGACCGTGTTCGGCGACGCGCTGGCCGACGTGCCCCTCTGGACGAGCAAGCCGTTCGTCGGCAACTGCGGCGCCGGCTCCGGCGCACTCGACGTCGCCGCCGCCGCGATGATGCTCCACAAACAAACCCTCCCCGCCCGCATCAACTGCGACGCGCCCCGCGAAGGCGTCAACGCCGCGACAGCCCCGAGCGCGTCGCGCGACATCAACCACGTGCTGGTGTTTACGACGAGCCTGGGCGGACAGAACGTCGCTTTGATACTTAAGCGGGCGTGAGAGCCAGCGACTGCTGGGAAGTGCAAAATGATAAATGGTCATTGCAAAATGCAAAATATTCCGGGGGATACACGACATGGGGGTCAATCATGATCTGTCGGAGCGTTTGCTCGACTTCGCCGCGCGAGCGGGTAAGGTCGTCGACGCTCTGCCAAACACACGACTGGGCAAGCACATCGCCGGCCAACTCGTCAGGAGCGGGACGTCGCCGGCGCCAAACTACGAAGAGGGATGCGCCGCAGAAAGCCGGGCCGATTTCGTGCACAAGCTGAGCATCTGCCTCAAGGAACTCCGCGAATCACGCGCATGGATCAAGCTGATCATCAAGACCGACCTGCTGCCCGAAGCTCGTATGGGCGAACTGCTCGACGAGTGCGAACAGCTTTGCCGAATCATGGGCCAGTCGATCATCACCGCCAAGAACAAACCCAGGACCAGCGTTCCAAGCGAATAACATTTTGCAATTGGCATTGACCATTTATCATTTTGCATTTTCTGAATAGAGACATGAGTCACAATACCGCCCCCCCACACCGCGTCGTCATCACCGGCATCGGAGCCGTCACCCCGCTCGGGCACGACGTCGAGACGCTCTGGTCGAATCTCCTGGCCGGCAAGTCCGGCATCGGGCCGATCGAGCACTTTGACGGGTCGACGTTCCCCACGACGTTCTGCGCGCACGTGCGCGACTACGACCACCGGAAGTTCGTCAGACACCCCGAGTACCACGAGCACGTCGGGCTCAACACGCGGTTCGCGCTGGGCGCGGCGCGGCAGGCGTGGGGCGCGGCGGGGCTCGACGACTACGACACGCTCGATCGCGACCGCGTCGGCCTCTACCTCGGGTCCGGCGAGGGCTCGCTCGATTTCACCAACTACGTCGCGACCAACCTCGCGGGCTGGTCCGCCGAGAACCGCGCCATCGACTCCGTCGCGTGGGCGAAGGAGGCGCGTCAGCGCTTCGACCGCTGGGGCGAGATCGAGCAGGAAGCGAACATGACGCTCTACCACCTGGCGCAGGAGCTGAGCGTCGGCGGCCCGGCGTACAACTGCCTCACCGCGTGCGCCGCCTCCACGCAGGCCATCGGCGAGGCGACCGAGATCCTCCGACGCGGCGACGCCGACGTGATGATCTCCGGCGGCGCGCACACGATGATCCACCCGCTCGGCGTCACCGGCTTCAACCGCCTCACCGCCCTGTCGGAACGCAACGACGACCCCACCTCCGCGTCGCGCCCCTTCAACGCCACGCGCGACGGATTCGTGCTCGGCGAAGGCAGCGGCATGGTGATCCTCGAAACGCTCGGGCACGCCACGGCGCGCGGCGCGACGATCCTCGCCGAGGTCATCGGCTACGGCTCGTCCGCCGACGCCTACCGCATCACCGACATCCACCCCGAGGGCCGCGGTCCCATCTCGGCGATGCGCCTCGCGCTCGAGGAGGCCGGCGTCACCCCGCAGGACATCGACTACATCTCCGCGCACGGCACCGGCACGAAGGAGAACGACTCGATCGAGACGCTCGCGGTCAAGGCCGTGTTCGGCGAGCACGCCAAGAGCGTGCCCGTCAGCTCGATCAAGTCGATGCTCGGCCACCTGATCGCCGCGGCGGGCGCGGTGGAGCTGATCACGTGCGTGCTGGCGATCCGCGACGGCAAGGTCCCGCCGACCCGCAACCTGCACACGCCGGACCCCGCGCTCGACCTGGACTACGTGCCCAACACGCCGCGCGACACGACCGTCGACGTCGCCCTGTCCAACAGCTTCGGCTTCGGCGGGCAGAACGACACGCTGATCATCCGACGATACGAGTAGAGATTGTTGATTTTTGAATTTGGATTTTTGATTGCGTGGCGACACGCCGCGACGGTGACCGCGCGATCAATCTAAAATCAAAAATCGAAATTCAACAATCTCTACGGGGGATGCCATGGATTCATCGACGCCCGACACCACCGCCCCGCCGCCGCCCAAGCGTCGGACGTGGCTGCGCTGGCTGCTCGGCACGTTCGGCACGCTGCTGCTCATCGCGGTGCTCGTCGCGTTCATCGTCTGGCGGATGTGGACGAGCGTGCCGGAGTGGTGGGCGCCGGCCGACGCCGCGGACCCGAACGTGCAGCAGACCGCGCAGGTGATCGAGCAGCACGTCACGAGCGAGACCACACGCGTCCGCCCCGCCGACGACACGTGGGAGTTGATGGTCACGCAGGACGAGGCCAACGCCTGGCTCGCGTCGCGTGCGCCGAAGTGGCTGGCGAACCAGGGCGCGCAGAAGGAGCTGACCGACAAGCTCCGCCGCACGATGGTCGTGCTCAAGCCCGACCGCGTGGAGTTCGCCGTGCAGGGCCTGATGCCCGACAAGAACCAGGTGCTGAGCGCGACGTACACGCCGACCGACCCCATCGATGGCGTCGCCGCGTTCCGCCTCACCGGCATCCACAGCGGCCAGCTCCCGCTGCCGGTCGACACCGTCCTCGACCGCGTCGCCGCCGCCGACCGCAAGTTCGACGCGAAGGCGCGCTCGATGATCGAGACCCTCCCGCTGAGCATCCCGCTGGGCGACGGCCGCGTCGCGCAGTGCGAAAACGTCGAACTCGGCGACGGCACAATCAAGCTGACCTGCCGCACGGTGCGGATCGCGAAGTGATGATTTCCTTCTCCGCCCACAAAGTGGGCGAAAGATAATAGCGAAGGGCGCAAGCCCTGGAACGCCACGCGACGCGCCCCACATTCCAATCCCGCTTCAAAATAAGCCCCAACGGGGCGACAGACATCAATCTAAAACATAACGCGGGTCATACTCAACGCCATGCCGATCGAGAAACGCGATGAACTCTTCCTCGAAGGTCATCCGCCGGTGATGCTCTTCCTGCCTAGCGATGTACGCCTTGACGTGATCGAGTGAGGAACGACTTACCGTAAACGCCGCGTAACCGGCCTGCCACGCGAATTGCTGATGCGTGTCGAACTTCTCATGCACCCACTTCGACGAGTTCCCCTTGATGTCGCGCACGGCGTCGGCGATCGCGATCTGCTTGCCAAGCGACAACAGCAGATGAACGTGATCGGCAACGCCACCCGCGGAGAGCATGACGCAGTCGATCCCGCGAGCGATCCCAACGATGTATTCGTAGAGCCGTGGCTTCAGGTCGGGTGTGATGAACGCCGCGCGGTCGCGCGTTGAGAAGATCACGTGGACATAGAGCTGGACGAATGATTGCGCCATGTGGTCCCCGGTTCTGTCGCCCCTCCAGGGCTACGTTTGAACACATGTCTTATATCGCGGCGCGGCTTTGAGTTCCAGGGCTTGCGCCCTTCGCTATTGACTTTCGCCCGCTACGCGGGCTGAGGCGCTGACGCCCGTTTCGCGGGCTACCCGACACATCGTTTGACACCGTCGTCCAACTCCCGCTATACCTGTTCCCGCAACTGGTGCCCCGAGCGACGTTGAGCAGTGACGACGCCGCGGGCTGAAAAGGGAAGCGGAGTGCGGCTGATCGCTCAGCCAATTCTCCCGCGGACGCGCCGCCGTAAAGGGTCGCGAGGCATCGAGCCCCGCGGCGTCCGGTCATCAAGCCACTGTCCCGCATCACACGGGATGGGAAGGCGACCGGAAGTTGGACCCTGAGCCGGAAGACCTGCCGTTGCATCGGACCGTGTCCTCGCGAATGGGACGCTCCGGGCAGGCGCCCCGTGCACAACCCCGCACACGCCACCCGGCCCGCAACTCGCGAGGGCCGGGTGTTTTCTTATGCAATGGGGTTGTGCCCCGCGCGAAACGGGGCGAGGAGCCTGCCATGCTTCCACGTCGTTGGACAGCCGCTGTCGCGCTGTCACTGAGTCTCGTCACGTTCACCACCCTCACCACCGCCGCCCCGCCGGATGACAAAGACAAACCGGCCGAGTCGCCGCCCGCGCCGGTCGCGGACACCCCCGAGCCGATCCGCGCGTCGGTCACGCTGCCCGACACCGTCGTCACCGCGACGAAGACGCCGACGTCGACCGACCGCGTCGGCAGCTCGATCAGCGTGATCGAGGCGTCGCAGCTGCGGGCGCATCAGCAGCGCGTGATGACCGACGCGCTGCGCTTCGTGCCGGGCGTTGACATCCGTCGGACCGGCGGCGTCGGGTCGCTGACGTCGATCTTCACACGCGGCACCAACTCGAATCACACCAAGCTGCTGCTCGACGGCATCGACCTGGCTGACCCGTCGACGTCCGGCGGCATCGCGCAGCCGCAGTTCCTGCTCAGCTCCGGCATCGACCGCATCGAGGTGCTCCGCGGGCCGCAGTCGGCGTTGTACGGCTCGGACGCGATCGGCGGCGTGATCAACGCGACGACCGCACGCGGCGAGGGCCCGCTCTCGGCGTACTACACGCAGGAGGCCGGGTCGTTCCGCACGTTCCTCGAGCAGGTCGGCGCGTCGGCGGGCGACGACACATTCAACTTCGCGATCCACGGCGCGCACCTCGAGTCCGACAACATCTCCGCCAAGGCCGGTGACGACGAGAACGACCCGTACCGCAACACGACGCTCCGCTCGCGTTTCGGCATCACGCCGAGCGACATGTTCGAGACCGACTTCTACTTCCACGCGATGCGCACGGAGAACGAGTTCGACGGGTTCGGCGATCCGAACACGGATCAGACGGACAGCGAGTTCCTGTTCTTCAAGGCCGCGCCGAAGCTGCACCTCGCGGACGACACGTGGACGAGCACGCTGAATCTGTCGTACGCGCGGCACGATCGCGAGACGCTGCAGGGCGCGATCACGAACTTCAACGGGCAGGTGTTCGACCTCGACTGGCAGAACGACATCACCGCGATCGCGGGGCACACGCTGACGATCGGCCTGGACTACCGCCACGAGCTGGGTGAACAGAACGGCGGGTTCAGCGACTTCAAGGAGACGCGCAACGCGGTGGCGTTTTACGCGCAGGACCAGATCGCGATCGGCGAGCGTGTGACGATCACGCCGGGCGCACGCGTCGATCACTACAGCGACTTCGGCACGCACGCGACGTTCCGCGTCGCGGCGGTGTACGACCACCTCGAGACCGACACGCTGCTGCGCGCGTCGGTGGGCACGGGCTTCAACGCCCCGGCGTTCAACGAGCTGGCGGGCTTCGGGGCGAACCCCAACCTCGATCCCGAGAAGACGCTGAGCTTCGACGTCGGCTTCGAGCAGCGGCTGTGGGACGACCGCGCCGCGTTCGGCGCCACGTACTTCCACACGCGATTCGACAACCTGATCGTCTCGGTCGACACCGGCGGGTTCAACTTCGTGAACTTCAACGTCGAGGAGGCCACCTCGCAGGGCGTGGAGGTGTTCGCGGCGGTCGAGCCGATCAAGGGCCTCACCGCGCGGGCGAGCTACACGTATAACCCCACCGAGGCGAATCGCATCGTCGACTTCAGCTCGCTGGCGCTGGCCGAGGGCGACCGGCTGCTGCGTCGCCCGACGCACAAAGCGTCGTTCGACGTGATCTACGCGTTCTGGGACGAGCGGGCGACCGCGGCGCTGTCGCTGGTGTACGTCGGCGAGCGCGACGACGTGGGCGGCGTCGGCGAGGCGTACACCGTGGTGAACCTCGCCGGGTCGGTGAAGGTGCACGACAACGTCGAGCTGTTCGGACGCGTCGAGAACCTGTTCGACAAGGACTACCAGGACACCGTCGGGTTCAACATGCCCGGGGTGTCGGCGTTCGGCGGCGTCAGGTTCAGCTTCTGACACAGGGGGTGCGACATGGTCAGTGCAACGAAACGCACACGCGTCGTGTTCTGCTGGTCGGGCGGGAAGGACAGCGCGATGGCGCTGCACGAGATGCTCGACGATCCGCGCTACGAGGTGGTGGCGCTGCTGACGACGCTGGCGAAAGAGTTCGGCCGCGTCAGCCACCACGGCGTGCGCGAGTCGCTGCTGGACGCGCAGGCGGAGGCGATCGGCGTCCGGCTCGACAAGATGTACCTGCCGGTCAACGCGTCGAACGCATGCACGAATCGCGTGTACGAAACGATGATGAGTAAGGCGATGCTCACCTACCTCGCCGAGGGCGTGCGGACCGTGGCGTTCGGCGACATCTTCCTCGAAGACCTGCGTGTCTACCGCGAGAAGAACCTCGCGGAGGTCGGCATGTCGGCGGTGTTCCCGATCTGGGGCCGCGACACGACGCAGCTGGTGCGTCGCTTCGTGGCGCTGGGCTACCGGGCGCGGCTGGCGTGCGTGGACGGCGAGAAGCTCGACGCGTCGTTCGCCGGACGCGCGATCGACGCGGACCTGCTGCGGGCCCTTCCGGCCGGCGTCGATCCGTGCGGCGAGAACGGCGAGTATCACTCGTTCGTGTGGGACGGGCCGATGTTCCGGCGGCCGGTCCCGGTGCGTGTCGGCGAGACGATCCGGCGCGACACGCGTTGGTTTACGGACCTGGTGCTGGATGACATAGCCCCGGGCTTGCCCGGGGTGAGCGTGCGCGGCGAGCGCGATTGATTCGACTCATTCGATTGTTTTCCCCCGGCAAGCCGGGGGCTATGTAGTGATGACATGCAAGACAACAACGACACAAACATCGATCTTCGGTTCTGGACACTGTGCGGCATGGTGATGCTGACGGCGATGGCGCGGCTGGCGCCGCACCCGGCGAACGTGACGCCGATCGCGGCGATGGCGCTGTTCGGTGGCGCGTATTTCGGGCGGCGGTGGTTGGCGTTTGTCGTGCCGCTGGCGGCGATGTACGTCAGCGACGTGGTGCTGGGGCACACGGTGTACGCGTTCGGGTTCTACCACTCGGGGCTGCCGGCGGTGTACGGCGCGTTCGCCGCGACGACGGCGATCGGCGTGTGGCTCCTGCGTCGCGAGCGCAAGGCGGTGACGGTCGCGCTGGCGTGCGTGGGCTCGACGCTGCTGTTCTTCGTCGTGACGAACCTGGCGGTGTGGCTGGCCGGCAAGCTTTACCCGTTGACGCTGGACGGCCTGGCGATGTGCTACACCGCCGCGCTGCCGTACCTGCGAAACGCGCTGCTCGGCGACCTGGCGTTCACGGCGATGCTGTTCGGCGGGTTCGAGTGGGCGACACGCCGCGTGCCGGCGCTGCGGGAGGTGACGCCGTGAGCGATCCGCCGCTGCGTGAGGGCGAGGACTACTACCGCGACGCGCTGGGCCGCGTGGTGTTCACCGCGGCGTACCACCTGCGTCGGGGCAGTTGCTGCGGCAACGGGTGCCGGCACTGCCCGTTTGATTCGCCGGACGCGCGTAACCCGAACCGCCCCGCCGACAAGGTTCGTACAACCGAATAGACGGTGCGGATCGGCGTGGCACGGTCGCGGCCGCGTCCGTATGATGAGCACGCTGTACCCCGCTGGAAAACCTGACCACGAAGGAGATTGCAACATGCATCGACGTGTAATGCTTGCGGCGCTGGCCGCGGTGATGGGCCTGACGCTGACGCTGCCCCCCGGCACGCAGGCCGCGGACCAGAAGAAGTTCCGCGTGCTGTTCGTGACGCAGTCGGCGGGATTCCGCCACGGCTCGGTCACGCGTAAGGACGGCCAGCTGGCGGTCGCCGAGCAGGTGATGACGAAGATGGGCCAGGACACGGGCCTGTTCGACGTCGACTGCACGCAGGACGTGGCGAAGGACTTCACGAAGGAGAACCTGCAGAAGTACGACATCGTGATGTTCTACACGACCGGCAACCTGCCGATCGCGAAGGACGACCTGGACTACTTCTTCAAGGAGTTCATGAACACGCCGAACAAGGGCTTCCTCGGCACGCACTCCGCGGCCGACACGTTCAAGGACTACCAGCCGTACTGGGACATGATCGGCGGCACGTTCAACGGTCACCCGTGGGGCAGCGGCTCGACGGTGACGGTGACGGTGCAGGACAAGAGCCACCCGGCGATGAAGCCGTGGGGCGACGAGTTCACGATCCAGGACGAGATCTACCAGTTCAAGAACTGGCAGCCGGAGAAGGTGCACGTGCTGGCGTCGCTGAACATGGCGAAGGTCAACCCGAAGAAGCCTTACCTCGTGCCGATCGCGTGGTGCAAGGAGTACCAGAAGTCGAAGGTGTTCCACATGAGCATGGGCCACCGCGAGGACATGTGGACGAACCCGAAGTACCAGGAGTCGCTGATGGGCGCGATGAAGTGGATCGTCGGCTGGGAGTCGGCCGACGCGACGCCGAACCCCGAGCTGTCCGCCAAGCTCGACGCGCAGGCGAAGAAGGACGCGGGCCAGTAAGCCGACAAGGCTCATCGATTCGATAGAGCATCTTGCGCGATCGTGTTGCACATGCGATGATACGGCATCGACAAGGAGGTCGCGTCATGCCTATTCCGGTTCAGACCCGTCAGAAGATGCTCGAAGCGATCGAACGCGGTGAGTCTGTTGCTTCGGTGGCTCG
>WGMA01000011.1 GCA_016125285.1 Phycisphaera sp.
GAGCCACCGAAGCAACAGACTCACCGCGTTCGATCGCTTCGAGCATCTTCTGACGGGTCTGAACCGGAATAGGCATGACGCGACCTCCTTGTCGATGCCGTATCATCGCATGTGCAACACGATCGCGCAAGATGCTCTAGACCTGTGAGTCCAGAGCCTCCCGGGGTGTCATGTCGGGTGAGCCATGCCTGTGAGAAGACTTCAAGAGAGCCCTTCTATTAGGTCGACTTTCAAGAAATAGTGTAGGTGCAGGGCTTTACGAGAAGATGAACGCCGAGTCCGCCGCGGCGGCCGCGTCGTATTCCCCACGATCAGGAAGCGGCGCTAGTTCTACACCGGGCGGCAACATCGCCTGAAGACCACTGGCAAGATCGCCCAGCGGATCATGGTCGGTGTAGAGTCTGACGAATTGCCGTCGCAGGGCATACGCCAACTCGCAGGCATCGGCAGCAGGTGCGGCGAAGCTATCGTGGACGAACCAAAACTCGCTGACCCCGTTGTTCAGGCAGTCCGAGACAGTCATACAGGCATGGGCGGCATCGAGCGAGTGGATGAAGTTCGGAACAATGCCTTGCCGTTGCTCTCGTCCGTCGATGCTGTCTCCGGGAATCTCAAGGTTCAACGTGATGCGATCCCCGAAGCCCTCAAATGTCAATTCCTTGTCAGGTACCTTCTCTCGCGAGTCCTGTACCACGGGGAAGCCCGTCGGTGTTGACCAGCACAGCGGCAACTTCGCCTTTGTCATCGTGGCGGCACAACCCTGTAACCATTTCGCAATCGCCATTATGGCAGGCATCCGCGATTGAATTGCCGCCCACAGTTCTTTCGAGAGATAGCCGGGAGCGCGTTTTATCTGCTTGTCATCGAACGGATGGCGACTCCCATTCTGTTCTTGATCGTCAAGGAAGTCCTCGATGTGGTCTCTGCATCCCGTCAGCGTGACTCCATAAGGAATGGTCATAACGGTGGCCTTAACGAGTTTCCGCTTGATCCGGTCTTGCTCCAGAGCATAGTCAAGCCACTGCCTGGCAAACGTATCACTGTTGGCCCGTTCCTTCAGTGTTTCCCGAAGATCAACCGCTACCGTCGTGTAGATATCCTCTCGACCGTTCACAGCCCAATTAGGAAACAGGTTGACAAGTTGTGCTGTCTCTACGTCCCGCGCCAGTGCCGCTAGATGCTGAATGCCGTTGCAAGTTCCATCCATCGCCACCGGGAGCCGTGATACGTAGCCGGGGCCGTGGTCAAGAAAAGCTGCCCATTCAAAACAAAACGCGAGGAAACACCATGGCTCGTCGGCTTTGCACCAGAATTCTTTTGCCTTTGAGGTCAATGGAGCGCGGGCAACCCTCCGTATCTCATCGCGGTGACGACGTACCCAATCGGCACGATCATCCAAATCCGCCTTGTCATAGCCGTACAACCCCGCCCCATAGATGGCGAGCCAGCGCGCTGCGTTCTCATTTGCTATGGGCTTGCCCCGGGCGAACAGCAGCATTGCCTTGCCGTAGTCTGGACCTTGGGGGCTGAGGGCAGTACCCGCCGCCGGGTAGAATCGTCCACGAGAATCCACTTCCCACGGAAAGTAGAACACGACTTCCTCTTGCAGTTCATCCGCCGCATATAACGCCCCGTCCAGTTTGCGGCGATTGCTGGCTCGTTTATCGTTCCACTTATGCGCTCGCTTCGCTTCGTAATTTCGTGCAGACCACTGTTCTTTACTCGCGCCAGCGGGACACCAATCCGGAATCGGTTTGGGATCATATCCGGGCAATCCAGCGGCACATTCCGTCTTCTTCTTCGTCTCCCACATGGCACGCAGCACGGCGTGGACGCGACGGTTTATCACAAAGCCCGTCTTCTGGAATGCGTTGAGGGCGAACAGGACATCGTCACAGTTGGCGGATTCCAATGCATCCCGTTGCTGACGTGAAAGCCTCTTTGGTTTGACGAAAGTCTCGTGGACACGTCGCGGGAAAAGGAAGCCACCACGGCGGTCCATACTCCAATCCAATGGGGGCACAAGCATCGCAGTAGGGCTGGCGAGAGTGCCTGTGGCGAACAGCCGGGAGTCACGCAGTTGTCGGAGTGTGGATGATACGGGCTTCAATGTATGATGCGGGTGCTTGGACTTGGGATTGGTACTCGGTCCCTTGTCCAACACAACAAGTTCCGAGTTGGTTGCTTGGATCAGCGTGGCGATACATTGGAGACCTGCACGAATCGCGCGGCGCTTATCCCAAACCTCCCAATGCAGGTCGATCGCGCTGAGACTACTCCGCAGTTCGTCAACAGTGGCATCATTCTTTGAAGTATGCTCACGGACTAACTTCTGGAATGTGGGTTCAAGGAATTGAGCCAACTCAATGCTCTCGATCTGCCTTCCTAATTGCTCAGCGACCGTCGCTAGGTACTCGTTGGTGTCACAGTGATACACGACGTGGCTAACGGTGAGGAATGCCGCCAAGTCCGGATCAGCGCTTTTCAATGCCTTGTATGCTTCATCCCGATTCCCGCTACGGCCCGACTTCCCCCTGACCCATTCGCGAAGACCGTCAGCCACAGCGGTGACGATATGCTTGCCGAGTGCGGACAGGTCGCAGTCCTCATCGGAGGTAGAACCGCGCGTCCGCATGTCGTCGTAGCGACGGCGCACCGCCTCTAGCTCTCGCTTCATTTGGCGAATGTGCAGGTCTCGTGGGTCTTCTATCTCAATCGTCATCGTGTATTGCGTCTCCAAACGTACACATCATAGGCGACGCACGGGCGCAGCGATCGCGATCCGTGGTCGAGTAGATCAGGGGTGATCGGACTATCGTTGTTGCCGCTGGACCTTCCGGGTAGCATTCAAATCGACAATACGGCTTCGATTCGCGCGTGCGAGTCGTCCTGTGTAGCCAAAACGCCAACCGGCTCCGGCCGGACTACACACTCTGGACGTTTCGCCGGGCGCTCCCTGTGTCATCACACGGGGTATAGCGCCCGGCGGATGAACCGGGTGTGAGGGCATTGGCGTGCCTGGCTACACGGGGATTCCGCCGGACTCTGGACCCCGTTTTTCTATGCGCCGGGAGCGACACAATGTCTGAGGCCAGCATCGATCAGCGCGTCGAAGCCGCAAAGCGTCAACTTCACGCATTTAGGGAAGCGGCGCTGATACGGGTTGATGTCGACGTGTTGAATCAGTCCGAACCAAAAGTATTGGCGTCCGTTTTTATGTACGGTGCTGCTGATGCAGTTTGTCAACACTACCAGTTGTCAGAGGGGGCGACGGCGGGTGTAGCCCTCTGCCTACTGCACGACTTTGGACTCTCGCATAAAAGCGCAGCGACACTGATAGCGGAGTTGGGTGATTTGGTGTCCGAGGAACAAGCAGCGCACGACGCCTTGATTGAAGGCGGGCAATCAGTCCTGACGTGGCTTGCGGGTGACGCCCTTGCACCGATGAAACTGGCGTCACTTGTGAAAGTATGGGGCAACTCCAAGAACACGCAATCAACGCGGCCCCGCGCACACGGCGTGAAGGCTCTACCGAGGCACATAACTCTCGACAGCATCATTCAATCAACGAATCGACTTGCAATCACAAATGCGGAGGGGCAAGCCCTGCTAGTGTATTTGAAGACGGCGGCAAAGAATGGATTGGATATTTGCCTGCATCCAATGATGGCCGAAGCGGGCAAGGAAGCATTTGACGATGGTGTGTTGGTCCTATCGAGTGTGGACTTGGATGCTGATTTTGTCTTTGTCAAGATTGATGGCGGGCGCGGGTTGTTCGGTCGGCAGAAGTCAAATGTGCTCTCGTATGTAGGGCATGTAAGTTCCGATGAGCTGATGCCCGGCACGTCTTTTCGGGGCCTAGCGATCGCCTTAACTTCGATCAACAACATCTATCGTGAGGTAGGGCTACTGCGAGGCCCGGCGCTCTGACGGGGAGTATGGGCGCGTCAAAATCGTAGCCCCGGCGCGCAATTCCTTACTGGCGCTGTCATATCCCCGGCGCTATCATCAGGGTGTCACATGATCCGAACGCTCGTCGCTATGTGTAACACCCAGCAGAAAGGGGCAACGATGGCAGTTATGAAGTTCGTGGCATACTACCGGGTATCGACCGTCAGACAGGGCCGAAGCGGTCTAGGTCTGGAAGCCCAGCAGTCAGCAGTAACGCAATACGTCGCCAGCGTGGGCGGTCGCATCGTTGACGGCGGGATATTTACTGAGGTTGAGTCAGGGAAGCGAAAGGACCGCCCCGAGTTGGCCAAGGCGCTGGCGTTCGCCAAGCGACACAAGGCAATCCTGATCGTTGCGAAACTAGACCGGCTGGCCCGCAACGTCGCCTTCCTGTCGGCGCTGATGGAAGCCCACGTAGACTTCGTGGCGTGCGACAATCCCCACGCTACGCGTTTGACCATCCATATCCTCGCTGCTGTCGCTGAGGATGAAGCCCGACGTATCAGCGAGCGGACCAAGGCGGCATTAGCGGCGCGTCGTGCTCGCGGTCTGCCGTTAGGCAACCCGGAGAATCTACGGCGTGGTAACAGTCCAGCCCCAGCGATGAACAGGGCCAGGGCGACAGCCGACGCGGAACGGATGCGCCCCGTGGTGGAGTCGATGTTGGACGACGTGGACGGCGTGCGGTCTTTGTGTCGAGCATTGAACGACAAGGGCTACACGACGTCGCGTGGGTCGGAGTGGCATCCGACGTCAGTGTCCCGCCTGCTGGCTCGGCTGGATGTGGAGGTATGATCGGTCGGGCTGGGCGTCGTGGTCGGCATCAGCCGGGACCACGGGGGAATCTCGCGACTCCGATATCATCAGATACCCTCTCGCAGATTTTCGGCAAAATATCCCGGGGCTACTCCCTGAGTTGGGCTAGGCGAAGGATCGTTTGTCGAACGTCTGCGGGTAGGTTGGGCCATGCGGAAAGCAAGGTAGCAAGGTCGGAATCTGAATGTGCACCGGATTGTGCACCGTCTGTCCCGGAACTTGCAGTATTCTCCGACGATTCCGCGGTTTTGCTGGTACAGTATCGCCCATTCGGCCCACTCTTCGGGGTGGGCCTTTTCTTTTGAATGTCGTCGAGAATCCCGGCGATTACCGCGTGAAAGACGTTGGCGGTCTCAACGTCGCTGCGCGGCGTCAGGTTGCGTTCGGGTCGGCCAGGTCGAGCCACGCCTCGGGGAGCACCTCGAGCCAGAACCGCCCGGCCCGCTTCTGCACGTAGACCTTGCAGCCGAGCACGTCGCTGAGGGTCTCGGGCGTGATGACGTGATCGGGACGTCCGACCGCCGCGACCCGGCCGCGCCGCAGCAGCAGCACCTGATCGGTCGACGGGCTGATCTCCTCGACGTGGTGCGTGATCATGAAGACGGTCAGCTCCGGGTGCATCGCGCGGAGTTGTTCGATCGTGGCCAGGACGCGCTCGCGGCCGGACACGTCGAGGCCCGCGGTCGGCTCGTCGAGGATGAGCAGTTCGGGCAGGCGGACGAGCGCACGGGCGAGCAGCGCGCGGCGCTTTTCGCCGGTCGACAGCACACGGATGCGCTGCGTGCGGCGGTGCGACAGGCCGACGGTGTCGAGCAGGTGTTCGGCGTGGGCACGCTGCTCGGCGGTGGCTTCGTCGTACAGGTTGAGCGTAGCGAAGTAGCCGGTGAGCACGGCGTCGAGGGTCGTGAGGTCTTCGTCGACGCCGAACCGCTCGGAGGGATCGACAACCCCGATGTAACGCCGCAGCTCGCGCACGTCGGTGCGACCGAGGCGTCGACCGAGCACGTCGACGGTGCCGGTGGTCGGCCACATGAAGCCGGTGATCGTGCGCATCAGCGTGGTCTTGCCGGACCCGTTCGGCCCGAGCACCGCCACGGACGAACCGCGCGGGACGGTCCACTCGACGCCCTCGAGGATGTGCACGTCGCCGCGTCGTACCGACACGCCCGCCATGCGCACGGCGTTGGGGTCGCGGGGCTCGTTCGAATCGTTGCTGTGATCGGGATCGGACATCGAAGGCAGGATACCGGCGGGCGTGTGGGATGCCCAGCGGAGCGGCGGTCACGGCGTCGGGCGGAACTTTTTCATCGCGGGGTGATCGAGCAGGCGGAACGTCTGTTCGTTGGCGTCGATGGTCTCGCCGCGCTGCGTGATCACGGCGGCGCTGGTCGTGCCGAGTAGACCGTTGGCGCGGTTGAGGTACGGGATGTTGGCCGGGTCGAAACCCATGAGCCGCGCGGCGGTGGCGTCGACGCACAGCGGGCTGGCGCCCATGACGACGAGGCCGCTGTTGCGTGCGTCGCCCATGATGGGGCCGTCGCCCTCCATGCCGATCACGCCGTCGACGATCGCGAGGTGCGGGCGGACGGTGCCCGTGATGTCGACGATCGCCTTGTCGAGGCCGATCTGATGCAGCACGTTCTTCGGCCAGCCGTACACGATGCCGGGCATGACGCCGAACAGGTTCTTCATCGACAGCGTCACGCCCGCCCAGTGATGCGTTTTCATCTTCGGTAGTGACACGACGATGTCGGCACGCCGGACGATCGTCCGCGGCAGCATGAAGTGCGTGAGGTACGACTGCCTCACGGCGTTCTCGACCATGTCGACGTCGTCGTGATTGAGGTCGACGAACTCGAGACCCGCCTCGTCGAGCATCTTGCCGACGCCCGACTGCTCCAGCACGAGGTAGGTGTCACGCAGGTGCCCCTGACCCTCGGCGACGACGACTTCCTTCGCGTCCCACCCGCGGAACACCTCGGCGACAGCTCGGATGAAGAGCGGGTGCGTGTTGATGTGCGGACGGTCGGCGTAGGGCTCGACGAGATTCGGCTTGAGTACCACGGACTTGCCGCGGACCCAGTCGCGACCGATGCCGAGTTCCGCGAGCCCGCCGCGGATGATCCCGGCGAGCCGGTCGTCGTACGCGTCAGCCTTGCGGATGACGACCGCGTCGTTGGACATCGACACGCCGCGTTTGCTCCATACGATGCCCGCGCCGACACCCGCCGCAACGCCACCGATCGCCGTGGCCCACAGCACGCCGCGTCGGCTCACGCCACCCGTGCCCGACGGCGATGGGGACCCTTTCGCGTCCCCCGCGATCGGCTCGGTCGATTCGGGTTGTTGCGGGTCGGTCGTCATGACGGTTTACCAGCGGGTTGTGGAGCCGGGGCGTGATCCGGCAGGCCGAGCAGCGTGAGTGATTTCGTGTGAGCGGCCAAGAGCAGGTACGCCAGCTGAAGCGTCGGGTTCGAGTGTTTCGCAACGCCCGCGAACGCCTCGGTGAGCCACGCGTCCGCGTCCGCCGGTCGACGCCCCCACGCGGTCATCCCCAGCAGCCCCCAACTCAGCGACTGCGGCGCCCGCACGTGCGTCAACTCCTCCGCCAGATAATCGCAGCCGCGCTCGATGATCGGCGTGTACTCGTCGACACCCGCCAGCGCCATCAACGCCAGGCCCGTCGGCGCGGGCCGGGCGCGCAGCGTCGAGCCGAACAGGTGCGGGTTGCCGTAGTTCCACCCGCCGGTCTCGATCGCCCGGTCACGCAGCAGGCGCAGGCCGTCGATCGTCCGCTTGTCGTCCGCGTGCCCCGACCGCCGCATCGCCAACACCGCCAGCACCGTCGGCTCCACCCACGAGTGCGTGTTCTGCACCCAGGGCCAACCGGGGATCGTCGTATCGTGCAGGCCGAAGTCGTCGTCCCTCGCCGCGCTCGTTTTACCCGCGATCCCCGTCAGCCATTCGATCGCCTTATCGACGCGCGGCTGAAACCCGCCCTCCACCATCCAAAGCAGCACCGCGTAGCTCGTCGGCCACCGCGGAACGCCCAGCTGCTGCGAGATCCCCACCGCGCCGTCCGGCTCCTGCGCCCCGGCGACCCAGTCCGCCGCGGATCGGCACAGCTGCGCCGTCTGACCGCTGTCGCCGCTCTCCGGCTCGCTGGCGCGCAACGCCAGCGCCGCCAGGACCGTCGGCTCGACGTACACGTCGCCGGCCGGCCGATAGCTCCAACCCGGCGCCGGTCCGCGCAGCCGGATCAGCTGCGCGCGCGCCTGCGATATCCATGACGAACTCATCGTCCCGGTCGCCTCCGAATGAACTATCTACATCGTATCAGACCAGACCGGCCAATCTCGGAAAGGTGTCCTTGAGCGTCGGGTAGAGTCGGCGGTACTCGCGATACACCTTGCGGTAAAGCTTCGCGGTCGGCGCGTCGGGCTGACGCTGCTCGACCTCGGTGATGATCGAGTTGCACGCCTCGGGCGCCGACTTCCACACGCCGGCGCCCACGCCCGCGAGGATCGCCACGCCGTACGCCGGGCCCTCCTCGGAGTTGATCACCGCGGTGGTCGTGCCGTAGATGTCGGCCTGCATCTGCCGCCAGAACGGGCTGCGCGCCCCGCCGCCGGACAGCCGCACGGTCGTCGCCTCGATGCCCATGCCCGACATGATCTGCAGCGCGTCGTTCATGCCGAACGTCACGCCCTCCATGATCGAGCGAATCATGTGCATGCGGCTGTGCCGCGCGGTCAGGCCGATCCAACCGCCGCGAGCGTTCGGGTCCGGGTACGGGCAGCGCTCGCCGGTGAGGTACGGCAGGAAGATCAACCCCTCGCAGCCCGCCTCCGCCCGCGCCGCCTCCGCGACGATCAGCTCGTACGGATCGACCTTCTTCCGCTTCGCACGCGTCACCTCATCGAGCGCCATGTGATTGCGGAACCACTGCAGCGAACCGCCCGCCGAGAGCATGCAGCCGAACACGCACCACTTGCCTTCGACGGCGTGACACATCGTGTGCACGCGGCCCTTGGGGTCGTACGTCGGCTTGTCGGCGTGCGCGAACATCACGCCGGACGTGCCGAGCGTCGCGCTGACGATGCCCGCGTTGACGATGCCGTTGCCGATCGCGCCCGCGGGCTGATCGCCGCTGCCGCCGACCACCGGCACACCCGCCGTCAGGCCCATCTGCCCCGCCGCCCACTTCGTCAGCTTGCCGCTGACCACGTGCGACTCGAAGCACTCGGGCAGCATCTTCGGATCGATGCCCAGCATGCGGATCAGCCCGGTGTGCCACTTGCGCTGCTTGACGTTCAGCAGCAGCGTGCCCGACGCGTCGCCGACCTCCGTGGCGTACTCGCCGGTCATGCGGTAGCGGATGTAATCCTTCGGCAGCAGGATGTGCTTCGTCGCCTCGAAGACATGCGGCTCGTGCTTGCGCACCCACAGTATCTTCGGCGCGGTAAACCCCGTCAGCGCCGGGTTGCCGACCATGTCGATCAGCTTGCGACGCCCGCCGGCGATCTTCTCGATCTCGCTGCACTCCGCGGCGGTGCGCTGGTCGTTCCACAGCAGCGCCGGACGCAGCGGCTCGGCCGTCTCGGGTCCGTCGCCGCCGAGGAACACCGACCCGTGCATCTGCCCGCTCAGGCCGATGCCCTTGCAATCGCTCGGCTTGACCTTCGCCTTCTGCAGCACCTTCTTCGTCGCGTCACACGTCGCCGACCACCACTGCTTCGGATCCTGCTCCGACCAGCCCGGCTGCGGCGAACTGATGTCGTGCACGCTCAACGCCGTCGCGAGCACCTTGCCCTTCAGGTCGCACACGAGTGACTTCGTGCCGGATGTGCCGATATCGATACCGAGAAGAAATGCCATGCGGTTGCCTTTCCTGCCGAAACCATGCCCCGGGTTCCGTGTGTTGTTTGTTTCGCTCTCTTAGACCAACGGGACGCTCAATGCCCCTTCGCCTCTTTGCCCAGCATCGGGGTCACCTCGGACAGCGCCTTGGTCTTCGTCGCCGCGTCCTTCGCCTCGAGGTTCAGGCGCAGCATCGGCTCGGTGTTCGACTTGCGGATGTTCGCCCACCAGCCCTCGCTGTCCCACGCGTCGACGGAGATGCCGTCGAGGTCGTCCATCTTCGCACGCGACGCGAACGTCTGGCGGACCTTCTCAATCGCCGCGTCCTTGTCCTCGACGGTGAAGTTGATCTCGCCCGACTGGACGTACGTCTCGTAGGGCTTGATCAGCTCGCTCATCGTCTTGTTGCCCGCCGAGAGGATCGACAGCGCCACGGCGAACGTGATCGCGCCGGAGTCGGTGTAGAAGTTGTCGCGGTAGTACATGTGCCCCGACAGCTCCGCGCCGAACACGCCGTTGTGCTCCTTCATCAGCGCCTTGAGGAACACGTGACCCACGCGCCCGCGCACCGGCTTGCCGCCCAGCTTCGTGACCGTCTCCGGCAACGCCTTGCTCGAGCGCAGGTCGAACACGATCGCGCTGCCCGGCGACTGCTTGAGGAAGTGCTCGGCGAACAACGCGCCCAGCAGGTCGCAGCCGATCGCCTTGCCCTTCTCGTCGCAGATGATGCAGCGGTCCGCGTCGCCGTCGAAGCACACGCCCAGGTCCGCGCCGTGCTCGATCACCGCGTCCTGCGTGAACTTCATGTTCTCCGGCACCAGCGGGTTCGGCGGGTGCGCGAAGTCACCGGTGATCTTGTCGAACAGCGGGATGATCTTCAGGTTGTCGATCTTGTTGAACACCTTGTTCAGCAGCTCGCAGCCCATGCCGTTCGACGCGTCGACGACCACCTTCAGCGGCCGCTTCAGATTCAGGAACTTGTGCACGTGCGTGCGGTAGTCCGCCCACAGGTCGCGCTGCTCGACGCGCCCCGTGCCGCCCTTGACCTGGTCGTCATCGATCGTCGCCGCCAGCCGCTGGATCGTCACCAGCCCTGTGTCGGCCCCGATCGGCGCCGCCGCGCGTCCGCTGATCTTGAAGCCGTTGTACTCGATCGGATTGTGGCTCGCGGTCGTCTGGATGCCGCCGCCGCAGCCCAGGTGATTGATCGCGAAGTAGATGAACGACGTGTCGATCATGCCGACATCGAACACGTTGCACCCCGACGCGCACAGGCCCTGGATCAGCGCCTCGGCCAACTGCGGGCTGTGCGGACGCATGTCGCGCCCGACCACCACGTGCTGCAGCATCGGGTCCGCCGCGTCACGCCCCGTCAGCTGCTGCCTGAGGAACTGCCCCGCAGCGTACCCGATCTTCTTCGCGACCTTTTCATCAAGCGGATCGGGGTAGACGGCACGCACGTCGTATGCCTTGAACACCTTGCTGAGCATCGCGGAGGTTCCTTTCACGCCGGAACGAGGTTGTCGGGTCCATCGTCGAGAGCCCTATTACAACTGCCACGCCGGATAAATCAAGCGAGGCGGGTACGCCCAAATGATTTCCTCGAATGGGTACCTGTAGCTACAATCAATGGCACGGCAACAATCGGGGATTCCATGCCTAACGTAGACCTTGAACAACAAGCAAAGATTGTACGAGCGATCGTTCCTGCCGCAGACATTCGGACAGATCAAAGCGATATCTTGCGGGCTTGCTACGCGATGCTGCTTGGAGGCGTGCGTCCCTTGCCGGATGGCTCATTCGAGTGGTCCATTACCGACTTGGCTGAAGAAGGTCCAATCTCCTGTATCACCGCTCCACCAGTCAAGAAGGCAATAGAGCAGTCACAATTCGAAGCGGCAAGATCGATGGCGAATGAGTTGTCACGCTTGGCAAGTCAACGCGACTGAAGACTACGTCATCTACGCGTATCTACCCGCACTGGCGGCAGCGCCTCCACAAACTTCTTCCCGTAAGGCTTCGACACGATCCGCCGGTCCAGCACGACGACGCGCCCGCGGTCCGTCTTCGATCGCACCAGTCGCCCAAATCCCTGCTTGAAGCGGATGATCGATTCCGGCAGCTGGTAGTCCATGAACGGCTGGCCGCCGTTGGCGCGGATGCGGTCGATGCGGGCCTCGATCAGCGGGCGGTCCGGCACGGCGAACGGCAGCTTCGTGATGATCACGTTCCGCAGCGCCTCGCCCGGCACGTCCACGCCCGCCCAGAAGCTGTCCGTCCCCAGCAGCACCGCGTGACCGTCCTGCTGGAACTTCTTGAGCAGCAGCGTCCGCGGCCCGTCCTGCCCGTGCACCAGCGTCGCGATCCCGTGGCCCGCCAGCTGATGCCGCAGCCAGTCCGCCACCTGATTGAGCAGCCCGTAGCTCGTGAACAGCACGAACGCCCCGCCGCCCGTCGCCAGCACGTGCTCCAGCACGCGCGGCTTCATCACGTCGACGTATCGCGGGTCCGACGGGTCCGGCATCCCGCCCTCGAGAATCAGCTCCACCGCCTGCGTGTAATCGAACGGCGAGCCGAGTTGCAGCGTCTCCGTGCCGTCGCACCCGAGCCGATGCACGAGGTGCGTGAACGGCCCGTAGTCGCGCGGCGGCGGCGCCTCATCATCAATATCAAAGTCCGCCCCGGGTTCATGCACCGCATCCTCCGCCTCCACCACCGGCTCGACGGGTGCTTGCCTCTTCGCCACTACATCCCGCGCGCCGTCAGTTGCCCCACCCGTCGCCAGCGTCGCGCTCGTCAACACCACCCCGATCGGTTTGTCCTCGCTGTTGACCCGATGAAACAGGTGCTTGCGCAGGATCGGCCCCACGTCCACCGGCGCACACGACAGCGTCACCTTGTTGAACTTGCCCTGCGATTCGTCGATCCAGTACACGCCGTCGTCGATGCCGTGCTCGACCCACGTCGCGAAGCACTCGGCGTACATCTCGGCACGCGTGAGGTAGCCGTTGAGCTCGTACTGGTCCGGCTCGTTCTTCACGTGGTTCGTCAGCATCCGCAGCGACACGACCAGCGCCATCAACGCCGGCGTCACCGGGTTGTCCACGACGTTCGGCTCGTCAACCCGCCCGTTGCGACGTCCGCGCGACTGCTGCCACGCGATGAGGCTGTCGAAGAACAGGTCCGACGCACGCTGCACCTGGTACGCCTGGTCGACCGCCCGCTCGATCAACCCGCGGTCGCCCGCGTCCTTGAGCGTCACGCTCGTGAGGAACCCCTTGCGGTGCCGCTCGCTGAACAGCGAGTTGACCAGGTGCGAGATGGCCGTGTCAGCGATGCGCACGCCGAAGTGGTCCGACGCGACGTCCTCGATGGTGTGCGCCTCGTCGAGGATCACATGGTCGTAAGGCGGCAGGAACCCCACGCCGCTGGCGCGCAGCGCCAGGTCGCTGAAGAACAACGCGTGGTTGACGATCAGCAGGTCGCCGTTGTCCATGCGACGCCGGGCCGCCTGATAGAAGCACTTGTCGTAGGTCTTGCACTTGCGACCCATGCAGTTGCTCGAGTCGCTCTGCACCTTGTCCCAGATGCCCATCCGCTCGATCACCGGCAGCGTCGACAGCGTGCCATCGTCCGTGTCGTACGCCCAGTCCTCGACCTGGTGCAACGACCGCAGCTCCGGCTCGTAGTGGAACAGCTGGTCCTGCCGCTGCGACGCGAGCATCAGCCGCCGCAGCGACACGTAGTTACTCCGCCCCTTGACCAGCACCGCGCTGAACTCCGCATCCGTCACCGCCTGCAGCAGCGGGATGTCCTTCTCGATGAGCTGTTCCTGGAGGCTGATCGTGTGTGTCGAGATGACGACGCGCTCGTCGTGCTCGATGACACGCCGGATCGCCGGGACGAGGTACGCGAAGGATTTGCCGACGCCGGTGCCCGCCTCGATCACGGCGGTGCGCCCATTCGCGAGCGCGCAATCGACGGCGACGGCCATCTCGTCCTGCTGCGGCCGGGCCTCGTAACGGTCACCAAGCCGCCGCGCGATCGGGCCCTCCGGGCCGAGCATGCTGAGCACATCCATGGGCATCCTCGCATTGTAATCACACGTCGCCGCCGCGCCCGCCCCATGTCACGAATTGACCGGATCGCCCTGACACAGCGTGCGCACCACCCGACCATCAAAACAACGTCAGCCGAAACTTGTCACAAGAAAGGTCATCGCCCACACGCCGCCAAACTTACAACGTCACCCCACACGCGCCACGACGCCCCCGTGCGCACCTGCGCGTCGTTGTATCCATTTATAGAGGGTCACCACATGGACCATTCAACACTCATGCCGCGCGCCGAGTCGGGACAACTCGGGTTCGCTGTCATTTTGCACTTTGCATTGACCATTTTGCATTTTGCAATGCAGACGCCCAGCGTCTGCCCCCCTCCCCCCCTCCTAAATTTTCATCCGCACGCAATACGGACTCGGCTCACGCGTCAGGCTATACTCTCGCCGACAGTCACGGGGCACGTGATTGGAGACACACTGATGCGAGCCTATGCGCTGCCCGTCGTCACCCTCATCGCTATCCTCGCCGCCCTGATCTGCCTCGCCCCCCCCGGCGTCGACGCGGCCAAGCCGAACAAGAAAGACAAGCAGCCGACCGGCGCGTCCGGCGGCGAGTCGCTTGTCCCCTACCGGATCGACGAGAAGACCGCCCCCCGCCCGAAAGAGGTCGCGCCCGTCGACACGACGCTGCCGCTCGATCTGCACGAGGGCGAGCACGTCGTGTTCATCGGCAACACGCTGTTCGACCGCGCGCAGGACTTCGGCTACTTCGAGACGATGATGCAGCAGGCCCACCCGGACCTGCACCTCGTCGTGCGGACGCTCGCGTGGTCCGCCGACGAGATCGACCTCCAGCCGCGCCCCGACAACTTCGGCACGCTCGAGCAGCACCTCGCCGTGCAGCAGGCCGACGTGATCTTCGCCGCGTACGGGTTCAACGAGTCGTTCGGCGGCGTCGACCTCGTCCCGGCGTTCAAGCACCGCCTGACCAGCTTCCTCAACGAGATCAAGACGCGTGCGTTCAACGGCAAGACCGGCCCGCGCGTCGTGCTCGTGTCGCCCCCCGCCAACGAGAACGTCAAGGGCGTCGCCGCCGCGGACCTCAACAACGCGCGCCTCGCCGCGTACACCAAGGCGATGCGCGAGGTCGCCACCGAGCAGCACGTCGGCTTCGTCGACACGTTCACGCCGATGCGCGACGTGATCACCGCGGCGAAGGCCCCGCTGACGATCAACGGCGTGCATTTCAACGACGCCGGCTACCGCGCGTTCGCCGAGACGCTCTACCGCGGCGTGTTCGACCGCACGCCTGCCGAGATCAACCCTGCCGTGCGCCGCGAGGTCCTCGAAAAGAACACGCAGTTCTACTACCGCTACCGGCCCGTCAACTCGTTCTACTACGTCGGCGGGCGGTCGAAGGCGTACGGCGAGATCGATTTCGGGCCCGCGATGGAGCGGTTCGACATCATGATCTCCAACCGCGACAAGCGCGTGTGGGACGCCTCGGCCGGGAAGAAGCTGCCGGAGGAGATCGACGACTCCAACGCCCCGCCGCTGCCGCCGGTCAACGGCCAGCGTCCGGCCAACCGCTGGATGAGCCCCGCCGACGAGCTCGCCGCGTTCAAGATCGACCCGCGATTCGAGGTCAATTGCTTCGCGTCCGAGGAGGACTTCCCCGAGCTGGCCAAGCCGATCCAGATGCGTTGGGACGCGCGCGGCCGCCTGTGGGTGTCGACCTCACAGACCTACCCGCACATCTACCCCGGCAACGCGCCGGTCGACAAGATCATCATCCTCGAGGACACCGACCACGACGGCCACGCCGACACGTGCAAGACCTTCGCCGAGGGCCTGGCGATCCCGCTGTCGTTCGAGTTCGGCGACGGCGGCGTGTACGTCTCCGAGCAGCCGCACCTCACGTTCCTCAAGGACACCGACGGCGACGACAAGGCCGACGTCCGCGAAATCGTGCTCACCGGGTTCGGCACGGAAGACTCGCACCACGCGCTGCACGACATCGCCTGGACGCCCGACGGCGACCTGATCGGTCGCGAGTCGATCTTCCTGCACAGCCAGATCGAGACGCCGTACGGCCCCGTCCGGCAGAACGACAGCGGCTGGTTCCTCTATCGCCCCAGCGAGCATCGCCTCACCGCGTTCGGCTCGTACCGCAGCACCAACCCGTGGGGCGTGACGTTCGACGACTGGGGCAACCACATGGCCAGCCACCCGAACTTCGCCGAGGCGTTTCACGCGCCCAACGCGCCGTACCCGCAGCTGCACCCCTCGCCGCGCGGCCTCTCCGCGTATTCCGGCACGGCGGGCATGGAGTTCATCGACATGCCCAGCTTCCCGGCCGACATGCAGGGCGGCTTCTTCAAGAACCGCTACAAGCCGACCAACCGCGTCGAGTACCACACGTGGACCGAGAACGGCGCGGGCTACGAGGAGAAGTACACCACCGACATCATCTTCTCCACGAATCTGAGCTTTATCCCCGTCGACATCCGCTTCGGCCCGCGCGGCGCGATGTACGTCTGCGACTGGTACAACCCCGTCAAGGGCCACGCGCAGTACGCGCTGCGGGACGAGCGCCGCGACCGCAAGTCCGGCCGCATCTGGCGCATCACCGCGAAGGGGATGCCGCTGGTCGACCCGCCGAAGATCGCCGGGGAGCCGATCCCCGCACTGCTCGACATCCTCAAGATGCCGGAGTACCGCTACCGCTACTGGGCGAAGCGCGAGCTGCGCGAGCGCGACCCCGCGGAGGTGAAGGCGGCGCTGGGCAAGTGGCTCGCGTCGCTCGACAAGAACGACCCGCGCTACCGGCACCACCAGACCGAGGCGATGTGGCTGACGCGCGGCATCGACGCCGTGAACGTCGACCTGATGAAGGAACTGCTCGGCTGCGAGGAGCACCACGCCCGCGCCGCCGCGACGGCGATGCTGCGGCACTGGTACACGCACGTGTCGGACGCCGAGTCGCTGCTCCGCGAGCGCGCCAACGACGACAACCCGCTCGTCCGCATGGAGGCCGCGCTGACCGCCAGCTGGATCGGCACGCCCCAGGCGCTGGCCGCGGCGCTCGACGTGCTCAAGCACCCGACCGACAAGTTCCTGGAGTACGCGCTGGCCTGTTCGCTGAACTCCGCACCGATGCGGCTGCAGTGGCAGAGCCAGGCCGACGCGCCCGTGTACGCACAGGTCAACGGGTACATGTCGAAGTTCAACGTCGAGCAGAAGTTCAAGGAGCCGACCCCCAGCGCCCAGGACGCGCAGTTCGACGCCCAGCCGGACCTCAAGAAGGTCGCCATCTCGACGGTGCCCGAGCGGATGCTGTTCACGCTGACCAAGTTCACGGTGAAGCCGGGGCAGCCGGTGAAGGTCGTGATGACCAACCCCGACGTGACGGCGCACAACTTCGTGATCGTCCAGCCCGGCGCGATCGAAGAGGTCGGGATGGCCGCGACGGAGATGGCCCGCGACCCCGAGAGCGCGAAGCTCGGCTACATCCCCAAGTCCGACAAGATCCTGCACCACATCCGCATGCTCGAGCAGAACGAGATCGAGGTGCTGCGGTTCAAGGCGCCCGAGAAGCCCGGCGTGTACCCGTACATCTGCACGTTCCCGGGACACTGGCTGATCATGCGCGGGGAGATGGTGGTGAAGTAGCGGAGGAAAGACAATGACGAATGACGAAGTTCGAATGACGAATTAATGACCGAATGCTCCAATGATCAAACGCAAACACGCGGGGCTGCCTGATGTCTGATCATTGAACATTGAAGATTCGGATTTGATTCGTCATTAGGATTTCGTCATTCGACATTCACCGCCATCGGCCATCGAGGGGAGACACGATGCGGCAATCACAGCGGTTCCTGCTTCGGTATGCCCGGGCGGCGCGGATACGTGCTGATCGTCGTGCGTTCCTTGGCGACCTGCACGATCACGGCCTCGTCCTCGACGCCGGGCAGCGCGTCGAACACCGCGATCTCGCCGCCGCCGAGCACGACCAGCGCGTCGCCGATGTCGCGCAGCTCGTCTTCGACGCTGCGGCCCTTCATCGCCAGCACGCGCCCGCCGATCTTCACCAGCGGCAGCGTCAGCTCGAGCATCACGTTCATCGGCCCGACCGCCCGCGCGATCGCCGCGTCGAAGTGGGCGCGGTAACGCCTGTCCTGCCCGATCGTCTCGGCACGCTCGTTGACCACCGCGACGTTCTTCAGGCCCAGCGCCTTGGCCGTGTCGATGCAGAAGTTCGCCTTCTTGCCGGTCGCCTCCATGAGCGTGACGCGCATGTCGGGCCGGACGATCGCCAGCGGGATGCCCGGCAGACCGCCGCCGGTGCCGACGTCCGCGAGCGTTTCGACGCCTTCGAGGCACGGGAACACGCTGAGGCTGTCGAGCACGTGCCGCAGCCACGCGACGTCGGGGTCTTTGATGCCGGTGAGGTTGAACCGCTTGTTGGTCTCGAGCAGCAGGTGCAGGAAGCGGCCGAGCTGAGCGACCTCGTCGTCGGTCAGCTTCAGACCGATCGCGTCGCACTGCTCGGTGAAGATCGCAGGCGGAGTAAGCGCGGGGACTTCAGGCATGGAGATTAGACTCGTCAATGATGATCGATTGGAAGACGAAGAACTTCGCGTCGGGCTGGTCACGCCAGGACCCGGCGAGGCCCATCTTGTGCGACCAGCACGAGGTGACGAACTGCTCGGCGTTCCACCGCTGGTCGGTGGCGACCTGCGGCAGGTAACAGCCGGAGACGATGCCGCCGCCGCGCCCCGGCGCCTTGATGTAGATGCCGTCGACTCCGACACGCAGCGTGGACGGGTCGTCGATGGGCGTCATCGGCGTGAGCACGGACACCTCGATAATGAGGTTGCCCAGCTCCTCGCGACGCACGGGGTTGGTGTAGACGAAGCGCGGGTCGCGTGTCGCGGCCGCGGACATGCGCAGCACGTTCTGCCACAGCGGGCTATCGGCCTCGAACGTGCCGATGCAGCCGCGCAGCTGTTCGTAGATGTCGTGCAGCGTGACGAAGCAGTCGCGCGGATCGAGCAGGTAGGCCTCGTCGGGGCGCACACCGGGATCCTGCGGCGCGTAGCCGAGCACGGCGTCGGTCACACCGGCGCGCGCGATGGACACGATGCGGCGTCGCTGGTCGGGCGTGTAGGTGTTGTCGGGTGTGTGCGGCTTGCCCATGGCGTCGACTATAGCACAACGTGGCGGCGATCACGCGTCGATGTCGAGGCCGATGTCGAGCGCCGGCGCCGAGTGCGTCAGCGCGCCGATCGCGATGCGGTCGACGCCCGCCTCGGCGATCGCGCGGACGGAGTCGAGGTCGACGCCGCCCGACGCCTCGAGCTTCACCTTCGGCGCCGCGTCGTTACGCACGGCGACGGCCTCGCGCAGTTGATCGGGCGTCATGTTGTCGAGCAGCACGATGTCGACGTCGAGCGTGACGACCTTGCGGAACTGGTCGAGCGTGTCGACCTCGACCTCGATGAACGACGGCGCGGGCTTGCGGGCGCGCGCCGCGGCGATCTTCGTCGCGAGGTGGTCGTGCAGGTCCTTCGGCGGCACGTGGGCGATGTGGTTGTCCTTGACGAGCACCGCGTCGTAGAGGCCGATGCGGTGACAGTAACCGCCGCCGCACCGCACGGCGTACTTCGCAAGGTGGCGCAGGCCGGGAATCGTCTTACGCGTGTCGTAGATGCGTGCGGCCGTGCCGTCGACGGCCTCGACGTAGCGGTGCGTGAGCGTGGCGATGCCGGACAGGTGCGTGAGGAAGTTGAGCATCACGCGCTCGGCGGTGAGGATGCCGGCCAGCGGGCCGGAGATCACGGCGATATCGGCGCCGGGTTCGAGGCGCGCCCCGTCGAAGCTCGACACGTCGACACGCAGGCGCGGGTCGTAGGCCGACGCGACGTTGGCGAGCAGCGGCGTTCCGGCGAGACGGCCTTCGCGCCGCGCCCGCACGACGGCGCTTCCTTCGAGGTGGGCCGGGACGAACACCGACGACGTCACGTCGCCCGCGTCGTCGACGTCCTCACGCCGCGCGGTCGCGATCAGCGTGTCGAGCTGGTGTTCGTCGATCAGCGTCTCGAACAGCTCGCTGAGCGGCATCGTGTTGAGTTTGCGTGGGTCCATGGTCGGCGTCATTGTCGCGGATCAACGGGCGTTTCGGCGGACGGGCTGCACCGCGTAGACGCGGTCGCCCAGCGGCTGGAATCGTATGCGATCGCCCGGCCGCAGGCCATGCCGCTCGAACCACGCGCCCCAGCCGCGCCAGCGGATCATACGGTTGTGCGACACGATGTCGGTCAGCACGGTCGGCCCGCCGCGCAGCTTCAGCGCCACGGCCTGACCGGCGTCGGTCTTCGTGCGTCCGCCCCGCGCGTCGGCGGGGAAGCGGTCCGCGACGTCGCCGAGCCGCACGTTGCTCTGGTTGACGTTGCCGCGTGTCAGCTCGACATCGAACGCGCCGTGCACACCGGGCCGCCCCGCCGCCGCGCGATCCGCCAGCGGATCAGCGCTGTCGTCGAGCGTGTACCAGGCCCGCATGTTCTGCGTCTTGTAACGCGGGTGGAGCGACGTCGGCTGCACGTCGCGCAGCCAGACCAGCGTCGCGAAGCGCGCCTGACGCTGCCGCCGCCACCACTCGGGCATGCCGTGGATACGGTCGTTGAACCGCTCGCGCAGCTTGTCGACGCCGCCGAAGCCCGGCAGGTTGTCGGTCATCCACACGCGGTCGACGATCGCGGTGGCGAAGAACGGCCCGGCGGACCGCTTGAAGTAGATGCGCTCGCCGGGCGCGACGGCGCCGAACGGCTCGCGGGCCTGTTTCGTGAGGCGACACTCGATGGTTTTCGAGCCGTCGAGGATGAGTTTGTCGTACGGGCTGACGAGGATGGCGACGTGGACGGACATGCGGCGACTCCCGGATTCGCTGCGTGTCAGTGTACGGCGGGCCGGAACCGACACAAGGCGCTCGCGGCGGTTGGCGCGATTGCTACAATACCCCGCATGTCTGAACAGGCCGAGAAGTCTACCGATACCGACACGCCCGACGCCGACGACGAGCAGGCGACGCACGACGACGCCGAGCACGCGGAGGCCGACGCGCCCGAGGACGAAGAGGGCTACGTCGACGAGCGTGACGACGACGATGACGATGATGACGACGGCGACGACGACGGTCCGGATGATGAGGTGGTCGACGAGGACCGGCTGGATCGTCAGGTCGAGGCGGTGCTGATGAGCGTGGACCGCCCCGTCAAGCCGGGCAAGATCGCCGACGCGGTCGGGCTGAACCGCTCGAAGCACGTGAAGCACGCGGTCGATCGGCTTAACGCGTTCTACGACGAGCACGCCCGCAGCTTCCGCATCGAGCTGGTCGCCGGCGGGTACCAGATCCTCACGCGCGCGGACTACAACGACGTGCTGGCGGCGTTGCACCGCACGCGCGGCGACAACAAGCTGTCGCCCGCGGCGATGGAGACGCTGGCGATCATCGCGTACAAGCAGCCGATCATCCGCGCCGAAGTCGAGACGATCCGCGGCGTAAGCAGCGGCGAGGTGATCCGCTCGCTGATGGACCGGCACCTGGTGAAGATCGTCGGTCGCGCCGAAGAGATCGGCCGCCCGATGCTGTACGGCACCACGAAGCACTTCCTCGAAATATTCGGGCTGGCGGGGCTCAAGGACCTGCCCAAGTCCGAGGAGTTGAACAAGCCATGACACGACGCATAAGCACCATGACGATCGCGGCGGCGGCGATGGCGATGTGGAGCACGACGCTCGGGGGCTGCGCCTCGGAGGGCTACGTGCTGCGCGGCAAGGTGGTCGAAGGGCCGGTGTCGTCGATCAGCGTCGTGGCGGCGGACGACCCGCGGCTGGCCGGACCGGCCGTGGCCGGCGCGTCGGTCGACCTGACGCTCGACCCGCTGAGCCTCGGCCGCAGGCCGCTGGGCAACACCACGTCGTACACCGACGGCATGTTCCAGATCCCCGTCGACGAGTTCGGCGCCGGCACGCTGGAGTACCACGTCGGCATCCTCGCGCGGGCGCAGGGTCACGACACGGCCGAGGACGTGTTCATGCTGCCGAGCAGCAGCCGACGCATCCTGATCGTGCTCAAACGCGGGGCGGATCGCTACCGCCCGAAGGACGACACGCTTAAGGAACTCGCGCCGTACCTGCCCAAGCCGCTGGAGTGACGCGCGCCGCGCGGACACGTGGTGGCGGCGGTTGGCCGGTCGCGAACGCATCGCTAAGATGCGGTGAGACACACGCCACCACGGTATAGGGAGCACGACTACATGCACGGCCACCAGACGGTACTACTCTTCGGCCCGCCCGGATCGGGCAAGGGCACAGCCGGACGCTGCCTCGGCACGATTCCCGGGTTCTTCCACTGCGCGTGCGGCGATGTGTTCCGCAAGATCGACCCGTCGAGCGAACTCGGCCGGGTGTTCATCGAGTACTCTTCGAAGGGCGAGCTGGTGCCCGACGACGCGACGGTGGGCATGTGGCACGCGCACATCCGCAAGATGCACGCGATCGGCTCGTACAAGCCGCACGTCGACCTGCTGATCCTCGACGGCATCCCGCGCAACGTCCATCAGGCCGAGATGCTCGAAAAGGAGCTCGAGGTCCTGCGTGTGATGCACCTGGTGTGCAACGACGAGAGCGAGATGATCGACCGCCTGCGCCGTCGGGCGTTGAAGGACAACCGCCTCGACGACGCGAAGGAATCGGTGATCCGCCACCGCTGGGAGATCTACAAGGAGGAGAGCGCGCCGGTGCTGGCGTACTACCCGCCGGAGATCGTCTCAGAGATCGACGCGCTACAGAGCCCCGCGGAGGTGCTGCGTCAGATCCTCGACGTGGTGGTGCCGATCCAGAACGAGCACTTCCAGCGTCTCGCGGCGGAAGAGCAACCGGCGTAACGCGGCCCGCGCCCTATATCGCCATTCGTCCACAAGCCCCCGATCGTTCGGGGGCTTTTTTATGTGATGCGCTTCGGTGTCCACGCCAGCGCCTCGCAGCGCTTCGCGTAGAGCAGGTGCGGTGTGACGGTCGGCAGGGTCAGCCCCAGCGGATCCAGCGTCGTGTTGACCGTGATGTCGGCCTCGGCCTTGTGCAGTTGCCACGGGGCGTGGTGGACGTCGGCGCGGTACAGGCGGTGCGACGCGTCCTGCGCATACAGGCAGTAGCGCTCGGTGAGGAAGTGCTCGAAGGAGCCCCACCGCGGGAAGCCCGCGTCGCCGACCGGACGGTACGTCGCGGCGAAGGCGGCTTCGTGGGTGAGACGCTGCGAGCGGTAGTCGATACCGCCGTCCGGCGTGAGGCGGCAGGTCATGCGGGCCGGCTGGTAGTTGAGGTGGTACCACCGGCGGGCGACGGCGATGGCGAGTCGGCTGGTGGCGTCGAGCGTAAAGAACCACACGCCGGGGTTCTCGCCGTTGGCGTCGGTGACGTAGGTGCGGACGTTGAGTTCGGTGAAGGCGGTGGCGCCGGGAAAGCCGGGCAGGCCGCGCATGCGGATGCCGGTCATGCGGAACGGGACGACGCCGATCCATGCGCGGCCGTCGTACTTGTCGAGCTTGAGTCCGCGCGGCACCAGCGGCCGCAGGTCGTCGCAGGCCATCGGCCAGTGGGCGAACAACAGGTCGTGCCACGTCATCTTCATCACCCACTGGCCCGCGGGCATCTTCGCCACTCTCGGTGCGTCCTGCACAAGCATCGGTCAACCTCCTGTACCTGAACCTCTCGGTTGCACATTAGGACGGCTGCGGCCGCCATTTCTCGTCATGTCTGATCTGCTGACAAATCCAGTGCCAACGC
Source organism: Phycisphaera sp. (assembly GCA_016125285.1). Classification (GTDB taxonomy): domain Bacteria; phylum Planctomycetota; class Phycisphaerae; order Phycisphaerales; family Zrk34; genus RI-212. The sequence goes on from WGMA01000011.1 coordinate 23,537, forward strand.
ACGCGCCGGGCCGGTTTCGCAGCCGACCACACGCTCGCGGCTGAGCCGGTCGATCACCTCGGCGTCCGGCTCGAGGCCGAACCAGTCCGACACGCCGAGGCGGTGTCGGGCAAGCATCTGACACGCCTGGCGGACCAGGGGCCGCATCGCCGGGCTCGCCAGCCGCGCCGCCCACGGTCGCCACCGCTTCAACGCCCAGATGCACATCAGGTACGCGGACGTGCCGCGATACACGCCGCCGTCGCTGTCCAGCACCACCATCTCGTCCGGCTTGTCCGCGTGGATCAGCCCCGGCCGCGACGTGGCCTCCGTCGACTGCCGCGGCACGAATCGCATCAGCACGTAAGAAGGCTCCGAGACCAGCCACGCCCGGACGCGGCAGCAGAACCCGCACTCCGCGTCGTAGTAAACCGTCAGTTGTCGCATCGTACACCTCTCTATTCGTGCGCCGTGTGTTTTTCGTTCAAACGTTTTTTCACGCCGGAACCGCGGGGCCCGGCACGACGCCCAGCTCCGGGTCGAGGTGCTCGTCCGGCCCGACCGGCGGCGGCTGCTTGTACAGCATCGCGCGCTGGCGCAGGCGGCTGAACACGTACAGGTTGCCGAAGTGCATCACGCCGAGCACCACGAGCACGAGGCCGACCTTCGTGCTGAGAAATTCGATGGTCGCCGCGGCGTCGTCGGGTTTGAGGCCGTACTTCAGCGCGAGGGTGACGTACCCGATGTTGATCAGGTAGAAGCCGACGACGAGCAGATGATTGACCGAATCGGTCAGCTTCTCGTCACCGTGGAACGCGTGCAGCAGGAACAGCCGCCCGTTGTGGTGAAGCGTGCGGGCGACCCAGACGGTGATGGCGATGCTGATCGCCAGGTAGAGCAGGTAGGCGGTAACGGTGTAGCCAAGCATCGTTCAACTCCTTGCCCGTAGCGGGCGGTTCGTGAATCAGTAGACGTTCATCTCGCAAAGCTCCGGCGCGGCGTGATCGAGTCGCTCGGCCAGTCGCGGCAGGTGGCAGGTCGGCACGGCCGGGAAGAGATGGTGTTCGAGGTGGTAAAACATCGCGTAGCTGACGAGGTTCTTCAGCCAGCCGCGCTGCGTGCGGGCGATCTGGCCGTCGTGGGTGCAGCCGCGGTGGACGATCCACACGGCGAAGAACGCGGTGAAGCACTGCCCGGTCGCCATCGCCGCGACGTGCCACACAAGGCCGGGCACGCCGAGGACGCACACGACCGCCAGCACCCAGACGACCATCGCGACGAGTTCCGCAGCGATCCATCGACGCTTGCCCGGCGTGCCCAGGCGCCACGCGTTGCGCGTGAGGTGGATCGGGAACCACCAGCCGGTGATCAGCACGTACCACCACGGCCAGGTCGCGTGCCCCGCTTCGACGTCGTCGTCGTCGAGGCAGTGACGGTGGTGATGCAGGTGCGTGACCTGCACGGCGTGCATGCTGGAGAGCATCGCGACGCTCAGCACGAAGAGCATCGCGTCGTGCGCCCGCCGCGTGATCCCCAGCGCGTAGTGCTGCGCGTTGTGCGACTGCCGCAGCCCGGTGAGAAAGAAGAAGAACGACGCGGTCGCGCCCGGAAGGGCCCAGCCCCGCTGATACAGCCACACCGACAGCACCAGCCACGGAACCGACAGCGTCAGCTCCCACACCCGCTCGACGGCGGTCAGCGGCACCAGATCGCGCCACTCGATCGCCCCAAGCCTCCCGTCATGAACCATCCCCGCTGGCATCGTGACCCCCTTTCGGCGTGCTAGCCTTCGCCTGTATTGTTTGTCATTTCTGTCATCACAGAAATTCGATGCGCAAATAAAAACGCGACCGTTGTCACGTCTTCGGTTTGGTCTTGCTGGACGAGCCCTTGCCGCGGCCGTTGCCCGGCAGCAGGTCCATCAGCTTGCCGCCCATGCGGGCCATCGTCGTGAACGCGCTCGGCGGGAGCTTGCGGACCTGGTTGTACCACTGCGTCATGGTCTCGACGAAGTCGAGCATGGAGCTGAGCCGCTCGTGCGTGTGGGCGTCGTCGGCGTCACCCGCGGACTCGGCCACGCACTGCCGCAGCAGCGCGATCGTCGGGTCGATCTCCCGGCGTTTACGCTCCTCCATCACCACGTGGTACATCGCCCACACGTCGTCGAACGTCTCGAAGTAGTCGCGCCGGTCGCCGAGGCGATGCACGACGCTGGCCAGTCCCCAGCCCTGCAACTCGCGGAGGCTCGTCGAGACGTTGGACCGAGCGACGGACAGCGTCGCGGCGATCTCCTCGGCGTTGAGCGGCTCGGGGCTGACGAACAGCAGCGCGTGGACCTGCGCCACCGTGCGGTTGATGCCCCACTTGGTGCCCATTTCGCCCCAGTGGAGGATGAACTTGCGTTGGGTGGCGGATAGGTCCATGCGTGGCTCCTGTTGTTTCTGTCTGTACTGAAATTACAGGATTGACACTGCCGTGTCAATCGGGGCTGGGGTTTGGGGTTGCGAATTGGGGTGATTCCGAACCGGTCCTGCCTGCCAAACTCCCGGCCCCAAACCCCCAATCCCGGCTGGCAAGGCCAGCCAACATGCCCTATCATCACCGTCCCGATAACCACGGATGGTTCCAACGGACGCGGAGTTCAATGACATGGCCCAGTTGCGTGAAATCAAGAAGCGGATCAAGGCGGTCGGCAATATCCAGCGCATCACCAAGACGATGCAGATGATCGCCACGGCGAAGTTCCAGGCGGCGATCCGTCGGGCGCAGGACACCAAGCCGTATACGCAGAAGCTGTCGGAGATCGTCGGCGAGCTGAGCGGCTCGGCGGAGCACCCGCTGTTCCGCTCGCCCGAGACGCCCACCGGCAAGGAACTGCTGCTGGTGCTCAGCTCCAACCGCGGGCTCTGCGGCGCGTACAACTCCAACGTGCTGCGCACCGCCGCGGCGCAGATCCGCGGCCGACGCGACGTCAAGACGGAGATCGAGGTCGTGGGCAAGAAGGGCGTGTCGTTCTTCAAGTTCCAGGGCTTCGAGATCGCCAATTCCTACTCGCACTTTACCGATAAGCCCGCCTACGAAGACGTCGAGGCGCTGGCGACCGGTTACATCGATCGGTTCCTCGCCGGTGAGTTTGACGCGGTGCGCGTCGTGTACATGAAGTTCATCTCCAACGCCCGGCAGAAGCCCGAAGTGCTTCAGATGCTGCCGCTGCAGCCGGTCGAGACCGGCACGGACAGCGACGCGAAGTCGTCCGGCCCGGTGCCGATCTACGAGTTCAGCCCCGAGCCCGAGCAGTTGCTCGACGCCCTGCTGCCGCTGTCGGTCAAGAGCAATCTGTTCCAGTGCTTCAACGACGCGGTGGTGTCGGAGCAGATCGGCCGCATGGTCGCGATGAAGGCCGCGACGGACAACGCCGGCAAGATGGGCCGCGGCCTCAAGCGTTCGTTCAACCGCGCCCGCCAGGCGCAGATCACGACCGAGCTCAGCGAGATCATCGGCGGCGCCGCGGCGCTGGGTTAAAGCCGGATTTTTGATTTTTGATTTTGGATTTTTGAATTGAACGGCGCCCGCGCGCGATTGGGACAATCAAAAATCAGAATTCAATAATCGAAATTCACCATGAATCAAATCAATCAGATCATGGAACGCGCCAGCGCCGCGTTGAACGGTACGCGCTACCTCGAGTGTGAACGCCTGTGCCTCGATGCGCTCGAACTGGCGCGGGCGTCCGGTGATTTCGACAGCTACGCACGGATCCTGCTGCCGCTGCAGGAGTGCCGTCGCATCCGGCGTCAGACGGCCGTCGACGCGGGCGTGCACGTGCTCAGCGGCGAACGGCTCGAGGCCGAGGCGATCCTCGACCGTCATCCCGAAGGTTGCCTGCTGCTGACCGACCCGCCGTACGACGACAAGGACGAGGCGATGGTGCGTGCGTTAGCGCGGCAACGCGAGCTGTTTGTCGAGGTGCTCGTCATGGACCACGCGGCGTTGCGACGCAGCTTCGAAAGCCAGCTGGAACAGATCGGCGACGCGGCGATCGTGGCGATCAGCGACGACCTGCCGCCCGTTCAGGCCGTCGACGCCCTCGCCGCGGCGCTCGAACGCGTGGGTGATCACGAGATCGCCCACCAGCGTCTGGCCGCGACGGCGCGCCGCGCCGCACGCGGCTCCTGACAACCGGCGGGTGTCGCCGCCCCGCTTCCGCTATCATCTGCCCGATGTCGATCCTCTCTGCTGAAAACCTGATCAAGCGCTACGGCGGCCGCACCGTCGTCAAGGGCGCGTCGTTCCACGTCGGCGACCGCGAGATCGTCGGCCTGCTCGGGCGCAACGGCGCCGGCAAGACCACGACGTTCCGCATGGCGATGGGGATGATCACGCCCGACGGCGGCAGCGTCACGTTCCAGGGCCACAACGTGTCGAGGCTGCCGATGTACAAGCGGGCGCGGCTCGGCATGGGCTACCTGTCGCAGAACCGCAGCGTGTTCCAGAAGCTGACCGTCGAGCAGAACATCATGGCGATCCTCGAGACGCGGCCGCTGTCGAAGGCCGACCGCAAGGCGCGCTGCGAGGAGCTGATGGAGCAGTTCGACCTCGCCAAGCTCCGCACGCAGTCGGCGCACACGCTCAGCGGCGGCGAGTCGCGCAAGCTGGAGATCGCGCGGGCGCTGGTCACCGAGCCTTCGCTGCTGCTGCTGGACGAGCCGTTCGCCGCGCTGGACCCGATCATCGTGCAGGACCTGCAGAAGCAGATCCTCGAGCTCCGTGACAAGCACGGCATCGCGATGCTGATCACGGACCACAGCGTCGAGCGGACGCTGGAGGTCTGCGACCGCGCGTACATCATCTCCGAGGGCGACGTGATGCGCGAGGGCACGCCGAAGGAACTGGTCAACGACGCGGAGGTGCGCGACGTGTACCTCGGCGACACGTTCAAGGGCGGCGAGTTCGACTGAGATTCGTCTGTACGCGGGTCGATCGCCGGGACCGCACACGCATGTCCACCGAACCTGACTCAACGCCGGGCCGTGACGTCAGCGTCGCCGCGCTGACACGCGTGCTGCGTGTCGCTTCGCTGCTGTACCTCGGCGTGCCGATGACGCTGTTCCTGGCGAGTTGGACGTGGTGGCCGATCGCGTTGCCCGTGACGACGCTGTTCCTGCTGGGCGCGTGGCGATACGCGAGCGATGCTCGGCGCTGCGAGACGGCGCTCGATGGCGAGCCGACGCGCGTCTCGTGGCGCACGATCGTCGCGTCGGCGGTGTTGGTGCTGGCGGCCCTCGCGACGGTCGGCATCGGCGGCCTGACCGTGCAGAACCCGGACTGGGCCAAGCACAACATGATCCTCGATCGCCTGATCGCCGAGCCCTGGCCGGTCCACGTCGAGGCCGACGGCCAGTGGGTTCCGCTGGTTTACTACGTCGGTTTTTACCTGCCCGCGGCGGTCGTCGGGAAACTCGCCGGGTGGACCGCCGCGGCGGCGGCGATCGACCTGTGGACCGCATGCGGCGCGCTGCTGGGCGCGGGCTGGGTATTGGTGCTGTCGGGCCGGGCGCGGTGGTGGGTCGTCGCCGCCCTGCTGTGCTACTCCGGCTGGGATGCGGTGGGATACCTGATCGTCAATCATCGCCTGAACCTGACGTATGCGTCGCTCGATTTCTGGGCGCGGATCTGGCAGTACACCTCGACTATCCTGGCCCTCGATGCGGTCCCGCAACACGTGCTCGTGAGTTGGATCGGCACCGCGATGATGCTGGACAGCGCGCGGCACGCCCCGCTGCGTCATCACGCGGTGATCATCCTCGCGCTGACGACAATCTGGTCGCCTTTCGTTTCGATCGGCCTCGCCGCGTACGCCGCCGCGACGGTGCTCATGCCGGACGATCGATGGGTTTACCTGAAGCGAGCCGCGACGTCCGCGAGCGGCTGGGCGGCCATCGCGGCGGTGCTGGTCGTCGGCGCGTATCTGACCGCCACACGCGTCTCATCGTCCAATGCCATGTTCGTCTTCGCCGCCAGCCACGGTCGCGACGTCGAGCGGATCCTGTCACGGCTCCTGCTGTTCCTCGTGCTCGATGCGGGCGTGCTGTTCACGCTGCCCGTCGTGGCGTATCGGCACGCCGACCGCCCGATGCGTGCGCTGACGTGGATTACCGCCGGTCTACTATTCGGCCTCCCGCTGATCCGTTTCGGCCTCTACAACGACCTGTGCATGCGCGCGTCGATGCCGCCGCTGTTTGTGCTGTTCATCCTGAACCTCCGTTCGCTGTGGACGCTCCGCGCGTCGGACCGTCGACGCCTCGCGACGGTCCTGGCGGTGATCGTGTTTGGCGTCGGCGTGCTGACACCCTTTGCCGAGATCACGCGCAAGGCCAGCAAGGCGGTGGAACGCGGCGTCTGGGTACCTCTGCCGCCGCACGATGAGGTAATTCCCTTTGAAAAGCTCACGTGGCACGAGCAGTACATCGGCCGCTCCGACGCACCCTTTTTCCGGTGGATGGCCCGCCCGATTGGACCCGGGCCCGACGAACAGTAGAATGCACGCCATGATCCGAAAGACCTGCCTCATCGCCATCTTTGCCGCCCTGCCGTTGCTGACCAGCGGCTGTATCCAGCGGACGATCACCATCGAGAGCGACCCGCCCGGCGCACTGGCGTACCTCAACGACGTCGAGGTCGGCCGGACGCCCGTCACCGTGCCGTTCAAGTTCTACGGCGTGTACGACGTGAGGATCGAGCTCGAGGGCTACGAGACCATCCAGCAACCCACCGAAGCCAAGGCCCCGATCTGGGAAGCGCCCGGCCCGGACCTGATCGCCGAGGCGATCCCCGGCAACCACGAGGTCAACCTCAAGTGGCAGTACACGCTGGGCAAGCTTCAGCCGGTCGACGAGAAGCAGCTCGTCGAGCGCGCCCGCATGATGCGCCGCGAGCTCAATCCCGACGCCGCCGCACCGGAAGGCGAAGCGCCCGCCGAGGACAAGGCCGCTGAAGGCGACAAACCCGCCGAGGCGCCCGCGGACAAGGCGCAGCCCGACGCCCCGGCCAAGTAACCGATTTCAATCAGGAAGTTTCGAGTGGACGCTCGCCGCGATACTTCTCCGCGGTGAGGGTGTCCCACGCGTTGAGACGGCGCGGGATCGGCGTGTTATGGAATTTGCTGCCGCAGCGGTAGCAGCCGATGAATCGGCCCGAAAACACCATCAGCAGCAGCTGCGCGACGACCACGACGCCGAGCACGCCGAGCACCAGCGCGAGCGGTGCGTCGGTCAGGCCCCAGAGGCCGAGGCAGATCAAACCGACCGCCAGCACGATGATGAAGCCGAGCAGCTGCGGGGCGTTGCGGTGCGTGTACAGGTCGTTGCACTGACAGACCGGGCACTTGCGCAGTCGGCCCTCGTCGTCGAACGCCGCTTCCCACTCGAGGTAGTGCTCCTCTTCGTGTCCTTCGGCGTTGACGGCTTGAACCACGCGTTGGGGGCTGTCGGCGTCGACCTCGACCCAGGCGACCCGCTCGCCCTGTGAATTGTGCAGGTCGATCTTCATGCGTCTTCATTGTCCATGATCGGCAAAACCCGCACAAGCGGAGCAATCTGCGGCGTCGGTTACGCGACAGTCGCCCGCGCCGTGCGTCGCTGCCGCTACAATGTCACGGCATGACCGAATCCGCCGACAATCCACGTGACGTCCGCCCCACCGTCGGGTGCGTCAGCTTCCTCAACGCCAAGCCGCTGGTCGACGGGCTCGACGATCGCGACGACCTGAGCATCGTTTACGACGTGCCCAGCCGCCTGCTGAGCTACCTGCTGGCCGGGGACGTGGACGTGGCGTTGTGCCCGGTCATCGATTTTCAATGCTCGCCGCAGCCGCTGCGGATCGTGCCGGTGGGCGGGATCGGCTGCGACGGCGAGACGCACACCGTCCGGCTGTTCAGCCGCGTACCGTTCAAGCAGATCCAGCGCGTGCGCATCGACGCCGACAGCCACACGTCGATCGTGCTGATGCACGTGGTGCTGGCGGACCTGTACGGCGTGCGCGTGCAGACGGTGGCGCCCAGCGAACCGCTCGACGGCGAGGTCGACGCCATGCTGCTCATCGGCGACAAGGTGGTCACCGCGGCGCCGTCCGACGCCGACTACCCGCACCAGCTCGACCTCGGCGAGTCGTGGAAGCGTTGCACGGGCATGCCGTTCGTGTTCGCGACGTGGATGACGCGCGTCGACACGGACCTCGGCACGCTGCCGGGCGTGCTCGACGCTCAGCGGCGCGCCAACGCGTCGCGCATCGATCAGATCGTCGCACGCAACGCCGGGGGGCTGGGCTGGCCGGGCGACCTGGCGCAGCGCTACCTCGGCGAGCTGCTCAAGTACGAGGTGGGCGATAGAGAGTTGAAGGCGATCGAGCGGTTCTGGAACCGTGCGTACACGCTCGGGTGCATCGACGACTGCCGCACGATGGACGTCTACCCGCTCGACCAGCCGGTGACATAGCCGACGCGACCCCGTCGGGGTGACCGATCATGCCACAGTTCCGCACACAGGCGATGGCCGAGCTCGCACGCGAGTTGACGTTCGCGCCGCTGACGTGGCGACGCCAGCACGTCGACCGCGCCGAGCAGCTCTACTGGCAGCTCGAGTCCGACCGCAACTACCCCTTCGACTACATCACGTTCCGCATCACCGGCGTCCGCAGCGACACCGCCGAGACCACGACGCTCGTCGGCAAGGCGATCCAGCACGACCTGCTCCGCCTCGTCGAGCAGGTCAGCGAGACGATCAACGAGCCGGTGGAGGTGTACAGCCCTTCGCCCTGGGACCTGCGCACGATCTGCACGCGGATGAAGGTCACGAGCAAGACGATCAGCCGGTACCGCCGCCAGGGCCTGTTCGCCCGTCGGCTGATCTGGCCGGGCGGACGCAAGAAGCTGTCGTTTCTGCCCGAGAGCGTCGAGCGCTTCAAGCAGGTGCGCACGCCGCGGCAGGAGCAGGCGGCGGGGTTCACGCGCATCGACGAACCGACGCAGCACGAGATCATCGTGCGCGCCCGGCGGATCGCTTCGCGTGTCGACGCCTCGCCGTTCCGCGTCGCGCGGTACCTGTCCGACAAGTACGGGCGATCCACCGAGGCGGTGCGTCAGCTGCTGCTGCGGCACGACGAGCGCGACCCGCGCGTGGCGATCTTCCCCGATCACACGCCCCCGCTGACCGAGCGCGAGCAGCGGATCATCCACCGCGCGTACCACCGCGGCGTGCCGGTCGCGAAGATGGCCGAGCGGTACAACCGCGCGCGCAACGCCATCTACCGTGCGTTGAACCTCCGCCGCGCCGCGGCCCTGCGCGAGCTGAACCTGCGCTACGTCACGACGCCGACCTTCGAGCTGCCCGACGCCGAACAGGTCCTGCTCGGTCCGCCGATCCCCGCCCCGCCGCCGCCCGTTTCGATCGATCCGCAACCCGGCCGCCCGCGCACCGACCCCATGGCGGACGGGCTCACGTCGTACATCCAGCAGCTTTACCAGCAACCCCTGCTCGAGCCCGAGCCCGAGAAGGTGCTCTTCGTGCGCTACAACTTCCTCAAGTACCTGGCCGACCAGATGCGCGCGGCTCTCGACCCGTACCACCCGCGATCGCGGGACCTGGACGTGATCGAGACGCACCTGCGTCGCGCCGTGTCGCTCAAGGAACACCTCGTCCGCGCCAACCTCCGCCTCGTTGTGTCCGTCGCCCGCAAGCACCTCAGCGGCGGGCGCGGCTTCCGGCCGCAACTGCTGTCGGAGCTGATCGCCGAGGGCAACCTCGTGCTGGTCGAGGCGATCGAGTCGTTCGACCCGGCACGCGGCAACCGGTTCTCGACCTACCTGTCGTGGGCGCTGATGCGGCGGTTTGCGCAGGCGTCGAAGCAGTCCGCGCCGAGCAGGCCGATCGCCGCGACGTCGGACCGCCGCGAATACTGGCCCGCGGAGCTCGACCCCGAGCAGACGCACACCGAGCACGCCGAGCACGTCACCCACACGCTCGACCGCCTGCTTGGCGAACTCGACGAACGCGAGCGGTTCATCATCACGCGTCACTTCGGCCTGACGACCGAGGACGGCTACCACGCCGAGCCACAGACACTGGCTCAGGTCGCCGCGGAGCTGGACATCAGCGCCGAGCGCGCCAGGCAGATCGAGCATCGGGCGATGGGCAAACTGCGTCAGGCCGCCGCGGAGCTGGGTCTGGACATGCCGGTCGCCGACGCCCTTTCGCGGGCGTGACTTGCGCGTATAATCGCAAGACTCGTTGAAAGTGAGCGTGTCTATGTCAGATGACCTGATCAATATCTACGAAGCGTCGCACCTGGCCGAGGCCGAGATGATCCACCAGGCGTTGGAGTCCGCGGGGATCAAGGCGTACGTCGAGCAGACGGCCAGCCCGCTGGACGGACTGACCGCCGCGGGCGAAGGCACCGACGTGATGGTGCGATCCGACGACGCCGACCGTGCCCGTGAGGTCATCGAGCAGTACCTCGCCGAGAAGGCAGACGACGATACAACCGGCGGCGACGCCTGACGAGAACGCATGGCCGACCGCTGGGACTTATTGCAGAAGAACATCGTCCGTTGTGACCGTTGTCCGCGCCTGCGGGATCATTGCGCCAGGGTCGCGGCGGAAAAACGGGCCGCCTACCGCGACTGGGACTACTGGGGCGGGCCCGTGTCGAACTTCGGCGATCCAGACGCGCGTCTGCTGATCGTCGGCCTCGCCCCAGGCGCCCACGGCGCGAACCGCACCGGGCGGATGTTCACCGGGGACCGCTCCGGCGACTTCCTCTACGACGCCCTGCACCAGGTCGGCTTCGCGAATCAGGCCACGTGCATCGATCGCGAGGACGGGCTGACGCTCAACGACGTGGTGATCACCGCCGCGGCGCACTGCGCTCCGCCGGGCAACAAGCCGACCCGCGAGGAACTGCAGGCATGTTTCGGCCACCTGGTCGAAACGGTCCGCCAAATGCCCCGCCTGCGTGGACTATTAGCGCTTGGCGGCATAGCCTTTAATGTCTGCCTGAAGTTGTTCGAGGCAGAGGGGTGGGCGGAGCTTCGCCCAAAGCCGAAGTTCGCCCATGGGACCATTTACGAGTGGAAGAATTCGCCGTTTCTGATCGGGTCCTATCACCCGTCCCAGCAGAACACGTTTACCGGGCGTCTGACGATGCCGATGCTCGTTAAGGTTTTCCAACAGGCGAGGATACGTCTGTAAATATTTGACTACACAATTGCTTTGCACCAGAATATGAAGTCTTACGTCGTGGCGTTCCGCGATGTAAGTCATCGGGCTCATCCGAAAGAGCAGTTGGGAGTACGCCATTGCGCCCGAGCAAGCGTGACATCATTATTGCGACACGCAAGAGCCAACTGGCTGTGACCCAATCGCAACGGGTCGGCGAGATGATCCTTCAACTCAATTCGCGCGTCGCCATGGAGTTGGTGCGGATTGAATCAGACGGAGACCGCGTGCTGGACCACCCCCTCGCTGCGATCGGCGGCAAGGGGCTGTTTACGCGTGCGATCGAGCAGGCGTTGCTGAGCGGCCGGGCGGACATCGCCGTCCACAGCCTCAAGGACATGCCCACCGACGTCACGCCGGGCCTCGTGCTCGTGGCGACGCCGCGGCGGATGCCCGTCCACGACGTGCTGATCGCGCGCGACGCCGACCGCATCGAAGACCTGCCGCAGGGCGCCACGCTCGGCACCTGCTCGAAGCGGCGCGCGGCGCAGGCGCTGCGTGTCCGGCCCGACCTGAAGATCGTTTCGCTGCGCGGCAACGTCGAGACACGCATCCGCAAGGTGATGGAGGAACGCGCGGTCGACGCGACGATGCTCGCCGCGGCGGGCCTCACGCGTCTCGGGTTCCGCGACTATCTCAGCAAGCCGATCCCCGTCGAGCAGGTGCTGCCCGCCGTCGGCCAGGGCGCGCTCGCGGTGCAGTGTCGAGCCGATGACAACACGACGATGCGCCGCTGCCTGCCGCTCAACCACGCCGTGTCCGCGACCGCGACGAACGCCGAGCGGCACGTCGTCCAGCGCCTCAACGGCGACTGCCACAGCCCCATCGCGATCCTCGCCGAGTTCGTGGACAGTGTCGGCCTGCGCATCCGCGCCCGCGTGATGTCGCCGGACGGGGCCGAGTGCGTCGAGGTCGATGAGACCGGCCCCGTGAAGCGCATGCGTGTGCTGTGCGACGCGGTGGCCGACAGGCTGATCGATCAGGGCGCCCATCGCATCCTCGACGAGGCGTCACGCCAAGCCGAAGCGACGTGAGCCCGCCCGCCCGCAGTAGTTGCCGCCTCCCACTCATATCAAGGTACAGCCGAATCATGCCGCTGACGTGGCGAACTCAAACGACGGCCGCGCCAGGCCGACGGGTCGATGCGCCCCGGCGTTGACGATCAGCCCGATCATCGCGAAGTTCGCCAGCAGGCTCGACCCGCCGTAGCTCATCAGCGGCAGCGTCATGCCGGTGATGGGCAGGATGCCCAGGTTCATCCCGACGTTGATCACGACCTGCGTAAAGATGATCGTGACGACACCCACGACCACGAGGCGCGCAAAGGGGTCCTTGTTCAGCGCAGCGACAGCCAGCCCCGTCGCCATCAGGACCATGTAGAGCCCGATGACGATCAGACCGCCAAGCATGCCCCAGCGCGTGCAGATCACCGCGAAGATCATGTCGTTGTGCGCCTCGGGCAGCCGATTGAAGCGTACGAGGTTGGCCGCGTGCTCCGGCGATCGGCCGACGGGCCCGCCCGCGCCGACGAGCGTCGTGGCGGTCTTGCCCTGGAAGCTGATGCCCTGCTCGTGGCGGTTGTCGCCGAGCATGCGGGCGATGACGTCGTTGACGCGGGCCTTCTGGTGCGGTTTCAGCAGCGGATACATCGCCGGGCACAGCACCAGGCCGAGCGTGATGATCATCGCCAGGTGGCGGATCTTCGCACCGGCGGCGAGCAGCATGGCGAACAGCACGGGCAGGAAGATCATCGCCGTGCCGAGGTCGGGCTCGACGAGGATCAACGCCATCGGCAGGAACGCCAGCAGCAGCGGTTGGACGAGCCCGCGTACGGTGCGGTAGTTCTCGCGGTAGCGCAGGTAGCGAGCCAGCGCGAGCACGAAGACGATCTTCGCCAGTTCGCTGGGCTGAAAGAGCACGATGCCCAGGTTGAACCACCGCCGCGCACCGTTGCGCATGGGCACCAGGAACTGCGGCATGAACGGGATCAGCACGATCACGAGCATGATCAGCGTGACGATCATCAGCGGTGTCGCCATGTCGCAGATGCGCCGATGGTGCGGCAACGCGATCAGCACGAGCAGCCCGAACCCCAGTGGCACGAACATCAGTTGCTTGCCGACGGCCGTCCCGCCGTCGGTCGCCACGTCGATCGCCAGCACGCCGATGACGACCAGCGCCAGCGACGCCAGCGCGGTGATGTGGCCGAGGTTCGGCTCGAGGATCGGGCGCAGCGTGCGGAGGAGTTTCATCAGAGATAGCCCTCCGCCTTCAGCGCGTGAATGATCTGGTTCGCGACGGGCCCGGACACGCGGCCGCCGCTGCCGCCGTACTCGACCACGACGACGATCACGTACGCCGCGCTCTCCTCGCCCTTCCGCTGCACGTGGCAGACGAACCACGAGTGATCGCCGTCTCGGAGCACGTGATCGGTTCGCACGAGGTTGTCGTGCCCGTCGCGCACCATCTCGTACTGCGTCGGCGCCTGCGCGGTGCCCGTCTTGGCGCGAAGGATCAGGTCGGGCGTGTTGAGGATCGGCTCGTGCTGACCGCCGATCGTCAGGTGATTCGCCGAGCCGTACCGCGCCTCGACCACGTCCCGCATCCCCTCCAGTGCGAGATCGATGACCGGCCGGCTAATGCCCAGGTCGCGCTGCACCTGCGTGGCGGCCCGCTCGCGGATGAGCAGCGGGCTGATGAAGTGACCACCCCGCGCGAGCGCGACGTGAGCGGTGGCGACCTGCAGCGGCGACACGGCGATCGGCCCCTGGCCGATACCCATCAGGATGGAGTTGGGCACGGTCAGGCCGCGTCCCTCGGGGTTCGGCGATGTCAGCGAAGGCAGCAGGCCGTCGACCTCGCCGCGCAGCCCGAGCCCGGGCGGATCGCCCAGGCCCCACAACCGGTAGTTCGCCACGAGGGCCTCGGCGCCGATGCGCTTGCCGCAGGTGAAGAAGTAGATGTTGCACGAGCGTGCGATCGCGCCGACGGGATCGAGCGGGCCGTGCACCTCGCCGTACGACTTGTAGATCCAGCAGCGGTACAGGTTGTCGCGGTTCGGCAGCAGGTGTCCGCGGCAGTCGATCTGCTCGTTGATCGAGATGGCGTGTGTCTTGGCGGCGATGCAGTAGACGATCGGCTTGACCGTTGAGCCCGGCGGATACACGGCGCTGATCGCGCGGTTGATCAGAGGCTTGTCGGGGTGCGTCGACAGGTCCGGATAGGGCTCGCCCGGCTCGCGCTTCGGCGGCATCGGCGTCGAGACCATCGCGACGATCTCGCCCGTGGCGACCTCCATCACGACCGCCGCGCCGTAGAGCGGCGTGCCCGGCGCCATGCGGTGGTTGCTGTGCCAGCCCTGCACCTGCATCAGGCCGAAGTCGGGGTCCATGATCGCCCGGACGCGCGCCTGCAGGTTCACGTCGATCGTCAGGTGCACATCGTGGCCCCGCTGCGCGTCGACACGCTGGACGTCGCCGGTGTCGCGCCGCGTCACCTGCTGACCGCGCGTGCCCCGCAAAATGTCTTCTTCGGCCTGCTCGATGCCCGCGAGGCCCGTGTGATCGCCTGGCAGGTAACCGCCCAGATCGACCCCGCCGTTGTGGCGGAAGGGCCGCCGCTCGACATCCTCCGCCCACACCTCGCGCATCGATCCGAGCATGTGGCCGCACACGCGGTCGACCGTCACGTCCTGCGTCGACTGCACCGCGATCGGGCTCGGCAGCGTCGAACGGTCGAGCGTGACAGTCACGTCGTCGACCGGATACCGCCGCGTCTTGGCCTGGATGACGTGCACGCCGGGCAGTTCGCTCGACAGCGTGCGGAACGCGTAGGCCACGCGGTCGGGCACGGCCGAGAGGATCGTGTGCGACTCGCGCTCTTCGGCGATCGGCTGGGCGACGCGGCTCAGTTCGACCGGCTCGCCGAGTTCCTGTGATCGCCGCTCCGCCGCACGCTCCCACACGTCCGAGCGGATCGTCTGCACACGCTGGACGATCGTCCGGCGGCGGCGGCCGAGTTCCTCGGCGTCGATGTCGCCGATGCTCACCATCGTGTCCCACAACGCGTCGAGCTTCGCCTGGAACGGCGGGATGTACGTCTCGATCAACGCCTCCCGCTGTTCCCACGACATCTCGCCCCACGAGGACTTGTTGTCGTGGTAGGCCAGATTACGCGCCGCCGCGTAGGCCCATTCGCCGGTGATCACGTCGTAGTCGATCGCGATGTCGTAGCACGGCTCGTCGATGGCCAGCACGCGGCCCTTGCGGTCGTAGATGGTGCCGCGCACGGTCGGAATCAATTTGCGAGAGACGAGCACCCGCTCGGCCTCGGCGCGCAGCGATTCCCCTTCAAGGACCGTGAGTCGAAAAAGTTGGGAGGCGAGTACCCCGCTGGCACAGACCATCACGACCAACAGCAGCAGGAGCCGCCGATGGAACATGCTCGGGATCGCCCTCCGTAGCGCTGCCCGCATGGAGGCATTCTATCAGCACGACGCAAGAATACAGCGCACTGTTGTTGGAAATCTTGAAAAGATCGGACGAAGTGGTCAGGTGTCAGGAACCAGTAGCCCGACACCTATCCAGTCGTGGCGCAACGGCGCCTGACTACTTGGTCTTCTCGATCATCGCGTAGGCGTTGTGGTTGTGGATCGACTCGAAGTTCTCGGAGTTGATCATGTACCACGTCAACCGGTCGTCGTCGTCGAGCTTCAGCGCCAGGTCGCGGACGATGTCCTCGACGAACTTCGGGTGGTCATACGCCTCTTCGGTCACGTGCTTCTCGTCGGGGCGTTTGAGCACGCTGTAGACCTCGCAGCTCGCGGCCGACTCGACGACCTCGACCAGTTCCTCGATCCACAGCATGCCCTTGAAGCGGACGCTGGCCTCGATGATGCACCGCTGGTTGTGGGCGCCGTAGTTGCTGATCGTCTTGGAGCACGGGCAGAGGCTCGTGGCCGGGACCTTGACGGTCATCACGAAGTCGTCGTGGGCGTTGGACGAGGCCTCGAAGGTGACCTCGTAGTCCATCAGGCCGGGGCTGGCGGTGACGGGCGCTTTCTTGTTGATGAAATACGTGAAGGACAGCTCGAGGTGGGCGTCAGCGGCGTTGAGGCGGTGCTTGATGTCGTGGCAGATCGCCATGATGTCCGTCGGGTCGATCTCCTGGGCGTGCTCGTTGAGCACCTCCAGGAACCGCGACATGTGCGTGCCCTTCTGGTGGTGCGGCAGGGAGACGTACATGTTGACGCGGGCGACGGTGTGCTGCTCGCCGCCGTCGGGCGTGCGGAGCTTGATCGGGTACGTAATACCCTTGACGCCGACCTTATCGATCGGCACCTGACGCGTGTCGGCCGAGGCCTGCACGTCGGTAAGCTGGGTGGGTCGGGCTGATGAAGGCGAGGTCATATCGTCGTGTCTCCTGCCGGCGCTGCTTTACATACTAGGATGCCCGTGTCGCGGGTGGGTTACATCAGCCGAACCCGCCGGTGGGCGTCGTGTCGAAAAGGCCATCGTAGGGGTTGGCCGCAATCGGGGCAACGCAAAGCGGTCGCGGGCGTCCGATTGCGGGTCTGGGTGGCCGCTCAGGCCTTTGCGGGGCTTTCCGCGGCGGATTCCCCGTCGCCCGCTTCGTCGTCGTCGATCGGGCCGAACCCGCTGATCAGCAGCTTCGACCAACCGACGCCGAGCGTGGCGCCCATCACCCCCGCCGACGCGTAATACACCGGCAGGGCCAGTCCGGCGTGCCAGAATCCGTCGCGGTAGTACGACTCGAGCAACTGCGTGCCGCTCTGCCCGCTCAGGGCCAGCAGGCCGCAGATCACGATGGACGTGGTGATCGGGCTGAGCAGCATGCCGACCGGCTGGTCGGTGGGGAACATGATCGTCGCCAGCGTGGTGGCGAACACGAACGCGATGCCCAGGCCCCACGCGATCTGCACCGGGTCGGTGTTTCGCAGCATCATGCTGCTGAACACGAGGCCGAGGATCGTCGACGCCACGCCGGACAGCAGGATGCGCACCTGCCCGTCGCTGAGCTTCGTCGCCCGCTGCACGCTGTGCCGGATCGCCACGGAGAGCAGCACGAGCCCGCCGATGACGGGGAAGTGACGCACGGAGAACAGATGCAGGTCGAGCCGTTCGGTCGTCATCGGAGCGGGCTCAACGCCGGTGCCGCGTGTCACGACACGTACGAGATTTGGCGCGACGGCTTCGATCAACAGGTGCAGGCCGATCACCAGCACGCCCCACACCACCGCTTCGCCCGCCAGGATGCCGTACGCGCGAGCCGACTCGACGTTGCGCAGCCATTCGTCGATGGTTCCGCCGTCGATCGCGGGGAACAGCAGCGCCGCGGCGATGACGAACACGCCCGCGAGGCGGTTGCCCATCGCGGCCGCGACCAGCGCCAGGACCAACGCGGGAATGCTGTAGAGCAGGATCGTGCCGATCGCCGTGACGGGCGACGCGGCGAACAGCAGCGTGCAGCCCTGCGACCCGTCGGCCGCCCGCGCGACGTCCGCGCCCTGCAGGTACACCAGTCCGCCGACCACGATGGCGATCAGCATCATCACGCGTTGGGAAGTCTTGGGAAACATGGTGCCTCTCTGTTACTGACGCGGCCCGGCGCCGGATTTCCGTGCCCGCCTCACCGAATCCTCACCGCCCCTCGACAAGTTCGTCTCGGGCGATATACTGTCCTGCCTTGCCCCCTGCCCGGGTGGCGGAATTGGCAGACGCGCAGCGTTGAGGTCGCTGTGGGAGTTAAATCCCGTGCTGGTTCGACTCCAGTCCCGGGCATTCGTGTTCGGCCCTTACGACTTATACACGTCGTTCGGGTCGAACACTTTTTTTTCCACCACATCCAGGCGATCCGTTTCGCCGTTCCAGTTGCGATAGAAGCAGGACTTGTACCCGGCGTGGCAGGCCGGGCCGTGCGCCTTGACGCGGAGCAGGATCGTGTCCTGGTCGCAGTCCAGCCGCATCTCCTGCACCTCCTGCACGTGGCCGCTGCTCTCGCCCTTGACCCACATCTTGTCGCGGGACCGGCTGTAGAACGTCGCCTTGCGGGTTTCCAGCGTGCTGCGCACCGCCGCCTCGTTCATCCAGGCCATCATCAGCACGTCGCCGCTGTCGACGTCCTGGACGATCGCGGGGACCAGGCCCTGGTCGTTGTATCTGATGGTCGGCTCGGTGGTGGTCTCGATCGTTGTCTGGCTCATTTCGGGTCCTTCGATGTCCGTATCGTCTGTCGACCGCGGGTTCAGCCCCACGACCGGGCCGCATAGTCTAGCCGGTCCGCCGCGCCCCGTCACCGCGGGAACGCCCCGGCCGGGCGGTTTGGGGTAAGCGACCCGCGCAACGGATACGTAACTTTTTGCAGCGTACCAACAATAGTTTGGCAGACACGTCCGGTTGACAGTTATAATGACCCGCTAGAAGTTTCTGGGTTACTGACACGTGAGGAAGACGGGGAACAGCGCCGTGAGTCGACACATTACCGAGACGATTATTCTGTTTGTTGTCGTGGTCTCCACGTCATTGCTTTGTGCCGCCGACGAGAACCCCGTGGAGCTGCTGACGCCGAGCGACGCGCCGGCCGCGGCGGCCGCGCCAGCGCCCGAGAAGCCGAAGGCGAGCGCCGAGGAAGTCAAGGCGATCTTCGACCAGCTGTTCTCCTCGGAGATCAAACTCGTCAAGGCGACCGCGGACGCGTCCGACGACGTGGTCCTCGCCAAGCGCTTGATGGAGGCCACGGCGAGCATCAAGGACGAGCAGCGTCTGGTCGCCCTGCTCTGCGAGAACGCGTACGAGCTGGCGTCGAAGGACCCGGCCGGATACGACACGGCGATCGAGGCGCTGGCCGCGCTGAGCGGCATCTACCCTGAAAAGTCCGCGGACTACAGCGAGAAGACACTGAGCCTGCGGCAGCGGCAGTACAACGCGGCGCGCGGTGACGATCGCAAGAAGTACGGCCAGCTCTACATCGACGACCTGGCGCGCATCGGCGACCGCAAGGCCGAGGAAGGCGACGTGACCGACGCCATCCTCAAGTTCCGCGTCGCGGTGCGCACCGCGTCGCTGATCAACTCCGACAGCAAGGCCGATCTGGCGAGCCGCATCACCGAGCTGACCAATCTGCAGCTGCTGTATCGTCGTGTGGATATGCTCAAGGACAAGATCAAGCGGGACCCGAAGGACAAGGACGCGGCGCAGCAGCTGCTGATGCTCTACGTCGTTGATCTCGACAAGCCCGCCGAGGCGCGTAAGTTCACCTTCCTTATCGACGACAAGGCGCTGAACGACAACATCCGATACGCGTCGGCGGAAGGCGAAAACATCCCCGCGGACGCGGCGCTGAATCTCGGCGAGTGGTATCGCGCGCTCGCGGCGGAAGCCAAGTCCCCCACCGCGCGAGCCACGATGTTCAGCCACGCCGCGGAGAACTACCAGCGCTACCTCGATTCCGGCACCGGCGACGCGCTGACGCAGACCAAGGCCAAGCTCGGCCTGAGCCTCACCGAAGAAGCGCTCGAGAAGCTCAACGAACGCCTGGCCGAGCAGAGCGGCGACGGTGGCGGCGTCGATACCGGCTCGTCGCCCAACGGCACGAAGATGGTCTTCGACCCCGGCTACTACATGGACGAGATGGTGATCTACCTGCAGAAGTCCGGCCGCGTGTCGAGCGCCAAGGGCGACACGATCGGCCGGTGGTCACAGAAACGCAACGTCTTCACGCTCTCGCTCAGCAGCACCGCGCTGCACTACACCTACGCCAGCGAGCGCCCCAAGGTCCCCACGGTCAAGAACTTTTACTTCGACTTCCGCCGCGGCATCTTCACGGGTGAGTCGTCGGCGATGTCTCTCCAGAAGGCCAGCGAGTAGCGGCGACCGCCTTCGGTTCCCGCCCGCCGCACAAGTTGCTATCATGCCGCCCTCTATTTCCAGCGTCGGCCCCGGTCGGCGAACCAACGCAGCGAGGAGCGGCACCCCGTGAAGGCCAACGACCTGAAGCCCGGCATGGCTGTCAACATCGACGGCAACCTGTTCATCATCACCCACACCGACCACGTCAAGCCCGGCAAGGGACCGGCGTATGTGCAGGTCAAGATCAAGTCCGTGGCGACAGGGAATGTGGCCGAGCGACGCCTGCGCACCGTCGAGGACATCGACCAGGCCATCCTGGACCGCCGCGTGATGCAGTACCTCTACAGCGACTCGTCCGGCCACGTGTTCATGGACAACGAATCGTACGAGCAGTACACGCTGCCCGCCGACCTGCTCGGCGACGCGATGCTCTACCTCAAGGCCAACACCGACATCAACGTGCTGGTGTACGAGGGACGGCCCATCACCATCGACCTGCCCAAGTCCGTCGAGTTGGAAGTCACGGACACCGCGCCGCAGGTCAAGGGCGCCACGGCGACCAATCAGCTCAAGGAAGCCGAGCTGGAGACCGGGCTCAAGACACGCGTGCCCCCGTTCATCGAGAACGGCCAGGTCATCAAGGTTTCGACGGAAGACGCCTCGTACATGGGTCGCGCTGGCGGCTGAGTTGCCGATCGATCACACCTGATCGGTGCACGTCGGACACGTGCCGAACAGGGTCAGTTCGTGATCTTCGACGACAAACCCGTGCGGCAGCTTGGTCGCGTCGCTGAACTCGACCGGGCACACGTCGAGGTCGAACACCCGATCGCAGTTGAGGCAGCGGAAGTGGTGATGGTGACCGAGGTCGGCGGCTTCGTAGCGGGCCACGCCGTCGTCGAGCACGACCGACTTGATCTGCCCGTGTTCGAGCAGCAGCTTGACGGTGCGATAGACGGTGGCGATGCCGAGGCCGGGCATGTCGCCGAGCGCCCGCTCGTGAATCTCTTCAACGCTGAGCGGTCCGTCGGCGCGGCGGATCACGTCGCCGATCACCTGGCGCTGTGGCGTGCTGCGTTGTCCGGGCTGGCTGTCCACGAGTGATCGCCCCCGAGCGGCATGCGTCCGCCACGGACACACGCCGCGGCGGGCGACAATCTATCAAGGCATCATACGCCAGACAATCAATGACCACACTGCCCCCGCGCCCCGTGTGACTGCTGACTCAGCGGCGGCGCCGAAGCCGTGCGGCGGTCTACCTCTCGGCGCAGGCGGGTTTTAGCGGAACGCCAATCCGGCACGGGTATTTACGTCAACCCGAGTCTAAGAACGCGGCGCGTCCGCTATGTATTGATGTATGAGCAATTTCACGTCTTACCGTGGCCCGTGGGCGTGCGTCGTGGCGATCGTGATCGGCCTGTGTCCGATCGCGGTTTACGCCGGGCAGCCCACCGGTCGAGTCGACTTCGCGCGAGACGTCCGGCCGATCCTTTCGGACAAGTGCTTCCACTGCCACGGCCCCGACGCTGAAGAACGCAAGGCGAAGCTGCGCTTCGATACGAAGGAAGGTGCGTTCCGCGATCTCGGTGGATACGCCGCGTTCGTCGCCGGCAAGCCCGACGAGAGCGAAGCGATCTACCGCATCACCACCAAGGACGCCGAAGACCTGATGCCGCCGGTCAAGTCCGGCAAAAAGCTGACCGAAGCCGAGATCGAAACGGTGCGGCGGTGGGTCGCGCAGGGCGCCGAGTGGGAGGACCACTGGGCCTTCGTGACGCCGACCCGCCCCGAGCTGCCGCCCGTCAAGGACCCCGAGTGGGCGAACAACGCGATCGATCGCTTCATCGAGGCGCGTCTAGAGACCGAGGGGCTCAAGCCGCAACCCGAGGCGGACAAGGCGACGCTGATCCGCCGCGTTACGCTCGACCTGACCGGCCTGCCGCCGACCATCGAAGAAGTCGACGCGTTTCTCGCCGACCAGCGACCCGACGCGTACGAGAAGCTGGTCGACCGCCTGCTCGACTCGCCCCGCTTCGGTGAGCACATGTCGCGTTACTGGCTCGACGCCGCACGCTACGCCGACACCAACGGCTACCAGTACGACAAGGAACGCACGCAGTGGGCCTGGCGGGACTGGGTCATCAACGCCTACAACACGAACATGCCGTTCGATCAGTTCACGATCGAACA
The DNA here is from genome assembly GCA_016125285.1 of Phycisphaera sp. Classification (GTDB taxonomy): domain Bacteria; phylum Planctomycetota; class Phycisphaerae; order Phycisphaerales; family Zrk34; genus RI-212. The sequence continues at coordinate 45,843 of WGMA01000011.1, forward strand.
ACTCGCCGGCGACCTGCTGCCGGACGCCACTCCCGCGCAACGACTCGCCACCGCGTTCAACCGCAACCATCCGATCACGATCGAGGGCGGCGTGATCGACGAAGAGTATCGCACGGAGTACGTCATCGATCGCGTCGTGACCACCAGCACCGTCTGGCTCGGCCTGACGATGCTCTGCTCGCGCTGCCACGATCACAAGTTCGATCCGATCAGCCAGAAGGAGTTCTATCAGCTGTTCGCGTTCTTCAACCAAGTGCCCGAGCGCGGCAACAACGGATTCGATCCGCGGATGAAGGCGCCGCTGGTGCTGCAGGACGACAACGCCGACGAGCTGAAGAAGCGCATCGCCGCGGCGGAGAAGGCCTACGACGCGCGGCTTGCGGACCTTCAACCGGAGATCGAGAAGTGGTCAGCCACCGCACAGCAGGAATCGACGTGGTCCGTCGTCAGGCCGACCGACGTGATATCCGAGGGTGGCGCGACGATGACCATACTTGAAGACGGCTCCGCTCTCGCCGGCGGCAAGAACCCCGCGAAAGAGGTGTACGAGGTCGAGCTGCACACGAAGGCGAACGACATCCGCGCGATCCGCCTCGAGGCGCTGACACATGACTCGCTGCCGTTCAATAGCCCCAGCCGCGGCACCAACGGCAACTGGGTTCTCAGCGAATTCACCATGGCCGCGCAGCCGGCCGACGGCTCCGGCAAGCCGACGCCCGTGAAGTTCACCGCCGCCCGCGCCGACTACTCGCAGAACAACTTCGAGATCGCCAAGGCGATCGACGGCAACCAGGGCACGGGCTGGGCGGTCGATGGCAACGTCAATCGCGTGAACCGCACCGCGGTGTTTGTCACGGACAAGCCCGTCGGCGGCGACGGCGAGACCGTGCTGCGCGTCACCATGCGATTCAACTACGGCCTGTCCCACCAGATCGGCCGCTTCCGCCTGTCGGTCTCGCCGGACGCCGGGGCGGACTTCGGCGACGCGATCGGCGAGATCCTCGCGACACCGGAGCCGAAGCGCACCGACGAGCAGCGGCGGCGTCTGCGGGACTACTACGTCGCGCAGCACGCCCCGGCCGACCTCCGCAGGATGCGCGCGGAGATCGCCACGCTGCACAAGCAGCTCGAATCCGCCTCCGCGGGCGGCCCCAGCACGATGGTGATGGTCGACAAGCCCGGCATACGCAAGACGCACGTGCTGTACCGCGGGCAGTACGACCAGCCACGTGAGGAGGTCGAGGCCGGGACGCCCGCGGTGTTCCCGCCGATGCCGACCGGCGCGCCCCGCAACCGCCTCGGCCTGGCGCAGTGGATCGTCGACCGCTCCAACCCGCTGACGGCGCGCGTCATCGTCAACCGCGATTGGCAACGCTACTTCGGCACGGGCATCGTCAAGACGACCGAAGACTTCGGTTCGCAGTCCTCGCCGCCGAGCCACCCCGAGCTGCTCGACTGGCTGGCGGTCGAGTTCATGGAGTCCGGCTGGAACGTCAAGGCGCTGCAGAAGCTCATCGTCACCTCCGCGGCGTACCGCCAGTCGTCCCGCGTCACCCCGACGCTGCTCGAGCGTGACCCCGACAACCGCCTGATCAGCCGAGGCCCCCGCCATCGGCTCGACGCCGAGATGATCCGCGACGAGGCGCTGTTCGTCAGCGGCCTGATGATCGAGCGGCTCGGCGGGCCGAGCGTGTATCCGTATCACCCCAAGGGCCTGTGGCTGGAGATCAACAACCGGCCGGGTTACTCGCGAGCGTACCCACAGCAGACCGACCCGCAGCAGCTGTTCCGGCGCAGCCTCTACACGTACTGGAAGCGCACGGTGCCCCCGCCGTCCATGGCGACTTTCGACGCGCCCGAACGCGAGTTCTGCGTGGTCAAGCGTTCGAGCACCAACACGCCGCTGCAGGCGTTCGTGCTGCTGCACGACCCGCAGTTCGTCGAGGCCGCGCGGCAGCTCGCCGAACGGGTCATGACGCAGGGCGGCGCGACGTTCGACGACCGCATCACCTACGCATTCCGGCTCGTCACCGCACGCAAGCCCAGCGCGGCGGAGCGCGACGTGCTCGCCGCCGAGCTGGACCGACGCCTCAAGCAGTACCGCGCCGACCGCCCCGCCGCGGAGAAGCTGCTGAACGTCGGCGTCAGCCCGCGCGACGCGCGGCTCGACGTCGTGGAACACGCCGCGTGGACCGCCGTGGCGCGCCTGCTGCTGAACCTCAGTGAGACCATCACGAAGGGATGACCGACATGGACCCGATCACCGAATCGCACCTGATCAACACGCGCCGCCAGTTCTTCGCCAACGCCGGACGCTTCGGCCTCGGCGCGACGGCGTTGTCGACGCTGCTCAATCCGCTCGCCGCCGCGACCAAGACCTCGCATGGCGCACCGAAGAGCGACCTGATGAGCGGCCTGCCCGACGTGCCCCACTTCGCGCCCAAGGCGAAGCGCGTCATCTACCTGTTCCAAAGCGGCGCCCCGTCGCAGATGGATATCTTTGATTACAAGCCGGCCCTCGAGAAGCTCAACGGCACCGACCTGCCCGATTCGGTCCGCGGAGGCCAGCGTCTGACCGGCATGACCGCGGGACAGAAGCGGCTTGTCGTGACCAAGTCGTTCGCGAACTTCGCGCAGCACGGGCAGTCCGGTCAGTGGATCAGCGACCTGATGCCCAATCACGCGAAGGTGGCCGACGACATCTGCGTCATCAAGACGATGTTCACCGAGGCGATCAACCACGACCCGGCGATCACGTTCTTCCAGACCGGTCACCAGCAGCCCGGCCGCCCGTGCTTCGGCTCGTGGGCGAGCTACGGCCTGGGCAGCGAGAACAAGGACCTGCCCGCGTTCGTCGTGCTGCTCGACAAGAACACCGACCCGCAGGCCCAGCCGCTGTACGCGCGTCTCTGGGGAAGCGGCTTCCTGCCGTCGAACCACCAGGGGGTGAAGTTCCGCGCCAGCGGCGACCCCGTGCTGTACCTGCAGGACCCCACCGGCGACGGCGACACCGACCGCCGCGCCATGCTCGACAGCCTTGGACGCCTCAACGAACTGCGGCGCGGCGAGGTAGGCGACCCCGAAATTGAAACGCGTATCGCCGCCTACGAGATGGCCTACCGCATGCAGATGTCCGTGCCCGAACTGATTGATCTGTCGGACGAGCCGGAGGAGACGTTCGAGCTGTACGGGCCCGACGCGAAGGTGCCCGGCACGCACGCTGCGAACTGCCTGCTCGCCCGACGCCTCGCCGAGCGCGACGTGCGATTCATCCAGATCTATCACCGCGGCTGGGACCACCACTCCAACCTGCCCGGCCGTCACCCCGGCATCGCGAAGGAAGTCGACCAGGGCTCGTCGGCGCTGATCCAGGACCTCAAGCGGCGAGGCCTGCTCGAAGACACGCTGGTGATCTGGGGCGGCGAGTTCGGCCGGACCGTCTACGCGCAGGGCAACTTCGAGAACGGCAAGTGGGGTCGCGATCACCACCCTCGCTGCTTCAGCATGTACCTCGCCGGCGCGGGCGTGAAGGCCGGTCACAGTTACGGTCAGACCGACGACTTCTGCTACAACATCCCCGACCGCGACACGCAGGGCGTCCACGTGCACGACCTCAACGCCACGCTGCTGCACCTGCTGGGCATCAATCACGAGCGGCTGACGTACAAGTTCCAGGGCCGTGACTACCGCTTGACCGACGTGCACGGACACGTCGTGCAGGGCGTCCTGGCGTAGCGCCGATCGCCCATAGCACATTCGATCGACGGCGCGTCACCAGCTAAGGTGTGGGCATGAGGCACGCCCATTCCCTCGTCGTGACGTTGCTCTGCCTGCTGGCGACCGCGTCGTTCACTTACGCCGCCAACCCTACGCCGACGCACGCCGACCTGCTCGTCGCGAAGGTGAACGACGTCGAGCTGCGGCTCGACCTGTACATGCCGAAGGACACGCCGAACCCGCCGCTCGTCGTGTTCATCCACGGCGGCGGCTGGCACGCCAACAGCTACAAGAAATGCCTCACGCCTTGGCTGACCGAGTCGGGCTTCGCCGTCGCGAGCATCGGCTACCGGCTCACCGACAAGGCGACGTTCCCCGCGCAGATCCACGACGTGAAGGGCGCGGTCCGCTGGCTGCGCGCGCACGCGAAGGAGTACGGCTATGACGTGACACGTGTCGGTGTCGCAGGGACCTCCGCGGGCGGCCACCTCGCCACGCTGCTCGGCGTCACGGCCGGCAACAAGGAACTCGAAGGCGACATCGGCGGCAACCTCGACCAGAGTTCACGTGTCGACGCGATCGTCGACTACTACGGCCCGATGGACTTCGTGCTCCGCTCGCAGACTCAGCCCAGCAAGACCGAAAGCCCCAAGGGCCCCGTCTATGGGCTGCTCGGCGGACCGGCCAGCAAGAACCTCGAACTCGCCCGCCTCGCCAGCCCCGCGTTTCATGTCACGAAGGACGACCCGCCGCTGCTGATCATCCACGGCGACAAGGACACGACCGTCCTGCACGACCAGTCGCAGCGTATTCTCGACGTGTACAAAGAGGTCGGCCTCGACGCGTCGCTCGAGATCGTGCCCGGCGCGGGCCACGGCGGCAAGGAATGTTTCGACGCGGCCTACCGCGAGAAGGTCGCCGCGTTCCTCAACAAGCACCTGCGTCCGCAATCCGACTCGAAGTGATCTGCGCGGCAGGTCTCGACGACGCCCACAAAAGAACGGGGATTCCACTAGGCCCGTTTAGGAACGCCTACCGTGTCAGTGGCCGGTCTGCGCGCCGACAATGAAAGGAGAAGGCGGGACCAGGCCGACGCTCGGCACACTCCCGCAAATGTTTATGATGAAAGGAGAACGCCATGAGCATCGCCATCAAAGCCATCGAGATCGACGAAATCGAAAACGGCAAGATTGTCGAAGTGCACGTGACCGGCAAGCTCACCAGCGACGACTACCACGACTTCGTCCCCGAGGTCGAACGCCTCGTCGAACGGCACGGCAAGGTCCGCATCCTGTTCGACATGCACGACTTCCACGGCTGGACGGCCGGGGCGCTGTGGGAAGACTTCAAGTTCGACCTGAAGCATTTCAACCACATAGAGCGTCTCGCGGTCGTCGGCGAGACGAAGTGGGAGAAGGGCATGGCGGCGTTCTGCAAGCCGTTCACGACCGCGAAGATCCGCTACTTCGATCGCAGCGAGATCGACGCGGCGCGGGATTGGATCAACGCTGAATGACCACACCCGACACGCACCATCCCGTCAATGTCGGGCGCGTCGACGCCGTGCGCGGCAGTGTCGTGGATGTGCGTTTCGAACATCGCCTGCCCGAGCTGCGTCATCAGCTGCGCACGGGCGCGCATGGCGACGTGGTGATCGAGGTGGTCAGCCACCTCGACGAGCACCGCGTGCGCGGCATCGCGTTGACGCGCGCGCAGGGCCTGGCGCGCGGGCATGAGGTCGTCGACACCGGCGAACCGATCCGCGTGCCGCTCGGCGGCCGGCTGCTCGGGCGGATGTTCAACGTCTTCGGTCAGGTGATCGACGGCGGCGAACCGGTCGAAGGCGAGCCGCAGCGGTCGATCCACCAACTGCCCGTGCCGCTGAGTCGGCGCGAAACGCACAGCGAGGTTTTCACGACGGGCGTGAAGATGATCGACCTGCTCGTCCCGCTCGAGCGCGGCGGCAAGGCGGGTCTCTTCGGCGGCGCGGGCGTCGGCAAGACCGTCGTCATCATGGAGTTGATCCACAACACGGTCGGCGGTCACCAGGGCGTGAGCCTGTTCTGCGGGATCGGTGAACGGTGCCGTGAGGCCGAGGAGTTGTATCACCAGCTCAAGGACGCGGGTGTGCTCGACAAGACCGCACTCGTGTTCGGCCAGATGAACGAACAGCCCGGCGCGCGTCTGCTCGTCGGACACGCGGCGCTGACGATGGCCGAGTACTTCCGCGACGAGCGTCGGCAGGACGTGCTCATGCTGATCGACAACATCTTCCGCTTCATCCAGGCGGGCTCGGAAGTGTCGGGCCTCATGGGCCAGATCCCTTCGCGGCTCGGCTACCAGCCGACGCTCGCCAGCGAACTGGCGGCGCTCGAGGAACGCATCTACTCCGCATCGGGCGCCGCGATCACGTCGATCCAGGCCGTGTACGTCCCCGCTGACGACATGACCGATCCCGCCGCGGTGCACACGTTCGGCCACCTGTCGGCGTCGATCGTGCTGTCGCGTGACCGCGCGGCGCAGGGCCTCTACCCCGCGATCGACCCGTTGCAGTCCGGCTCGAAGATGCTCACACCCACCATCGTCGGCGATCGACACTACCACGTGGCGCAGGCCGTACGGCAGACGCTCGCCGAGTACGACGAGCTGCGCGACGTGATCGCGATGCTCGGGCTGGACGAGCTGTCGGCCGAGGATCAGCGGATCGTCCGCCGCGCCCGCCGCCTCGAGCGATTCCTCACGCAGCCGTTCTTCGTCACCGAGCGGTTCACCGGTCAGCCCGGCCGCATGCCGACGCTCGAGCAGACGATCACCGGCTGCGAACGCATCCTCAGCGACGAGTTGGCCGAAGTGCCCGAGCAGGCGTTCTACATGGTCGGCGACATCGACGAAGCGATCGCCAAGGGCGCGAAGTCCGAGGCGGCGCCCGACAAGACAGACATGACCGAGGTGACCACATGAACCTTCGCATCGTGATGCCGACGCAGGTCGTGGTCGACGCGCCGGTGCGCAAGATCAACGCCGAGGCGCCGAACGGATGGTTCTGCCTGCTGCCAAGGCACGTCGACATGACGTCGTCGCTCGTCCCCGGCCTGTTGAGTTACGAGGACGCCACGGGCGCCGAATCCTTCGCGGCGGTGCTCGGCGGGACGCTGATCAAATGCGGGGCCGACGTCGTGGTGTCGACCCCGCACGCGGTGGTCGGCGAGCCGCTGGGCGAGTTGCAGCGCGCGGTCGAAGAGGCGACCCGGCGGCTCACCGAGCGAGAACGCGAGGCCCGCGTGGCGTTGGAAAAGATCGAGGCGGACTTCGTCCGCCGCTTCATCGAGATGCAGACCCATGCCTGAATCACGCGAACATCCCGGCCCGGTTCCGCGCCACCCGCGGCGGAGCTTCACCCACGAGGTCGGCTCGCGCGAGCGGCGTAAGATCCACAAGCGCAGGTGGGCGAATCAGAGCCCGCTGTTCTGGGTCGGCATGTTCGGGCTCGTGGGGTGGTCCGTGGCGATTCCCACCGTGATCGGCGTGCTGCTGGGCTTGTGGATGGACCGACGCTGGCCGGCCTCCTACTCCTGGACGTTGATGCTGCTGTTCATCGGGCTGCTGATCGGCTGCGGGACGGCGTGGTTCTGGGTCCGTCGCGAAAGCGGCTTGACCGGGCAAGACAACGGCGACCCACCCACGAACGAACGAGAGAAAGGACACGCGGATGAACGTTGAGATGCTTCCACTCGCGGGCGGATTCGCCGCCGGTTTGGCGCTCGGCCTGATGTTCTTCGGCGGATTGGCGCTGACCGTCCGTCGCATCCCTCACTCGGCGCACCCCGCCCTGCTGCTGGTCGCCAGCTTCTTCGCCCGTGCGGCGCTGCTCGGCGCAGGGCTCGTGTTCGTGGGGCGCGGCGACTGGCGTGTCATGATCGCGGCGCTCGTGGGCCTCATGGTGATGCGATTCGTCTTCGTTGCCTTTCTGCGCCCGCGCCCCGACACGCTGACCGGCGGGAGCGACGGCGTCGGAGGCGCCGCGTCATGAAGCTGACCGACATCAGTCCGGACCAGGTCACCTTGTTTAAGATCGACCACCTCAACCTCACGATCGTCACGACGTGGGGTCTGATGGCAGTCATGGCGGTCGGCTCGTGGCTGGCGACACGCCGCCTGAGCACGGGGCCGAAGGTCTCGCGCTGGCAGAACCTGCTCGAGGTGGTCGTCGGTTTCGTGCGCCAACAGATACGCGACGTCACGCACGGGTCCGCCACACGCTACCTGCCGTTCATCGGCACGCTGTTCCTGTTCATCGCCGTGTCGAACCTGCTGCTGATCGTGCCGGGCTACGTCGCGCCGACCGCGTCGCTGTCAACAACCACGGCCCTGGCGCTGTGCGTGCTCGTCGCCGTGCCGATCTACGGCATCAGCGGCATGGGGCTCGGTGCGTACCTGCGCCAGTACATCCGCCCGAGCGTGTTCATGCTGCCGTTCAACGTGATCGGCGAACTGTCGCGGACGCTCGCCCTGGCGGTGCGTCTGTTCGGCAACGTGATGAGCGGCATGAAGATCGGCGCGATCCTGCTGGCCGTCGCCCCGCTCGTGTTCCCCATCGTCATGCACCTGTTCGGCCTGCTCACCGGGCTCATCCAGGCGTACATCTTCGCCATCCTCGCGATGGTCTACATCGCCTCGGGCGAGCAACACAACGCGAAGGCGCCGCCGCTGCCGACAGACAACGACGCCAGCGCCACCGAACAACCGCAACAACCGCAACAACCGCAACAACCGCAACAACCGCAACAACCGCAAGCGTAACCCTGTCACGAAAGGACGATCAAATATGGACTCTGAAACAATCATCGCGGCGGTTTCGATCGCCACCGCGGGCATCACGATCGCGATCGGATCGGTGGGCCCGGCGCTCGGCGAGGGCCGGGCGCTGGCCGAAGCGATGCACGCCATCGCCCAGCAGCCCGACGAATCCGGCACCATCATCCGCACGCTGTTCGTGGGCCTGGCGATGGTGGAGTCGACGGCGATCTACTGCTTTGTCGTGTCCATGATCCTGCTGTTCGCCAACCCGTTCGTGCATGCCGCGTCGGGCGGCTGATCGCGCAAGCGCGAGGAGGCTCCGACATGCTGATCGACTGGTTCACCGTCGTCGCCCAAGCGATCAACTTCCTGATCCTGGTGGTGCTGCTGAAGGTCTTTCTGTTCGACCGCGTGGTCAAGGCGATGGACCAGCGCGAGCGTGACATCGCCGCACGGATCGACGACGCCGAGCAGCGGAAGCGCACCGCCGAGGGCATGGTCACCGACGCCGAGGCGAAGAACCGCCGGTTCGAATCCGAGCGTCAGTCGATGATCGCCGACGCCCGCGGCGAGGCCGACCGCCTACGCGACGAGTGGACGCGGGAGGCGCGCAAGCAGGTCGATCAGCTGAAGCGGCGGTGGTCCGAGTCCGTGTCGCACCAGCACGACGAGTTCCTCCGCGAGCTGCGACAGCGTGTGGGCCAGCAGACCGTCGACATCGCCCGGCAGGCCCTGCGCGACCTGGCCGACGCGGACCTTCAGGCGCGCATGACCGAGACGTTCGCCCGTCGGCTCGACACGCTGGACGAAGCCACGCGGGCGAAGATCGCCGCGAAGGTCGGCGAGGCGAGCGGGACGCTCGACGTCCACACATCGTTCGAGTTGTCGGACGACCAGAGGCGTGCGATTACCGACGTTGTTCACCGCGTGCTCGCCAGCGACCGTGAACTCCGGTTCGACATCGACGACGCGATGATCTGCGGCGTGGAGCTGCGCGTCGACGGCTTCGCGATCGGCTGGAACCTCGACGCGTATCTCGACACGCTGACCGAATCGATCGGCCAGTCCCTCAGCAACGCCACGGAGACGTCGACGGTCCACGCCTGATGCGCTATACGCCGCGACCCGCACGATGAACCGACACCACAACATGCCGAGCGACCAGCAGCCCGTCGACCTGACCGCGTCGTTGGACGCCGTCGATCGCGCGACCGGCGACGCCCTGCGCAAGCACCACCCGGAGGTGCGCACGCGTGAGGTCGGCCGCATCATGCAGATCGGCCAGGGCATCGCGCGTGTCGACGGCCTGCCCAACGCGCAGTCGGACGAATTGCTGCGGTTTCCCGACAACCGGCGTGGCATCGCGTTCAACCTCGACCCGCACGAGATCGGCGTCATCCTGCTCGACCACGCACACGGCATCGAGGCGGGCGAGCTGGTGTACCGGACCGGCCGCGTGGTCGACGTGCCGGTCGGCCCGGGGATCATCGGGCGCGTGGTCGATCCGCTCGGTCGGCCGCTCGACGAATCGGGGCCCGTTCAGGCGATCGAGCACCGCCCCATCGAGCGCGACGCGCCCGGCATCATGGAACGATCCGCGGTCGGCACGCCGCTGCAGACCGGCATCAAGGCGATCGATGCGTTGGTGCCGATCGGGCGCGGGCAGCGCGAGCTGATCGTCGGCGACCGGCAGACCGGCAAGTCGTCGATCGCGATCGACACGATCGTCAACCAGCGCGGCAAGGACGTGCTGTGCATCTACTGCGCCGTCGGGCAACAGGGCAGCGCGGTGGCCAAACTGATCGACGACCTCCGCCGGTTGGGCGCGATGGAGTACACGTCGGTCGTCGCGACGACGGGCGACGATCCCGCGGGCCTGCAGTTCATCGCGCCCTACGCCGCGACGACGATGGCGGAGTACTTCATGGAGCGCGGGCGCGACGTGCTCATCGTGTACGACAACCTCACGACGCACGCCGTGGCGTACCGCGAGCTGTCGCTGCTGCTGCGGCGCCCGCCCGGTCGCGAGGCGTTCCCGGGCGACATCTTCTACATCCACTCGCGTCTGCTCGAACGCGCAACGCACCTCAACGAATCGCTCGGCGGCGGGTCGCTGACCGCGCTGCCGATCGTCGAGACCGAGGCGCAGAACATCAGCGGCTACATCCCCACGAACCTGATCTCGATCACCGACGGGCAGATCTTCCTCTCGCCGCGGCTGTTTCAACAGGGCGTGCTGCCGGCGGTGGACGTCGGGCGATCGGTGTCGCGTGTCGGCGGACAGGCGCAGCTTCCCGCGTTCCGCGCCGTGGCCGGTCCGCTGCGGCTTTCGTATGCGCAGTTCGAAGAACTCGAACGGTTCGCCCGCTACGGCGCGCGCCTCGAAGAGAACATGCGACGCACGCTCGACCACGGCCGACGCGTACGCGCCGTGCTCAAGCAACCCGTCTACGCCCCGCTACCGGCGGCGCACCAGATCGCCGTGCTGCTCGCGGTCACCGAGGGGCTGCTCGATACGGTGTCGCCCGACAAGGTCGCGGATGTTGAAGCGGGCATCGGCAAGATGTTGAGCGAGCAGTTGCCCGACGTCGTCGACCGCATCCACTCCGGCAAGCAGCTCTCCGACGACGATCGCGCCGCGCTGCTGAAGCTGTGCAGCGACGTGATCGCACCGTTCGGTCTGGAGGTCGCCGATGGAAACGATTGAGGCGATCAGCCGCCGCATCCGCACCGCCGAGGACCTGCGCTCCGTCGTCCGTACGATGAAGGGGCTCGCCGCGGTGAGCATCCGGCAATATGAGCGTGCGGTGGCCTCGCTGGAGAACTACAACCACGCCGTCGAGATGGGCCTGCAGATCGTCCTGCGACATGAGGACACGGTGATGCGTCCCCGCGCCACGCACCGCGATGGCCGGGTCGCGGCCCTTGTGTTCGGCAGCGACCAGGGCTTGTGCGGACCGCTGAACCGCCAGGTCGTTGAACACGCCATCAGCGAGCTTGATGGGGTTGCGCGCGGCGGCAAGGCTCAGATCGGCGCGTTGATCGCCGTCGGGTCGCGGGCCGCGATGGAGTTGGAGATGTCCGGCCGACGCCCCGAGCACGTCATCCATCTGCCCAGCTCCGTGGCGGGGATTACGGAGCGTGTGCAGGACGTGCTGCTGCAGCTGGACGCGTGGCGGGCTGCGCAGCATGTCGAACGTGTGCTGCTGTTTCATCAGCGGACGGAGCGCGGCCGCGCGTGGCGGCCGGCCACCGTGCAGGTCCTGCCGGTCGACACCGCGTGGCTCGACACGCTGCGACGGCGTCCCTGGCCGACGCGGAACACGCCGACGTTCACCATGCCGCCCGCCGCCCTGCTGAGCGATCTCATCCAGCAGCACCTGTTCGGCGTGCTCTACCGCGCGTTCGCCGAGTCGCTGGCGAGCGAGAACGCCGCTCGCCTCGCCGCGATGCAGGCCGCGGAAAAGAACATCGACGAGCGCTGGCAGCAGCTCAAGGCGTTGTTCCACCAGCAGCGCCAGGCGGTGATCACCGAAGAGCTGCTCGACGTCGTGTCCGGGTTCGAGACGATGCGGCACAACAAGCGTTAACCCGTCACGCGCCCGCGTCCTGCTCCGGCGTGTCGGCGTCCGCGTCGTCCTCCGCCGCGGTTTCGTCGGGCTGATGCATGTAGTCGCGCAGCACCTCGGCGAGGCGCACGGCGCCGAGGATGCGACCGGAATCATCGATCACCGGCAGGTCTTCCTGTTCGTGGTCGACCATGCGTGCGAGCACGTCGTCGAGGTGTTCGTCGGGATGCGCCGTGGCGAAGTGACGCGTCATCGACTCAACGGGACCGGCGGTCAGGCGGTCGAGGATCTGTCGCCGCGAGTGACGCGGGTGATGCGCGTGCAGCACGTGGCGGGCAAGACGGCGCATCGACACGAGGCCGACGATCCGGCCGTCGGCGTCGACGACGTAGAGGTCGCGTGCGCCGGGGTCGGTGAACAGCACGTCGGCGGCGGCCTCGGTGGTCGCGTCTTCGGTCACGGTCAGCGGTTGCCGCGGATGAACGGCGAGCCAGTGGTTGACGTTCATGGCCTGCTCCGTGGGCGTTTATCGCCGATCTCGCCGACACGCTGCAGCGCGAGCCGCGTGAGGATCGGACCGATCAGTTCGTTGAGCACGGTGGCGATGAGCACGACGGTGACGAGTCGATGGCCGATGGACTCCAACGCGGGCGCCGCCGACGCGGCCATCGCCAGGCCGATCGCCACGCCGCCCTGTGGCACGAGCCCCATGCCGAACCAGCGCGCGACCCGGCGCGGCGCTCCGACCGCCGTCAACGACACGCCAGCGCCGAGCATCTTGCCCGCGGCGCGGCACGCCACGTACGCCAGCACGATCGGCCCGAGCGGCAGCAACTCACCGACGAGGAAGTGCGCCCCCGCCAGCGTGAACAGCACCGCGATCGCCAGTTCCTCCAGCGACTCGATCGGCGCGAACCACTTCTCGCCGTCGCGCCGGTGGATCGCACGCAGCGTAAAGCCGAACACCATCACCGCCAGCAGCGGCGACACGTGGACGCGTTCGCTTGCGCCCAGCGCCAGCAGGATGGCGCCGATCAACAGCACCTGGACGAGGTCGCGCTGCGTCAGCTTCGCCCCGGCGAATCCCGCGAGGACGGCCGAGGATGCGCCCAGCAGGACCGCGCCGAGGATCTCCCACAAGGCCATCAGCGGACCGCCCGCCTCGCTCGCCCCGCCGCCGAGCACCGCCGTGGCGATGAGCGTGTACGCGATCAGGCCGAAGGCGTCGTCGACCGCCACGACGCCGAGCAGCGTCTGCGAGAACACGCCGCGTGCGCGGTACTGGTGCAGGACCGCGACGGTCGCCGCGGGGTCGGTCGCCGCCGCGATCGCACCGAGCATTGCCGCCATCTTGAAGCCCGTGGCGTCGGCCTGCGAACCGGTCAACACGATCAAGCCCCACAGCCCCAGCGCGACCACCACCACCGCGCCGGTCACCTCGCCCGCGGCGCCCGCGAGCACGAGCTTGCCCACCCGCCGCATCTGGTCGACGGTGATCGATCCGCCGATGAGATACGCGATCAGCCCGAGCATCGCGGTCACCAGTATGTCGGTCCAGCCGTCCAGCACGAGCCCCACGCGCGGGCCGAGCAGGTCCGGCGAGAACACGATGCCCGCCACGACGTAGCCGAGCATGCGCGGCCCGCCGATGCGCGCGATCAGCGTGCCGAGCAGCAAGCCGCTGACGAGCAGGAGCCCCAATGCCAGTACCGGATGACCTGTCACGACGTCAATCGTAAGCAACAACGCGCGCCGGTGCATCAAGCGCGAGCCGGGGCGCGTCGCCAGGGGCTGCGGAAATGCAAAAAGCCCGTGACCGCTGTGTTTTGCGGTCACGGGCCTTGAGAATACGGAGAGGGAGGGATTCGAACCCTCGGTACCGGTTACCCGGTACGCCGCTTTAGCAAAGCGGTACCTTCAGCCACTCGGCCACCTCTCCGGAGGCGACTCGCGAGCGAGTCGATCCGTCAGGCGCATAACGTTATCGACTCGCCGGTTTCGGGGCAAGCTCACGGACGAAGATTGCCGCGGTCCTGCACCTCGCCCATGCGTGTCGGCAGCAGGTAGTTGGCGCCGCGGTAAACGTAGACCTCGCCGGAGACCTCGAACACGGCGCGGTCCTGCTTGCGATCGATGACCTGCTCCATCTGCTGCAGCTCTTCGCAGGGCATGAGGAACATCGGCGGGTCCTTGAGCGTCGGGCCGTCGGACTCGAACACGAAGGCCCACGGCGTCATGCCGCCCGAGGCGCGGATCATGCGGCCGCGGCGCGAGATGACCAGCGAGCCCTGCGGGCGGAGCGGGCCGGTCGGCAGCGCCGGCGCGGTGCCGGCGATCGTGCGGATCGCGGCGGGCTGGGCGCCGGGCGCCGTCGGCGTTGCGGGCGCGGCGGGCTCGATCAGCGGGTTCTCGGAGCGGCGGCGGAGCAGCTCGTTGAGCACCTCCTCGGCGCTGGGCTGATCCTTCTTCGCCGCGTCGTCGGTCTTCGCGGCGTCCTTCTTCTCGGCGGCCGCGGCCTTGGTCGAGTCGGCCTTCGGCTTCTCGTCGGCGCTGCGCGCCACCAGCGGCAGCAGCAGGCCTGTCAACATCGCGGCGATCACGCCAACCTTCCATTGCGTTCGCGTCATGTCAGACTCCCGTAATCTTTTCGGGGGTGATTAGTTGGTCTCAACCGTGGTCGGATCGGCATCGGACGATGGCTTGGGCTTCGCCTTGGCCATGACTCGGCCCTGGCCCGGCTCGTTCGACGGCGGCGTGACGCCGGGGTCGCTGTCCGAGGCCTCGACGCCGCCCTTGCGCGGCTCGTTGAGCCTGCCGAACATCATACGCCCCGCGGAGGTTTGCAGCACGCTGGTAACCGTCAGGGCCACGTCGCGGCCGATCATCTCGCGGGCCTTCTCGACCACGACCATCGTGCCGTCCTCGAGGTAACCGACGCCCTGCGACGGCGACTCGCCCGGCTTGACGATCTTCACGCTCAGCTGCTCGCCCGGCAGCACCACCGGCCGCAGCGCCTCGGCGAGGATGTTGACGTTGATCACCTCGACGCCGCGCACCTCCGCGACCTTCGTGAGGTTGAAGTCGGTGGTGATGATCCGCGCGTGCAGGTCCTGGGCGAGCGACACGAGCTTCTGGTCGACCGTCGCGCCCTCGGCCTCGGCGTCCTCGATGCTGACGTCGACCGTCGGGTTCGACTGCAGCTTGCCGAGAATGTCCAGACCGCGACGTCCGCGCGCCCGCTTGAGCTTGTCCGCCGAGTCGCTGATCGTCTGCAGCTCGTCGAGGACGAACTTGGGGATGATCAGCAGCCCCTGGAGGATGTGCGTCGTGGCGATGTCGAGGATGCGGCCGTCGATGATCGCCGAGGTGTCCAGCAGCATCGGGCGGGTGCCGCGGATCTGCTTGGACAGCTCGACGTACGGGATCACGAAGCGGAAATCATCCTTGGTCTGGATGACCATGGAGATCGACACGAAGACACAGACCACGCCGATGAGCACCTTGATGCCTTCGAGCAGGTGGTCGGGGATGTCGGGAAAAACGGTGTGGACGAAGTCGACGAGGAAGGACACGGCGTACGCGGCGATCATGCCGACGATCAGGCCGAGGAACACGCCGGACAACGCCACGAGCTTCTTCTTCGTGGTGAACACGTCGATCGCGACGATCAGCGTGCTGACGGCGATGGCCCCGATGATGAACAGGAACACGTGCTTCTGCCCGAAGCGTTCGGGCTGGGACTCAGCCAGGCCGACGGCGTAAAGCGCCGCGACGGCCGCGCTCATCATCACAAACAGCCCGCGCAATAGATTCAGAACCATGCTGTTCTCCGGCAGGAACTTGATTCGACGACCCCCCGGATGAAAACCCACGTCTGGAACCCCTGTTCAACGATATGCTCGGTACTTCTCTGCGGACGTAAAACTGCGGACTACGCACCGCCTTGCCATGCGATATCGACATGGTACACTTTCGCATTCTTGAAAACCAGCCCGTTGAGGTATCGACCCGGAAGGACAGCCGGGTCTGGCGTAGGTCAATGGGCGTCGAACCCGCACGCGTGTGCCATGGTCCGACGCTCCCCCGCCACGGAGCCTCGACCGGCACGAACCAGGCGTGCGGGTTTTGCATTCCCACGCCCCACGCCAAGGAGCGACCGAGATGGCCGACGAGCACGATCACGACCACAGCCACGACCATGATCACTCACACGATCATGACCATAGCCACGACCACGACCACAGCCATGACCACGACCACGACGGCTTCGAGCCGACGGTGACCGTCGAGGACATCGGCCCGGCCCGCAAGAAGATCGTCATCGAGGTCGCCGCCGAGCAGATCGCCGACCGGCTGTCCGACAACTTCAAGAACCTGCAGTCCGAGGCGACGATCCCCGGCTTCCGCCGCGGCCGCGCTCCGCAGCGCCTGCTCGAGAAGCGATTCGGCTCCGATGTCCGCGCCGAGGTCTGCAACCAGATCATCGGCGAGAGCTACGCCCACGCCGTGGAGTCCAACAGCCTCCGCGTGCTCGGCGACCCGGACATCAAGGACCTCGACGACATCAAGCTGCCCGACGACGGCCCGCTGAAGTTCGAGGCCGAGGTCGAGGTCGTGCCCGAGTTCGAGCTGCCGGACCTCAAGGGCATCGAGATCGACAAGCCGCTGCTCGAGATTTCCGACGATAAGATCGACGCGGAGATCGACCGCTACTGCGAGATGTACGGCAAGTTCGAGGGCGTCGACAAGACCGAGGCGGGCGACTACATCACCGCCGCGATCAAGGTGATCGACAAGGACGGCGAGGTCATCCAGGAGCTGGCCGCGGCGCAGTCGCTGGTGCCCGGTGAGGACCGCAACTTCAAGGGCGCCCTCGCGGGCATCCTCGTCGAGGACCTCGGCAAGCAGATCACCGGCAAGAGCGTCGGCGACAGCGTGACGGTCGACACCAAGGGCCCGTCGATGCACGAGATCGAGGCGATCCGCGAGCAGCCGATCAAGATCGAGGCGACCCTCAGCCGCATCGAGCGCATGAAGCCCATGCCGCGTGAGGAGCTGATGGAGGCGCTGGGCATGACCGAGGAGGACGAGCTGCGTGAGCAGGTTCGCGAGCGTCTGGACGGCCAGGCCCAGCAGGCGCAGCAGCAGGCGATGACCGAGCAGGTCGTCGAGGCGCTGGTCGACAAGATCGACATGGAGCTGCCCGAGGACCTCAGCGCCCGTCAGGCCGAGCGCGCCCTGCACCGCCGCCGCATCGAGATGATGTACCAGGGCCGCAGCCCGCAGGAGGTCGAAGAGAGCCTGGCCGAGATGCGTGAGGCGACGAAGGAAGCGGCGCAGCGCGACCTGAAGATCTCGTTCATCCTCGACGCCGTGGCGCGTCACTTCGACGTCAACGTCACCGAGGCGGAGGTCAACACGCAGATCGTGCACATCGCGATGCAGCAGGGCCGCCGCCCCGAGCGGATGCGTGACGAGATGATCAAGTCCGGCCAGGTCGACCAGCTGTTCATCCAGCTCCGCGAGGCGAAGGCCGTGGAGAAGGTGATCGAAGAGGTCAAGGTCAACGAGCTGTCCGAGGACGAGTACCGCAAGAAGCACGGCGGCGACGACGCGGCCGACGAGAAGGCGGGCGAGTCGAAGAAGAAGACGACCAAGAAGAAGACCACGAAGAAGAAGACCACCAAGAAGTCGTCGACGAAGAAGAAGTCCGACGACGCGTGAGTGACCACCGCGAGGCCGAAGCCCGCCGCCTGAACACGAGGAGCCGCGATGCCGACGACGATGATGCGATGGCTTGCGCAGGCTTCGTCGTCGTCGGGCGGCGGCGCTCCCCCGGCCGATCACACGGTGGACATCATGACCTGGTGCACGGTCTTCATCATCGCCGTGGTGGTCCTGTTCTTCATCGCGTCGGTGATGAAGAAGCGGTCGCAGGAGTGGCAGCAGGACACCCCGGCGATGAAGCTGACGTTCACGCTGGACGACGTGCGTCAGATGCTCGCCGCCGGGCAGCTCACGGAGGCCGAGGCGGCGCGGATGCGCGAGAAGATCATCGCCAGGTCGCGCGAGGGCCTCGGCGACGACAAGGCGGACGCGAAGGCGGACGACGCGTCGGTCGAGGACGAGGCGACGGACGTGGCGACCGAGGTGGCCGACGCCGCGCCGGCCGGTCCGGCCGAGACGACCGCGCCGCCGCCGTCGCGTGACTCAGGCCGCCCCGCGTCGATCAATTGGCTCTTGCGTAACAAGTCGCGACGGGCGCCGGGCCCCGCGCGACCGGCCCGTCGACGTCGACCGTAAACGCAGGATCGTTACGGAGATGATTCGATCGCCTGCAGCGGATAGAATTGTGTCGTTTCGAGTTGCGAACGTCCGAGCCGGCCGCGCCGCGGTCAGACACTGGCCCAATGAGGCGACGCCGCTACAATCGGGTTCCAACCACGGGAAGCAGTGACATGGCGAATCAATCTGGCGGTGGCAACAAGGGTGGCGGGTCCGGTTCCGGCGACGGGAGCGGCACGGGCGGTGGCGGTGGCGGCGGCGGCTTCTCCGGACGCAAGATCACCACGTGCTCGTTCTGCGGCAAGACCTCGCGCGAGGTCGGCCCGATGGTCGAGGGCCCCAACGACGTGTACATCTGCTCGTCGTGCACCGACCTCTGCCAGAACATCTTCCGCCAGGAGCACCGCCGCGTTCACGCCCGCAAGACGCAGATCGGCGTGATCCCCTCGCCGCGCGAGATCCGCGAGTTCATGGACCAGTACATCATCGGCCAGGAGCCCGCCAAGAAGGCCCTCGCCGTCGCCGTGCACAACCACTACAAGCGACTGTCCAGTCAGGACAGCGAAGAGGACATCGACGTCGAGCTCGAGAAGTCGAACGTCATGCTCATCGGCCCCACCGGCTCGGGCAAGACGCTGCTCGCCCGCACCATGGCGCGCATGCTCAACGTGCCCTTCGCCATCGGCGACGCCACCACGCTCACCGAAGCGGGATACGTCGGCGAAGACGTCGAGAACCTGCTGCTCAAGCTCCTCCAGGCCGCAGACTACGACCTCGACTCCGCCCAGCGCGGCATCATCTTCATTGACGAGATCGACAAGATCGGCCGCACCTCGCAGAACGTCTCGATCACGCGCGACGTCAGCGGCGAGGGCGTCCAGCAGGCCCTGCTCAAGATGCTCGAAGGCACCGTCGCCAACGTCCCCCCGCAGGGCGGACGCAAGCACCCCGAGCAGCAGTACATCCAGATGGACACGACCAACATCCTGTTCATCTGCGGCGGCGCATTCATCGGCATCGAGGACATCATCCGCAAACGCCTCGGCGCCCAGCGCATCGGCTTCTCCGCGCAGGCGGGCGCCGCGATCGGCAACAAACGCGACGACCGCGTCCTCTCACAGGTCACCACCGACGACGTGCTCGAGTTCGGCCTCATCCCCGAGCTCGTCGGCCGACTGCCCATCGTCGTCCCGCTCAGCCCGCTCGACGAAGAGGCGCTCGTCCGCATCCTCACCGAGCCGAAGAACGCCCTCGTCCGCCAGTACCAGCACTACTTCACGATGGAAGGCGCCGAGCTGCAGTTCACCGAGGACGCGCTGTCCGCCGTCGCCCATAAGGCCATGGCGCGCAACACCGGCGCCCGCGCCCTGCGTGCGATCCTCGAGGAAGTGATGCTCGACCTGATGTACGACCTGCCCGACATGGAAAACCGCGGCGTCACTTACGTCATGGACG
Organism: Phycisphaera sp.; assembly: GCA_016125285.1. Taxonomy (GTDB): domain Bacteria; phylum Planctomycetota; class Phycisphaerae; order Phycisphaerales; family Zrk34; genus RI-212. Next base: position 65,666 of record WGMA01000011.1, read on the forward strand.
CCGATGTCATCGCCGGCACCAAGAAGCTCGGCGAAATGAAGAAGATCAAGAAGAAAGAGTCGGCGTAGCCCGATCCCCTGAGAAACGCGTGCGTTCCTTGACTTCGACCACCGTATCCGTATGGTCGGTGGTGGTCCCGCGCGTTGTTGTCGCGCGGGAACGTCGAGTGTCCGGCGTGACTCACCCGCGCCGCGACGTCTATCCAGGCCACCGCCGAGCGTGATTCCGGCGGTCGGCCAACACCCGCCGCGTCGATCCGAAGTTCGGTGCGGCGCAACAAAACGACAGGCAACGCCGTAGGTCGTCGTGGCCGGGGTTGTGCATTGGCTACTCAAACGTGATCGACAAGGGGATCCCCGCATGGATACGCAGAACACCACACCGCGCTGGCGACTACGCGTCGCCGAGATCGACTCCGAGTTCGACGAACTCCGCCTGCCGAGCGGCGCCGACGACGGCGTCTCGCAGGACAAGGAGTGGTGCGACCTCGTGGTTGACGGGCAGACCCGACGCATCAGGTTCCACGACTACCACGACGTGTTCAAGGTGCCCGGGCTCTACGAGCACCTGTTCTACCACACGCTGGAGTGCTGCTCGCCCACACGGGTAACCCGGCTGCTCGCCGACGTGCTGCTGGATCACCGCGACTGCCCCGACGACCTGCACGTCCTCGACGTCGGCGCCGGCAACGGCATGGTCGGCGACGAGCTCGACGCGCGGGGCGTCCAGAAGATCGTCGGCATCGACATCATCCCCGAGGCGCGTGAAGCGACGCTCCGCGACCGCCCGGGCCTATACCACGACTACCTCGTGACGGACCTGACCAACCTGCCCGAACGCGACGAAGAGACGCTGCGCAAGCACCAGTTCAACTGCCTGACCACCGTCGCCGCGCTCGGCTTCGGTGACATCCCGCCGCGTGCGTTCGTCAAGGCGCTCGACCTGATCGAGACGCCCGGCTGGATCGCGTTCAACATCAAGGAAGACTTCATCCACGAACGCGACGCCAGCGGGTTCTGCCGCCTCATCCGCCGACTCGCCCGCGACGAGGTCATCCAGCCGCAGGCCTACCGCCGCTACCCCCACCGCCTGTCGGTCGCCGGCGAGCCGCTTCACTACGTCGGCATGGTCGCACGCAAGCTCAGGGACGTGCCCGACGACATGCTCGAATGTGATTTCTGATCAGGCAGACCCCGCCCGGCTCACTGCCCGAACAGGTTACGCTGCGCCAGGAACATGCCTTCGCTCTCGAAGTGCAGCAGCGCCTCGTCCGTCGACTTGAACACCTTCGTCGCCGTCTCGGTGATGAACGGGCTGGGCGACTTGGCCGGCTTCCACACCACGTACACTTCCTTCGAGCCCTCGAACGCGTGCTGCAGCTCGCGCTCGACGCCGCTGCTCAGACCCGGCGTGCCGCCCGGCAGCTCCGGGACCAGCGACACGATCATGTCCGACTGGTCGATCAGCTTGAAGTCGCGCGCGTAGATCTGCCCGTCGATGTCGCCCGCGATGTCGATCACCTGCTTGACCGACACGTCGAACGTCACCGGGTTGCCCTCCGGGTCGAGCCCCTTGCCCGTGATGAAGTCCTTGGCCTCCTTCGCCGCGGCGAGCGCGCGATCCAGCAGCAGCTTCTCGTCGACGTCGCCGGGGTCGAACGAGATGAAGTGCCGCGCCAGCTCGGCGCGGAACGCGTCGATCTCCGCCAGCACGTCCGGCATGCTCACCACGTGCGTCATCGGGAACGACGGATAAACCTTGCGCATCTTCGGCTGCGTGACCAGCCGCGCCGCCGTCTCGATCGTCGCCCTGTCCCGCCCGCGCGACAGCACGTAGAACTCGTTGCCGCACCCCACCGCCTGCGCCAGCAGCTCCGTGGCCATGATCTCTTCTTCGCGCCACACCATCAGGTCCTTGAGCGTTGCGTCGACGGTGTGCTCGCGGTGCAGCCGATGCCCGATCGCCTCGATGTTGTCGACCAGGCAGATCAGCACGTCGGGCTTGAGGGCCTGGATCTGGTCGAAGTCGAACGCGCGGAACAGGCCGTGCCGCCACCGGAACGTGCCGTGCGTGTTGATCAGCACGTGCCGGTGATTCGCCGCGTCGTTCATCACGTCCTTGAACACCGAACGCCGCAGCGTGTGCAGACGCCCGAGCGGCAGGTCGAGGATGCGCCCGGGGCGCACGTCCGGCGCCTCGGCGTACATCATGTCGCCGATGTGATACAGCTTCACCGGCTCGCCGCGCTCGGCCGCGAACTGCGAAACCGCCTCGGCGTACTTCTTCTTATCCATCCCGACCTGGCCGGTGAGAATTGCGAGCATGCCACACTCCCTCGTGAACGAACTGCGATGACAGCCATGAATATAAGCCCGACGCGTCCGCACCGCCAAGCGCGCGTTAACGTTTCGAGAAAGCCGCCCGGCCCGCGCTCGCCGCGATATCATGCTCACGGATACCCCATCCCCCGGAGACCAACCCATGCCACGCGTCACGCCGCTGCTGCTCGGTCTGATCGTCGCCGTCGCCTGCCCCGCCGCGTTCGCCTGGCATCACGAGGGTCATCACCTCATCGCCGAGCGCGCCGTCGACGCCCTGCCCGACACCGTCCCGGCCTTCTTCCGCGCCGGCGCCGCCACGATCGCCCACGCCAGCCTCGACCCCGACCTGACACGCAACCCCGCCGCGCCGCAGCTCAACGACGCCAACGCCCCCGAGCACTACCTCGACTACGAAGCGCTCCAGGGCAAAGCCCTGCCCGCAAAGCGATCGCAGTATCTCAAGCTGATGGGCGAGCTGAATCTCTCCGCCCAGCAGGCCGGGTTCCTGCCCTACTCGGTCACCGAGTCCACGCAGCAACTGATGATCGCCTTCGCCGAGCACCGCAAGTGGCCCGACAACCCGTACATCAGGATGAAGTGCCTGATCTACGCCGGCTGGCTGGCGCACTACGCCGGCGACCTCGTCCAGCCGCTGCACAACACGATCCACTTCGACGGACGCGTCGTCAACGGACGCTCGCCGCACACCGGCATCCACGCCAAGGTCGACGACCTGCTCTACCGCTACAAGCCCGACGACATCGCCTTCGACCCCGCACATGTCCGCGCGATCGACGGCGACCTGTTCAAGGCCGTGCTCGCCGAGATCGACAAGACCCACGCCCTGGTCGACCGCGTCTACGAACTGGAGCCGAAGCTGCCCGGCGTCAAAGAGAAGGTCGAACTCGACCCGCAGGTCAAAGACTTCGCCCTCGACCGCGCCACCGCCGGCGTCGAACTCACCGCTTCACTCTTCCTCACCGCGTGGGAACAGTCGGCGAAGATTGTGATCCCGAGCTACGTCGATCGGGCGGAGCAGGACAAGTGACGCCCGAAGCTGGTTGATGCTATACGCCGCCGCGCGACCGTGTTACGCTGCGGCCATGGCCTTTCGCTTCATCATGCTCGGTGACATCGTCGGTCGACCCGGGCGCCGCGTTGTGCAGCAGCACATCGCCGCGCTGCGGCAGCAGCACCGCGCCGATCTCGTCATCGCCAACGGTGAGAACATCGCCGGCGGCTCCGGCATCACCACACGCCTCTACCAGAAGCTGCTCAGCTACGGCGTCGACGGCGTCACGCTCGGCGACCACGCGTTCCGGCAGGCGGAGATCGTCCCGGTGATGCACCAGCACGACCGGCTCATCCGCCCGTTCAACCTGCCCGAGCAGGCGCCCGGACAAGGCGCGATGGTGCTCGAAACGAACAGCGGCCTGCGCGTGCACGTGATCACGCTGCTCGGTCGGCTGTTCATCTCCAACCCGCTCGCCGACGATCCGTTCGCCGCCGCCGATCTGTACCTGCAGGAGGTCGGCCGCGACGAGGCCGTCATCGTCGAGATCCACGCCGAGGCCACCAGCGAAAAACTCGCGCTGGCCCACTACCTCGACGGCCGCGTCGCCGCGGTGCTCGGCACGCACACCCACACGCCCACCGCCGACGCCCGCGTGCTGCCCGGCGGCACTGCCTTTATCAGCGACCTGGGCATGTGCGGCCCCTACGACTCGGTGCTCGGCCGACTCAAGGACCGCGTCGTCCAGTTCATGTCGACCGCCAACCCCGCACGCTTCGAGGTCGCTGACGACACCAACGACACCCGCCTCTGCGGCGTCCTCGTCGAACTCGACGACCACCTCCGCGCCACCCGCTGCGAACGCGTCGAGGTCGCCGCCGACCTCGACAACCCGCCCTTCAACGCCGACTGACCCGCGCCGATCCGTGCGCACCAACGCGCACACGCCACACCGTCAGCGCGATTTTGCCACAAAAAAGTCATCGCCCGCCCCACCCGTCACTTACACCGACGCCCCCCGCGCGTCGCGACACCCCCGTGCGCACCTGCGCGTCGTTTCGCCCATTTATGGAGGGCTGACACATGACCCAAACGCCAGACAACGTACGCGCCGACCGCGCGACACGCCCCAAGCCCGCGACTTCGAGCGCCGCGAGGCGCCGCGGGATCGCAATGAAAAATGGAAAATGGAAAATGACAGATGACAAAGGCCCCCTCCCCCCCCCCCGCAAATCACGACACGAGCGCCCGCGCCGGTATTGACACCCATGGGCCACCGTCGAGAATGCGAAATGAGCCTTCCAGACACCCGGCGTGACCCGCAGCGCCACCTCAGGGGACCAATATGACACCTGCAACGCACCCCAAACCGCCCGCGCCCGGCCAGTGGCCGACGACGCTGCTGCTGATGGCCATCGCCGTCACGCTCGGCGTGATGAGCGTCGCGCGACCGGTCCTCGCCGGCGACCTCGGCGCCAACCCCATCACCGCCGACGACTTGAAGGGCATCCCCGTGTGGAAGCCCGCGAACGAGGGCACGGGCGTCACGCCGAGCGTCGACCTGCGGTTCGCCGTGCGCGGCGGGCGACAGGTGCGCGTGCTGCCGGAGGTCGGCAACCAGGCGAACCAGAACAGCTGCGTCGGCTGGGCCGTGGCCTACGCCTGCAAGACCTACAACGAGGCGCAGGATCAGGACTGGGAAGCCACGCAGCGCGAACACATCTTCTCGCCGTCGTTCATCTACAACCAGATCAACGGCGGCGTCGACCACGGCTCCAACACCGTCGCGGCCCTGCAACTCGTCATCGACCGCGGCTGCGCCACGCTGGCGACCATGCCGTACACCGACTACCGCGAGCAGCCCCCCGCCGCCGCGCTGCAGGAAGCCACGAAGTTCCGCGCCAGCCACTTCAGCCAGCTCACCACCGGCGACGCCATCCGCTCGGCCGTGGCGCAGGGGCACGTGGTCGTGCTCGTCATCCGCACCGACCCGATCTTCAACAGCGGGCGCTACGACGTGTTCACCCCCGCGATGCGACGCGAAGCCGACGCACACATGGACCCCAACACGCAGCACCGCTACCACGCCCTGTGCGTTGTCGGCTTCGACGACACGCGGCACGCGTTCCTGCTGATGAACTCGTGGGGCACGCAGTGGCGGTGGCAGGACACCAACTACGCCGGGCACACGTGGGTCGACTACGACCTGCTCCGCGAGCTCAGGCCGCACCCGTACAGCTTCGGCCAGGCGGCGTTCATCCTCCACGACATCCCCGAGAAGCTGCACAACGCGCCCGACATCGACCGCGCCGTCGCCGCCACCGGCAGCATCCGCTACGCCGGCGTCGTCAACGGCGGGCACACGTGGCAGTGGTCCGTGGCGCTCAACGGCAACCGACGCGCCCTCGAGAGCGTGCGGAACGTCACGTGGAAGGTGCCGCTGTCCGGCGGACAGATCGGCTCGTATCAGCGCACGTCGCTCGACGACGCGTTCGCCCTGCAGGGCAACCACGGCGGGACCGGCCGCGTGCACATCGAAGCGACCGTCCAGTTCTACGACAACACCACCAAAGACGTCGGCGTCGATCTGACGTTCAACCCGCCGCAGCAGCGCTCGCTGTCGCTCGTCCAGACCGACCGCTACTGGGGCCGCAGGGGCGACCAGCCGTACTGGGAATGGTCGCTGAAGCTCAACGGCTCGATGACGGACCTCGCCGACGTGCAGCAGGTCACGTATCACCTGCACCCGACGTTCCCGCAGCCCAACGTCGTGGTGACCGACGCGCCACGCAACGGCTTCGCGTTCACCACCAACGGCTGGGGCACCTTCGCGGTCGGCGCGACCGTGCTGTTCAGGGACGGCACGACGCAACGCCTCACGCACCAGCTCAAGTTCAACGCCCCGGCCGACGACGCGATCCGGCTCGTCAACTCGTCCCGCAACACCGGCACGACGAAGTTCGGCAAGATCTGGTACGACTGGACGACGTGGGTCGAGGGCCCGGTCGGCGTGCTGCGCGACGTCAAGGCCGTCCGCTATTACCTGCACCCGACCTTTAACCCGAACCAGATCGACGTGGTCGACGGCGCGGACTACGGCTTCCCGTTGTCGCGCAGCGGCTGGGGCACCTTCGAGGTCGTCGCCGACGTGTTCATGAACAACGGCCGCGTTTACCGGCTCAAGCACCAGCTCGAGTTCGACCCGAACAACCGCGTGGGCGGCAACGGCAACGCCGACGATCGCCTCGATCCCGCGCCGCCGCCACCGGCGTTCAAGGGCGGCAACAGCTCGCCGCTGATCAAGTGATCACTTGGGCTTCGCGCCCGCGTCGCCCCGCATGTGCTTCGCGCCGACCAGCAGCTTGCGGAGCACGTTGAGCATCGTGCGGGGCTCGTCGAGGTACGCCTTGGGCGGTCGATAGTAGATCGTGCCGGGCGTGTCGGGGCCGGGCATGTCGACGAGGCGGACCGATCCCGGCGCGAACTCCAGCTTGGGCGACAGCCGCTTCGGCTCGGCGGTGGTGAAGATGAGGTCGGGTCCGTCGAGCTTGAGCGCTTCGACACGCATCGACGCCAGCGCCAGGCGGATCTCCGCCAGCTGCATCAGCACCTCGGCGCTCGACGGCAGCTCGCCGTAGGCGTCGACGAGGCTGCGCTCGACGCTCCGCAGCGTGTCGAAGTCCGGCGCGCGACCGATGCGGCGATACGCCTCCATGCGGTGGCGATCCGACGGGATGTAGCGACGCGGCAGGTTGCCGTGGATCTTCAGCTCGAGGTGAACCTCGGACGGCACGTTCGGCGCGGGCTCGTTGCGGAGCTGACGCGTCGACTGCTCGAGCAGCTGGCAGTACAGGTCGTAGCCGACGGCGGCGATGTGGCCGGACTGCTCGGGGCCGAGCAGGTTGCCGACGCCGCGGATCTCCATGTCGCGCATCGCGATCTTGAAGCCCGCGCCGAGCATGCTGAACTCCTCGATGGCGCGGAGCCGACGCGTGGCGACCTCCGTCAGCGTGCGCGTCTGCGGCAGCAGGAGGTAGCAGTACGCGCGATGCTTGTAGCGCCCCACACGCCCGCGCAGCTGGTGCATCTCGGCGAGGCCGAAGCGGTCGCAGTCGGCGATGAACATCGTGTTGGCGCGCGGGATGTCGATGCCGGACTCGATGATCGTCGTGCAGACCAGCACGTCGACCTCGCCGCGGACGAAGCGGAGCATGACGTCTTCGAGCTCGTGGCCAGACATCTGGCCGTGCCCGACCGCGACGGCGGCCTCCGGCACCATCGAGCGGATCTCGTTGGCGACGGTGTGGATGTTGTGCACGCGGTTGTGCACGAAGTAGACCTGGCCGTCGCGGTTCAGCTCGCGCAGGATCGCCTGGCGGATGCGCGGGCGCTCGTGCTGGATCACCTCGGTGACGATCGCGCGGCGGTCCGCGGGCGGCGTGCTCAGCGAGCTGATGTCGCGCAGGCCGAGCATCGCCATGTGCAGCGTGCGCGGGATCGGCGTGGCCGACATCGTCAGCACGTCGACCGTGACGCGAAACCGCATCAGGCGGTTCTTGTGCTCGACGCCGAACTTCTGCTCCTCGTCGACGATCACCATGCCGAGCTTCGCGAAGGTCACGTCCTCGCTGAGCAGGCGGTGCGTGCCGATGAGGATGTCGACGCCGCCGTCCTTCGCACCGCGCAGCGTGTCGCGCACCTCGGTGGTCGACTTGAAGCGGTTGAGCGTCTCGATGCGCACCGGGTAGTCCGCCATGCGCTCGCGGAACGTCCGCTCGTGCTGCTCGCTGAGCACCGTCGTCGGGCAGAGCACCGCGACCTGGTAACCGGCTTCGACGGCCTTGAACGCCGCGCGCATCGCCAGCTCGGTCTTGCCGTAGCCGACGTCGCCGCAGATCAGCCGGTCCATCGGGCGCGGCTCGGCCATGTCGCGCTTGATCTTCGCGATCGCCGCGAGCTGATCGTCGGTCTCCTCGCAAGGAAACTCCGCCTCGAAACGTTTCATCCACGTCGTGTCGGCCGGGAACGCGATGCCCGGAATCGACTGCCGCGCCGCCTGCACGCGGAGCAGTTCCGCGGCCATGTCTTTGACGGCCTCGGCGACCTGCTCTTTCTGCTTTTTCCATCGCGCGCCGCCGAGCTTGCTGAGCTGCGGGCGCCCCGCGAAGCCGCCGACGTATTTCTGCACGTGCTCGATCTCGCTGGCCGGCACGTGCAGCAGCGCCTTCTCGGCGAACTCGAGCGTGAGGTACTCTTCGCCGGCGTCGTCGCCGTCGCGTTTCATCACGCGCAGGCCCTTGAACCGCGCGACGCCGTGGTGCGTGTGCACGACGTAGTCGCCGGGCTCGATGTCGAGGAACGCGTCGACGTCGCGCGCCCCGACGCTGACACGCCGGATGCGCCGCCGCGCCTGGTAACGGTGAAACAGCTCGTGGTGCGGCACGATCGCAGTCTGCAGCGCATCGTTGCCCGCGGCGCCCCAGATGAAGCCGCGGTAGAGGTAGCCGCTGACGATCTGTACGTTTTGCAAGGCCGCGGACTCATGCTCGGCCAGCAGCTCGCGCAGGCGTTCGGCTTCGCCCTCGCGGCGGCACGTGACGATCACGCGGTGATCCGCCGCGAGTTCGACCAACTCATCGATCGCCTTCGCGGCGTCGCTGTCGAAGTTGGGCACGGCGCGGACGGGCAGCGCGACGCGCTGCTCGGCCATGCCCGGCGCGGCGAACTGGTTGACGTCAACCTGCGCGAAGCGGCGGGCCTGCTCGTGCACGGAGCGCGGCGCGTAGATGCCGGTCGGATCGATCAGGCGTTCGTAGTACGCGCGGGCCTGCTCGTCGATCTCCAGCGTCTCGCACATCACCACGATCGTGTCGGCACGCAGCAGTTCCCACAGCGACGTCGTCCGCGTGTCGCTCTGCACCTGGTCGGCCGAGGCGCCGATGAGGTGGATCGACTTGAGCTTGCGGTCGGAGCCCATCGACGCGAGATCGATCTCGGCGATCTCGTCGACCTCGTCGCCGAAGAAGTCGATGCGGACGGGCGGCAGGTTGCCGGGCGGGCAGATGTCGACGATGCCGCCGCGCACGGCGAAGTCGCCGACCTCGTCGATCACGTCGACACGCTGATAGCCCGCGGCGTCGAGCCAGTGCGCCAGTTCCTGCTGGTCGAGCGTCATGCCGCGTTCGACACGCCGCGTCATGCCGCCGATCGCCTCGCGCTGCGGCACGGCCTGCATCAGCGCCTGCACCGGCGCGACGATCACGTCGGGCTGATCGCCGTCGAGCAGCCGCGTGACCATGCCCAGCCGCTCGGCGAGCAGTTCGAGGCTCACGTTCGATTCGCCCGGCAGCACCTCGAGCGCGGGGAACACGGACCCCGACACGCCGTCGAACAGCTCGAGGTCCGACACGGCTTCGTCGGCGTCGTCGAGGTGCCCCACCACGATGAGCACGGGCCGACCGGTGCGCACGCGCAGCGCCCCGGCCAGCAGGTGCGCCGCCGAGCCCCACGCGCCTTCCGCGGCGATCGACTCGCGCTCGCCGAGCCTGTCGCACAGCGTCGTGATCGCGGGGTCGTTGAGCAGGATGTCGAGCCAGTCGTGGGTCATGTTCGCGTTCCGCGACACGTGGCGCGCAGGCTGGCGCCGCCCGATCGCGCGATCGGGGGCTCGCCAAAGTGTCGGATTGTGCGGCGCGATCGTTTGGGCGATCACGCCGGGACACGCGTCACGGGAGGCGCGTCACAGCTTTTCGGTGCGGACGGCTTCGTTCTCGATGATGCGGATCTGATCGACGACGACGGGCACGTCGTACCGGCCGGGCTCGAACTGGCGCGAGCCGGGCGTCGGGCCGACCTCCGGCACGTGCTCGAGCACGCGGACCATCGCGATCTCGTCGCACATCTGGTTCTTCGGGCAGCGGATGCACTCGGACCAGACCTTCAGCGGGAGCGTGCGGTGGCGATCGACGACCTCGAAGCCGCACCGCTCAAAGAAGCGGCGCTCGTAGGTCAGCGCGAACAGCTTGCGGATGCCGAGCCGCTCGGCCTCTTCGCCACACGCGGCGACGAGGCGGCGGCCGATGCCCTGACCGTTGAACTCGGTGTCGACGGCCAGCGCGTACACCTCCGCGAGGTTCGCCCAGAGGATGCGCAGGCCGCAGATGCCGACGACGCGGCCTTCGATCTCGGCGATGAGGTAGTCGCGCAGGCGTTCGTACAGCTCCGCGTGCGAGCGGTGCAGCATCAGGCCGCGCTCGGCGTAGTCGTTGATCATGTCGGCGACCTGGGTGATGTCGCCGACGCGGGCCTGTCGGATCGTTGCGTCCATGGCGTGATTATACGTCAACCGGTTCACGAAGGTTTCACCGGCGCGCTTCGCGTCGCGATCGGTACAATGCCGACTATGAGCACACGCACCGCAACGCCGCCGGGGGACGCCGAGTCGGTCCGACTCCACGAGTCGATCACGCGCAAGCGTAACTGGAAGCGTTGGGGCCCGTACCTGTCCGAGCGTCAGTGGGGAACGGTCCGCGAGGACTACTCCGACAACGGTGACTGCTGGAACTACTTCACGCACGACCAGGCGCGGAGCCGGGCGTATCGCTGGGGCGAGGACGGCCTGATGGGCGTCACCGACCGCGAGTGCCGCATGTGCTTCGCGCTGGCGTTGTGGAACGGCCAGGACCCGATCCTCAAGGAGCGGCTGTTCGGGCTGACCAATCCCGAAGGCAACCACGGCGAAGACGTCAAGGAAGAGTACTTCTACCTCGACTCGACGCCGACGCACTCGTACATGAAGACGCTGTACAAGTACCCGCAGGCGGCGTTTCCTTACCAGCAGCTGATCGACGTGAACCGCGAGCGCGGCGTGCACGACGCGGAATTCGAGCTGAGCGACACGGGCGTGTTCGACGACGGGCGTTACTTCGACGTGATGACCGAGTACGCCAAGGCGGGGCCGAACGACCTGCTGATCCGCGTGACGGTGTCGAACCGCGGGCCGGACGCGGCGGAGGTGCACGTGCTGCCGACGCTGTGGTTCCGCAACACGTGGTCGTGGGGGACGCGTCACGAGGGCTGCGGTCGCAAGCCGATGCTCAAGCAGACCGGGCCACACACTTTGCTGGCGGACCACGACACGCTGGGGCGTTTCGTGATGCAGGTCGGGCCGGGCGCAGACGGCGAATCGCCCGAGCTGATGCTCACGGAGAACGACACGAACGCGCAGCGCCTGTGGGGCGCGCCGAACGCGGCGATGCACGTGAAGGACGCGTTCCACGAGCGCGTGATCCGCGGGCGCGTCGACGCGGTCAATCCCGCGGGCACGGGCACGAAGGCCGCGGCGTGGTACAAGCTGCGTGTCCCGGCGGGCGAGTCGGTGCGGGTCCAGCTGCGTCTGACCGCAGAGGACGAGCAGCCCAAGGGCGATCCGTTCGGCAAGGCCTTCAACGACACGTTCAAGAAGCGGGCGACGGAGGCGGACGCGTTCTACGCGGCGCGGCTGTCGAAGGAACTGAGCGACGAGCAGCGGAACGTGGCGCGGCAGGCGTACGCGGGCCTGCTGTTCAGCAAGCAGTTCTACCACTACATCGTCGAGGACTGGCTGAAGGGCGACCCGGCGATGCCGCCCCCGCCGCCGCAGCACCAGCACGGACGCAACGCCGAGTGGGAGCACCTGTACAACCGCGACGTGGTGCTGATGCCGGACAAGTGGGAGTACCCGTGGTACGCGGCGTGGGACCTGGCGTTTCACGCGGTGGCGCTGGCGAAGGTGGACGGCGACTTCGCCAAGAAGCAGCTCATGCTGCTGCTGCGCGAGTGGTACATGCACCCCAACGGCCAGCTCCCGGCGTACGAGTTCCACTTCGACGACGTGAACCCGCCGGTGCACGCCTGGGCGTGCTGGCGCGTGTACAAGATGACCGGCCCGCGCGGCAAGCGTGACCGCAAGTTCCTCGAGTCGTGCTTCCAGAAGCTGCTGCTGAACTTCACGTGGTGGGTCAACCGCAAGGACCCGCAGGGCAACCACCTGTTCAGCGGCGGGTTCCTCGGCCTGGACAACATCGGCGTGTTCGACCGCTCGCAGCCGCTGCCCGGCGGCGCGACGCTTACGCAGGCGGACGGCACGGCGTGGATGGCGTTCTACTGCGGCACGATGCTCGCCATCGCGCTGGAGCTCGCGGAGGACAACCCGGTCTATGAGGACATGGCGTCGAAGTTCTTCGAGCACTTCGTGGCGATCTGCGACGCGATGAACACGCTAGGCGGCAACGGGCTGTGGGACGAGGAGGACGGCTTCTACTACGACCAGCTGCACGTCAACGAGCACTCGGTGCCGGTCAAGGCGCGGTCGCTCGTCGGGCTCATCCCGCTGTGCACGGCGACGGTGTTCTCGTCACGCCGCATCGACACGCTGCCGGGCTTTCGCAAGCGCATGGATTGGTTCCTCGAGTACCGCGGCGATCTGGCGCGGCACGTGGCGCTGATGGAGCGCGTCGAGCATCAGCACGGCCACGAGCACCTGCTGCTGGCGATCCCGTCGCAGAAGCGCCTCCGCCGCGTGCTGACGTACATGCTCGACGAGAACGAGTTCCTGTCGCCCTACGGCATCCGCTCGCTGTCCCGCGCGTACCGCGACAAGCCGTACCAGTTGCAGCACCACGGCCAGACGTACGGCGTGGCGTACGACCCGGCGGAGTCGACGACGGACCTGTTCGGCGGCAACAGCAACTGGCGCGGGCCGGTGTGGTTCCCGATCAACTACCTGCTCGTCGAGGCGCTCGAACGCTACCACCACTTCTACGGCGACTCGTTCCAGATCGAGTGCCCGACCGGCTCGGGCAACATGATGACGCTGCTGGAGGTCGCCCACGAACTCGACCGACGCCTGTCGTCGATCTTCATGCCGGACGACACGGGGCGTCGACCCGCGCACGGTCACAACGCCCTGTTCACGCACGACGCGAACTGGCGGGACCTCGTGCTGTTCTACGAGTACTTCGACGGCGACACCGGCCGCGGCTGCGGCGCGAATCACCAGACCGGGTGGACGGCGCTGATTACGCACTGTGTCGACAAGATGCACCGCGAGTAGGTTGATTCCGGGTGGCACTGACAAGCGCAACGCAGCGGAGCTTGTCAGTGGAGATCTGCAGCGACCCCAGCGTGTGCGCCGCGAGTGTCATTGACGAATGGGCAGCTAAAGGTTTTCGCCGATCGCGCCGCCCTCCGCCACTGACAAGCTCGCTACGCTCCCTTGTCAGTGCCACCCAGGCGCCTCGTCGCGTGCTCGATCAGCGGGCGCACCCCCGCGTCGCTGAACAGGTAGATCGGGTTGCAGACCTTCGTCGCGACGGCGACACGGTCGACGCCCGCGGCGAGGTAGTCGTCGATGTCGCACGTGGCGCGGATGCCGCCGCCGCCGATCACCAACAGCCTGGCGCGGTCGTCGGGGGGCATGTCGCCGAACAGGTCGCGGATGCACTGCAGCGCCACGGGCTTGAGCGGCGCGCCGCTGAGCCCGCCCGCGGGGACCGGCAGCGTGTTGCAGCAATGGAACCCGCGGATCTGCGCCGCGTGCGCCTGCGTGAACATCTCGTCGTAGTTGACCGGGGGCAGCTTCGCGATCACCGGCACGCCGGTCGCCACCGCGCGGTCGAACAGCTCGTCGGGCCAGTCCACCTCGCCGACGTTCGGGCAGCTCATGTTCAGCTCGACGGCCAGCGGCTTGATCTCCGCGATCTGATCCAGCAGCGCCCACCAGTCATCGGCGACGAAGCCGTGCACGGAGACGATCTTGTCGGCCGCGTCGATCTTGCCGGCCTTGCACTGCTCGACGAACCACGGCATGCCGGGGTTGCGGAGGCCGATCTTGTTGACCCACGCGCGGAGGCGACGGTAGTAGCGGACGGTGCGGATGAATCGCCAGTAGCGACCGGGGCGTGCGGCGGCGGTGAAGGTGCCGCACGTGGCGGTCGCGCCGTCGGGCTGGATGTAGTTGCCGAACGGGGCGGAGATGATCAGCGGTTTGATGTCGGTCAGGTCGCTCATGGGTGGTCGGGGTGAGTATATTACACGGATCGTGAACCCCGCGCACCCGGATGACGACAACATCGTGACACGCCGCGAGCGTGAAATGTTCGACGACCTGCTCGAAAGCGTGCTCGCCGAGCTGCCTTCGCGTGTGACCGACCTGCTCGAAGAGATTCCGCTGATCGTCGAGGACTACCCCTCCGACGACGTGCTCGACGACCTGGGCGTCGACCCGGACGACGACACGGCCATCGACAACCTGTGCGGCCTGCACAGCGGCATCCCACTGACCGAGCGGAGCGTCATGCACTCCGGCACGATGCCCGACACGATCCACGTGTTCCGCAACGGCGTGCTGAACCTCGCGACGGGGCCCGACGGGTACGTCGACGAAGCCGAGCTCCGCAGGCAGATCCGCATCACCGTCCTGCACGAGATCGGCCACCACTTCGGCCTCGATGAGGACGACCTCAGGAACCTCGGCTACGCGTAGCCGAGGAATGCCCAATGACCAAGCCCCAATGTCCAATACCGGATGCGCGGACGAGGGCTCTGTAACATTGGTCATTGGGATTTAGTCATTGGGCATTCTTCCCTGCTATGCTGTGTCGGCACGGTCTTTACGAACGATCAGGGGATTTGATCAATGAGTGAGGCACCGACACCATCCATGCGTTGGTTCGTCCGCGGAGACCTCGACGGGTTCTTCGGGTTGGCGATCGACAACCTTGTTCAGCTGCTGGTCATCACATCGCTGTGCAAGGGGCTGCTGGGCTTCACCGACGAACTGCTGTTCGGTCGTGTGCTGCCGGGCGTGGCGGTGTCGCTGATCATCGGCAACGTGTTTTACGCGTGGCAGGCGAAGCGGCTGGCGGCTCGCGAGGGGCGGACGGACGTGTGCGCCCTGCCGTACGGGATCAACACGCCGAGCGTGTTCGCGTTCATCCTGCTGGTGATGCTGCCGGCGAAGATCGCGGCGCAGTCGGCGGGCGCGACGCCGGAGGACGCGGCGACGACGGCGTGGCGCGTGGGCCTGATCGCGTGCCTCGGCAGCGGCGTGATCGAGTTCGTCGGGGCGTTCGCCGCGCCGTGGATCCGCAAGGTCACGCCGCGCGCCGCGCTGCTCAGCACGCTGGCCGGCATCGCCATCGTGTTCATCGCCGGCATGTTCCTGTTCAAGACGTACGCGTACCCGGTGGTCGGGCTGGCGACGCTGGCGGTGATCCTCGTGGCGTACTTCGGCCGCGTGCGGATCCGCGGCGGCATCCCGGCGGGGCTGGTGGCGGTGGTGATCGGCACGGCGCTGGCGTGGCTGCCGGTGCTGACCGGCGACGGCTCACCTCTCATCGACATGAAGGCCACGCTGCCTAGCGCAGGTTTCTATGCGCCGATCCCCGTGTTCGACGACCTGCGCGCCCTGTTCACCGACAAGACACCCGGCGGCATGGTCGTCGGTTGGTACTACCTCGCGACGTACCTGTCGGTCATCATCCCGATGGGCCTGTTCAACGTGATCGGCTCGATGCAGAACATCGAATCGGCCGAGGCGGAGGGCGACGGGTACGCGACGTGGTCAAGCCTGTCGGTCAACGGCATCGGCACGATGGCCGCGGCGTGCTTCGGCTCGTGCTTCCCGACGACGATCTACATCGGCCACCCCGGCTGGAAGGCGATGGGCGCACGGGCGGGTTACTCGATCGCCAACGCGGTGTTCATCACGATCCTGTGCCTCAGCGGGACGGTGGCGCACGTCGCGTGGGCCGTGCCGATCGAGGCGGGCATGGCGATCGTGCTGTGGATCGGCATCGTGATCACCGCCCAGGCGTTCACCGCCACGCCGCGCAAGCATGCGCCCGCGGTTGTCGTCGGCCTGCTCCCGGCGGTCGCGGCGTTCGGCGCCCTGCTCGCGAAGTTCGGCCTCCAGGTCGCGGGATTCGGCCCGCCGAACGGCCCGGCGTTTTACGACAGGTCGCAGACAATCCTCGACGGCTTCGCTGCCCGCGGGTGGAACATCGATGGCGCGTTCCGCATGGAACAGGGCTTCATCCTCACCGCGATGATCCTCGCCGCGATGACCGTCATGGTCATCGAACGCAAGTTCATCTGGGCGATGACGTGGTGCCTGATCGCCGCCCTGCTCACGACGTTCGGCCTGATGCACTCGTACACGTTCACACCGAGCGACACGGCGATCGTGCTGCTCTACCCGCACGGCGAGGCCGCCCAATCGCTGCAGGGCTGGTGGGAGTGGCTGCGCGGCATCCCGACGATGGACTGGGCCCTGGGCTACCTGTGTATGGCCGGCGTGTTCCTGCTCGCCAGGTTCGTCACGACGCCCAGTGAGCACGCGGACCACGGCGAGACGCTCACCGAACTCGAAGAAGGCGAGGCCGGGCCGGGCGGCGCGGCGTTCGTGCACGCGGGCTCGAAGTCTGCCGAGATCGCGGCGCAGTCGGACGTAAAGCTACCCGACGTCGACGACAGCATCGAACTCGAGGCCGCGAGTGAACTCACACCGCCGGACGCCGACACGCCGACGCCGTCGACCGCGCAGGCCGACCCAGACACGGGGCTGAAGCCCGACGAGGTCGACCTGTACGAACTCGGCGGAGGTTCACCCCCACCGCCGCCCACGTCCGTCGCGGAACCCGATGAGACGCCGGCGCCCGACGACGAAGGCGACGACCAGATCGCGATCGCAGACGAGGACGCGGCGGAAAGCTCCGATCTCACCTCGCTCGCCGCGGCGCAGCCGGAAGCGGACACCGCGGGCGAGCCCGCGGAGGTCGCGCCGTATGAAGAAGACGAGACGCCGCGCTCCGACGTGAAGCTGCCGGACATCGACCCCGACGAGATCGACGAAGACGAGATCACGCACGGCGGGATGGTCGGCATGGGGCTCGACGACGAAGACGATGAAAACGACGACGCGGGCCTGCCGCCGGTCGCGGACGCGACGGACGAAGAGGACGACGACGAGAATCGGCCGCCGATGATGTAGGGGTCCGCTATTGCGGACCGATTCGGCTCAACACACGCACGTCGTACCGGTCCGCAATAGCAGGACCCTACCTCGACGCCGCGAGATACTCGGCCAGCGTGTTGAGGTTGTTGACGGTCACGCGCATGTCGATGACGGGGCCGGGCTTTTTGTGATAGCGCAGGCCGTCGTCGGTCACCCAGGCGCCGCGCTCGTCCATCGCCTTGATCACCTCACGCACCTCGCGCTCCATGCCGCTGGTCATTCTGCCAGGCCCTTGCTTTTCAAGCAGTTCGTCTGCCCGGAGCTTCGATACCTTCTCGTACTCGCGCCGCAGCTTGTCGAGCTTGCTGGGGACCTTGAACCCGTAGTGCGTCGACATGTCCGAGTCGTCGTAGGTGAGCTGCGAGTCGTCGTGCGTGAAGTACAGCGGCTTGTTGGTCTTCATCTCGTAGAAGCGGGCGAGCCGACCGTCGGGCAGCTTCGACTTTTCGAGGTAATCGAGCGCGCGCGGGATCGGCTCGATGTACTTGCGATCGCCGGTGCGTCGGTACACGTGCATCAGCGCCGAGATGACGCCCTGCGACTCGCCGCCGGTGACGGACGCCGGCTCGAACCGGCGCGCCCAGATCGGGTGCATGTCGTAGTCGTACTGCTGCGCCCACGCGGGCTGCGGCTCGGGCATCTGCGCCAGCAGCAGGAATCCCGCGGCCTTCTCCGCGGCGGCGGCGTAGCGCTTGTCGCCGTACGTGTCCGCCGCGAGGTACAGCGCGTCGATCACGTCCGGCATCAGGTTGTCGTTGAGCGTGTAGCGGAGCCAGTACTCGTGATGCCCGGTGTATTCGCGCGACCACGTCTCGGGGTACGACGCGGGCTTGACGGGATAGTCCTTCGCGTCGCGCGGCTCGCCGTTCCACACCTGCGGAAACCCGCCGTTGGGGAACTGCCCCTTCGTGAGCAGGCCGTCGAGCGCGTACATCGCCATCTCGTGCACCGCGGCGTCCTTGAAGTCGAGCGCGCGGTCGAGTTGGATCACGAAGCGGAGCGACGACTGCGTCTTGTCGTCGTCGAGGCTCGACTGGTCCTTGCGTTTGTCGCCCTCGGGCTCGGTGCGATAGGCCCATTTTTTGCGGCGGTCGGCGTCGAACTCGACGTACGCCTGCCACCCGCCGGATCGCATCTGGCCCAGCCGCAGCGCCTCCGCGGCGTCGCGCGCCGCGTCGCGGAACAGCGTATCGCCCGTCGCCTCGTAGAGCCGCACGAACGCCTCACCGACCGACGGCGTGCCCGGCGGCTGCGTCCAGACCGTCTGCGTGTCGACCACGCCCTCGCCCTCGCGCAGCTTGAGGTCTGCGCTGTAACGCCACAGGTAACCGCCGCGCGTGGCGACCTTGTCGTGCAGGAACGACGTCGCCTTCTTCGCCGCGGCGAGCGCGTCGGCGCGCAGGTCAGCGTGGCACGGCGTGATCGCGCAGGTAACGAAGACGATTGCGGTCGAAATGATAAATGTGTGTGCCCGTGCCATCCGAAACATGATAAACGAAACCCCCTCTCCCTTGAGGGAGAGGGCCGGGGTGAGGGTGAATCTAGAGGTCACGGCGTCTGCTTCGCACGAGTCGTACGCAGCGAGTCATTCGAAAGGTGCGCGGTGTCCGAAGAATCGACCCCCTCACCCAACCTCTCCCCCACCCGGGGGAGAGGAGTTCCATCGGATCCTACAGCTGCGAGCCGTCGAGCGACTTGATCTGGTTGCCATCGAGGTGGATGCCGCACTCGGTCTTGCCAAGCCCCGCCCAGCGTCCGCTGCGCGGATCCTCGCCCTCTTTGACCGGCCGCGTGCACACCGGCGTGTTGCAGCCGATGGACGGATAGCCCTGGTCGTACAGCGGGTTGTACGGCACCTTCTGGTCGTGGATGTACCGCCACATCTGCTTGTCGTCCCACAGCGCCACGGGGTTGAACTTCACCATCCCGTTGACCGCGTCCCACAGCACGACGGGCATGTTCGCACGCGAGGGGTTGTGCCCGCGGCGCATGCCGGTGATCCACGCCGCCTTGCCACGCAGGTGCTTGCGCTGCGGCTCGACCTTGCGCATGTAGCAGCACTTGTCGACGCCCTCGGCGCCCTGCTCGTAGAGGTGTCCGCCGAACTTCTTCTGCTGGTGATCCCACGACAGGTCCGCGGCGACGCGCACGGCGCGGAAGCCGTACTTCTCCTGCAGGCGGAGTCGCGTCTGGTGCGTCTCGGCGAACAGCACGCCGGTGTCGAGGTAGAACACCTCGGTATCGTTGAGCAGGTCCAGTTGCTTGAGCATGTCGACCATGACGACCGACTGCATGCCGAAGGAGCACGCGAGCGAAACGCCCGGGCGGTAGTGCTCCACGGCGTATCGCAGGATATCCTGCGGCGGCTTGTTCTCGAGGTCCGCGGCGACGGCGGCGAGCTCGTCGATCTTCTGCTGAAGCTCGGCGGCGTCGGCGTCCGACTCGGCGGGTTGTGCTTGCTGTTGTTCCACGGTCGACATGGCTGACCGTCTCCTGTGCTGGCTGGTTCGGGTTGGGGTGAGCTACGACGCGCCGCACACGCGTCAACAACACGTGCCACAACAACAGCAACAGGCGCACAGGTGCCGGTTGGTCGTGGTCGTCATGCGGTGAGCGGTCGTCTTCATGCTCGTTCCCGAAGGCCTTGACGGTCGGTCGGTTACGGGATCATCGTATCGGTCCGCCCGGCGCGGATCAACGATTAAGATGCTCGTCGGCCTGCTGCCGTTCCAGGTGATGCTCGGTGCTGGATACTCGATGCTGGATACGCCCGCCACCTATCCAGCATCCCGCATCCGCCATCCAGCATCGCGGCGCAGCCGCCTCACCCGCCCGCGATCGCCGGGATGATCGACAGCTCGTCGCCGTCCTTCACCGCCGTCGCCGGGCCGTCCTGGAAGCGGATGTCCTCGTCGTTGAGGAACACGTTGACGAACTTGCGGAGGTTGCCGCTGTCGTCACAAAGCCGCTCCTTCAAGGCCGGGTACTGCGACTGGAGGCTGACGATCGCCTCCTGCACCGTGCCGCCCTCGGCGGAGACGGTCTCGTTGTCGTCGGTGAACTTGCGAAGCGGGGTCGGGATGCGAACGGTCACTGCCATCAGTCAGGTCCTATCTGTTGAGTCGTAGTGTTGTGGTTGCGTGCCTCGGCGGCGTGCTCAGCTGACGGTCGCGGGCTCCTTGCCCTCGATCTTCTTGAGCAGTTCGTCGAACGCCGCGAGCTTGGGCTGGATCGAGTCGATCGCGTCGAACTCGCCTTCGACGGCTTCCTTGGTCTTCAGGCCGTTGCCGGTGATGCAAAGCACGACGGACTCGTCGGCCTTGATGCGACCGGCGTCGATCAGGCGCTTGGCCGCGGCGACGGTCACGCCACCCGCGGTCTCGGCGAAGATGCCGGTCGTCTCGGCGAGTGTGCGGATACCCCACACGGTCTCCTCGTCGGTCGGGTTCTCGCCCCAGCCGCCGGTGCCGATCATCGTCTGACGCGCGAACGGCCCGTCCGCCGGGTCGCCGATCGCCAGCGACTTGACGATCGTCTTCGGCTCGCGGATCGGCTTCACCCAGTCGCGGTTCTCCTTGACCATCTCCACGATCGGCGCACAGCCCTCGGCCTGCCCGCCGTGGATGTGGAAGTCGTGCTTGTCGACGAACCCGAGCTTGATGAACTCGTTGAACGCCTTCTCGATCTTGCAGATCAGCGACCCGCCCGCCATCGGGCACACCACGTGGTCCGGCAGCTGCCAGTCGAGCTGCTCGGCGATCTCGTGGCCCATCGTCTTCGAGCCCTCGGCGTAGTACGGCCGGAGGTTCACGTTGACCATGCCCCAGTTGTAGTGACCGGCGATCTCGCTGCACAGGCGGTTGACGTTGTCGTACGTGCCTTCGACGCCGACGACGTTGATGCCGTAGATCAGCGAGCCGATGATCTTGCCGAGTTCGAGGTTCGAGGGGATCACGACAAACGCACGCAGACCCGCGGCGGCGGCGTTCGCGGCGACCGAGTTCGCCAGGTTGCCCGTCGACGCGCAGCCGACGGTGTCGAACCCGAACTCCTTCGCCCGGCTCAACGCCACAGACACCACGCGGTCCTTGAACGACAGCGTCGGGTAGTTGACCGTGTCGTTCTTCACGTACACCGTCTTCACGCCCAGCGCCTTGCCGAGCCGGTCCGACTTGACCAGCGGCGTGTAGCCGACGTGCTGGCCGACGGTCACGTCGCCCTCGATCGGCAGCAGTTCCTTGTAACGCCACATGTTCGGCTTGCGGGAGAGGATCGTCTCCTTCGTCAGCCGCGCGGCGATCTTGTCGTAGTCGTAGTCGACCTCCAGCGGGCCCCAGCAGTCGTCGCAGACGTACAGGACCTCGGCCGGGAACTTCTTGCCGCACTCGCGACACTTCAGCCCGTTAAAACATCCGTTCTTCTCAGCCATCGTTACTTCCTCTCGCCCGCGTGCGCCGTTCGCGTGTGCGCCTTACCGAGGCACGCACCAACGCAAAAAGCCTCGTCGCATCTGTCCCCATTCGTTCGGGGGCAGACTCGGCGAGGCTCTTGATAGCTGGAGCACTTCCGCCCTTATCTACCCCCGGCCCGGCTCACACGCCGGATCAGGGCTGGAATTGGCACCTCTCCCATATGGGCGGTTGCCGCGGCTTCAAAGGGCCAGTCCCTCCACCGCTCTTGATAAGACACGCAGGTCTATTCGGTTGTCAGTCCGGCAAGTATACGCTCACGCGGACGTTCGGTCAACGGTTTCTCACTTCGGCGCCTTCGTGTACCGCAGGTAAGGCTTGACCGTCTTGAAGCCCGGGAACAGCTTCGCGGCGTCCTCGTTGCTCACCGCCGGGGAGATGATCACGTCGTCGCCCGGCTTCCAGTTCACCGGCGTGGCGACCTTGCTGCTGTCGGTCAGCTGCAGCGAATCGACCACGCGGAGCAGCTCGTCGAAGTTCCGGCCGCAGCTGGCGGGGTACGTGAGGATCAGGCGGACCTTCTTCTTCGGGTCGATCACGAACACCGAGCGGACGGTCATCGAGTCGTTGGCCTCGGGGTGGATCATGCCGTACTGCTCGGGCACCTTGCGGTCGGCGCCGTCGATGATCGGGTACGCCACCGTGCAGCCCTGCGTCTCGTTGATGTCGTTGATCCAGCCCTTGTGGTCGTCGACGCTGTCGACGCTCACCGCGATCAGCTTCACGTTGCGCTTCGCGAACTCACCGGACAGGTTCGCCATCTTGCCCAGCTCCGTCGTGCAGACGGGCGTGTAGTCCTTGGGGTGGCTGAACAGGATGCACCACGAATCGCCGATCCAGTTGTGGAAGTTGATCTGGCCGTCGGTCGTGTTGGCGGTGAAGTCGGGAGCGGTGTCGCCGATGCGGATGGACATGGGGTTGCCTCGTTTGTGATGATTGACTGTCGTTTCGTATCCCAGGGCCCGCTAGTGGGCGTAAGGTATGTGCGAATGACGAATGACGAAATCCGAATGACGAATCAATGACCCAATGCTTCAATGCTCAATTTCGGACATTCGAGAATTGGAGCTTATTTCGTCATTCGATTTTCGTCCTTCGTCATTTTCCAAAACCTACCATCCCCGCGCTTCGGTGTACAGGCGGGCGTATTCGCAGATCTGCTGCTCGACGAAGCGGAGCAACTGATCGGGCTCGCCGTCGAACACGTCTTCTTCGCGCGTCCGCCTGCGGCGCTCGGAGTTGCGGATGATCATCTTCGACTCGACCTCCACGTCGGCGTACTCGTGGTACCGCCGCACGCGGAAGCTGAGCTGGTGGAAAAAGTGCTCGGAGCCACGGCCGGGCTCGTTCCAGTGCACGCGGAAGTTCCGGCCGTTCTCCGTGAACGCCTCGTACTTGAACTCGACGAACTCCTCGTTGAATTCCTTGAGGCACTGCTCGATGTGGACCTCGAGCTGCAGGGCCACGTCGTCGACCAGCTCGTCGCGCTGCTGCTCGCGCTGCGCGCTGGACAACTCGGCGCGGCGTTCGGCCTGCGCCTTGTCCGCCGCGTCCTGCTTCGCCTGGCGAAGCCGTTGAAGGAAGTTGTCCTCGCTCATGTCGCCCCCGCGTGTTCAGCGACGTTAGTACTTCGGCACCGACGGGTCGACCTGCTCGGACCAGGCGTTCATCCCGCCCCACATGTTGCGGACCTTCTCGTAGCCCTGGTCACGCAGGAAGCTCACCGCCTTGGCCGAGCGGCCGCCCATCTTGCAGTGCACAATGATGTCGGCGTCCTTGTCGATCTCGCCGACGCGCTTGGGCAGCTGGTCCAGCGGGATCAGCGTGCCGCCGATGTTGCAGATCTCGTACTCGTGCTCCTGGCGGACGTCGAGGACAAACACCGGCGCCTTCGCGTCGAGCAGGTCCTTGACCTCACGCGGCATCACGTCCCACGGCGTCTGCGGCTCGACCTTCGCCGCCTCGCTCTTGCCCTCCGGCTCGTCGGGGATGCCGCAGAACTGCTTGTAATCGATCAGTTCCTTGATCGTTGGGTTGTCACCGCAGATCGGGCACGCCGGGTCGCGACGGATCTTCATCTCGCGGAACTTCATCGCCAGCGCGTCGAACAGCAGCAGTCGGCCGTTGAGCGTCGTGCCCGTGCCGAGCAGGATCTTGATGCCCTCGGTCGCCTGGATCACGCCGATGATGCCCGGCAGGATGCCCAGCACGCCGCCCTCGGCGCAGCTCGGCACGAGGCCCGGGTCCGGCGGCTCGGGGTACAGGCAGCGGTAGCAAGGCCCGCCCTGATAGCCGAACACGCTGGCCTGACCATCGAAGCGGAAGATCGAGCCGTACACGTTGGGCTTGCCCAGCAGGATGCACACGTCGTTGACGAGGTACCGCGTGGGGAAGTTGTCCGTGCCGTCGATGACCATGTCGTACTTCTCGACGATGCCCATCGCGTTGGCGCTGGTCAGCGGCTCGTTGTAGATCTCGACCTCGACGTTCGGGTTGATCGAGTTGATCGTCCGCTTGGCCGACTCGGCCTTGGGGCGGCCGACGTCTTCGGTGCCGTGGATGATCTGACGCTGGAGGTTCGAGAAGTCGACCATGTCGAACTCGACGATGCCGAGTCGCCCGACGCCCGCAGCGGCGAGGTACATCGCCAGCGGCGAGCCGAGGCCGCCCGCGCCGATCAGCAGGATGCTCGACGCCTTGAGCTTGCGCTGCCCCTCCATGCCGACCTCCGGCAGGATCAGGTGCCGCGCGTAGCGCTCGATCTCTTCCTTGCTCAGCGTCGGCAGGTCGGCGCCGCCCGCGACGGCGGGCACGATCGCCACCTCGTCGCCAGCCTTCACCGGCGTGTCGGCCTGCTGCTGATCGCGGATGTTGTCGTCGTTGACGAACACGTTCACGAAGCTGCGCAGCTTGCCGTCGTCGGCGAACAGGTGCGGCTTGAGCGCCGGGTGCTTCGCGGCGAGGTTCTTCATCACCTCACCCACGGTCGCCCCGTCGAGCTCGGCCGTATCCGCCCCGTCGGCGTAAGACCGCAGCGCGGTCGGAATCATCACTGTCACGGACATGGTCGTCTCCATTTTTGAATTTTGATTCTTGATTTCGGATCTGGTGACGAGCCATTCGGCGCGCCGTCCCTCTCCGCTAGATCAAAAATCAAAAATCCAAATTCAAAATTTCAATCCCAACAGGTTCAAAATCGCTTCTATCGTCGCTCAGGTTCCAGCACGTCATCTCGGCCGACTTTCCCTGCATCACCGACACGATCACGAACGCGCTGTTCGGCCAGGTCGCGTTCTCCAGATCGCTGCCGCCGGTCTCACCGGTCGCCGATGCGGACACGGTGTGCGGCTTGGACGGGATCGCGCGGCTGTCCGGATGCGAATGATAATGTCCAATCACGCTCAGTCCACGCGCCCGCGCTTCCTTCTCGGCCCGCAGCGACGCGATCGGCGTGATCTCGAAGCGGTTGTGCGCCTCTTCCTCACCCTTCGAATTCGTCGCCGGCACCACCGCGTCGACCGTCCACAGGTCTTTGCCGAGCAGGAACCCGCAGCACTCGTGCGGGTAGATGCGTTCCGCATGGGCCCGCATCGCTTTATCATCTTCGACCGATATACGTAGCTTCAACAGTCTTACCACTCGTTATGCCAGAGTTTAAGCTG
Organism: Phycisphaera sp.; assembly: GCA_016125285.1. GTDB lineage: Bacteria > Planctomycetota > Phycisphaerae > Phycisphaerales > Zrk34 > RI-212. The sequence goes on from WGMA01000011.1 coordinate 91,186, forward strand.
TTCGTCGCCCAACTCTGCTTTGATTTCACCCAACCACTTGTCACCGATTCCATCTTCGTAGTCTGCTGGCCAAGTGCGCTTATCCAGCCGGTCAAATATCAGATAGACATTCCCGTCATCGTCTCTGACAAACACGAACTCGGACTTCGTCGCATAATCAATCTTCAATCTGTCCAGATCGGGAATCTTGCCCCACACAATCCAATAGTGATAAATACGCTCTTCACCATTTTCCGTAATCCGGTATGCAACCCTCGTCGCCTCCAAACTCCAATATGACGAACTCGTCCAACACGGTCGCACATACTCGATTTCGATCCCAACGTTCGGCACCGACAATGATCGAGCAACATATCGCTTGTTCGACCAGCAGTCAGTTGGTGTCGCTATCCCTACTATCGCCGCCACTGTCGAGATAAACACCAAAGTTAGCACTAAGCAGCCTCGCAAATTCCGCTTTGCCGGCTCCTTGTTGTCCATCACCAAAGATCCAGGTGGTCGAGATATTTCGATGCGTTGTCCGCCAGGACGGTCACGACGACGCCTTCGTCGAGTTCCCCCGCGAGCTTCAGCGCCGAGGCGACTGCCGCGCCCGCGGACGGGCTGACGAGCAGGCCCTCTTCCGCGGCCATGCGCTTGATCGTCGCGAAGGCTTCTTCGGTCGTGATCCAGCGGTTTTCGTCCGCGACGGACTCGTCGTAGAAGCCGGGCTTGATCGAGGTTGGCATGTGCTTCCAACCTTCCAGCGCGTGCAGCGGCGTGTCGGGCTGGACGGAGATCGCACGGATCGCGGGGTTGAATTCCTTGAGCCGACGGGCGGTGCCGGTGAACGTGCCCGACGTGCCGAGCCCCGCGACGAAGTGCGTGATCTGGCCTTCGGTCTGCTCCCAGATTTCCGGCGCAGTCGTCTTGTAGTGCGCCCGCCAGTTCGCGTCGTTGTTGTACTGATCGGGATAGAAGTACAGGTCGGGGTCCGCGGCGTAGAGACGCTGGGCCTCGCGGATCGCGCCGTCGGACGCCTCGGCGGCGGGCGTCTCGACGATCTCCGCGCCGTAGCTGCGGAGGATGCGCTTGTGCAGCTTGCCGGCGTTGGCCGGGAGCGCCAGACGCACGCGGTAGCCCATCGCCGCGCCGAACATCGCGTAGGCGATGCCGGTGTTGCCGGAGGTGGCGTCGAGGATGATCTTGTCACGCGTGAGCTTGCCGGACTTCTCGCCTTCCAGCAGCATGTTCAACGCCGGGCGGTCCTTTACCGATCCGCCCGGGTTGAACCACTCGCACTTGGCGAACACCCGCACCGGCGCGACGTCCGCGGCGAGGCGACGCAGCTCAACAAGCGGCGTGTTGCCGACGGCGTTGATGATGCTGTGCCTCCGGTCGGCCGAGGCCGGGTCCGTCGGATCGATCAGGCTGGGTGCGTCGGTGTGCATGGCTGAGAGTCGGGTTGGCGTGTCGATTACGCGGTCGCTCCGGCGGTCTCCAGACGCGTGATGAGCGTGGCGAGGTCCGCCGCGCCGGTCACGTTCACCTTGAGCGTCAGCGGGTCACGCAGATCGTCGCTGCCGCGATCGACGCTGACGTCGCCGCCCTCGTACAGCTCGCCGAACAGCTCGGCGGTCGCTGCCTTGACCTGCTCGAACGTCTCGGCGGTGTTCGGCGCCTCGAGGCGGTCGAGGATCTGCACGAGCAGTTCGTCGGTGCGGAACGTCAGCGGGCCGTGCGGGCTCGCGTCACGCTCGAACTCCGCGGCGCCCTTGAGCGCGCCGTGCACGGTGGCGCGGATGCGCTCGACGAGGTTGCCCTCGGCGATGCGTTTGCGGACACACTGCATGCCGGGACGGTCGCCGGTCACGTCGATCGCGTAGTCGCGGTCGTGACCGATGAGGACCACGCCCGGGCCCTGGGGCACGTGGGTGTAGTCGGCGACGTCGATGAGCAGGCCGGGCGCGGCCGCGTCCCGGATCCACCGGTGAAACACGGGGATGACCTTGTGGAGGTCGACGGCCTCGTGGTTGTCGACGAAGAGCTTGGCGCTGATACGGTGCGGTTGCATGTCTGAGCCTCTATCGTTGTCGATCGCTTCTCGATCTTGGATGCGTTTGGTGTTGACGGGTCACGCGGACGCCGCGGCGCTGCTGAGTCGCATGTCGCACGCGTGGCACGCCTCGATGAACAGCTGCGCCTCTTCGACGACCTGGTGAGCGCGGTCCCGGCCGGGGTCGCCGGTCGGCGCGTTGGCGTGACGCTCGAACAGGTACTCGGCGAACTTGCCCTTCATGTACTTGTCGTGGAACAGCTCGGTGTCGAAGTAACGCGTCTTGAACTCGTCGACGATGTTCTGCGGGTCCCACGTCACGTCGATGAACGTCGCGCGGACCAGCGACCGGGCGGCGCTGAGCATCGCCTGGTACGCCAGCGCGTCCGCCTTGGCGTAGTCCTTCTCTTCGTCGAGCGCGACCGACGCCTCGAACACTTCGCTCTCGGCCTTGGCGACCTCGATCGCGAACAGCGACACCATCTCACCGGCGCACTCGCCGATGCCCATGTCGCCGATCGTGAACTCACGCGGATCGCCCCAGTCGGTGTAGTACGACGGATCCTCCGTGTAGTCCGGCACGTTCGTGAACGGCGCGAGCATCGCCTTCACTTCCTTCTTGCCGAGGCGGGTGATCCAGTCGCGGAACTTCTCGTCGCCCTGCCGCTCGGCGAGGTAACGATCGGCCAGCGCGTCGACCACGGCCGGGGCCGCCTTCGACGGGATCTTCTCGATCGCCAGGCCGTAGGTGCCCGCGTTGTCGTCCCACTGCCCGCCCAGCACGAGCTGGAAGTGCGGCACGACGTGGTTGCCGGCCTTGCGGCTGTTGCCGTAGAAGCCGATGTCCGCGACGTGGTGCTGGCCGCAGCTGTTGAAGCAGCCGCTGACCTTGATCTTCAGGTCCTTGATCGCCTTGTCGAGCTTCGAGGACTTGGCGATGAGACGGTCACGCAGCTCACCGGCCAGCCCGCGCGACGCGGCGATGCCCAGCTTGCAGGTGTCCGTGCCGGGGCACGCGGTGATGTCGACGATGGTGCCCGCGCCGGGCGCAGCCAGGCCGATCGCCTTCAGCTCGCTGTACACCGCCGGCAGGTCCGCCTCGCTGATCCAGCGCAGCACGAGGTTCTGCTCGACGGTCGTGCGGACGTTGTCGCCGATGTACTTGCGGGCCACGTCCGCGAGCTTGCGCGCCTGGTCCGACGTGAAGTCGCCCAGCGGCAGGTTGATCGTCGCGATGACGTAGCCGTCCTGACGCTGGCGGTACACGTTCGTCTCGGCCCACTCGGCGTAGCCTTCGGGGAGGTTCGATCCGCTGATCGTCAGCGGCACCGCGTCCTTCAGCGGCTTGGACTCGTGGCGGTCGAGGTCGTCGAGGTACGCCGTCCAGCGCGGGTCGTGCGGCAGCTGCGCCCGCTCCTCTTCCACGAGCTTGCGGAACTCGTCGATGCCGAGCTTCGCGACGAGGAACTTGATGCGGGCCTTGTTGCGATTGCGCTTCTCGCCGAGGCGGGCGAACACGCGCGACACCGCCTGCGTGACCGGCAGGATCTCCTCCTCCGGCACGAACTCGTAGAGCACCTTCGCCTGGTGCGGCACGGCGCCGAGGCCGCCGCCGACCACCATCTTGAAGCCGCGCTTGCCGTTGGCGTCGACCTTCGCGACGTAGCCGCCGTCGTGCATCCACACCAGCCCGCACGCCTCGCCCTCGCATCCGGAGAACGCGGGCTTGAACTTGCGGCCGAAGTCCTGCACGTCGGGGTGACCGAGCAGGAACTTCATCAGCGCGTCGGCGTAGGGCGTGATGTCGAAGGTCTCGGTGCGGCAGCACCCGGCCAGCGGGCAGCCGGTGACGTTACGCACGGAGTTGCCGCACGCCTCACGCGTGGTGATGCCGACCGCCGCGAGACGCCGCATCAGGTCCGGCGTGTCTTCGATATGGATGAAGTGCAGCTGGATGTCCTGCCGCGTGGTGATGTGCAGGATGTTGTCGGAGTACTCGTCGGCGAGGTCGGCGAGCACGTCGATCTGATCGGCGGACATACCACCGTACGGGATCTTGATGCGCATCATGCCGGGCGCGTCCCACGCGGTCTCGTGGCCCTTGGTCACGCCCTCGTTGGGGAAGGCGATCGTGCGGGACTGCGTGCCGTCGTGGCGCTGGCCGTTGTCGTAACGCTGGCCGTACGCGCCGCGGCGGAGGCGGGTTTCAGCGAACACCTTCTCGTCGAGCTTGCCCTGCTTACGCAGCACCATCTGGCCCTCGAAGATGTCGATCTCCTCGGCCAGCGTGTCGGGCATACGGTCGGCGAGCGTTTCCTTCCAGGTCATCGGTTCCAACTCCTGCGTCGTGTAATTCTTGCGGTCTGAGGCGGCCGCCGCGGCGACCGATCTGGTTCGGTATCAAGGGGTAGCAACAGCGGGTCTGTGCAAAATTCCCAGTATAGCTGATCCGGGAACCGCGACAACCGGATTCGGGCCGGATCGCGCGGCGGTGACGCCTTCGGATCGTGGGTTTTTTCGGGGTTGGGGATCGTCGGGAGAACGGTCGTTCTCACCGCGTGGCGCAACACGAGCCCGCCCCGTGGGTACAGGTCATACAACACATCGGTCGGGCTGTGGGGTTCATGCGGTTCATGTCACGCCTCTAAGTGCGAGCGGCAAACTTTAGTGGCCCCGCCGCACGCGGTCAAGCACTTTCTCTGACGCACAACCCCGCCGCGCGGTTACGCGGGGTCACGGCCTCATCGAGATCGGACCGAGATACACACGCTGCCTCTCACGCCGCCACCACCCCTCGCCCGCGTCGCCGTCGCCCCACCGCGTGAACTCGTACTGGTACAGCACGGCACGCACGTACCGCGGCGGCGCGCCCGCGAACGGGTCCTCCGCCAGCAGCCCCGTCACCTGCTCGTCGCCGGTAAGCAGGCGTTGCAGCAGCAGGTGGAACCAGTAATGCGGGTCGCCGCCGCGCTCCGCGTTCAGCGCCTCGAACCACATCTGCCAGTCCAGCCGCGGCTGATGCGGCGCGACGAACGGCGGCGCCCGCCGCGTGTCGCCCGCCTTGTACGCGAACTCGTAATCCCGCCACGTCCGACCGTCGTCGCTGCCCTGCACGATCAGCTCCGGACGCGACGTGGTCATCACCGCGAACAATCCGTAGCCGTTGACCACGTGGAACGCGCCCGCCTCGCGCATCCCCATCGTCACACGCGTCGGCCAGTAGAAGAACCCGTACGGCACGACCTGGTCCTCCGGCAGATCGATCTGCCGGCGGGCCGCCATCGCCTCCACCTCCGACCGGCTGAAGTACCGCGGCGCCACACGCAGCGTGTCCAGCATGATCACCGTCGACATCATCGCCACGACGAACGCGACGGGGATCACCGCCGCGCGGCGATACACGTGGTCGATCGCCGTCATCTCGCGCGCGAGCGCGGCGGTCGGCGCAAAACGGGCCGCCACAGGCCGGATCGCAACGTCGGGCGCGCTACGCCGCGTCACCGCACGCCAAACACGCCGCACGCCGCGACCGATCGCACGCAGCTGGCCGTCGTCCAGCAGGCTCACGCACAGCAGGATCGTCAGCCAGTTGAAGAAGCAGTAGTTGCCCGTCGCCGCGATCATCAGCATCAGCCCCGAGATCGCCGTGAACGCCACCGCGTGCGCGACGCGGAAGTCCAGCACCACCGCCACCGCCCACCACAACGGCCGCGGCAGTTCCGCGCCCCAACGATCGAACCGCACCGCCAGCCCGATCACCGGCGTGAGGATCAGCCACGGCACGATCAGCTCCACGCAGAACATCGCGCCGACCTCGAGCTGATGCACCCAGCCCGGCAGCTGGCTCATCCACCACGCCACGCGGTTGGGGATCGGCTGCGTCCAGTAGTGGTACGACATCGCCGAGAAGTCGCGCCACGTCGGGTCGCCGCTCGTCAGCTTCACCACGCCCGAGCTGAAGATCAGCCGAAACACCAGCCACCGCACCAGCCAGATCTTCACACGCGACGGCCGCGCCGCGTCCGCGCCCGGCACGCTCAACCGCCACCGCACCGGCGACAGAAAGATCAGCAGGAACCCCGCCTCCAGCAGCAGCACGTCCCACTGATAGCTCAGGAACACCCCGCCCGCGTTGACGATCGACAGCCACAACACCCACAGCCCGATCGTGCACGCCAGCGCCGCCCGCCCCGCCATCAACACCACCGCCAGCACACACCCCGCCGCGCACACCGCGTGCAGCATCCAGTCCGCCGTGCTGAACCACATCAGCGTCGGCAGCCGCCACACCGACCCGAAACTCAACACCCCCCACCGCTTGGCCATCAACGCCACCGGCACGATCCCGTGCGACCCGATCAGCCCCATCACCTGCACCCAGAACGACCCGAACGCCATCAGGTAGATCACGCCCAACCCACGCAACAACACGTCCCGCGTCAACACATAACGCCGCCGCGCCGGCAACGGAGCAGGCGCAGCAGACCCGCCGTCATCCGGCACATCTGCGAGATTGTCCACGGCCTCGTCTTCCATCGAGCGGCCATTGTACGCCCTCACCCGCCAACGGCCCGCCGCCGCCAAGGATCTTCGAGTCAAGATCGACCTTTACCGAGCATATCCCGGCGAATACAGTTTCAAGAACTATGGCACATAACGAGATTGACGCTCCTGTCATCGGCGATTGGGTTGAAGCCTATTCGCCGGGAATCTGGCAAGTCATCAAAACTTTGTCTGGCTTCTACAGACTTCGTTGGAGCCTCGACAAACCCAAGCGGATTCAGAAGAAGCCTATCGTCTTCGTGAAACGTCTGGTGGACGACCATTGGCGAAAGTCTTTCCGAGTGGAATCCTGCGATGTTGCCTTTGTTATTCCACTGAGTCAGGAGCAACGCAACAGATTGGATGACTACTTGAAGGAGCGCCCAGACGTCGCTGCCGACTTTAAGGCGTATCACCCTGCGCTTCCAGGTTTCAGAACGGGGCTGGGCTTCAATATCACCGATATGCCAGAGTTTGAACAACGCCGAGCCCTCGTGGATTCGGTGTTTGCAGGTATCGAGCAAGGAATGACAAACGATGAGATCCTGGAGCGAATCGCACGGTCGCCTCTTGCGCGATATGAGCAAGCCGCACCGAAAAACACGACGGTGTTCTTCGACAACAACGGGCACGAACTGCGCGACGGCGACTTTGTCTTTCGGTCATACGATGTACACCCTTTTTGACGAACGCCGGATGCCCGGGTCGGTAGCCAGGTGCAATCGCTGACGGTGCGTCACTGCCCCCCAAGCAGTGCTGTTGCGTCGACCAACCAGCGACTTGAGACGTCGAACCTAACTCGACGGAGCACTGTCTTTTGGCAGTGACGCCCCGTTAGCGGTCATCACCCCATGACCGGCCCGGCCACCCGCCGCGCAACTCGAAGGACGATCGATCCCACACGTACCCCGACAGGCCATTGCGTCACTCCACCACCAGCGTGTCCGGCTGCGTCACCTCACCCCTGCCGCGCCGCGCGCCACGACGTTCAAGGGGGTCGCGCAGGGGGCGGCAGCCCCATGCGGATTGAAGTGGAAATCAACCGTCCGGCATACCCGACTTTTCCCCATCGACGCTTGACTTTGCCCGGCGGGTGGCTGTGGCAAATGAGCGCAGCGACGTGCCACAGGCGGTGTGCACGGCGCTGTGTCACGCTGCGCTTTGACACAGGCACGCGCGCGATCGTAGCCGCGTCTCTCTGAGACGCGGTGCGAGTCTCGGAGAGACTCGCGTACGGCGCGGAGCGGATGGCCGGCGCGGGGTCGCGGCCATTTTCTCGGCGGGTGGGGTTGACTTTGGCTGGTTGTTGTTAGTATAATATACGGTATTCACGCCGAGTCCGCATGCCGGGGGAGCCGGGGTGGAACGGTTGTGATGTGGGGAACTTACAACGAGGGGAGGATGCGATGGAAGCGTTGAGCATGAAGGACCTGGCGCAGTCGTTCGAGACGCTGCGGCGGGGTGCGGGGCAGTTCGAGGGTGAGGCGAAGACGGCGGTAGAGTGGCACGCGCTGCTGCTGGCGGATCACATGGCGCGGAAGGTCGAGGCCGACGCGAAGCGGATGCGGCGGGCGGAGGCCGAGGAGGCGTTGGCGGACGCGGCGCCGTCGCAGTTGGCGTGGCTGTGCAGCGCGTCGGACGGGTCGCGGGCGGCGATGCGTAAGCGGGTGTTGGCGGGGGAAGACGCCGAGGCGGTGTGGCGGACGCACCGCGGCACGTCGCACCGCATGGCGATGGCGCAGGCGGCGGTCGATGCGGCGGTGGACGCGGCCATGGACGACGCGCTGGCCGCGGTCGACGCCGTGCTCGACACGCCCCTCCCCCCAGACAACGACAACGACAACGACGACAATAACGAAGCGGATCACGCAGCCGAGTCGCGCCACGCCGACGCCAATGACAGCGCCGGCGCCAACACCGACCCCGGCGCCGACCCCCCTCCCCCCCAACCATCGGCGTGCGCGACATCGCCAACCCCCAACCCCAAACCCCCAGCCCCGGCGTCAACCCCGGTGGCCCCGTCAACTCCTGCGCCCGCGTCAACCCCGACGCACGCCCCGGTCGCCCCGCACGCCCCCGTCGCTCACGACGATTTCACGCCGCCCGGCCCGCCACACCCGGCCTCCGCGCCGGGCGCGGGGCGCGCGGGGATTTCACACGATCGCCCCGCCGGGCGTGGTACAATGCGTCATCCAGACGGGGGTCGGGTACGTCACACACGCCGCGCGGGGCGCGGCCGGGCAACACTTATCGAGAGGCACCGATGATGAGACTGCGCACGTTCGCCACCGTGATCGTCATGCTCGTGAGCACCGCCACGTTCGCCAGCGCGGCGCAGCGTTGGGGCATGACGGAGGGGACGCCGGAGCTGATGTCCGCCGGGCCAATCGTGTTCGGGCCGGACGGCGTGCTGTTTGTCGGCGACACGAAGGCCGCGACGCTTTTCGCGATCGGCACGAACGACATCCGGGGCGACGCGTCGGTGGCGAAGCTGAACATCACCGACATGGAAGGCAAGTTTGCCGCAACGCTCGGCGTCGACGCCAAGGCGGTGACGATCAACGACATGGCGGTCAACCCACTGAGCGGCAACGCGTATTTCTCGGTCAGCGCCGCGGGCAAGCCGGCGATCGTGCGCGTGTCGACCGACGGCAAGATCGGCCGCTTCGCGCTGGACAACGTGCCGTTCTCGAAGCTCGCGATCCCCGACGCGCCGGAGGACAAGGTGCAGAAGCGCGGCAGCCGCGAGTTCAACCTGCGCGACGACTCGATCACCGACCTGCTGTACCGCGACGCGACGCTGATGGTGTCGGGCGCGTCGAACGCGGAGTCGACCGCTGCGATCCGCGAGTACGCGTTCCCGTTCGTCAAGACCGACCTGGGCACCAGCGTGGTGATCTACCACGCGTCGCACGGCCGCGTCGAGGAGAACGCGGTGCCGCGCGTCGTCGTGCCGTTCACCGTCGGCGGCGAGCCGAGCCTGCTGGCGGGGTTCGTTTGCACGCCGCTGGTGCAGTTCCCGATCAGCGGGTTCGAGCCGGGCAAGCAGGTCCGCGGCAAGACGCTCGCGGAACTCGGCAACCACAACAAGCCGCTCGACATGATCGTGTACGAGAAGGACGGCCAGAGCTGGCTGCTGATCGCCAACAGCGCCCGCGGCGTGATGAAGGTCAGCACCAAGGACATCGAAAAACAGCAGGGCCTGAAGGACAAGGTCGCCGGGGCCGCGGGCCTGCCTTACGACACGATCACCGACCTGCAGGGCGTCGAGCAGCTCGACAGGCTCAACGAGACCAGCGTGCTGATCGCGGTGAAGACCGACGCCGGCACGCACGACCTGCGGACGATCGACCTGCCGTGAGCGCCGATGAGGCCGAGCGTGTGACGAAATCCCGGAATAGAGATACCGAAAAACGTCCTATCCATCAGCGGATGAACGAGGTATACTTGTGACGTTCCGGCTGGCATCGGGCACTGATGTCTTTTCTACAGCCAGGTTGAGGAGCACGTTAACATGTCACAGGCACGCCCCGCGCGGTCGTCTCGCACGGCCTTCACACTTATCGAGTTACTGGTCGTCGTTTCGATCATCGCGCTGCTGATCGCGATCCTGTTGCCGTCGCTCAAGCAGTCGCGCGCCGCGGCGCGCACGGTCGTCTGCGAGACCAACATCCGTCAGTACGTGTTCGGCAACGAGATGTACGCGGACGCGAACAACAACGTCTACGTGCCGATCAAAACCGCGCACGGCACCAACGGCAGCGGCTACTACGGCTGGTACGCGAACAAGTTTTACATGACCAGCATCCTGAACATGAAGCCGAGCTGGTCGCTGCCGAGCCTGATCTGCCCCGAGCGGCCGTTCCGCGACTCGCCGAACCCCGCGGCGTTCGGCGCCGACGGCATCCGCAACGGCGGCACCGGCAACACGTACGGCTGGAACTGGGAAGGCGTCTACACGCCCAACGGCTGGAACAGCCACATCCAGAACAACCGCCTGAAGATCATCACGCCCGACAAGAAGGTGCACATGGCCGACGGCACCGACTGGCACCTGACCAAGAGCATGGCGGACTACATCAACCGCTGGGACATCTACGGCGAGGAGCGCCTGTGGGAGGTCGCGTATCGTCACCCCAACGAGAGCGCCGCCCTGCTTTACGCCGACGGACACGGGGACCACCTCACCAAGTACGAGATGTGGCCGGCCGATCCGACGCTGCGCACCCGCCTGTGGAACCTGTACAAGTAATCGCCAACGAATCCCGCCTCACCGATTCAATGACTCAACGATTGGCGTAGAGCACGAGGTTGCTGACGATCTTGTGCGCCGAGTTTGACTCGTAGCCGAAGACGCCCCACACGGTCTGACCGAGCATGGCGTGGCTCAGGTCGTCACCCGAAATGAAGATGCGCGGCTGGTCGTCGATGCTGACGGCCATCAGCTGCGGCGCGTCCATCCTGCCGCGTTTGAGCAGCGTGTAGGGGCAGTAGTCGACCTGCGCGACGTTGTAGCCGCCGATGCCTTCGCCGGTGATGACGGGGCTCGACAGCGCGACCGGTCGGATGCGGCTGCCGGGGAACGCCTTGAGAACCATGGCCATGACGGACTCGACGAACTCGGTGCTGCGTCCGCCGGCGTTCTCGAAGAGGATCGTTCCGCCGCTGTTGGCGTAAGACTGGATCGCCTGGACCTGCGCGTCGGAGAACTCGACCGCGGCCGTGCCGACGACGTGCGCGAAGCGGACGCCGGACTCGCGCAGGTGATCGAGCTCCACGCTCGTCGTCTCGAGTTTCGCCTTACCTTCGTTGTACATGAAGTTGGCCTGCGTCTCCCACGACAGCGGCTCGGGGTCGTGATTGCCTTCGTAGACCACGCGGGCGACGGTGATCGCCGGCGCCTTGTCACCGGCGCCCGGCGTGCGTTCGATGACGTGCGGCCCGAGTCGCGGGCGCGAGCCGCGTTTGCTCGTCGCGTAATAGTAGGTGTTGAGCATGAGCTGCCAGGGCGCGGGGTCGAGCTGCGACTGCGTGTGCCACGTCCACGACACGTCGCCGCGCGGGATGTGGATCGCGATGTGACGCACGCCGTTGTGCATCGTCTTGACGCCGAGGCGACCGGGCTCGACCTGGAACACGGTCTTGCACAGCTCGTCGTCCGGCGAGAGGTCCTTGTACGCGTAGCTCGGGTAGAGCTCGGTCATCAGGTCGTTGACGGACCTGGTGAACTGGATGCTGCCCTTGTCGGCGGCGGTGATGAGCAGGCCGCCCATGTCGATGTAGCGTTTGAGCCTGGCCTTCTGCTGATCGTTGAGTTCGAGCGGCGCCTGGCTGGTGATGTAGAGCAGCGGCGCGTCCATCCACTGCTCGGGCTTCTGATCGATGGACTGGACCTGCCAGTTGATCTCCTGCTCAACGGTGTCGGAGACCCACTCGGTGAGGCTGGCCATGTCGCGCGGGCGGTTGTTCCAGTCGTAACCCGGGATCTCGAGCTTGTTGATCATGACGGGCACGCCGCCGCGCACGAGGAACAACAGCGCGAAGGCATGGCCCGCCGCCGCGTGACCGTGCGACTGCAGCGCGGGGAACGGCCCGTTGCCGTTGCCCATCTTCGCGAGGATGAACTCGGCGCCGGTGGCGAACCAGTCCTTGTTGCCGAAGTAGCGTCGCCCGCTGGCCAGGCCCACGCGTTCGCAGCCGTAGAGCGTGTACCACGGGAACGCCCCGCCGCCGGCCGGAGCGTAATGCTTGTCCATGTACGCCAGTCCCTTGTCGAGCTGCGCGGTCAGCGGGTGATTGCGGCTGAAGCCCGGCTGCTTGAACTCGTCGCGGTGCGCGTAGTCGCGTGTGATGTACAGACACGTCAGCCCCGCGCACGTCATCGACAGCTTGCTCTCACCTTTGTAGGCGTAGCCCCAGCCGCCGTCGTCGTTCTGACCGGTGGTGTAGTACGCTTCGATGCCGTTCCACGCGTCTTTGCTGATCGGCAGGCCGCGCTTCGCTCCTTCCCAGAAGCCGAGCACGCCGTACTGTCCGGTCGAGGTGTGCACCGGCCCCATGCGATAACCGTACGCCCAACCGATCGCGCCGTTCTGCGCCCCGGCGGGCGGCGCCTTCCACTGGTCCAGCGTGTAGACGTCCTCGCGCAGCTTCTCGAGGAACTGATCGGGCAGGTGGCTCCAGACGTGACAACGGATGCCCAGCGCGTACGTGCTGTGGATTTCCTGTTCGGCGAGCCACTTGAGCGCCGGCTGGAGGCGCGGGTCCTGGTAGCTTTCGCCCGCCTGCAGCAGCGCGTAGATCGCCAGCGCCGTGTCACCGCCGCCGGCGCGGTGCACCGCGTCCTCGGCCTTGGTCTCGAAGCTGCCGTCGGCTCGCTGCATGCTGTAGATCGCGTTCTTCAAGCGGCGCACCGCCGAGTCGATCTGCGTCTGCGTCACCTCCCCCGACGCCGACGACGACGCGGTCGAGATCACACCACACACAATCAGGGCTATCGCCCACGTCACTCCAGACAACACGCGGCATCGACGCATTCCAAGCTCCTGTCGTTCGTCCGTATCCGATGCTGATGACGACCACGCCATCGGATGTGTCACAGGTAGATAGCCCAACATCACCAAACCTTGACAAGCTCACCGGCGTCGACGCTGAATCGCCGCAACACGACGTGAGCCGCGGCGCGCACCCTCTGCGCATACCGTCGGCGAACTCTACCTCCGCTTCGCCGCCACGACCTGCGCCAGCGTAGCGCCAACCGGTTGGCACAACTGCGCCGCCGCGTCTAAACTATTCCGGGATTTGTCTAACGGAGTAAATGCCCCCTCATGGCGAAACGACGGTCTATCGCGATCGCACTGACCCACTGGGCCGTCTACGCACGCACCGCGGTCATGGGCATCGTGGCGTACGCCCAGCAGCACCCGGCGATCGAGTTGCAGGACGTGTTGTTCATGGATCACCGCGAACTGCCGGACCTGCTGAGCCACCGCGCCTGGGACGGCGCGATCATCAACCTCACGAAGCCGGACTACGAACAGATCAAGGATCAGCTTCCTCCGCAGATGCGATGCGTGAACATCGGCGCCGGGATGGTCGATCCGCGTGTCGGCGCGGTGCGCGGCATCACCGGCGAGGGCAGCCGCGTGCTGCTCGCTCACCTGCGCGAGTGCGGCTACACGCGGTTCGCGTATGTCGGCACGCGAGGCGAACCGATCGCCGAGTCACGGCCGGCCTACCTCAACGACCTGCTCCGCACGGCCGAGGGCGAGGTCAGCGCGTTCTTCCGTGACAGCGTCAGCGATCACAAGCAGACCGACGCCGCCCGCCGGGCCGAGCGACGCCTCGACGCCTGGCTCAAGCGGCTCAAGCGGCCGATCGGCGTGCTGACGTGGAACGGCGTACACGCCACGGCGGTCTTGCGGTCGTGCGAACGCCTCGGCCTGCGCGTGCCCGACGACGTGGGCATCGCCTCCTATCTCGACGAGCACGCCTGCCTGCTGACACACCCGCAGATCACCAGCGTGGCCGGCGGCGGCAGCGAACAGGGATACGCGGCCATCGAACTGTTGCACCAGTTGCTTGAGGGCAAACGCGTGCCGCGCAAGCCGGTCGAGGCCGGCGCGACCACCCTCTTCGCACGCGGCTCGACGCTCAACCGCACCCAGACGGCGCACGTGGTGGAGAAGGCCATCGAGTACATCGACAACAACATCGCCCGACGCATCACCATCGAGGACCTGCTCGACCACCTGCAGTCCGTCTCCCGCGCCACGTTCTACAACGAGTTCACCGAAGCCCTCGGCTGCGCCCCCGCTCAGTACATCCGCGCCAAGCGCATCGAGCACGCCAAACGCCTGCTCACCGAGACCAGCCTCTCCATCACACGCATCGCCGGGATGTGCGGCTTCACCAGCCTCACGCAGTTCGGCGAGACCTTCAAGCGCGAGACCGGCCAGACGCCGCGCCGATTCCGCCGGGAAGCCGAGTAACCGACCCGCGCACGACGCCCGGTTTTCACGCGGTTTTCCTTGCTTCCAATGCAGGCCCGATGTGCGGATAGGTCCGCGACCGCTTGCGGCAAGGGTCGCGTCGACGCCGTGATTGAAGGGGAATGGCGGTATCGTCCGCCGCCGCAGGAACTTCTCAGAAATGGGCCCGAGTGGATTCGAACCACCGACCTCACCCTTATCAGGGGTGCGCTCTAACCAACTGAGCTACGAGCCCGGACTGGTGGGACAGTATAGCGATGCGTCGTCGAGGGACAAGCCCCTCCCGGCACGAATTGGATTTGACACCGTCCGGGCACGGGGCTACCTTTGCCGTCTCGTTGCGCCGACCTCGGTGTGACGGGCACAGTACAGTAGTAATCTCCTCCAACCAAACATTGTGGAGTGTTGAACCATGGCTCTGAAGATTGGTATCAATGGGTTCGGACGCATCGGTCGCCTCGTCGCCCGCGTGCTCGCCCAGTCGAATGACTTTGACATCGTCGGCATCAACGACCTGGTCCCCGCGGACAACCTGGCGTACCTCTTCAAGTACGACTCGACCCACGGCCGCTACGCCGGCAGCGTCGAGGCGAAGGGCGAGGACGGCATGATCATCGACGGCGACGAGATCAAGTGCGTCTCGGTCCGCAACCCCGAGGAACTGCCCTGGGGCGACCTCGGCGTCGATTACGTCGTCGAGTCGACCGGCCTGTTCACCGACATCGCCGGCGCCAGCAAGCACATCGCTGCCGGCGCCAAGCGTGCGGTGATCTCCGCCCCGACCAAGAGCCCCGACGAGATCCCGACGATCGTCATGGGCGTCAACGAAGGCGTGTTCGACAAGTCGAAGCACAAGGTTGTGTCCAACGCCTCGTGCACGACGAACTGCCTGGCGCCGATCTCGAAGGTGCTGCACGACAACTTCGGCATCGCCGAGGGCCTGATGACCACCGTGCACGCCGCGACCGCGACGCAGCCGACGCAGGACGGCCCGTCCAAGAAGGACTGGCGCGGCGGCCGCAACGCCTACGCGAACATCATCCCCGCGTCGACCGGCGCCGCGAAGGCCGTCGCCCTGGCGATGCCCGCCCTCAAGGGCAAGCTGACCGGCATGGCGTTCCGCGTGCCGACCGTCGACGTTTCCGTCGTTGACCTGACCTTCAAGACCGAGAAGGCGACGAGCTACAAGGAAATCTGCGAAGCGATGAAGGCCGCCGCCGAGGGCCCGCTCGCCGGCATCCTGGGCTACACCGATGAGGACGTCGCCTCGACCGACTTCATCAGCTGCCCGCTGAGCTCGATCTTCGACGCGGGCGCCGGCATCGAGCTCAACGCCAACTTCTTCAAGGTCGTCAGCTGGTACGACAACGAGTGGGGCTACTCCAACCGCGTCGTCGACCTGATGCGCCACATGGCCAAGGCCG
Organism: Phycisphaera sp.; assembly: GCA_016125285.1. Taxonomy (GTDB): domain Bacteria; phylum Planctomycetota; class Phycisphaerae; order Phycisphaerales; family Zrk34; genus RI-212. Next base: position 107,178 of record WGMA01000011.1, read on the forward strand.
ACGGCTTGCTGTAAGCCCGCTGAAGATTGCGACAACGACACGACCAGACGCCCCGGAGCATCACGCTTCGGGGCGTCTGTCATTTCATTGATAGTTGATTGGCGCGTCGTGCATGTTGCGGCGCGGTATGCGCACGAAAAAACGAGGCGTCGTCTTTGACGCCTCGTTTTTCGTTGATTCGGCGAGTGCTTCTCCGGTCAGCTCTGACCGTCGGTATCCGGCTTCGACATCGCAAGCGACGTCGTACCCGGGTGGTCCTGTGACAGCGTGATCTCGACGGGTTCGATCGTCCCGCCTTACCCTGTGCACGTCAGGCGCGTCGGATGATTCAAGTCGTGCCGGTCGCTTCGTTCGGCCGAACGATGAGCGATCCGCGACGTCCCACTGAGCTGCGTCGTCCTGTTGGTTCGCCGAATGTCTCGATCAGGCCTGTGGTCCCCCGCGTGGGGTCCCGGGATCGACATTCGGCCGGACGACGCCGGCCTGTGCACGCGATTCAGCCGACGTCCCGATGGATCAGATCGGGTCGCCTGAGCCGGCTCCACCGCGGACCGAAGTCCTCGGCGGCCTCTGCTCGTGGCCTCATCGCGTCGCCAGTCGTGGCGCCATCCGCGAGAGCCGTCGCACGTTTCCGTTCCCGCTACACGCCCCGGGCAAGCCCGTTGCGATCGCTGGTTGCGGATGTCGACGCATCTCGCAGACACGCCACCCTCAGTTCTCCCGCGGTCACGTCGACGACGCTTGCGCGTCGCCGTCGCTGGAGTGCTTCGTGGATCTCTCCACGTTCGCGTTCTCCACATGGTTCCGCGGGCTGAATCGCCACCACGTTCCGCACACGTTGCGTGCGATCCGAAGACCGCCGCGAGGATGTGCGGGCGTGCTCCGCGTTGAACGGGACGGGTCGAGTCCTTCTAACCGCGGCAAGCCCGAAGGCCCGCCTTGGCCGTCCAAACCCGCCGGTGTCCCGTCTCTGCAGCAAACGTTCGTTCCGTCGACCCGCGGCAAGCCGCATGTCGCTTTCCCGAACGCCGCCTCAGCTTCGCGGATCGGTGCGTTCCGTGCGGTCTCAACAGTGCGCAGTGGCCTGTTGAAATCGCACGTCGTCACCGGCCCGTCTCTGCTGAACGGAGCCCTTCACTCCGGCACACTTCTCATTTAATGGATTCGTGCCGCGGTCGGCCCCACATCGCCGAAGCTTTGTGGTCCGTCCGCCGCCCTTCCGCTCACGCTTTCACGTGAGCTTCCGGGCCGCCCCTTCGATGCTTTCACACCGTGGGACCGAAACGCCTCCGCACCGCCTGGGCGATGCATTGCGAATCGTGGAGCAGGTGAGGCTTGCAGCGACTATTTCACCGTTCGTCCTCCCCACTTTCGTGTTGCCACTGCGGTGGTTCGTCCGATCGGCTGAGCCCGGTCACCCGGGCGAGTCGCTGCCTTCCGACGCGTGTATCACTTGTCAAGGATCATTCCCGGCCGGCCAGAACCAACCGGAGCAGCACTCAACTGCTGATACGGATTAAACCACGGACTCACGCATCCCTCAACATCGTGACGGAAATCACGAAAACACTGCTAATACAGTGCAAAACTTGTTGCAGACGACGCGCAAGTCGTGCTGCAATCAGGCTCTTTAGTGTGTGGAAAACGGTTGGTAAACGCGCGTTTCACACACACAACTGACAGGGGGTGAAAAAACATTTTTTGAAGCTTGAAAAGACTTGCATTTCGCGCCGCGGATCGTGCGACAACGCCACGCGTTGATGCGATTCACAACGCGCGCCGCGCGGCGTCGAGTCCGCTGCGCCATTCCATGTAGCGGTACTCGATGCGATGCGCCTCGTGCAGCGCGCGCAGGCGATCGAGGAACGATTCGTACAACGGGTTCTGCCACGACTGCGCACTCGGGTCACAGAAGAACACGCGGCAGCCGAGCGGACGAATCGTGCGCACGCCGCACAGCTTGTCGTGCTGAAACGGACAGCCGTCAACGTCCGGCAGCGGCGCGACGTCGAGTGTCGCGCGCTGCGCGTCGTCGAGTTGACTGACGAGCCACGCGATCTCGAGACCGGTGACGTAGAGACGATGCTCGAACGAATCGAACTGACAGCAGCGCCCGCTGATCCAGCACGTCGGGCCGCGCTCGGTCACTGCGGCGTCGAGTTCGTCGAAAAGCGTGCGGAGCGCCGCGTCGATCTCCGCGTCGCGCGCCTGGTCACGCCATGCGCGCCACATGATCTGTTCGGTTTCGTCTGTCATCGGACAATGCGCCGCGTTCGAAGGATCGGCCCCCTCGCCCAACCTCTCCCCCACCTGGTGGAGAGGGGTATTGCTCACTTGTTCGTCGCGTCACGCCGGATGCGGATCTCTTCGATCGGCACGAACACGCCCTCGCCCTGCAGGCCCTTCATCATGCCGGGGCAGCGCTGCGCCGCGTTGGCCCACGCCCGCAGCGAGCGCAGGTTCTCCGGCCAGAACGGCCACGTGCGGCACTGCTTCGGCCGGACATTGTAGATGCTGCACAGCGCCTTGCCCTGCTCGTCGCGCCGCAGGAACACGCAGTCGTAGCCGTGCTGCGTGAGGGTCTCGTTGAGCGACCAGTCGCCGTGCACCTTGTGGGCGTACGTCTTGCGGAACTCCTTGGGCGTCATGCCGAAGTGCTCGGCCATCGCCTTGAGCTCCGCGTCGTCGAACCACACGTAACCGCTCGGCCCGGTGCAGCAGTTGCCGCACTGAGTGCACTCGAAGCTCAATCCGTCGGCGTACCACTCTTCCTTGCTCATGCGTCACCTTCGCCCATCAAGGCCCTGACGTGCGCCGCCGCACAGCGTGACAGCGCGGTCAGATCGTACCCGCCTTCGAGCACGCTGACGACGCGCCCGTCGCCGTGCCTGTCGGCGACCGCCGCGAGCTGGCGCGTCATCCACGTGAACGCCGCGTCGGTCAGTTCGATCTGCGCCAGCGGGTCCTCGCGTGCGGCGTCGAACCCGGCGCTGATCAGCAGCATCTGCGGCTTGTAGTCGTCCAGCTTCGGCAGAATCTTCGCCTCGAACGCCTGGCGGTAATCGTTGTCACCCGAGCGCGGCGGCATCGGCACGTTGAGCGTGAATCCCTTGCCCGCGCCGCGGCCGGTTTCGTCGGCGTAGCCGGTGCCGGGGTACAGCGTGTCGGGGTGCTGGTGGATGGAGATGAACAGCACGTCGGCGCGTTCCTCGAGGATGTGCTGCGTGCCGTTGCCGTGGTGCACGTCGAAATCGACGATCGCGACGCGCTCGACGCCCTGCCGCGTAAACCAGTCCGCGGCGATCGCGATGTTGTTGAACAGGCAGAAGCCCATCGCCTTGTCGTGCTCGGCGTGATGGCCCGGCGGTCGCACCGTGCAGAACGCCCGCTTGAGCTTGCCGCCGTGCACCTGCTGGCATGCGTTGATCACGCCGCCGGTCGCCAGCAGCGCCACGTCGTAGCTCGCCGGGCAGACCAGCGTATCGCCGTCGAGGTTGCGCACGCGGTGGGCGCACGCCTCGCGGACCGACGCGACATAGAGCGGGTCGTGGACGCATTCAACGAGTTTCACGTCGACCGGCGTCGCGTCGATCGGCGTCAAGGCGTCGGCGAGCATCGTTTCGCGGAAGTGACTGACGATGGCGCGCAGGCGATCCGGCCGCTCCGGATGAAACTTGCCGGTGTCGTGTTCGAGGTAGCGATCGTTGTATAACCATCCGACGTTCATTCCAGCAGCATATCACAGTGGGTTCGTATCCGAACGCCCGCGGTGATTGAAAATGACCAATGCCCAAGCCCCAATGACCAATGCCGGGAAGGCGTCCGCATCTGTACATTGGTCATTGGGGCTTGGGCATTGGTCATTCTCGCCGGACTGATCTACGAACCTCTACTGCGGTACCATGCGCACATGCATTGGGACCACGTCGACATCTGCGAAGCGGTGCACGCCGGGCTGCTGAAGTGCGCGCAGGAGATCGACGCCGAGCAGGCGGTGTACGGGATCGACGCGCTGGACGAGCTGGGCCTGCATCCGCTGATCCAGCAGCCGCTGCGCGACGCGGGGTTCGGCGTCTGGCCCGAGCAGGCGTACCCGTCGGACCGCATCGGACGCAAGCGCCGCAGCGAGGGCAAGCGGTGCGACATCGTGCTGACGCCGGACGAGCGTGAGCTGGTCGACCCCGAAGCGGAGGCGACGCTGTTCGAACCGCCCGACACCGTCGCGCTCGAGTCGGCGTACTGGCTGGAGATCAAGACCGTCTCGCAGTACACGACCGACGGCCCGTTCCCGCACTACTCCAAGGAACTGCTCAGCCCCGTGCGCGAAGACCTGCGCAAGCTCGCGCAGGACCCGCTGATCTACCACTCCGGCCTGATGCTCGTGCTGTTCACCGAAGACCCGCGTGTCGCGCAGCACGACCTCGAGCTGTGGGAGATGCGCTGCCTGCAGAAGGGCTACCCGATCGCCCCGCCGGTCCGGCGTGACTTCGCGATCACCGAGCGGATGGGCAACGCGCTGTGCACCGTGGCGCTGTTCCCGGTGCGGCGACTTTAGCGCTGAAAATATCGACGCGCCACTAAACCATCCCACACATCTGTGCGTATAGTTAAGTGAGTCGTTTGAGGGAGATGGAACACGTCTGTCGTGCCATTTGGAGGTGGAATATGGTCTGCAATGCGTGTGATTTCTACTGGATCCTGCTGCGTGGTGAGGACGACTGGCTGCGTGCGATGCGGATGCACAACGATCCGGCGTACTTCCAGATCCTCGGGTCGCAGCGGCGTGTAAGCATCGTCGCCGTCGAGGCGGTGCAGCCGGTCAACTGAGTACCGCCACACATCACATCAGTCCCGGGATCGGTTCGCTGCGTGTCAGCGCCGCCAGGACGTCGGTCGGCAGGTCGGCGCGCGTGCGGACCTTTCCGATGTCCAGCAGCGTGTGCATGATCGTGGCCATGAGGTGATCGATGTTGACGGGCGTGACGCTCGGCTGAGCGCCGTCGAGGTCGGACGCGCCGATGACCTGGCCCATGTTCATCCCGCCGCCGTACAGCAGCAGCGGCGCGCTGCCGCCCCAGTGATCGCGGCCGCCCTTCTTGTTGATCTTCGGCGTGCGTCCCATCTCGCCGCAGCACACGAGCAGGATCTTGTCGCCGAGCCCGCGCGACTCGCAGTCTTCGATGAACGTCGCGACCGCGTGATCGAACGGCTCGCCGCAGTAGCGCATCCCTTCGTCCATCGTCGCGTTGTTCTGGTCCGCGTGCATATCCCACACGAAGCTGGTCGTGACGGTGATGAACCGTGCGCCCGCTTCGACGAGCCGCCGCGCCAACAGCATCAGCTTGCCGAGCGTCTGGCCGTGGTCGCGGTAGTTGTCGTGGTTGTTCCACTTCCTGGAGATGCTGTCGGGGTGGACGAGCTTCGACGTGTCGTACCGCGCGACGACGGCGGGGTCTTCCTTCGACAGATCGAACGCGTTGGCGATCCCGCCGAGGATCACGTCGTATGCCTGCTGCGTGAAGCGGTCGGCGCCGTCGAGCTTGCCGCTGACGTCGATGCGGCGGCGGATGGTGTCCAGGGCCTGGAGCAGCGAGCGGCGGTCGTCGAGGCGCGTGCGCGGCATCCACAGCTTCATGTCGTTCTGCAGATCGCCGCCCGTGCTGGGGACGAAGGGCGTGTACGCCGGGCCGAGGTTGCCGGTCGATGGGAACTTGCCGAATTGCGACACGCCTTCCTGCGCGGTGGGGTCGACGGCGCGCGGGAACAGCACGGCGTTGATGGGCATGCCGGTGTCGGTGTTGTTCACGCCCGCGACTCGCGTGTAGAGCGCGCCCATGTTGGCGTTGAGGGTTTCCTTGCAGACGATGGGCTTGATGTCGTGGTTGCCCGAGCCGGTGGTGAACGAACGGACGACGGCGGTCTTGTGGGCGAGTTTGGCGAGGCGTTGCAGCGTCGAGCCGTAGGTGATGCCGGCCAGCGTGGTGGGGATCTCACCGGTCGCGCTGCGGATCTCCATCGGGCGGTCCATCTTCGGGTCGAACATCTCGTGCTGCGGCGGTCCGCCGTGCATGAACAGGAAGATCACGGCCTTGTCGGTGACGGGCAGGTCGACCCCGCCCGCCGCGGCGCGCGCCTGTGCGGCGAGCAGGCCCGGCAGCGTCATCCCGCCGCCTAGCGCGAGGCTGCCGACGCCGAGGAAGTCCCGGCGGGAGTGGCTTCGGGGATCGAAGAATCGCAACATGCCGCGCCCCAACGAGGTGACAAGCGAAACGCCTGTTACGACCATGATACGCGTGACATTACAGCCGGGTAAAGGTTTTTCGCGGCGTTCTGTCGTTCGCGGAGGTCCGTGGCGGCGGTGGATCACGCACCCCGATGCCGCCGTCAGGCATCTGAGCCGGAGGCGTAAGCCCCGCGATCACGAGCGTCTTATCGATGAGTGACCAAACTACAATCGCCGCGGGCATCGGCGTATGATCTGACGCACGACTGACGAGGGATGTCTATGAAGGTTGGTAAGCCGGTTTCGATCCTCACGATGGCGACGGCGCTGCTGGCGCTGAGCGCGGCGGCTATGCGCGTGTCGGCGCAGGATTTCAAGCTCGACAGCTTCGCACCGAAGTCCGCGGAGCCCGCGACGGCCGGCCCGCCCGGGCGTCAGTCGCCGGTGCAGGTGTCGACGCAGCTTTCAGCCGACGCCGTAACGCCCGACGGCACGATCAAGCTCGCGGTGATCTTCGACATCAAGTCGCCCTATCACATCCAGACGCGTCAGCCGAAGCTCGACTTCCTCGTCGCCACGAAGGTCGAGCCGACGACGCTGCCGCAGGGCATGGTTGCGGGCGATGCGCAGTGGCCCAAGGCGCATCCGCTGAAGGTGGACTTCGGTTTCGGCAATCAGACGCTGGAGTTCTACGTCGAGCGGTCGGTCGTGTTCATGACGGTGTCGGTGGGTAAGGAGGTCGCGCCGGGCGACTACGACGCGGTGATCACGACGACGCACCAGGCGTGCAACGACAAGTCGTGCCTGCCGCCGGACACGCAGGAGTTGCACGTGCCGATCAAGGTCGTCGCAGCGGGCACGGCGGTGACGTCCGCGAACGACGAGCTGTTCGCGATGTACGCCGGGCCGAGCGTCGGCACCGCTGCGCCTGGCGACAGCGCCACCAGCAACACGCTGAAGATCCCCTTCTTCGGCTACGACTTCACGATCGATCCCAACAACATCTTCCTGCTGCTGATCCTCTCGGCGGTCGGCGGGCTGCTGCTGAACCTCACGCCGTGCGTGCTGCCGGTGATCCCGCTGAAGATCATGGCGTTGACGAAGTCGGTCGAGCACCGCGGGCACGCGATCCTGTACGGGTCGATCATGTCGCTGGGCGTGGTGGCGTTCTGGCTGGGGCTGGGGCTGGCGGTGTCGCTGGTCAGCGGGTTCAGCGCGGCGAACCAGCTGTTCCAGTACCCGGCGTTCACGATCACGGTCGGCGTGATCATCGCGGTGATGGGCGCGGGCATGTGCGGGGCGTTCGCGACGAACCTGCCGCAGTGGGTCTACCAGTTCCGCCCGACGCAGGACACGGTGCACGGGTCGTTCGGCTTCGGCATCATGACCGCCGTGCTGTCCACGCCGTGCACCGCACCGATGATGGGCGCGACCGCGGCGTGGTCGGCGACGCAGGGCGTGACGATCACGCTCGTGACGTTCGGCTCGATCGGCGTCGGCATGGCGTCGCCCTACCTCGTGCTGTCGATCTTCCCGCACCTCGTGCACAAAATGCCGCGCACCGGCCCGGCCAGCGAGCTGATCAAGCAGGTGATGGGCCTGCTGATGATCGCCGCGGCGACGTACTTCCTCGGCACCGGCATCGCGGGCATGACCACGACGCCGCCCGACCCGCCGACGCGCCTGTACTGGTGGGCGGTGGGCCTGGCGTCGATCGCCGCGGGCGGCTGGCTCGCGTACCGCACGTTCCGCATCACGCCGAGCGCGGCGCGGCGTGCGATCTTCGGCGGCATCGGCGTGGCGATCGTGGCGATCGGCGTGACCATCGGCTTCCGCATGACCGACCGCGGGCCGATCGACTGGGTCTACTACACGCCCGAGCGCCTCGCCGAGGCGCAAGCGAAAAAGAACGTCGTCGTGCTCGAGTTCACCGCCGAGTGGTGCCTCAACTGCCACGCGCTCGAGCAGACGGTGCTGCACAGCAAGCACGTCACCGACCTCTTCGCCGATGCCGACGTCACGCCGATCAAGGTCGACATCACGGGCAACAACACCGTGGGCAACGCGAAGCTGCTGGAGGTCGGTCGGCGGACGATCCCGCTGCTGATCGTGTACGACACGCAGGGCAAAGAGGTGTTCCGCTCCGACGCGTACACGGTGAACCAGGTGGTCGAAGCGATCGGCAAGGCGCGCGGCGGCGTGGCGAAGGCCGACACGCCGGGCGACACGCCGACGCCTGGCGCCGCCGATACGCCCGCGCCCGCGGACGGCGCGGCCAGCGCCGCGACACCCACTGCCGAAGACGAAGACAACCCCCCGCCGCTGCCGCCGAGCCCCGTGAAGTGGGTGCCCTACAGCGACGAGGCGTACGCCGCGGCGGTCAAGTCCGGCAAGACGCTCGTGCTCGATTTCGCCGCGGACTGGTGCCTCGACTGCCGGGCCGTCGAGGTCAAGGTGCTGCGACACGCGGACGTCGTGCCGCAGCTCAACCGCGACGACGTGATCGCGATGCGTGGCGACATGACCGGCGACGATCCCGCCGCGCTCGCCGCCGAGGCGCAGATGAAGAAGCTCGGCCACACCGGCCTGCCCTACCTGTTCGTGTTCGCTCCCGACGGCAAGCGCGTCTACGAGGGCGAAAACGTCACCACCGACGCCCTGCTCGGGGCAATACGCCAGGCCCGCGGCACGTTGGAATGACACGTCGCGGTCTCGCCCGCGGCGCCGCCAACACCCGCAATACCCTCGGAGACAGCTCATGCGTTTGTCCGTCGCCGCGTTGATCGCCACGCTCGCCCTGTTCGCCATCGCCGCCGCACCCGCCCGCGCCGCGGACGAATCCCCCACGCGCAAGGTCGTCTACAAGACCGTGGGTGACACGAAGCTCAGCCTGCACATCTTCGAACCGAAGGGCCACAAGGCGGGCGACAAGACGCCGGGCATCGTGTTTTTCTTCGGCGGCGGCTGGGTGGGCGGGTCGCCCTCGCAGTTCTACCCGCACTGCGCGTACCTCGCGTCGCGCGGCATGTGGGCCGCGGCGGCCGAATACCGCACGAAGAAGTCGAACGGCACCGACCCCCGTGCGTGCGTCGCCGACGGCAAGTCCGCGATGCGCTACGTGCGAGCGCACGCGTCGGAGCTCGGCGTCGATCCCGACAAGCTCGCCGCGGGAGGCGGCTCGGCGGGCGGACACGTCGCGGCCACGACGGCGACCATCACCAAGTTCGACGAGGAAGGCGAAGACACCTCCGTCAGCCCCGTGCCCAACGCCCTGTGCCTGTTCAACGCCGTGTACGACAACGGGCCCGACGGCTACGGCTACGACCGCGTCAAAGATTACTGGCAGGACTTCAGCCCGCTGAACAACATCCGCAAGGGCATGCCGCCGGCGATCGTCTTCCTCGGCACCAAGGACGCGCTCATCCCCGTCGCCACCGCCGAGAAGTTCAAGGCCGAAATGGAAAAGGTCGGCTCCCGCAGCGAGCTGATGCTGTTCGAGGGACAGGGCCACGGCTTCTTCAACAAGGGCAAGGGCGGCGACAGCAACTACACGAAGACCGTCATCGCGATGGACCGCTTCCTCGCGTCGCTGGGCTTCCTGACCGGCGAGCCGACCCTTGAGGAGAAATGACATGAGGCATGTGAACGCGGTCATGACCGTCGCGCTGCTGCTCGGCTGCGCCCACACGGGCTCGGCGCAGCAGGCGAAACCCAAGGCCTCGAACTACCCGCCGCAGATCGGGGGTTCGACCGTCGAGGTGTACAAGACGGTCGGCGACGTGAAGCTGAACATGTACATCTTCACGCCGGAGGGTCACCAGGCGACGGACAAGCGGCCGGCGATCGTGTTCTTCTTCGGCGGCGGGTGGCGCGGCGGATCGCCGACGCAGTTCGCCGGGCAGTGCCAGTACCTCGCGTCGCGCGGCATGGTGGCGATGACGGCGGACTACCGCGTGCTGTCCCGCCACGGCACGCCGGCGGCCAAGTGCGTCGCCGACGCGAAGTCCGCGATCCGCTGGGTGCGCACGAACGCGGCGCGGCTCGGCGTCGACCCCGACCGCATCGTCGCGTCGGGCGGGTCGGCCGGCGGACACATCGCCGCGTGCACCGGCGTGATCAAGGGGTTCGACGAGGAAAGCGAGGACACGTCGACCAGCAGCGTGCCCAACGCGATGGTGCTGTTCAATCCCGCGACGGTGCTGGCGCCGGTCGAGGGCGAGCCGCCGATCGACGCCGACCGCATGGCGTCGCTCAAGGAGCGCATGGGTGTCGAGCCGATCGAGCTGTCGCCCTACCACCACGTCTCGGCCGGGGCGCCGCCGACGCTGATCCTCCACGGCAAAGCCGACACGACCGTCCCCTACCACACCGTCGAGCTGTTCACCGAAGCGATGACGAAGGCGGGCAACCGTTGCGAGCTCGAGGGCTACGCCGACCAGGCGCACGGCTTCTTCAACGCCCGCGGCGCGCACAACGCGATGTACACCGCGACGCTGCGGCGCGCCGACGTGTTCCTCAAGTCGTTGGGTTATCTGGAAGGCGAACCGACGCTCGCCGCGGAGTGACTCGGCGTCATCCCATCCAGAGCATGATCACGCAGATCAGCAGCACGATGTTCAGGATCCCCGACGCGACGAGGATCCAGAAGATCGGCTGCGCGATCAGCGGCGTCTGCTCCATGGCCTTGATGCCTTCGGAGAAGTCGACGACGGCGGACTTGGTGTTCGCCTCGGCGCCGGCCAGGGAGCCCAGATCGAACGTCTTGTGGGCCTGCATCGGCACTTCGCCGGCGGCGACGGCGCGGAGATCCGCCAGCAGGTCGCGCGTCGAGGGGTAGCGCTCCTTGCGCTCCTTGGCCATCATGACCTCGATGACCTCGCTGACGTGCGCCGACACGTTGGGCATGATGTGGTCCGGCGGGACCAGCGGTTCCTTGAGGTGACGCTTCATCACGTCCTTCGGCGTGGCGCCGTCGAACGGCACCTTGCCGGTGATCATGTGGTAGAACGTCGCGCCCAGGCCGTAGATGTCGGCGCGGAAGTCGATGTCGGCGCGGCCGCGGATCTGCTCGGGGCTGATGTAGTACGGCGTGCCGTACGCCTTGCCCTCTTCCTCGAGCGCGGCCTTCTCGTCGCTCATCTGCCGCGCCAGACCCATGTCCGCCAGCTTCGCGATCCCCTTCTTGGTGATCATGATGTTGTGCGGCTTGACGTCGCGGTGGATGAAGCCCTTCTCGTGCGCGTGCGCCAGCGCCTCGGCCGTCTGGATGATGATGTCCAGCGCCGTCTTCTCGTCGTAGTACTTGCCTTCCTGGAGGCGGTCGTGAACCGACTGGCCCTCGACGTACTCCATGACGAAGTAGTGGCTCTCGCCGGACTGACCGACGTCGATGGCCTGCACGATGTTCGGGTGGTTCAGCTTCGCCGCCGCGCGACCCTCCGCGAGGAACCGCGCGATGTACTCCGGGTCCTTGAGGAACTTCTTCGGCAGCACCTTCACGGCGACGATGCGGTCGAGGCTGACCTGCTTGGCGCGGTACACCACCGCCATCGCCCCCGCGCCCAGCATCTCCATCATCTTGTAGCCGGGGATCTCGAACTGCGAGGCGTGCTGCGACGCGGCCTTCTGCACGCGTTTGAACTGACCGAACGTGACCAGGTCACGCTCGACAAACATCTTCGCGAGGTCTTCGATGGACTGGCCGCCGGTGTCACGCCACGACTCGATGCACTCCTCGACCTGCGACTGCGAGGCCAGGCCCTGCTCCACGATGATCTTGCCGATCATGATCGTGTCATGACTCGTCTCGTTCTGCTGCGGCATGCGGCTTCCCATTTTTGACGAACACGCCAGGGGGCGTCGAGGAACGGTGCGACTGCTTCCAACAATGTGAATATTATTCGGAGGCGGATCGGGGTGTCAACGCAAGATCGTCGCGGCCTTGACATTACCCTCACGATCGTGGAGCTTTAACCGCTTTGCCACACCACGGCGGCCCGGACGGCAGGTACCGACATGATCCACGTGAACAAGCTGGTCAAGCGATTCGGGTCGACCCTCGCGGTGGACCGCATCGACCTCGACGTGGCGCCCGGCCAGATCGTCGGCTTCCTCGGGCCCAACGGGGCGGGAAAAACCACCACAATCCGCATGATCACCTGCTTTCTGCCCCCCACCGCCGGCACCGCGACGGTCGACGGCCACGACATCCTCGCGGACTCCGACGCCGTGCGACGCTGCATCGGCTACCTGCCGGAGGCCACGCCGCTGTACCCGGAGATGAAGGTCACCGAACAGCTGCACTTCTCCGGCCGTCTCCACGGCATGGACCGCGCCACCCGACGCCACCGCATCGCCGACCTGACCGACCACTGCGGCCTGGAGAAGATCCTTCACCGCCCGATCGGCCAGCTGTCGAAGGGCAACAAGCAGCGTGTCGGCCTCGCCCAGGCGATGCTCCACGACCCGCCCGTGCTGATCCTCGACGAGCCGACGTCCGGCCTCGACCCCGCTCAGATCACCGACGTCCGCAACCTGATCCGCTCGCTGGCCCACGACAAGACGATCCTGCTGTCGACGCACATCCTGCCGGAGGTCGAGAAGACGTGCGAGCGCGTCGTGATCATCGCGCAGGGCAGCATCGTGGCCGACGGCACACCCGAAGAGCTGATCCGCAAGAAGCGTTCGGCGTCGCGCGTGCTCGTGGAGCTCAAGGCGGACGCGGCGTCGGTCGAGCGGGCGTTCGCGGCGATCAGGCACGTCGGCAAGGTTGAGGCGACGGCTGATGGCGCGTGGACCCGCGCCGCCGTCACGCCGCGCAGCCACGACTTCGACGTCCGCGAGCTGCTGGCCGACGCGGCGCTGGAGCACGGCTGGCCCATCCGCGAGATGCGGCACGAGGTCGCGAGTCTCGAAGAGTACTTCATCCAGGTCACCAGCGCCGCTTCCATCGAAGCCGCGTGACACGCCGCCCACCGAACGATCGCCAACGCACGCCATGACGACCACGACCCCCAGCACGACGACCGCGACACCGGCCCCGACGCCCGCGAAGGGCGCGGCGCGCGGGCTGTCGTCGTCGGCCACGAAGCGGCTGCTGATCGAGGTGATCTGCTACCTCGCGGCGGGCGTGGTGATCCTCGGGCTGGGCCTGCTGGATGCGACGTCGGACCTGACGTTCTGGCCGAAGGCGGGCCTGATGACGCTGGCGATCGCGCTGGTCGCCGCGGGTCTGCTGTCGCAGGCGCCCCGCCGCGTGATCGCCATGCGTGAGCTGCGCAGCTACTTCTACTCGCCGGTCGGCTACGTCGTGATGTTCCTCTACACGCTGATCGCGGGCATGTTCTTCGTGCTGTTCGTCTTCGACGGCGGCGGGCCCGCGTCGATGCGTCCGCTGTTCGAGTCGCTGGTGTGGGTGATGATCGCGATCTGCCCGGCGATCAGCATGCGGCTCTTCGCCGAGGAGCTGCGCAGCGGCACCATCGAGACGCTGATGACCAGCCCGGTGACCGACACGCAGGTCGTGATCGGCAAGTGGCTCGGCGCGGTCGCCTTCTTCGCCACGCTCTGCCTGCCCACCGTCGCGTGCGTCGTCGCGCTGGCCTGGAAGGCGGACCCGGACTACGGGCCGATCTACACCGGCTACCTCGGCCTGCTGCTCGTCGCGTCGCTGTACCTGGCGATCGGCGCGCTCGGCTCCGTGCTCACACGCAACCAGATCATCGCGTACTTCATCTCGGCGTTCATCATCCTCATCATCTCCGTCGTGGCCCAGTTCCTGCCGGAGTACCTGTCGCCGAGCCTCGGGAAGGCCGTCGCCTACATCAACGTCTACGGCCAGTACCTCGACTTCTCGAAGGGCCTGATCGACACCAGCCACTTCGTCTACTTCTTCAGCATCACCGGGTTCTTCCTGGTGGTCACGGTCAAGGCGCTGGAGAGCCGCAAGTGGCGCTAGGCTGCGGCGATTGAACGCCGACGCCGCACGCCGCGTAGAACCCAACGCATGAGCAGCAAGCACGACAACACGACGCCCGACCCCGCCGCCCCGACGCAGAAGCAGCGTTGGGCGAAGTACGGGCTGAACGTTGCGCTGCTCATCTTCTCGGTGTTCGCGATCGTCGTGCTGCTGAACTACATCGCCTACCAGCCGGGCAACGCCAAGCGGATCGACTTCACCCACACCCGCCGCTACTCGCTCAGCGAGCAGACGCTCGGCGTGATCAAGCGTGTCGATCGCCCGATCACGATCACCACGCTGTACAACAAGCTGACCAACGCCGACCGCAACGAGGTCGCCCTGCTCAACCGCGTCGAGGACCTGCTCGACGAGTACCAGAGCCGCAGCAAGCAGATCGTGTATCGGCAGATCGACCCCGGCGTCAACGTCGTGGAGTACGACACGTTCGTCAAGGACATCCTCGCGCGTCACGGCGACACGCTGAAGGCGAGCACCAACGCCCTGCGGAACGCGCAGAAGACGTTCGACGCGGCGGAGGCCTTTACGAAGACGCAGGCGACGGACGTGGGCAACATGCTCACCGACGCCGGCAACAACCCCGACGTCATCGTGTTCATCAAGAACCTCAGCAAGAACTTCTCGCGGGCGCCCGAGGAGTTCACGCGGTCGAGGGAGCTGATCGACCGCGAGCTCAAGACGGCGATGCCCGACCACCTCGGCATGCGGATGAACGCGGCGGCGGTGCTGCGACAGTTCGCCGACAAGTCGCTGGCGCCGGCGATCAAGAACTTCGAGTACCTCAAGGCCGACTCGCGTATGAGCCACGCGTTTCAGGACACGACGCTCGGCCTGCTGCCCAGGCTCAAGGCGATGCAGGAGCAGGTCACGCAGGCGCTCGACGCGCTGGCCGACGCGAAGAGCGACGCGTACGACGATCTGCGGATGAACGTCTCGCGCGCCAACAGCATCGTGATCACCGCGGACGCATCCGCCGTCGGCCCCGACGCCGCGAAGGGCCTGCCCGACGTCGTGGCCCTGTCGCTGAATCAGATCTACCCCGGCATCGAGCGCGAGAACCTGACCGGCCGGGTGATCCGCTCGGCGGGCTACAACGGCGAGGAAGCGATCACCGGCGCCCTCATCCGCCTCACGCAGCGGACCGACACGACCGTCGTGTTCCTCAACCCGTCGCAGTTCCCGGCGTTGTCACGCGGCAACCCGCAGGGCACGTACAACTACGTCGCCGATCGCCTGCGCAAGATGAACATCGCGGTGACGGAGTGGATGCCGGCCGGCCGCATGGGGCCCGGTGGACAGCCGCTGCCGCCCGGGCCGCGCCCGACGCCCACGCCGGGCCAGACGATGGTGTACGTCGCCCTGCCCGCGGCGCAGAACGCGAAGTCCGGCTCGGTGCCGACGAGCATGATCATCGCCGACGCCGTCCGCAAGCACATCGAGGCCGGCCATCCCGCGATCGTCATCGTCGCGCCGTCGCAGCTGGTGGCCGTCGGCGAGCCCGAGCCGTTCATCGACATGCTCAAGACGCTCGACGTCAACGTCACCGCCGACCGTGTCGTGCTCACCGAACACACGACGCCGAACGGTCAGGCGGTCGTGACGAACCAGCTCGACTCCGGCAACGCGTTGATGATCGGCGACCACCCCGTGGCGCAGACCGCGTCGAGCCTCCGCGGCCTGCTGCTGCAGGCGGTGCCGGTGAAGGTCGCCGCCAAGGAAGGCGTGCAGGCGTGGCCGCTGCTGCGGAGCAACGACAAGACGTGGGCCGACAACGAGTACACCGACCTGAGCGCGGCGAAGCGTGACGACGGCGACGCCTCGGGTCCGTTCGACATCGCCGTCGCCGTGGACCGCTTCGGCACGCGCTTCGCGGTGCTGGGCGATCCGGTGATGGCGTCGGACTTCGTCACGACGTTCGGCGGCGCGCCCGGCCGCGGCGGGCCCGGACTCGCCGAGTCCCTCGGCGCGACCTTCCCGGCCAACGCCGAGCTGTTCGTCAACACCGTGTACTGGACCGCGGGCCTCGACAGCCTCGTCGCCGCCGGCGCCCGCTCGCAGGAGGTTCGCCACCTGGCCGACATCAGCCCCGGCGAGAAGCACGCCGCGTGGTTCGTGCTGGTGCTGGGTCTGCCGGTGCTGTGCCTGTTCTCGGGCGGCTTCGTGTGGATGCTCCGCAACCGCCGCCCCGCGTGACGCCGCCCGCCGCGTCGCACGCACCCGTTCGCTTCGAGGATCGACGATGAACACGAAAACCACCCTCGCCGCGCTGCTCGTCGCCATCGCGCTGGGGGTCTACGTCATGTTCGTCGGAGGCGGCGGCGGTGGCGCCGGCGAGGGCAAGGCCGGCGACCGCCTCGTGCTCGGCGGCACGCCGCTGACCACCGACAAGATCAACCGCCTGCGCATCGAGCAGCCCGGCCAGCCCACCGTCGTGTTCGAGCGTGACCTCGACCGCGACGACTCGTGGCGACAGGTCGAGCCGGTGACCTTCCCCGTCCAGCACTACTACCCCGAGAGCGTGCTCGACCGGCTCGTCGCGATCCAGTACGGCGCCACCGTCACCCCCGCCGACAAGGGCTACACGCTCGACCAGCTCGGCCTGGCGCCGCCGCGGGCGATCGTGACGATCGAAGGCCCCGGCGTCGGCTCGCACACGCTGACGCTCGGCCGCGAGGCCGCCGGCGGACGCGCGTACCTCACGCTCGGCGCCCCCGCCGCCGACCAGCCCGTTTTCGTCGCCGAGGACATCCTCCACCAGATGCTCGTCGACCAGGACTTCAAGCAGTGGCGGCAGCCCAACCTCGCCGCGTATCCGCCCGGCAGCGTGCGGAAGTTCACCCTCAAGCGCGGCGACGAGACGATCACGCTGCTGAACACCGCCGGCGACTGGACCCTCGCCGAGCCCGTCGTCGGACGCGCCGACCGCGGCGCCGCGCTCGGCATCGCCGGCACGATCGCCTCGGCCCAGATCAAGGGATTCGTCGCCGATCAGCCGCAGGACCTGTCGAAGTACGGCCTCACGCAGCCCGCCGTGACACTCGACGTCCAGCTCGTCGACGCCGCCAAGCCCGACCCGTCGGCCGCCCCCCCGGCCGGCGCGTCGAGCCACACACTGCGTGTCGGCGCCGCCGTCGACCTCACCGCCGAGCAGTACTTCGCCATGTTCGACGACGCCCCGACCGTCTTCACGCTCGGCAAGCTCGACGTCGACCGTCTCCGCACGCCGCTCGACAAGCTCCGCGACGCCCGCCTCACGCCCGTGCCGCGCACCGACGTGCAGCGCATCGACGTGGAGCGTGACGGCAAGACCCAGCTCGCCGCGACCCACGCCGTCGGCGGGTGGTCGTTCGCGCTGCCTGCCCCGCCGTACGACGTCGACTCGCCGATCGTCGACCACCTGCTCGACGCGGTGTTCAACACGAAAGCCAGCTCGTTCGTCGACCTGACGACCGCGCGGCTCAAGGCGCCCGTCGCGAGCATCACACTCGGCGTCGGCGACGCCCGCCCCGCCGAGAAGCTGCAACTCCACGACGGCGGCGACGGCAACCTGCTTGTCGTGCGCGCCGGCGAGCCCGTCGGTCACGTCGTGCCCGCCGACGCATTCAAGCTCGCGTTCGCCAAGCCGCTGACCTTCCGCAGCCGCGTCGTGCTGCCGATCACGGCCCCCGACATCACCGAGCTGCGTGTGATCCGCTCCGGCCGCTACCCCGCCGACTATCGCCTCAAGCGTCGTCCGCTCGAGGAAGCCGGGCCCGCCGTCGCCCCGAGCACGACCGGCGCGAAGCCCAAGGCGCGGGCCGGCGAGTGGCTGCTCGACGGCTACGACGCCAAGGCCGTCCATCGCCTGATCGATCGGATCAGTCCGCTCATCGTCGATCAATGGCTCGAGGAGCCGCCGATCACGACCCCCGAAGGCGTGACGCTGCAGATCAAGCTCGCCGACGGCTCGACGCGCACGCTGTCGATCCACCCCGCGAGCCTCACCGGCCGCGTCGACGGCGAAGCTACCGCCTTCAAGGTCGACCAGGCCCTCGCCGACGCCGCCCTCGCCGAGCTACGCGACAAGGTCGTGCTGAGCCTCGACGCCAAACGCATCGCGACCGTGTCGGACGGCTCGATCACCGTCGAGCGACACGCCGACGGCAAGTTCACACTCACCGGCAGCGGACAGCTCAACGAGACCGCCGCCGCCGCGTGGTTCGACGCGATCGCCGGGCTCAAGGCCGAACGCTTTGTCAGCAAGGAACGAGCGCTCGGCGACCCCGCCGTCACGCTCACCATCAAGACCGTCGACGCGCAGGCCTACACGCTGCGGCTGTGGGCCGGGCCGGGCGTCGAGCCCGTCGCGCAGGTCGGCGAACGCTGGTTCACCCTGCCCGCCACCGCGACAGCCACGCTGCTCCGCCGCCCCGTGCGGTAGTCCGCCAGACCCTGTTTGTGCGTGTTACGCGACGTGTCGTGATCACTCACGCCCGGCGTCGCGACCGGGTTACGGCTGCTCGTCTTCCTCGTACATCCACGCCAGCGCGTCTTCGGGATCGGCGCCGCCCGCCTCGTCCCCGCCCATCGCCATCGCCAGTTCGTCCAGCGCCGAGGCGGGGTCCGCGTCGCCCCCGGCCGCGGCTTCCATCTCGACCTCGGGCTCCGCGGCGATCTCCACTTCGCGCTCGGCCGGCTCCGGCTCCAACTCCGGCTCCGGCTCGTCCTCCGGCTCGGGCGCGGCGTCGATCGTCTCCAACGCGCTCATCGACACGTCGCTGTCGCTGGCGTCCTCTTCCATGTTCAACAGGCCCGAACCCGTCATCGACAGCTTCGCTTCGAGGCTCTGCGGACCCGGGTCTTCCACCGTTAGATCGATCTCCACCGCGTCGTCGTCATCGTCGGCCGCCGCGACGGTCGTCGGCTGCGGCGCCGGCGGCGCGGGCGGCGCGGCCGGCGCACGCGGCGGCGTCGGTGCGGGTCGCGGCGCTGGCGCGGCCGGCGCCTGAGCGACGGGTTGTTCGGGGATCTTTACCGGAGGCGGTGTGGTCGGCACTTCCGCCGCCACCGCGGGCGCCTCGGGTGCAGGTGCAGGTGCGGGTGCGGGTGCAGGTGCGGACGACACCGCAGCAGGCGCGGGCGCTGGTGCGGACGGAGCAGGCGCCTGCACCACCGGATCGGACGCCTCGACCGCCGGCGGCAGCTTCTCGATCTTTGTCGGCTCGTCGGTCAGGTCGCCGACCGCGCCTTCGTCGTCTTCCGCCGCGGCAAGCGCCGCCAGCGCGTCGTCCTCGTCTTCGTCTTCACCCCCCACGATCGCCATCACGTCGGAGTCGGGCTCGTCCTCGTTTTCGTCCGCCGGCATCAACACCGCCTCGCCGTCGTCGTCGACCGTCGCCGCCGACGCGCGTGCCGCGTCCTCGTACGTGTAGCCCGCCATCGTCGATGCGACCGCGTCGTTCGCCGGCACCGGAACGACGCTGCCGCCCTCCACGGGTTCGGGCGATGCGGCCAGGTGCGTGCCCGCCGACGACATCTCATCGTCGCGTGCGTGCACATCGACCGTCTTCGGCAGCACCGAGCGAATCTGAGCAAACTGCGTCGGCTCGCCATCAACCACGACCGTAAAGTGCACCGGCCCCGCCGAGACCAGGTCTCCGGCGTTCAGCGACGGTGAGCCCTCCACCCGCCGATTGTTCAGATACGTCCCGTTGCTCGACTTCAGGTCACGCAGGTACAGCGTGTCGTCGCGCAGCTCAATCTGGCAGTGGTTCCGCGACACGCTCGGCACGGGAATGCGCAGGTCGCAGTCCATCATCCGACCGACAACGGTGACCGCGCTGCGGATCGGGAAATCCCGCCGCTCCCCCTCGATCGTAAAAATCACCAACGCTGCCTTCATGTGGCACATCACTACTTGCGGACCCTGAAAATCGCCCGCGTCGACGAAACTGCCCCATAAACTCAGACCGTCACCACCCGACAGTCACCCCGAAGTCCTCAGACCCAAATCATATAGGCAATCGATCGGATTTAACAGGAAAAATTTCGATTTCCGCCCGTCGATCGATCACGTAAACAGCTTCTGCTGATACTTTTCGAGATCGAGCTTCGAAATCGGATGCGCCACGTCCAGCCGGTACTTCCCGCTGAAGCACGCCGTGCAGTAGTGCTCCGACGGCTTCGACACGCACGACAGCATGCCCTCGAGCGACAGGTAGTGCAGGCTGTCGACGCCGAGAAACTCGGTGATCTCTTCCACCGTCCGGTTGTTGGCGATCAGCTGCGCCGGGTCCGGGAAGTCGATGCCGAAGTAGCAGGGGTGGCGGATCGGCGGGCAGGAGATGCGGAAGTGGATCTCCTTGGCGCCGGCGCGGCGGAGCTGCGCCATCTTGCCGCGCGTCGTCGTGCCGCGCACGATCGAGTCGTCCACCACGATGATCCGCTTGCCGTTGACGATCTCGCCGACAACGTTTAGCTTCAGCTGCACCGCCAGGTCACGCTTCTGCTGCGTGGGCTGGATGAACGTGCGGCCGACGTAGCGGTTCGGCACGATGCCCTCACGCAGCGGCAGCCCCGACGCCCGCGCGTAGCCCATCGCCGCCGAGCGACCCGAGTCCGGCATCGGCATCACGAAGTCCGCGTCGACGGGCGACTCGGCCGCCAGCTGCTCGCCCAGCTTCTCACGCACGATCTCCGCGGTGTCGCCGAACAGCCGGCTCGACGGGTTCGCGAAGTACACGTGCTCGAAGATGCAGTGCGCCGGACGCACCTCTTCGCTGAACCGACGCGTCGACATCCCGTCGTCGTTGAGCGTGATGATCTCGCCCGGCTCGACCTCCCGGATCGTCTCCGCGCCGATCGCGTCCAGCGCCACCGTCTCCGACGCCACGCAGTAGTGCCCTTCCTTGAGACGGCCGATCACCAGCGGACGGAAGCCCCACGGGTCGCGCACGGCCTCGATCCGGTCGTGGTAAAGGATCACCAAAGAATAAGCGCCCTGCAGGTGCTGCAGAGCGTGGTAGAGCGGGTCGGCTTTGTTGGCGTGGTTCGGCTGGGCCAGCAGGTGGAAGATCACCTCGGTGTCGGTGGTCGTGTGGAAGATGTGGCCCTGGTCTTCGAAGGTCTTGCGGAGCAGCCCGGCGTTGACCAGGTTGCCGTTGTGGGCGATGGCGACCTGCCCGCCGCTGAACTCCTGCAGCAGCGGCTGGGCGTTGCACGCCCGGCTCGAGCCCGTCGTGGAGTAGCGGTTGTGCCCGATCGCGGCGTTGCCCTCGAGGTCCTCCAGCACACGCGTGTTGAACACCTCGTTCACCAGGCCCATGCCGACGTGCGACGACAGCGTCTTGCCGTCCGTCACCGCCACGCCCGCGGACTCCTGCCCGCGATGCTGCAGCGCGAACAGCCCGTAGTACGCCTGCCAGGCGCTGTTGCTGGGGCCCCAAACGCCGAAAACGCCGCACTTTTCTTTCTTTTCCGTGTGCATTTACTCGCCGAACTACAGATTTCTCAGCACAGGTCTGCACGGTAGCGATCGCCCGATTGACGGTCAAGCAAAACCTGTCGATACCGCCTGTTGCAACGTGCGCCCCAACGTGCGCACACGCGCGCCACACAAATCACGTCAGCCGAAATCGGGCACAAAATAGTCACCGCCCGTCCACCACACCACTTAAAAACACGCCCCACCCCGTCGCGACACCCCCGTGCGCACCTGCGCGTCGCTTTGCCCATTTATAGGAGGTTATGCACGTAGCCTCCGAATCCTGGCGGCGTTGATCAGGAGTTTGGCGTGGACGAACAGTCTGACGCGGCACAATCCGCGGACCCACGGTGGCAGGTGAGTCAGGCCCGCGCCGAAGCTGGCGA
>WGMA01000035.1 GCA_016125285.1 Phycisphaera sp.
AGCGGCGCCTTGCACTCGGGGCAGTGCTCGCCGCCGAAGTGGTGCGACCCGTCGTGCTCGCCGAGCGTCGCGCCGCACTTGGGGCAGCACCCGCTCGCGCCGCCTGTCGATGCCTGTGACTCGGTCATGCGTGTCTCGCTGCCTGGCGTCCGACGCCCGCGTGGAGTGGAAGTGTCGCCCAATGATATCGACCCCTGCGTGACGGGTATACTGTGCCGTCATGGGGCACACACCAGACGACTCACCGCGACTGCTGGTTCTCGGGGCACACCCCGACGACGCCGACTATCACGCCGGTGGACTCGTATCGATCTATCGGCAGCGCGGCCGCGCGGTCCGCATGGTGTCGGTCACCGACGGATCGTCCGGCCATCACAAGAAGTCCGGCGACGAGCTGGCGACGATCCGCAAGGCCGAGGCGAAGGCGGCGGGCGACGTGGTCGGCGCGGAATATCACGTGTGGGACTACCCCGACGGACGTCTCGAACCGTCGCTCGAGCTGCGCGAGCGCATCATCGCGGAGATCCGCACGTTTAAACCCGACCTCGTGCTCACGCACCGCCCCAACGACTACCACCCCGACCACCGCGCCGTCGGTCAGGCCGTGCAGGACGCCAGCTACATGGTGACCGTCCCGCCGATCGTGCCGAACGTGCCGGCGCTGCGGCGTGATCCGGTCGTAGCGTACATGCCCGACCTGTTCACCAAGCCCTGCCCGCTGCAGCCCGACGTGCTGATCGACGTCACGCCGCACCTGGGCGACATCATCAAGATGCTCGCATGTCACGTGTCGCAGGTGTTCGAGTGGCTGCCCTACAACGAGGGCGTGCTCGACGAGGTGCCGCACGACCACGACGGCCGACTCGCGTGGCTGCTCGGCTGGTATCTCGGCCACATCGACCCCTACCTGTGGGTGCACCGCAACGCGATCATCGACCGCTACGGCTCGGTGGTCGGCGTGCGGGCCGTGGAGGTGTTCGAGATCAGCGAATACGCCGCGGGACTCCGCGACGAGGATCACCCGCGACTCTTCCCCGACGCCCGGCTCGACGATTGATGCACATGCCATCCGTTACATCGAGGCGATCCGTGGTCATCCCCGCGCTGTTGTGCGGCGTGCTGATCGCGTCCGCGGTGTGTTGCGCCGCGGATGGCGACTCCGCGAACGACGCCACCGCAACGCTGTCCCGCGCCGAGCGTATCAAACGCCTCGACGTCACCGTCCTCGATCACATCGACGAAGCGTCAAAACGCCGGTGGGAGTACATGTGGCCCGACGACGCCGAGGCGCGACTCGCCGAGATCAACCGCCGCTCGACCGCGACGTGGCGCCGCATCGACTCGCGCGCCGCGTGGGAACAGCAGCGTGACCTCGCCATCGCCGCGCTCCGCGCCGCGCACGGCCCGCGTCCGGTCAAGCTCACAGGCGACGACGCGAAGGTGTACACCACCGCCACGATCCCCGGCGACGGCTTCGTCGTCCGCAACGTCGTGTTCGCCAGCGCGCCCGGCCTCGCCGTCCCCGCCAACATCTACGTACCCGACCCGCCGCGAGCCTCGATGCCGGGCATCGTCATCGTCCACTCGCACCACGAGCCCAAGTCGCAGACCGAACTGCAGGTCATGGGCATGACGTTCGCCCGGCTCGGCTGTGTCGTGATCGTGCCGGAGTTGCTCAGCCACGGCGAGCGGCGGCAGCACCCGTTCGCCACGGAGTCCGACTACGACGGGCCGTTCCGGTTGAGCCGACAGGACTACTACTTCCGCTACAACGCCGGCATCCAGCTGCACCTGATCGGCGACTCGCTGATGTCGTGGTTCGTGCGGGACCTCAGCCGCTGCGTCGACGTGCTGCTCGAACATCCCGGCGTCGACGCCAAGCGCATCATCATGATGGGCGCGGTGGCCGGCGGCGGGGACCCGGTCGCGGTGACCGCGGCGCTCGACGAGCGCATCGCCTGCGCCGTGCCGTTCAATTTCGGAGGGCCGCAGCCCGAGTCGCGCTACCCGCTGCCCGACGACGCCGAGGAATCGTTCGCATACGCGGGCAGCGGCTCGTGGGAATCGACACGCAACCTTTCACGCTCCGCGGCCGACGGGTTCCTGCCGTGGGTGATCGTCGGCTCGATCGCGCCGCGTCGACTCATCTATGCGCACGAGTTTTCGTGGGATCGCCTGCACGACCCGGTCTACAAACGCTTCGAGCGCATCTGGGGCGCGTGGTACCACGAGCCCGACCGCCTCGCATCCGCGCAGGGGTTCGGCACGCTCAAGCTGCGCGGCGACAAGGCGTCGCACTGCACCAACATCGGCCCGCCCCACCGCTCGTTCATCTACCCCGCGCTGCACCGCTGGTTCGACATCCCCGAACCCGAGACCGAATACAGCCAACCCCTCGAGGCGGCGCGGCTCGACTGCATGACCGACGACATCGCTCAGCGCCTCGGCGCCAAGCCGTTGAACGAACTGACCGCCGCGATCTCCGACGGGTTCAAACGCCCCGCCGACGTCCGCACCGCGTGGTCGCAACTGCTTGGCGAGATCCGCACGATCGCGCCCGCGACGATCGAGACGCGCAGCACCGACACCGAGACGCTACCCGGCGTCACGCTCGAGCGTGTCGCTCTGCGTATCGAGCGAGGCATCGTCGTCCCGCTCGTGCTGATGATCCCCAAGCACACAGACGGCAAGCGCCCGCCCGTTGTGCTCGGCCTGGCGCAGGACGGCAAGAGCTGGTTCAGCCAGCTGCGCAACGGCACGATCACCGCGCTGCTCGACGCGGGCGTGGCCGTGTGCCTGCCCGACCTGCGCGGCACCGGCGAGACGCAACCGGGTCAGGGCGACAACCGCACGCGCCGCAGTTGGGACACCGCCGTCAGCTCCAGCGAGATGATGCTCGGCGATCCGACGCTCGCGGGCCGCCTGCGTGACACGTTCGCCATCATCGACTGGCTGCGCCGGCGCGACGACCTCGACGGCAAGCGACTGGCGCTGTGGGGCGACAACTTCGCGCCAGTGAACCGCCCGCACGTCGTGCTCCGCATGCCGCTGGCGTTGAGCCACCTGCCCTACCAGTGCGAGCCGGCGGGCGACATCCTCGCGCTGCTCGCGGCGATGTTCGACGACAACATCTCCGCGGTGTACCTGCACAACAACCTGCTCGGCTACCGTTCGGTGCTCGACAGCTGGATGATGTACGTGCCGCACGACATCATCGTGCCCGGCGCCCTCACGGCCGGTGACCTGCGCGATATAGCCGCGACGATCGCCCCGCGCCCGCTGCTGATGCGCGGTTGCGTCGACGCGCTGAACCGGCGCGTCGACGCCGAGCGCGTCAACCGCGTGTACACCCCGACGATCGACGCCTACAAGCAGGCCCACGCCAGCGACGCGCTGCGGATCGACGCCGAGGCGGAAGAGACCGACGACCCGGCAACCGTCGCGACGTGGCTGACCCAGCGCCTGCAATAGAGGTGTGACATGACCGACGCACACATCGCACGCCGCACGCTGCTGCAACTCGGCGCGACCGCCGCGATTGGGGCGATTGCCGCGCCGCACGTTGCCCGCTGCGCCGACGATACCCGTATGCCCACCGACTTCCGCATCGCCTGCATGACGCTGCCATACGCCGCGTTCTCGCTGAGTCGTGCGCTCGACGGCATCGCCAAGGCCGGTTTCCGCTACGTCGCGTGGGGCACGACACACATCGAACCCGACGGCACGAAGACGCCCGTCATGCCCGCCGACGCCGCGCCAGACCGCGCCGCGCAGCTCGCCAAGCGCTGCCGCGACCTCGGCCTCGAACCCGTGATGATGTTTTCGATGGTCTACCCCGAGCACGACGACGCCGTGGCCGTGCTCACGAACCGCATCAGGCAGGCGCACGCCGCGGGTGTCGACCACGTGCTGACGTTCGGCCACACCAGGGGCGGGAACCGCAAGCTGTGGGTCGAACGATTTCGACAGCTCGGTCCGATCGCCGCGGATCACAACGTCACGATCGTCATCAAGCAGCACGGCGGCGAGACCGGCACCGGCGAAGCGTGCATGGGCATCGTCAGGGAAGTCGATCACCCCAACGTCTGGGTCAACTACGACGCGGGTAACGTGATGGACTACCTGAACCTCGACCCCATCGCCGACCTCGCCAAGTGCGCCGACTACGTACGCGGGTTCTGCATCAAGGATCACCGCAACTGGCCGAAGGATCAGGACTGCGGGCCCGGCTTCGGCGAGATCGACCACTACCGCCTGCTCGCTCCCGTGGCGTGGACCGGCCGAGCGATGCCGCTGTGCTGCGAAAACATCTTCGCCCCGCTCGTGCCGCGTCCAACCACGCCCGACGCCGTCGACACGCTCGCCCGCCGCGCCCGCGAATACCTCGAAACCGTCATCGCCGGGCTGCACGCGTAGGTTCCGCCACTGCGGATCACGGCAGCCGGTCATCGCAACGTGACTACCTTTGTTGACTATTTGATCCCAGCGCCGCCCCGTGGGATACTTGCGGCATGCTCGCGCAGGTCCACAGCTTCGTTCTTCAGGGCATCGACGCCATCGGCTGCGAGGTCGAGGTCGACGTCGCCGACCGCGGGCTGTCCAAGACCACCATCGTCGGCCTGCCGGACATCTCCGTGAAGGAATCCATCGAACGCGTGCGGTCCGCCGTGCTCAACAGCGGGTTTCCGTTTCCGACGAATCGCCTGCTGGTGAACCTCGCCCCCGCCGATGTCCGCAAGGAAGGCCCGGTGTACGACCTGCCGATCGCCGTCGGGTTGCTGATGGCGAACCAGACGATCGACGTGCGCAATGCACGCAAGCTGATGTTCGCCGGAGAGCTCGCGCTCGACGGTCGTCTGCGCCCGGTCAAGGGCACGATCAGCATGGCGTTGCTCGCACGCCGCAAGAAGATGACGGGCATCGTCGTCCCCGTCGACAACGCCTCCGAAGCCGCGGCCGTGGGCGGCATCGACGTGCTGCCCGCCGACTCGCTCGCGTCCGTCGTCGCGCACCTCAACGACATCCAGCCGCTCGAACCGCTCGAGACCATGGACGCCGAGTCGCACCTCGCCGACGCCATGCCCGACATCGACTTCGCCGACGTCCGCGGCCAGGAGTCCGCCAAACGAGCCCTCACCGTCGCCGCCGCCGGCGGGCACAACGTACTGATGCTCGGCCCCGCGGGCACGGGCAAAACGATGATGGCGAAGGCCCTGTCCGGCGTGCTGCCGCCGTTGTCGCGCGACGAGGCGCTCGAGACCACGTGCATCTATTCGAGCGCCGGCCTCGTACCCAAGGGCATGTCGCTGATGACGCGTCGGCCCGTCCGTATGCCCCACCACACCGCGTCCAGCCCCGCGATCATCGGCGGCGGGTCGATCCCCAAGCCCGGCGAGGTCTCGCTCGCCCACCACGGCATCCTCTTCCTCGACGAGATGCCCGAGTTCTCACGCACGGTGCTGGAGACGCTCCGTCAGCCGCTCGAAGACGGCGTGGTCACCATCGCTCGCGCGCACTCCACCATCCGCTTCCCCGCACGTTTCATGCTCGTGGCCGCGATGAACCCCACACCCGGCGGCGACTTCGCCACCGACGAAGCGTCGCAACGTCAGATGGATCGCTACCTCTCCCGCCTCTCGGGGCCGCTTGTCGACCGCGTCGACATCCACGTCGAGGTCCCCCGCGTGCCCTATAAGCAACTAACCGGTCTGCCCAACGGCACCAACTCGCAATCGATGCGCCAGCAGATCGTCGCTGCGCGCATCCGCCAGGCGAAACGCAACGGCGGCCCCCTGCGCACCAACTCGACATTGCGCGGCCGCGAACTCGACACGTGGGCCAAGCCCGACCCCGCCGGTTCCGAGCTGCTGCGCCAGGCCATGACCGAGATGGGCCTCAGCGCCCGCGCCTACGACAAGGTCCGCCGCGTCGCCCGAACGATCGCCGATCTCGCCGACGTCGATCAGGTGTCCGCCGACCACATCGCCGAGGCGGTCCAGTACCGACTCCTCGATCGCAAGATGTAGCTCATGCACGCAGGTGTTCCCGGTGTGAGCTTATGTCGCGACGCCACGCCCAGGGAGAAGACCTCATAAATGATCGAACTGAGAGAACGGCACGAACTGTGGCGTTCGGCGACGCCGGTGTCCGAACCCGGGCTGCGATATTGGACAGGCGCGAGCCGCCGTCGGATTCCGGGGTATAATGGACGGACCTCCACCGAACCGGGGCACACCGCCTGAAGGGATCACCCACATGAAAGCCACCACGACGCTGCTCGGGACCATGGTCGTCATGCTCGCCGCGACCTCCGTTCAGGCCGCGGACGCGTGGCGGGCGCCGCTGTTTGAAGCGACGGCGGTCTGGCAGAGTGACGACACGATCGAGGTCGCGGTGGACATCTTCGAGGCGAACGACGACGGCATGGCGACGCGTTTCGTGGCGTCGGCGAAGCTGAAGATCCGCGACGGGCGACGTGGCGTGCTGACGGTGATGGGGACCGAGACGCCGCTGGGCTTTACGGTCGAGGCGATCAAGCCGACCCGGGGCGAGAACGTCCACGTTATCGTGACCGTGTCGCAGGACCAGTCCATCCTGTCGGTGGAGTCGCAGTCCGTGCCCGCCGTCGGCAGGTTTTCCTGACCGGGCCCGCGGGCGACGGATCTTGTACCGGCGCCGCCAACGCCGGACATCAATGAAATCATGGACACCCGATCGCGCGTCTGCGAGGATGGTGGCTCACCTCAGCCCCCAAACCCTCAGGAGCACGCGTATGTGTACGACCACGCCAGGTGACGGTAGTGAACGCGATCCGGTTGTCTCGATCGGTCGACGGGACGCGATCCGAACGGTGGCCGCGGGGGTGACGTCCGCACTGCTCGCGCCGTCCGCGCTGATGGCCGCCGCGACGCCCGCGGTGATACGGACGTCGGAGTCCATCGTCAAGGTGTTGTACGACTCACTGAGCGAGACACAGCGCCAAACCGTGTGCTTCGACTGGGACCACATGGACAAAGCCAACGGTCTGCTGCGCACGCACATCTCGAACAACTGGACGATCACCAAGCCGCACGTCAAGAGCGAATTCTACACCGCGGACCAGCAGCAGATGATCCGCGAGATCTTCGAGGGCATGGTCAACCCGGACTGGGTCGAGCGGTTCGACAAGCAGTTCAAGGACGACATGGGCGGCTTCGGCAAGAAGCAGAGCATCGCAATCTTCGGACACCCCGGCGCGGGCAAGTTCGAGTTCGTGCTGACCGGGAGACACGGCACGATGCGCTGCGACGGCGACTCCTCGGAGCACGTGGCGTTCGGCGGGCCGATCCTCTACGGCCACGCCGCGTCGGGATACTTCGAGAAGTACCAGCATCCGAACAACGTGTTCTGGCCCCAGGCGCAGGCGGCGAACAAGCTGTACCAGATGCTCGACGGCAAGCAGCAGAAGCAGGCGTTGATCGACCTCTCACCCGACGAATCGGAGATCGCGTTCCGCAAGCCCGACGCGATCGAGGGCATCCCGGTGGCGGAGCTGTCGTCCGACCAGAAGCAGCACGTGCAGGGCGTGCTGCGGATGTTGATCGAGCCGTACCGCCAGTCGGATCGGGACGAGGTCGTCGCGGCGCTCAAGGCGCAAGGCGGACTGGACGCGTGTCGCCTGGCGTATTACGAGGACGAGGACCTGGGCGACGACAAGGTGTGGGACAACTGGCGACTCGAGGGCCCGGCGTTCGTCTGGCACTACCGCGGCGCGCCGCACGTGCACGTGTGGGTCAACGTGTCGGACGACCCGCACGTCGACCTCAACGCGAAGAACCGCTCGGGGCCGCTGCATCCGAAGAAATCCTGATCGCGTACGTGGCGCGTCACTTCTTCGCGATGACGATCGGCTTGCCGCTTGGCATCGCGTCGTAGGTGATCACGCCATCGCGTGCGGCGACGGTGCCGTGCGTCTCGCCCTGCGTGACGGTGCACGTCTTCCAATCGGCGGGGACCCGCGTGACGAGCGTCAGCGGCTGATCGTAGAACTGCGGATCGGCGGTGGTAGTCAGCATGACCCCGATGATCGACTTGTCGTCGACGGCGACCCTCACCGTCGCGGCGTCGCGTTCGGTGGCGTACTGATGCGCGGGGATGTGGCCGGTGATCCAGACCTTGTCGCGCCGGGCGACGAGCCCGTCGAGCAGTCCGGTGAAGACCTCGGTGGGCGTGACAATCCAGTCGCCGCCGACGCCGTGGAACACGATGCACTCCATGGCGTGACCGGCGATGGCCTTGTCGACGTGCGCGAGCATCTGGTCGCTGGTCTTGAAGGCGATCATCGCGCCGCGTCCGCCGAAGTCGGGGCGGTCGATCAGGTGGTTCTCCTTGAGCACGTCGGCGAGCTGCTCCTTCGTGATGGGCCAGCGCTCGGGCTTGATGCCGCCGGGCTGACCGTACGACACGAGGCGGGGCCAGGGCAGGTTCGGCGTCGCGGCGTGGATGGCGTCGTTGCAGGCGGTGACTTCCTTGGCGATGTCGGCCGTGGTGTCGCCGCCGCGGTGCGTGAAGGTGTGGTTGGCCAGCTCGAAACCCGCGGCGGGAATCTCCTGCTCCCAGGCCTTGCGCTGCGCGGCGTAGTGACCGGAGCCGGGGTTGACGTAGAACGTGCCCGTGAGTTGCCGCTTCGTCAGTTCCGGCACGACCGTCTTCACGTCGGAGATGCAGCTGTCGTCAAACATGAGGATGAACGCGCACGCCTTGTCGCCCTTCCACTGCGCCACGCGCGTCGTGCCCGGCGCGTCGGCGGCGTGTGTGACGGTGGCGTTGCCCGTCAAGGTGAACAGGAGGATCGCGACGCAGGTGGTGATGTGCTTCATGGTGTGCCCTGTCGTGTCAGTGTGTGGGGATCATTGCTTGATCGGTCGAAAAAGATCGAGGTACAGGCCGTTACCGTCGCGCGAACCGCCGGCGTCGGGCTGAAACGAGACCTTTTCAAGCGGCGTCGTTGGGTCGAACGGCTTACCGTCATTGCCGGTCAGTTCCGCGAACGGGACCACGAGCGTCTGCCAGTCCGCGTTGATCTGCAGCGTGGCGTTGCAGCGCGCACCGCCGACGAGGTACGCGCTGACGTCGAGTCGGCACGGGTGGTCGGCGCGGACGGTCAGCTCGAACGCGTCGAACGGCGAGCAGTCGAGCTTGCCGTAGTAGACACCGACGCCGACCCACGCAGGATTGCCCACGTGCTTGTACGCGACCTTGCGCACGGCGTGCTTGTTCTCGGTGACGATCGACTGCCTGATCGCGCTGGCGTCGTTCTTGTACGTGTACGGCGCGTTGGCGATGCCGAAGCGGTACGACCCCGGCGTCGGCGGCGGCGGCAGGTTCGACAGATCGACGGCCGCGTCGGCCGGACGCGCGCGGTGACCGGCGTACCACGACAGCACACGCATCGACGGACGCTCCTCGCCGTCGACCGGCTCGACGGACATCGGCGCACGGCCCCACCACGGACCGGCGGCCCAGTACGTGCCGCCCAGATCGTGCGCCTTCATCTCCGCGAGGAACCGGTCGAGCACCTCGAGCCAGCGCGGGTCGTTGCCGGGCGCGCCGAACTCGCCGATGAACCCGCGCGCGTGCCGCGCCTCGAGCCAGTCGATGAACGGTCGGAGCCGCTTGACGCCGACGTCGTACGTCGCGCCGTCGGTGTCGAACGGCTTGTCGTACGTGCCGGAGTTGTTGTGATCGAAGTACTGATGGGCCTCGTAGATGAGTTTGCCGGCCGGGTCGTGGATGTCGAGGTCGGCGTTGAACTTCTGCCACGAGTGCGCCCCGGCGTACCCGTCGCCACAGACCGAGATGGTGTGCGTGGTGTCGACGGCGCGGATCGCATCGACGGCGGCCTGCGCCGCGGCGGGCCATCGGCCGCCGGTGCCGTGCGGCTCGTTCATCAGGCCGTACGCGAAGATCGCCGGCTCGTCCTTGAAGTGCTCGGCGAATCGGCGCCAGAAATCGGCGAACGCGGCGTTGGGCACGTCATCGGTGCCGATCACGTTGCCGCGGTAGCGCGCGTAGTTGTGCACGTCCATCAGCAGCCGCATGTCGCGCTGCCGCGCCAGCTCAACGACCCCGTCGATCCGCGCCAACTCGGCTTCGTCGAACGCCTCGTTGAGCTTCGGCTGCAGGTGTTCCCACTTGAACGGCAGGCGGATGACGGTCATGCCCTGCGACTTGAAATAGTCGAACGATTTCGCGCCGGGATAGATGTAGGTCGTGCCGTACTTGCCATCGGCGGGGCCGAACTCGGCGCCGGCAAGGTTCACGCCGATCGACGTCGCGGGGTCCGGCGGCGCGGGCGGCTCGACGGGCGGCGCCACCGGGGCCGACGCCACGCTGTCCGGCGATCCGGACGACTCGCTCCGAGGTTCCGGCGTATCGCGTTCACACGCGCTGAGGCACGCGGCCGTGACGCACAGCAACGCAAGCCCGACGGGCCGGCAAATGGGAGAGACGGACTGAAACATGATCACAATACCTGCGGCGGGTTACGTGCCACCATCAACCGTCACGGATTCTACGCGGATCGAGCAGAGGTGTCGCGGCGCGGGAGGCGACATCGCGGCCAGCGACGAACGCCCCACTGCACAAGACAAAGAGCCCACGGGGCAAAACCCGTGGGCCTTAGATGAACGCGCGTGTTCTTGCCGGGCTTGCCGATCGATCACGGCGACCAGGGCGAGTCGTTGATCTCTTCGACGTGCCAGTCGAAGAACAGGTGATTGCGCAGGACGCCGCCGTCGGCCGCGTAGCCGTGCTGCGGCGAGGTGCCCATGGCGGTCGCCCAGCCGGCGGTGCCGTTGAGCTCCCAGTCGATGTCGCGGATGGCTTCCTCGGCGTGCGGGAAACGCTGCGCGCCGACCTTCGCCGAGCCGTACTCCGGATTGCCGCTGAACGCGGGGTAACCGAAGTAGCGCCGCGTCTTGTTGCCCGCCTTGTAGACGCCGGTCGCGCCGTAGATGCGACCGACCTCAAGCGCGACGCCGGCCGGCTGGACCCTCTCCCACGCCGGGTCGATCCAGATGTCGGCCACGTGATACGCCTTCTTCTCCGCCGCGGGGTAGTTCATGTACTCGGCGGTGTACTCGGCAAGGATCTTGTTGCCGCGCCGGTAACGCGCCATCTGGCCGTACCACGACGGGCCGGGATAGAACCAGTTGTTGGCGTTGACGTAGAGCTCGATGCCGACGCCGATCTGCCGCAGGTTGGACGCGCAGGCGACGCTGTAGGCGCTGCGGCGGGCCTTCTGCAGCGACGGCAGCAGGATGGCGATGAGCAGCGCGATGATCGAAACCACCACCAGCAACTCGATAAGTGTGAATCCGCGTGTGTGCCTCGAACGCATCGACGTGCTCCCAGATTTGCTTCGTATATCTATAAGGTAAGGAATATCGCCACCCGGCTCAATCCAATTATTCATCTTGTAATGCCGATTATCCGTCACCGTTACACGAGCCGACGCGGGCGTCAATGAGTAAACTGTCCGGCTGCCCGCATGAACCGGAGGCCCGGTTCGGCCGTGAAGGTGGTT
This sequence comes from Phycisphaera sp., assembly GCA_016125285.1. Taxonomy (GTDB): domain Bacteria; phylum Planctomycetota; class Phycisphaerae; order Phycisphaerales; family Zrk34; genus RI-212. The sequence continues at coordinate 11,567 of WGMA01000035.1, forward strand.
GCCGTGTCGGTTCCTGATGTTCAACTCAACAACGCTCGCCCGCTGCGACAGACGCTGCGCCTGATCACGCTGGCGTGGGTGTTCGGCGCGGTGTGGATGCACATCACCACCGGCGCGGTCATGACGCGCTACGCCAAGGCGCTGGGCGTCGAGGCGTTCGGCTTCGGCCTGCTCGCCGCGATCCCCTTCGCCGGCGCGCTGGTCCAACTGCCCGCCAGCTACCTGATGGAGAAGTACGGCCGGCGCAAGCGGATGTTCATCACGGCGGGGATCGCGCACCGATCGATGTGGCTGGTCATCGCGGCGATCCCGTGGATCGCGCCCGAGGCCGGCTGGTGGTGGATGCTGATGCTCGCCCTGGCGATCTCCACGGCGATGGCGAACATGATCAATCCGCCGTGGATCACGTGGATGGCCGACACCGTGCCCGAGCGCATCCGCGGCCGCTACTTCTCCCGGCGGGGCCAATACGGGCGGGCCGTGGGCGTCGTCACCACCGTGCTGATCGGTTTCGCGCTCGACCGCGCCACGCAGATCGACCCGCTGACGCTTCGCCGCGTGATCAGCGGCGTGCTGGTGATCGGCGCGCTGTGCGGCATCACCGATATCGCGATGTTCCGCGGCGTGCCCGATCACGACGAGCCGCCGGGCAACCCGGACCTCAGCCTCGGCCGCCTGCTCGCCGAGCCCCTGCGCGACCGGAACTTCCGCCGCTTCCTCGGATTCGGCGCCACGCTCACCTTCGCCGTCGGCTACGTCGGGCAATTCATCTGGCTGTACCTGTTCGACGTGCTGGGCATGAGCAACCTCAAGGCGAACGTGATGCTCGTGGCGGTGCCGCTGACGGTGTCGCTGCTGACGTTCCCGCTGTGGGGCCGGCTCGTCGACCGACTCGGCTGTCGGCCGGTGCTGGCCATCGCGGGTCTGATGATCGTGCACGGCGGCGCGTCGTGGGTGTTCGTCACGAAGGACCACTGGTGGCTCGGCTACCTGGCGGTGTGCTCGGCGACGGCTGCGTGGCCGGGCGTCGAACTGGCGACCGCCAACCTGCTGATGAACATCGGCGCGACCGAGTCGGCGGAACGAAGGCACAGCGCCTACGTCGCCGTGTACAGCATCGTGATCGCCGCGGCGGGCGTGGCGAGCGGGCTGTTCGGCGGGGTGTTCGCACAGACCATGCGCGACTGGCACGGCTCGCTGATGGGCGTGCCGCTGACGTATCACGGGCTGCTGCTGCTGATCTCCGCGGCGCTGCGACTGAGCGCGCTGATCTGGCTGATCGGCCTCGAAGAGCATCACGCCTATTCCGCCCGCGCCGCGATCCGCTACATGGCCGCGAACATCTACTCCAACGTGCAACAGTCGCTGTTCGCTCCGGCACGCGGGCTGGTGCGGCTCGGGCGTTTCACGTTCAACCTGTTGCCGGGCCGAACCGACGAGGTGCCGAGCGACGAGACGGCGGAATAGCCGTGCCCCGTCGACGTCCACCAGGGCCGCAGACCGACAGGCTCCGCATCAACCGCTTTGAAGAGAGTCGGTCGTCTCCGCGACGGAAGATTCGTCAGAACCGGCGGCAGCGTCCGGCGGCGGCGCGACCGGTTCGGCGCAGCGCGCCAGCAGTTGCGGCGACACGGCCGCGAACGTCAGCAGCGTCACCAGCGGCGGCAGCCACGCGGCGCTGTCCCACGGCGACAGCTTGTTGATCTCGTAACTCAACGCGATAGCCACCGCCGCGATCGCGAGCGCGGCGGTAACGAACCACCCACGCCCCTGCCGCACGCGCGCCGCGATGCACACGCCCAGCGCCGGCCCGAGCATCGCGTAAGTGTTCAGCTCCGTGCGGGGGCTGAACAGCATCAGGTAGTACGCGGTCAGCACGAACAGCGTCGCGGCGGTGTGCCTCGGCGTAGCGCGGCCACGCACGACCCACGCCATCAGCAGCACCGCCAGCGCCGCGATCCCGCGTGTGGCTATCCTCACCATATCCGGCGCGTCGACGCCCCAGACCTGGAGCATGCCGAACACGTCCGCGAACGACTTCTCGTGCGCCTCGGCGGTGACGGCCTGCATCTTTTCTCCGAAGCCCGCGAACTGCTCCATGACGTACATCGGGCGCTGTGTCAGGAACGGCAGGATCGCCACACCCAGCACCGCGAGCGTCAGCCGCCAGCTCATCGGCCGACTCAACGCCGCGACGAGCAGCACGAGCACGATCGCCAGCGGCTTGATCACCATGGCGATCGACAGCCATACCACCGCACGCCACCAGCGTTCGCGCGCCACGTCGCCCACCGCGATCATCATCAGCCCCGTGATCAGCAGCGTCGCCTGCCCGTTGCGCGCCGCGTCGAACGACATCACGATCGCCACCAGCGTCACCAGCGGAAACATCGCGGGCGATCGCCGCGGATCCGCGAGGCGGGCCAGCCGGTACACGCCGAACGCGAACACGCCGATCGTCAGCAGCCGCCAGACCACTTCGCAAGCCCGATCGGGCAACAGCGCGAAAGGCACAAACGCCACCGCGGACTGCGGCGGATAGACGAACCCATAGCCACCCTTGTGATACACCGGCTCGCTGGAGAGCCAAGCCTGCGCGCCCCGGAGGTAGTCGTCGACGACCGACCGCTTGGAGCCGGACAGGATCAACGTCGCGACCACGACAAACAGCGCCGCCCAGCCCGCCCACGCCGCGCGCATCGCGTGTCGACTCTGAAGGATCGGCGTGCCCATGGATGAACCCCGCTAGTGCATCCGTACACGGTGATGCGACGCAACCCGGCGTCGAACGTGGACCTAGTTCGACACGGTCGCCTTCACCGGCGTGACAAAGTCCGCGTGACGCGCCTCGGCCCACGACGCGTCAACCTTGGTCTTATCGGCATCCACGATCAGCACGCGATAATGAAAAACCAGCGGAGCGTCCTTCTTGAGGCTGTGCTTGGCGAACGCACCGAAGCGCCCGTAGCTCCGCGTCGAGTAGACGGTCTTGCCTTCCTTCGTGCCGGGGTTCTCCGGGTGGTCCATGTGCTCGACGGCGTACGCGTGGTCGCCCTTCTTGAACTGGTTGACACACCAGATCGTGTCTTTCCACACGTCGCCGTTCCCGCCGGACGCCGACGCGGGGCGGATGTACTCCGCCTTGGCGCCCATGAACGCACGGAACTGGAACCCGGCGTGCTGCGGGTCGCCGTCCAACTCGACGTCGTCGTCGATCGCCTCGAGCTTGAACGTGAAGTCCATCAGCGTCTTGCCCTCGCCGACGTTCCACGTCACCACGTCGCGCGTCTCACGCACGACGTTCTTCGCATCATCGCCCCACTCGGCGACCGACACGCTGCGCGCCGACGTGTGACCAGCGTAGCACGCGTCGTCGATGAACTTCACGAACTTGTCCGCCACGCCGTTCGTGCAGTGCCATGTGTCGTAGCTCTTGCCGCCCGCCTTTGTCGAACGCCAGCCGATAAACAGCCCGCGGTGGTGCGGGAACTGGATCTTCGCGTCGCCGTAGGGCGGGCCGTTGGTGATGAAACCGTCGTCGTGAAAGCCGTACACGTGATGGAAGTGCTTGAAGGTTTCCACGTGGTTCGCCGGGTCGTGCTTGAGATACGCGTAGCGCCACACGGGTTTGCCCATGTAGAGCAGGTCGCGGTGCAGGCCGTCTTCGATGTCCTTGAAGGAATACCCGTCATCCACCTTCGCGGCCTTGGCGGTGTAGGTCGCGGTCGCGCCGGCCTTGAGCTCCGGCAGCACAAACCGCAGCACCGCCCCGCCGTCCGTCGCCTGCACGTCCGCGACGATGTCGCCCGGCGTGAGCACCGCGGCCTTCGCCTTGGCCAGCGTCGACGCCCCCTCGCCGCTCAGCGTCACGGTCACCGGGCTGTTGACCCGGTCGACGTCGCCCGCCTCGACGGTAATCTTGACGTCGGCGACCGCGGCCGATGTGACGACGAGAAGTACGAACAGGGCGCTGCGCGTCAGACGTATCATGTGTATCTCCTGGCTTGTGACGACGCCGGGTGTCGAGCGTCGGTGAGCGGGCTATCATAGTCCGCTTCGAGCTTGATGCGAACCATACGAGTGTTACAGAGGAACGTTTCATGAAGTTCACACACGCCCTGCTCCCCGTTGCCGCGGCTTTGCTCACCATTTCCTTCACGGCTCCCGCGCACGCCCAGCGAGGCGATCGCAAGGGCCAGGAACAGCCGGAGGTCTGGCGCGACATGGACGTGCCGCCCGCGCCGGTGGTTCCGCCGGACAAGGCGCTGAGCACGTTCAAGATCGCCCCCAACTTCCGCCTCGAACTCGTCGCCGCCGAGCCGCTGGTCAACGACCCGGTCGCGATCACGTGGGACGCCGACGGGCGGATGTGGGTCGTGGAGATGCGCGGCTACATGCCCAACGTCGACGGCAAGGGCGAGGGCGAAGAAAAAATCGGCCGCGTCGTCGTGCTCGAAGACACGAACAACGACGGCAAGATGGACAAGCAGACCGTGTTTCTCGACGGGCTGCAGATGCCGCGCGCTCTGGCGATCGTGGAGGACACGCCGGGCGTCAAGGGCCTGCTCGTCGCCGAGCCGCCCCACCTCTGGTACTGCCGCGACACCGACGGCGACCTCAAGTGCGACGCGAAGACCGAGGCGTACGATCACTACGGCAGCCAGGGCCCCGTCGAGCACACCGACAACGGCCTGATGTGGGCGCTCGACAACAAGATCTACAACGCCAAGACCAGCAAGCGATTCACCGTGCACGTCAACGACGGCAAGCTCGACCTGGCGCCCGACGACTCGATCGCGCGCGGCCAGTGGGGCATCACGCAGGACAACTACGGCCGCATCTACTCGAACTCCAACAGCTCGTACCTGCAGGTCGACGACGCGCTCGACGGCTACTACTCCCGCAATCCCGCCGCGCAGATCAAGGTCGGCACGCGCTCGATCGCGTCGGATCAGAACGTCTGGTCGATCCGCGTGAACCCCGGCATCAACCGCGGCTATCAGAAAGGCATGCTGCGCCCCGACGGGCGTCAGTCGCGTACGACCGGCACATGCGGGCTCGGCGTGTATCGAGGCGATCAGTACCCCACCGAGTATGTCGGCGACCTGTTCATCCCCGAGCCGTGCGGCAACGTTGTGACCCTGCACGAGCTGACCGACGTCAACGGCCCGAAGACGAAGCACGTCATCTTCGACGACGACAAATGGGAGCACCGCGAGTTCCTCGCCAGCACCGACGAGCGGTTCCGCCCGGTCAACACCTACACCGGACCCGACGGGTGCATGTACGTCGTCGACCTCTACCGCGGGATTCTGCAGCACAGGATTTACGTCACGACGTTCCTCCGCAAGCAGATCATCGAGCGCGGGCTCGACAAACCGACGAGCCTCGGGCGCATCTACCGCATCGTGTACACCGGGCCGAACGCCAAGAAGCCCGGCACGACGATGCCGATGCTGTCGAAGCTCAGCGGCGTGGACCTGGCCGCGCATCTCGCGCACGCCAACGGCTGGTACCGCGACACGGCGCAGCGGCTGATCGTGCTGCGCGGCGACCAGTCCGCCGTGCCGACCCTGACGAAGATGGCCACGTCGCACGCCGACCCCCTGGCGCGACTGCACGCGTTGTGGACGCTCGACGGCCTGGGCGCCATGGACAAGGCTACGGCGATCGCCGCGATCGGTGACGCCGACCCGCGTGTCGCCGCCGCGGCGATGCGATGCGCCGAGTCGCTGCTGAAGACGGAAGATGCGCCCGCGATCATCGAGCGACTCGCGAACGTCACGCGGTCGAAGGACGCGGAGCTGCGCACGCAGGCGCTTCTGTCGCTCGGCCAGACCGTCGGTCCGGCGCGTGACGCGGCCGAGGCCGTGATGCTCGACACGCTGACCGCCAACGTCAAAGACAGCGCGACACGCAACGCCGTGCTCAGCGGGCTGACGGGGCGCGAGGCCGTGTTCCTGTCGCGGCTGGCGAAGCACGCGGGCTGGGCGACCAACGGCGACAGCCGTGACGCCTTCGTGCGCGACCTCGCGGCGACGATCTACCGGCGTGGCAACGCCGATGAGATCGGTGGCCTGCTGGCGACCGCGTCGGTGCAGCCCGCCGACCAGTCGTGGCGCGCCGCGGCGATGCTCGACGGCATCGCCGGCTCATCGAAGAAGCCCAAGCCGGTCACGCTCGCCGAGAAGCCCGCGGCGATGGCGACCCTGCTGGCCGCGAAAGACGCCAGCGTCGCCAAGAAGGCGAAGGCGATCGAGAACCTGATCTCGTGGAAGGGTGACACGCGAGCGCCGGTCGCGACCGGCTCGTCGCTCAGCCCGGCCGACCAGAAGCGCGCCGCCGAGGGCAAGACCTACTTCATGGTCGTCTGCATGGCGTGCCACCAGCTGCACGGCCAGGGGCTGGCCGGGCTCGCGCCGTCGCTCGTCGACTCGCCCTACGTGCTCGGCGACCCCGAACGCCTGACCCGCATCGCGCTGCTCGGTCTGCAGGGCCCGGTCACGATCAACGACGAGGAGTGGAACCTCGTGATGCCGGGCCACAAGGACAACCCGCTGCTGACCGATCAGCGTCTGGCCGACGTGCTGACGTACATCCGCAACGAGTGGGACAACGAAGCGTCGGCGGTGGACCCGGCGGTCGTCACGAAGATCCGCGCGTCGCTCAACGGTCGCAACGAGCCGTGGACGATCGAGGAACTCGACAAGCTGTCGAAGAAGAAGAAAAAGTGACGCCACTGAAAATCCGTCGCGCGGGTTCCGAATTTCCGTCGCGGATTTAAGGCAGACGATTTTTTGGTATACAATCCCGCGACCCGTACCGGGTAACACGCAGTAACGCATTCTCGACTCATCAGGTGAAGGACGCTGTATGACCGATGCACCGGACTCCGTTGCGCCGCAGGGCGAGGTGGACGCGAAGATCGAAGCCGAGCGGCAGATGATCGTCGACGCTCGCGCCAAGGGTAAAGGCGCGCTGGCCAAGACATACATCAAGCTCTCGGGCCCCGGCTGGCTGCAGAGCGCGATCACGCTCGGCGGCGGCTCACTGACCGGCGCGCTCTACCTCGGCGTGCTAGCCGGCTACGAACTGCTCTGGGTCCAACTCGTGGCGATGATCATGGGCGTGATCATGCTCAGCGCGATCGCCTACGTAACGCTCAGCACCGGCGAGCGGCCGTTCCGCGCCATCAACCAACACGTCAACCCGGTGCTCGGTTGGTCGTGGGCGATCGCGACGCTGATGGCCAACGTCGTGTGGTGCCTGCCTCAGTTCAGCCTCGGCGTTGCCTCGGTTCGCCAGAATCTGATGCCCGGTGTGCTCGGCGAAGAGTCCGGCATGAACGATACGGTAAGCAAGCTGATCGTCGCCATCACCCTCTTGGTAATCGCAACGGTGGTGATCTGGTTCTACGATTCGGGCGGCCGAGGCATCAAGATCTTCGAAGGGCTGCTCAAGGCGATGGTCGGAGTCGTCGTTGTGAGTTTCTTCGGCGTAGTCGCCGTCATGACGTTCAAAGGCGCGTTGCCGTGGAGCGAGATCATTCACGGATTTGTGCCCAACTTCAACTACTTCTCCCACCCCTCGGCGCGATTCGACGACACGCTCACCGCAACCGGCGCGTTCAAGGACTACTGGTCAAAGATCATCGTCTCAGACCAACGCGACGTCATGATCACCGCCGCCGCGACCGCCGTGGGCATCAACATGACCTTCCTGCTCCCCTACTCGATGCTTGCGAGGGGTTGGGGCAAGGACTTCCGCGGGCTGGCGACGTTCGACCTGTCGACCGGCCTGCTCATTCCGTACATTCTGGCGACGAGCTGCGTGGTTATCGCCGCCGCGAGCCAGTTCCACAATGTGCCCGCACCCGGGTTCCTCGGCGAGACCAACGCGCAGGGCGAACTGATCGTGCCCGCAAAGAACCTCGTCGGCGGCTACGAAAAGATCATCGACGGACGCATCAAGGAAGAGATCGGCGCCGACGCGTTCAGCGCTCTTGCCGAGTCTGAGGACAAGACGCTGCTCCAGGCCAAGCGCGACGCGCTGCCACAGGCCGACAAGAAGATGGCTGCGATGCTCGTCAAGCGTGACGCGTTCAACCTCGCCGACTCCTTGTCGTCACTCACCGGCAAAGGCGTGGCCCAGTACGTGTTCGGCATCGGCGTGCTTGGCATGGCGCTGTCGACCATCATCATCCTCATGCTCATCAGCGGCTTCACGGTCTGCGAGATGGCAGGCATCCCTCCCGTCGGTAACCCGCGACGATTCGCGTGCCTCATCAGCGCGGTTGGCATCCTCGGACCGTTCATCTGGTCGGGTAAGAGTCAGTTTTGGCTTGCCGTGCCGACCAGCGTGTTCGGCTTCATGCTGCTGCCGATCGCCGGTTGGACGTTCTTCGGCATGATGAATTCCCGCAGCCTGATGAAAGACCAGATGCCGCGCGGCGGAAAGCGTGTCTGGTGGAACACGATCCTGCTGATCGCGATCACCTACGCCACCGTTGGCGCGGCGTGGAATATCTGGAGCCGCAAGCAGCTCATGTTCGGCGTCGAGATCCGGTGGATCGCCATCGGGCTGGTCGCGCTGATCGTTGCTCTGGCGCTGATTACGCACATGGCGCGCAAACGCCCCGTCGCGGATCAGAGCTGACGCGCCTACTTCAGGATCACCGAGTCCCGGTAGTGCGGCACGCTGACTTCGCAGTTCAGCGTCGCCGACACGTGTTCGCTCAGTGACAGCGACGCCTCCTCTTCGCCGTGCGTCAGGAACACGTGTTTCGGGCACGGCTTCATCGCGCTCAGCCAACGCATCAGGTCCTCGCGGTCGCCGTGCGCCGACATGCCCGCGATCGTCTCGATGTGCGCCCGCACCGGCCAGTAACGCCCGTGGATGCGCACCTCCTTCGGCTTGCCGAGGATCTGCCGGCCGAGCGTGCCGCGGGACTGGTACCCGACGAACACGATCGTCGACTCCGGCCGCGTGATGTTCGCCTTGAGGTGGTGCTTGATGCGGCCGCCCGTGCACATGCCCGAACTCGCGAGGATCACGCACGGCTTGCCGAACGTGTTGATCGCCTTCGAGTCCGCCACCGAACGCGTGAACCGCAGCTCGGGAAATTCCAGCGGCGAGTGACCGTTGCGAAGCCGCTCCCACGCCTCGGCGTCGTAGTACCGGCGGAAGCGGCGGAACGTCTCGGTCACGCTCACGGCCATCGGGCTGTCGAGGAACACGGGGATGTTCGGGATGCGCTTCTCGTTGTGCAGGTTGCCGAGGTGATACATCAGCTCCTGGGCGCGTTCGATCGCAAATGTGGGGATCACAACGTTGCCGCGCCGCTCGAACGTCTCGTTGATCACGCGCTCCAGTTGCCCTTCGATGTCCGCGAACTCGGAGTGCTCGCGGTCGCCGTACGTCGACTCCATCACGACGTAATCGGCGCTCGTCAGCAGTTCCGGATCGTCGATGATCGGCTTGTCCCACTGGCCGAGGTCGCCCGAGAAGATGATGCGCGTGTCGCGCCCGTCCTCGTGCACGTTGATCTCCAGCGCCGCCGACCCGAGGATGTGCCCCGCCTCGTGGAACGTCGCGGTGACGCCTTCGCCGATCTCGACTGGCGAGCCGTACTCGACGCCGCGCATCAGCTTCATCGTCCGCTCGACGTCGTTCATGTCGTACAGCGCCTCCTCCTCGTAAGGCCCGCGCCGCCCTTCCTCCTCGTGCCGCCGCCGCTTGTACTCCGCGTCTTCCTCCTGGATACGGGCCGAGTCTTCGAGCACGATCCGCGCCAGGTCGACCGTCGGCTCCGTGCAGATCACCGGTCCCTTGAACCCTTCCTTGACGTACTTCGGCAGCCGCCCCACGTGATCGAAGTGCGCGTGCGTCAGCAGCAGCACGTCGACCTTGTCCGGCGTGATCGGGCACTCCTGCCAGTTCCGCCAGAGGAACTCACGCTCCTGGAACATGCCGTGGTCGATCATGATCCGCGTCGTGGCCGTCTCCAGCCAGTACCGCGAGCCGGTCACCTGCCGATTGGCGCCGAGAAAGAACAATCGCATGTCGCCTCGATTCTGTACATCTGCCGGAAAATGCAAATTGCAAAGTGAACCCGTTCCGCGAGCCGTCATTGTAGTGACTTACACGTCGGGGGGAACGTCGACGTCTTCCCGTTCGTCGAGGTCGTCATCGTCGGCGACGTCGGCGTCGGCGTGCGGCGAGAAATGCCGCAGGTAGTTGGACGTGGTCACCCACAGGATCCACGCTTCAAGCCAGCCGGACAACGCGAGCGCCGATGCGTCGATCGGCATCAGCATCCCGGAATTGAACGGCCCGCCGCCGAGCCCGAACTGGCTGAAGATCATGGGCGAGCGAAGGATCAACACGATCGCGAGGATCAGCAGGTTCGGCCCGAACAGCAGCCACATGCCAATCAGCACGATCGGCCGCGTCGGATCCGTCGCCTTGCGATACGTGTCGCCGGTTGCGAAGATGCGCTCGAACGGAGCCGTCGCCGCGTACGCGCTGAGCGGTGCGCCGCACTGTTTGCAAAAGTGGGCGGCCGGATCATTGGCGGTGATACAGGTCGGGCAAAGCATGCCCCCGGGATATTTCGTTTCGTGCCCCATCACGCCTCATCCTATGAACACGCGAAAGTGCGAAAGTGACAACAACGCCGGGCGGTCTCGCGTCTGTGCGACACGTTTGCCCACCCCGCGTCAGTCACCGCATGTGGGAGATCGCGTGCGGACATGCGCAGATTCGGCATCACACGCGGCCATAAAGTAGAGACACAAGGGTGACAAAGGGATTCAACTTCAAGGAGGCAACCATGCGACGATCGATCGGACTGATCACGTGCTTCGCCCTGCTGCTGTTCGTCGGCTCCGTGGCGTTCGCGCAGAACGACGCGGCGGCGCCCGCGCCCAACGACACCGCCGCGGCCGAGCCCGCGACGCCCGACACGTCCAACGGCGTCGGCGCGGCGATCGAGAAGGCGGGCGACGTGGCCAAGGACGCGGAGGGGAAGGTCAAGGAGTACGCCGCGAAGGTCGACCAGAGCGAGAAGGCGCAGAAGATCTCCGCGGGGATCCTTCAGCCGATCTACGACCTGGCCGAGCGGTTCTCGTTCCCGGCGTTCCACTGGATCGCATTCGCGCTGATGGCGATGGGCGTGGTGAGCTGGTCGCTGCAGCTGGTGCTCGGCAAGCTCGTCGTGCTGGCGCGCGGCGGGTTCAGCATGTCGGAGATCATCTCCGACGCGGTGGTGCTGGCGATCAGCGTCGTGGGCCTCGTGCTGACCACACAGGCCGCGGCGGAGAACTCGACGTTCACCCAGACCTCGTCGTCGGTGCTGTCCGCCGCGGGCGTGGGCGTGTTCTTCGGGTTCATCCTGTACTGGTGGGGCCAGCGTCAGGAACTCGAGGCGGTGAAGGGCCGGACGAAGGCGGCGACGAAGAAGGACGAGTAGCGTTGAAGAGGAATTGCAAATTGCGAGATGGTCATTGCAAGTTGGAAAGCAATATGACGCCCGGGTGGCACTGACAAGCGAGTCCGCGAGCTTGTCAGTGGCGTTGTGCGGCGCGACTCACGCACGCCGCGCACACCGCGCTCTGCGGCAATAAAAAGAGCCTCGCTCCACCCGAGCGAGGCTCTTTCAATAATCTGCTTCTGTAGCCCTTCGCCACTGACAAGCGTTGCTTGTCGGCGCCACCCGAGCAAACGCGTCGGTTACTTGACGCTGGCGTGCTTCAGGCCGCGGCGGCGGTCCTTGAGGCGGCGGGACTTGCCGACGCGGTCGCGGAGGTAGTTGAGCTTGGCGCGGCGGGTGTGGCCGTGGCGGGTGATCTCGACCTTCGCGACCTTCGGGCTGTGCAGCGGGAAGGTGCGCTCGACGCCCTCGTTGGCGACGATGCGGCGGACCGTGATCGCGAAGCTGATGCCGCTGCTCTTCTTGGCGATGACCACGCCGGAGAAGATCTGCACGCGCTCCTTCGAGCCTTCGATGATGCGGCAGTGCACGTCGACGGTGTCGCCGATCGCCGGGACGACGATCTCGTCCTTGGTGTACTTGCTCTCGACCTGGTTGATGATGTCCTGCTTGTTCATGACTGGCTCCGTGGAGCGCGGCCCGTGGGCCGTCGTTAATCGTTGCTGTCGTTCGGTTCGTCGCGTTCCTTCATCAGGTCCGGGCGTCGCTGACTGGTGCGATCCTCGGCCTGCTGCTTTCGCCATTTCTCGATCGCCGCGTGGTCGCCGCTGAGCAGCACGTCGGGGACCGTCTTGCCCCGCCACTCGGGCGGGCGTGTGTAGTGCGGGTGGTCGAGCAGCCGGTTGGCGCCGGGGCTGAACGAGTCGTGAAAAGCCGACTCATCGTGTCCCAGCACGCCGGGCAGCAGCCTGACCACCGCGTCGATCAGCACCATGGCCGGCAGTTCGCCGCCCGAGAGGACGTAGTCCCCGATGCTGATCTCGAGCGGCGCGAGTTCCTCGACAACCCGCTCGTCAATGCCTTCGTAATGTCCGGCGATGATCAGCAGCCGGGGCAGTTCCGCCAGTCGCTCGCACATCGGCTGCGTGAGCGGCTTGCCCTGCGGCGTCATCATGACGCGTGTCGCGGGCAGCGGGTCCTGCTGCTCGACGGCCTGCACGCAGTCCCACAGGGGCTGACAGGCCATCACCATGCCGGGGCCGCCTCCGTACGGCCGATCATCCACCTTGCCGTGCTTGTTCGTCGTGTGAGCGCGGATGTCGGTCAGGTGGTAGCTGACGCGACCCGCCTCGGCCGCCCGCTTGAGGATGCTCGATCCCAGCACGGGCTCGAACATCGGCGGGAACAGCGTCAGGACGTCGATCCGCATGAGGCACCTCGCGGTCCGCGGGGCCCGTGCGATTACGCCTGAGGCTGAACGGTCGGCTGAGCCTCGACCTTCGTGCCGGGCGTGGGGTTCAGGCCGATCCGCTTGATCAGCATGGACACCGTCGCGCTCGGCTGAGCACCGACACTGAGCCAATACGCAATCCGGTCAACCTTGAGCTCGGACTGCTGGGCCTCGTTCTGGTCCAGCGGGTTAAACCATCCGAGCTGCTCGATGACACGGCCATCGCGCTGCTTACGGCTGTCGATCGCGTTGATGCGATAGAACGGCCGGTGCCGGTTACCCATTCTTGAGAGACGCAACTTCACGGACATATAACGTTCCTCCGTTTCGAAACGAGCCGAACAATATAGCCCGGCCTGTTCCCCGTGGCAAGGGCCGATCAGGGCATCGGCGTGGGAACCCCGGCCGCCGCCACCGCCCGGAGCCTCGCCAGCCCCGCCGCCGGGTCGCCACCGGTCATTTTCGCCGCCCAGTATGTCTTCCACGCCAGCGTCGCGTCGAACGGCGATAGCAACCCGTCCAGCTCGAGACCCAGCCGCCGCACCCGGTTCGTCCTCCACTGGGCCGCCACCCGCTGGGCCGCCCCGCCCTCGCGCCCCTGCAGCATCGCCCAGGTCCACGGGCTGCTGGTCGCGGGCAGGCGCTGCGTATCGACCTCGACCAGGTCCTGCGCCCGCCGCACGTCCGGGTGAGTCGACACCGCCTGCGCCAGCGCCCCGCCGCGCTCCATCGCTACGGGGATCAGATACATCACGCCCAGCGACCGGCGATACTGGTTGACCATCTGCCCGAACGACGCGTCGATCCGCGTGAGGTTCTGCGCCGCCCGCAGCAGCAGCGCGTGGACCAGCGTGTAGCGGCTGCCGTTCGAAGGGGCCGCGGCGTACGCCGTCTCGGCCAGCTTCACCGTCTCGTCGGCGTCCACCGCCTGCCCGAGCGACACGAGCGTCATGCGGTGCTCGACCAGCGTGGAGACCGCCAGCGCGTGCGTCGCACCGCCCACCGACGCCGTCGCCTTCACCGCACGCATCAGCCGGTCGCTTGACTCGCGCGCCTCGGCCAGCATCTGCTTGTCGCGCTCCCCGGCGTGGTACGACTGCGCGAGCTTGCGCGCGTCGACCATGTCCAGCTCCACGCCGCGCACACGCTTCAGCACGGACTCGAGCTCGTCGGCGTCCTCCGCCATCGCGTACACCGCCGACGACAGCGCGTAGCTCTCGACGTTCTTCGGCCTCAGCAGCATCACCTTCTGCCCGTACGACGCGGCGCGGGCCGTGTCGGGGTGCGACATGAACCGCTCGATCATCCCCCGACGCGCCGACTCCTCGTCGTAGAGAAAGTTGAGCGCGTCGAACTGCACGTTGTGATCCGCCGCGAGGAAATCGATGGCGTCGCCCGTCGTGTCGAGCACGACCTTGTTGAGGATCACCGACGCGGTGTTGCCCAGCAGGATGCTCTCGCTGGGGCTCATCCGCACCGCCTTGTCCATCATCTCCACGCCGCGGTCGAAGTCCTTGCGGTCGCCGCCGAGCCGGTACAGCTGGAAGTAGACCAGCGCGCAGTTGTTGAGCGAGACGGTCGACTCGATCATCGTGTCGTAGGCGTCGATGGCGATCCGCAGGTGCTTCTTCGCCGCGTCGCGGTCGCCGCGCGCGATCGCCTGCGAACCCAGCGCGCTGTTCAGCGACGCCTTGACCTCCGGGTCGTTGGGGTCCGCGAGCTTCAGCCACTTGATCGCGTCGTCGGCGTCGACCTGCATCACCGAGCGCAGCCGCGCCGCGCGGGCCTTGGTCTCCTTGTCGGGCGCCGTGTTGTACGCCTCCTCGGCCAGCTGCCGCGCCGCCGACGTGTCGCCCAGGTTGCGCAGCGACGTCGCCACCATCGTCAGCCACTCGTGCGAGCGGTCGTGCGACGCCAGCAGCTCGTCGAACAGCTTGTGGCCCTCGGCGTGTCGGCCCAGCCAGTAGTAGACCTGCCCGAGGTACAGGCGGTACTCGTCGGTCTCGCCCGCCACGCCCTGGATCGCCAGGAACGTCTTCTCCGCGGCCTCCAGCTCCTTGCGACGCGCCGCCGGGTCCGGCAGCGACTGCGCCCGATTGAGCATCACCATGCCCAGGTCCAGCGCCACCGGCACCACCGACGCCGTCTCACGCAGCGCCTCGCGACGGTCCGCCAGGCCCCCGTCGTTGCGCAGCTTCTCGGCCATGTAGTCCTGCACGAGCTTCTCCTGCGCCGCCTCATTGGCCCGCTCGTACTGCCGGTAGAACGACTTCGGGCCGCGCCCCTTGTCGAGGATGTTCAGCTCGCGCTTCCACGCCTGCTCGACCGCCTTCTGGTACGCCGTCTCCGCGTTGTGCAGCGTGTTCAGCCGCTG
This sequence comes from Phycisphaera sp., assembly GCA_016125285.1. Lineage (GTDB taxonomy): Bacteria > Planctomycetota > Phycisphaerae > Phycisphaerales > Zrk34 > RI-212. The sequence continues at coordinate 26,822 of WGMA01000035.1, forward strand.
CTTGACGTAAGGCTCGAGCAGCGTGTACGCCTTTTCGTGCTCGCCCTTCGCCGCGTAGATCTGCCCGAGGATCCGCGCCGCCTCGGAGTCGCCGAGTTTGTCGCGCATCGGCTCGAGCAACGCCTGGCACTTGTCGAGGTTGTCCGTCGCCTCATACGACTCGGCCAGTCGCGACGCCAGCGCCACGTCGTTCGGCTCTTTGGCCAGCACACGCTCCAGCAGCGCCAGCTGCCGCTCGCTGAACTCCTTCTCGTCCGGCGCCGCCGGTCGCAACGCCTCGAGCAGCTCCGACGCGGCGCGCGGGTCCGCCTCGCCGATGCGCAACACCGCCTCGACGCCCTTCGCGTACAGATCGCCGTACGGATTGTCCGCCTTGCTGCGCCGCCTGACCGCGATCGCCGCGTCGACGATGTCTTTCGCGTCCTTCGCCGGCGCCTTGATCAGCGCGCCCGACACGAGCTCGTCGAGTCGCTTCGACGCCTCGGCCGCGTGCGACGTCGCGCCGGTCGCGACCTCCTTATAGATGATCGCCGCCCGGCCCGGCTTGCCGTCGTCGCGCAAATCGTCCGCCGCCGCGACGCGCAGCCCCGCCTTGTAGTCCGGGCTCGACGTCACCGACCCCCACCACACGCCCACGCCGATCGTCATCGCCATGAACAGCACGACCGCGTTCCAGCCCTTGGCCAGCATCGACAGCGGCTCGGAGCCGAGGAAGTACCACCCGCGCGGCGAGGCGTCCGCCACGCGATACGCCCGCAGCATCAGCACCGGCACGAACACCAGGCAGAAGCACAGCGTCTTGACGTACGTGCCGGTCTCCGTGTCGCGGTCACGCTCGCCGTACACCATGAACCCGCACCCGTTGATCGACCCGAGCGCCGGCGGGCTGCCGATCGGCTTCATCTGCGGGAAGCGCGCCCGCAGCATCGACTGAAAGTCCTTGTGCTCGTCTGACATGTTGAACCCCCTGCGTGGACCTGCGTGCACCCCGACCCCCGGAGTGCGTGCGTCGGCGTATTACACACCCGACACGCCCCCACCGCAACCGCGCCAATGGCCGCGCGACAGCGAGGCCGTGAGGCAGTGACGCGACAACACAACGCCGCGCGGCGCACGTCGGCCGCGTCACGAGGCTTACGATGTGATCGGATCGACGCGACGCTTACTGCGTCGTGTCCTTCGCCTTCTCGGTCGACACCGCCTCGGTCTTGCCGCCGGTTTTCATCGCGGCGATCAGCCTGTCGACGATCGGCCGGATCACGTCCGCGGGCAGCGCGAACGTCTCGGAGCGGTCGACGCGTGCGATGTTCAGCCCCACGGCGTTGCCGTCGAGGTCGTACAGCGGGCCGCCCATCTCGTCGGGCCCCAGCGTCGTGTCGTGCTGGAGGATCGCATCGAACCCGAACGCCCGGTTGGAGATCCGCCCGCTGAGCTGGAGGTTGCGGTCCCAGATCGCGAACGTGCCGTGGCGGTAGCCGAGCTTCGCTTCGAGCTCGATCGTCTTCTCGCCGCGGAGCACCGTCAGCTTCACCGTCTCGCCGGGCGCGTGCGCCGACACGGCCTTGACCAGCGTCTCGCGCTGCGGCGTCGCCTCGCCGTTGACGTGCGTGATCGCGTCGTTCTCCATGATGTGCGCCGCCGCCGCGGCGCTGTTCGGCGCCACGCCCACCACGCGCACGCCCTGCACCTTCGCGTCTTCGCGACCGAGCCGCACGCCCAGCACGCCGCCCGACTTCTCGATCGCCCGGCGGTTCGCGCTGATCACGCCGACCTTCAGCTTCGAGCGACGCCCAGCCGACGGCGTGATCACCCAGCGGCCGATGTCGCCCGTGCCCACCGGCGCGTCGCTCCACTTCACCGGCGTCAGGTTCTCCGCGTCGATCTTCAGCAGCGCCAGGTCGTTGTCCGCGTCCGTGCCGACAACCTTCGGCGTGTACGACCGGCCCTCGCGCGTCTCGACCACCACGTCGTCCTTCAGCTCCGACGCCTTGGTCACGATCAGCCCGTCCGGCGCGACGATCGTGCCGAACGCCACCGTGTCCCGACCGCTCCGCAGCGACACGATGCACGCACGCTGGTCCTTCACCGCCGGCTCGAACACGCGTGTCACCGCGCTGCCGCTCACACGCTCGCTGCGCGCCAGCGCGTCGGACTGCGCGATCGCCGGCGCCACCGCCACCGCGCCCGCCAGCAGTCCCGCGATCAACATCACACGCATCAGTTGTCTGCCCATGTCACACCGCCCCGCTGTGGGTTGCGTTACCTGTTGCCGTCACCGTCGTCGCCCGGGCCCGGCCCGTCGCCCTGGTCGTTGGGCGACACGCCGTCGTTCGCGCCGAGCTGCCCCGGCCGCGCGTCCAGCGTCACCGACACCGTCCGACGGTTGCCGTCCTTGTCGATCTCCAGCTTCACCGTGTCGCCCGCGTCGCGCGCCGCCACCAGCCACGCGAAGTGCTCGCGGCTCTCGATCGCGTGGCCGTCCACGCTCGCGATCACGTCGCCCACCTTCAGCCCCGCCTTGTCCGCCGGCGAGCCCTCGACCACCTGCGTGATCCGCACGCCCCGCGGGTGACCCTCCGTGCCCACGCCCATGAACCCGCTCGGCACGTCGACGGTCTTCCCCGCCGCCAGCGCGTCCCAGTGCTTGATGTACACCTCCGACGGGATGTGCAGGTTCGCCTCCGTCGACTGCGCGATGCGGCTGTGGATGCCGATCACCTCACCGGCCATGTTGAACAGCGGCCCGCCCGAGTCGCCGCCCAGCAGCGTGCAGTCCGTCCACACGTCCGTCACCCGGCTGCGGATCACACGCCCGATCCGCAACACCGCGCCGCGCGCCTTGTCGAACCCGCCCAGGTGCCCCAGCGAGAAACACCACTCGCCGTTGACCAGCCTGTCGGAGTGCGCGATCGGCACGCAGGGCCAACCGCCCGCGGGAGGCTCGGCCAGGATCTGCACCATGCCCGCGTCCAGCCGGCGATAAAGACCCAGCGTCCGCCCCGCCACGCGCGTCCCGTCCGGCAGGTCGATCCCGCACGCACGGTTCGGCTCACCGCTCACGTGACCCGCCGTCATCACCAGACCGTCCGGCGTCACGATCACACCGCTGCCGCGACCCACGCCCATGTCGATCCCCACCGTCGCCGCCTGCGCCGCCGGCAACAGCGAACGCACCTGGTGCTCCATCTCCTTCAGATCCGACACGTTGTCCGGCGTCAGCGCATGCCAGCCCGGCGTGTCGTCACCCGCGATCGTGGGCTTCGTCTTGATCGTCTTGAACCCCGGCACGAGCGGCGCTTCCTCCGCAGGCGCTTCCTCCGCAGGCGACTCCGGCGCCTTCGCACGCTGCCGCTTCGCCTTCGGTTCCTTCGCCTGCGCGGCCGGCGGGGGAGCCACCTTCGCGCCCGCGCCACCCTCGTCCGCCTCCGTCTGACCCATCGCCACCGCGCAGACCACAACCGCCGCGATCATCCACGATCCGACCATCCATGCCCATCGCCGCATCGGTCTGTCCTCTCCGCTAAGGCCCCAGACGGGTCACGCCACACATCAATATACTCACCGGTCCCGCCCGGTGTTCAATAATATGACGCCCGACCCCCCGTTTCCTGTTCCCGATTCGCGCCGATTCTCCCCAATAAAGCCCGGGGGGAGGCTTCCCCCGGGTTCTGACGTTCACCCACACCCCGCGCATCTTCGCGCCTACTTCGCCTTCTTCTGACGCCCGCCGTGCTGATGATCCAGCGCCTCCAGCTCCGTCTGCTGCCCCTTGTCGCCGCAACGATCCATCCACGCCTTGAGCTCCGCCTTGAGCTGCGCCTTCACCTCCGCGTACTTCGGGTCGTCCGCGAGGTTCGTCCACTCGTACGGGTCCGACGTGATCATGTACAGCTCCTCCGCCGGTCGCTCCTGATAGCGGCGCACCTTGTCCGCCGCGTCCGCGTCGCCCGCCTTCGCCCGCGCGACCCACGACTGGAAGATGTTCGACTTCGTCGCGGCGTTCTGGAACGGCACCTCCGGCGTGAAGTTGATGATGTACTTGAACTCGCCGGAACGCACCGACCGGATGCCGTAGGTCTTCGACCCGTTGATGATCCCGCGCGTCGTCATCTCCGCGAACACGAACCGCTTGTGCTCCGTCGCCTTGCCCGTCAGCACCGGCACGAAGCTCCGGCCGTCCAGCTCCTTCACCGGCTCGCCGCCCGCCGCCTCGATGAACGTCGGCAGCACGTCCACGTACTCCACCATCGCGTCGCTCACCGCGCCAGGCTTCACCTTGCCCGGCCAGCGCACAATGCACGCGCTCTGCAGACCGTTGTCGTAGCACGTCCACTTCGCGAACGGCATGCTCGAACCCTGCTCGCTGACCAGCATCACCAGCGTGTTGTCCGCCAGCCCGTGCTTGTCCAGCATGCCCAGCACCTCGCCCACCTGACCGTCGAAGTACGTGATCTCCGCCAGGTAACGCGTCATCGCCTCGCGCGTCTCCGGCGTGTCCACGAAGTAAGGCGGCAGCTTCAGCTTCGCCGCGTCGTACCGCGACGGGTCGCCCTTGTCCCACGGCTCGTGCGGCTCGTGCGAACAGACGAACAGGCACATCGGCGTGTCCGACGACTTGCACTCGCCCATCAGCTTGTCGATCGCGCCCATGTCCGGGTTGTTGTCCTTCAGGCCCGAATACTCGAACGGGAACGCGCTTTTCGGCCCGATGTGCGTCTTGCCGCTCAACGCCACCCGGTACCCCAGCGGCTTGAGGTAGTGCACCACGCTCTTGACGCCCGGCTTCACGAACGTGTGATTCGGATACGCCCCGCTCTTCACGGGATAAATGCCCGTGTAGATGTTGTGACGCGTCGGCGAACACATCGGCGCCGCCTGGAAGCAACGCGTGAACCGCATGCCCTGCTTCGCCAGTCCGTCGATGTTCGGCGTGAACGCCTGACCGCCGTAGCACCCCAGGTCACGGTGCGTGCAGTCGTCGGCGATGATGAACACGAGATTCGGCTTCGCCGCGTGAGCAACGGAACAAACCGTTGCGACGGCAAGGCACAACGTCATACAAGCGCAGAGATATCTTTTCATAATGGTTGGGTAACGATGTTCGCAAAAGGAATATTGCCGCGTCTGCCCACACAGATTCTAACACCCCCGCACCATCACACCACCCTAAAGCCCGGGGCAGGCCTGCCCCGGGACGAAAAATAGCCTCACCCCATCCACTCCACTAAAGTAAACCCACGCCGACGCCGGGCACGCCGGCCGAGTTCCGCACCCGTCACCACCCAAGGAGCCTCGCCTTGCCACACACGACTCTCTCGCCGTCCGCTCGATCGACCACGCCCCGCGCCGCGCGCGCCTGCGTGTCGCTGCTCACCGCCCTGCTGCTGACTGCGCTGGCCGCGCCCGCCGCGCACGCCGACGTCGCACTGCCCGTCATCTTCAACAGCCACATGGTCATCCAGCGCGACAAGCCCGTGAACGTCTGGGGCCGCGCCGACAAGGGCGAACAGGTCACCGTCACCTTCGACGGTCAGACCGCCAGCGCCACCGCCGGCGACGACGGCAAGTGGGCCCTGCAACTCAAGCCGATGAAGGCCAACGCCACTCCGCAGTCGCTGACGATCAAGGGCAACAACACCCTCGAGCTGACCGACGTGCTGATCGGCGAGGTCTGGCTGTGCAGCGGGCAGTCCAACATGGAATTCCGCATGACGCAGACGATGCACGCCAAGGAGCAGATCTCCGCGGCCGACCATCCCGACATACGCCTGTTCGACGTGCCCAAGCACATCTCGTCAAAGACGCCGCAGGAGACCGCCCCGGGCGCGTGGGCCGTGTGCACGCCGGACACCGTCAAGAACTTCACCGCCGTGGGCTACCACTTCGGCCGCGAACTCAAGGACGCGCTGCGGGTGCCGATCGGCCTCGTCGGCTCCAACTGGGGCGGCACGCAGATCGAGCCCTGGACCCCCGCCGTCGGACTCGAGCAGGTCGACTCCCTCAAGGACAACGCCACCAACGGCGGCATCTACAACGGCATGATCCATCCGCTCGCCCCCATGACCTTCCGCGGCATCCTCTGGTACCAGGGCGAATCGAACTGCCTCAAGGGCGACACCGGCATCTACACCGACCGCACCCTCGCGCTGGTCAAGGGCTGGCGGACCGTGTTCCAGCAGGACGACCTGCCGTTCTACTTCGTGCAGATCGCCCCGTTCACCTACTCCGTCGCCTTCAAGAAGCGCAACGACAAGCTCACCCCCGAGTCGCTGCCGCTGTTCTGGGAAGCCCAGGCCGCGTGCCTCACCAAAGTGCCCAACTGCGGCATGGTCGTCATCACCGACATCACCGGCAACGTCAACAACATCCACCCCACCGACAAGATCGACGTCGGCCACCGACTCGCCCTCTGGGCCCTGGCGAAAACCTACGGCAAGTCCGACCTCGTCTACTCCGGCCCGATGTACAAGTCCATGAAGGTCGAAGGCGACAAGATCGTCCTCACCTTCGACCACACCGGCTCCGGCCTCAAGTCGCTCGACGACCAACCGCTGACCTACTTCACCATCGCCGGCGCAGACAAGCAGTTCGTCGAAGCCACGGCGATGATCAAGGGCGACACGATCGAGGTCAGCAGCGACAAGGTGAAGACCCCCACCGCCGTCCGCTTCGCGTGGACCGAGACCGCCGTCCCCAACCTCGCGAACAAAGACGGACTCCCCGCCGTCCCCTTCCGCACGGACAACTGGTAATTCCGTAGTCAGTGGTCAGTAGTCAGTAGTCAGGGGTCAGTAAAGCCCGGGGGAGGCTTCCCCCGGGCGACGATCTACCCACACACCGCGCACATTCGCGGCCTGTGGCGGCACAACATGCCTTGCCCACGTCCGGCGCGACGGGTAGATTCGTTTGCGGAATGGCACGGACAGGCGTGCTGGCGATCTTCAACCACAACGGGGGAACACATGCAGGATACCGCAAGGTTAGCGGGGCTATTCGCCGCTCACGGCATTTGGTGCGTGTCTGACGGGAACACGCTGATCCCGATGGTCGCGTTTGAGCGCGCGGACGGCACTCGAGAATTGCGGCGATTTGCCGGCGACGACCTGGGCCAATCCGTCGAACAAGCAAGACAATGGGCCGCCGAGAATCCTGAGAATGCGCCGCGCATCGTTACCGTCTTCGACGGTCGAATCACTCTTGAGGACGGCAAGATCGACGCGCTGTTGATCGACGCGCGTTGCACTCAACCAACACTCTCTCGCTTCATGATGGCCGTTCCGTACCGCCCCAAGGATGATTCGAACAGTTTCGCGGTATTCCGCCCCAAGTTCCTCGAATTTGAAGGTGGCAATCCTGACGCCAATGAGCTTGGCCAGGCCTTCTTCGAGGGCGTCGACTCGCATGAGAAGGGCGCCGAAGTCTGGAACGCTCATATCGACCAGTCCCGATGAATGGCTGCGGCTCGGTCACGATACGCCGCCCACGCACCGGCTACTGACTCTCAAGTATCCCCCGCCGCTTCATCCAATCCTCAAACATCACCGGCCACTGATTGTTCGGCCCCTCATGAATCCCCTCCGCGTGGCCGCCCTGCTCGTAGGTGTGCAGCTCGACGGGTACGCGCTTGTCGCGCAGCAGGAGCATGAAGTGCGACGCGCCGATGGTGAACTTGTCGGTCGTGGCGCTGGCGATGAACACCGGCGGCGTGACGTTGCGGGCGATCGCGTCGGGACGCAACGCCGGGTCGAGCTGGTCCGAGGGGATCGGCATCGTCAGGTACGCCGGGGCGACGAGCGCGACGAAGTCGGGCCGGCAGCTGGCGGTGTCGGCGTCGTCGACGGGCTTGTAGAGCCGGGCGTCGGGCTGGTGGTTCGTGGCGAGCATGGCGACGAGGTGCCCGCCGGCGCTGAAGCCGATCGCACCGATCCGGGCCGGGTCGATGCGGAGCTGCGCCGCGTGCGTCCGCAACAGGCACACCGCGCGCTGGATGTCCTGCAGCGGCTGGTGGTGCATCGGGAAGTCCTGGTGTCGCTTGGGCACGCGGTACTTCATGTACACGCCGGTCACGCCGCGCTGGTTAAGCCAGCGGATCACATCGACCCCGCCGTTGTCGACGCCGAGCGACCCGTACCCGCCGCCCGGGCAGACGATGACGGCCGGTGTCGGCGTATCGCTGCCGCGCGGCCGCGCGATCGTGATCGACGGCCTGGTCACCATCGTGATCCGCACCCCGCCGCGCTCCGCGTCCTCCACCACCTCGTCCTTCAACGGCCGCGGCTCATCCGGCGCATCCCCCGGCCAGACCCGCAGCGTCGTGACGTCAACGTCGTCCTTCGCCAGCTTCTCCCGCACGACCCGCTCACCGGGCGACCACTGATCAGCAGGCAGGTCAGTCACGTCCGCCGCGTGCGCCGCGCCGATCGCCAGCGCACCGATGGCGACAGCCCGCATTCCCATTCGCAAGGACCTGTAGCTCATCACGTGCCCACTCTCGATTAAGGTTCGCCCGCACATGATAGTCGCCATCGCGCTTGGATCACCGCCGACACCCGCGAGCACCGGCGTGACGCGATTTCGATTTTGCGCAGCAGGACGCGCTCTTTCGCGCCCCATGCGCGCCCCTTTTGCGCCCCATCGCGCCCCATTTGCGTGCAAAAAAAGACGGTTTTTGCCCCCCGTTTGAACCTCGCGGATACGTCGTAAGTACCGTCGCGGCGATGTAAGTCACGTGTTCACGTCGGCGGCGCGGGGTCGGTGCGTCGTAAGTCGTTGATTGATCGTCGCGCGGTGTCGGCGCGCGGAAAGCGCGCGCCGGGGAGACGAGCGACCTTCGATTTTGCGCACGGAGCCCGGGGCGTGAATCACGGGGAGCGATCAGTCGATGCCCTGCTCGGCGAGCCAGCGCTCGGCGTCGATCGCGGACTTGCAGCCCATGCCCGCGGCGGTGATCGCCTGGCGGTAGACGCTGTCGGCCACATCGCCGGCGGCGAACACGCCCTCGACGTTCGTGTACGAGTAGTACGGCTTGGGCAGCTTGATGTAGCCCTTCTCGTCGAGGTCGATCTGTCCGTCGAGGAAGCCGGTGATCGGCGTGTGCCCGATCGCGAGGAACAGTCCGCCGAGCGCCATCTCGTGTCGCTCACCGGTCTTGGTGTTCTCGAGCGTCACGCCGGTGATCTTCTCGTCGCCGAGCACGTCGACGGGCTTGGTGTTCCAGTGGATCTCGATCTTCTTGTTGTTGATCGCGCGTTCCTGCATGATCTTGCTGGCACGCAACTCGTCACGGCGAACGAACATGTGGACCTTGCTGGCGAACTTGGTCAGGTAGGACGCCTCTTCGACGGCCGAGTCGCCGCCGCCGACGACGCCGAGTTCCTTGTCGCGGAACATCGGCAGCGCGCCGTCGCAGACCGCGCACGCGGAGACGCCTCCGCCGGACTGGGCGAGGCGCATCTCGTTTTCAAGGCCGAGCCAGTTGGCCTTGGCGCCGGTGGAGATGATGACGGCGTGGGCGTCGACCTCGAAGCCGTTGTCGCCGACGACGTGGAACGGCCGCTTGGACATGTCGACGGACTTGACGTTCTGGTAGACGTTGTAGAGCGGTTCGTCCTTGTAATCGAGGGTCTCGCCGGTACGGACGCCGCTGTCGGTGACGACACGCGTGCCGAACCGCAGGGCCTGCTTGGCCAGGTCGCCCATCATCTGCGGGCCCATGACGCCTTCGGGGTAGCCGGGGAAGTTCTCGACGTCGGTGGTCAGCATGAGCTGTCCGCCGGGCAGCAGGTCCTTACCGGTGGCGCGTCCGGGGAACATGAGCGGCTGGAGGTTGGCACGCGCGGCGTACAGGGCGGCGGTCCAACCCGCCGGGCCCGAACCGATGATCACTACCTTCTCGATGCTGTTGCCGTTGTCAGTCATGATGCCAAACGCCTTGCCGTATGAGTCCTTCGGATGAACGAGGCGGCCATGATAGCAACTGACCCGACAGGCGTCGCGGCCTGTCGGGCCAGGTGATTCCGCCGTCCACAGATGCCGTGGCCTGCCCTCCGGTCACTCCCTGAGAATTGGAACTCTGGGGAACAAATGCCTTCGGGCAGGCCGCGATGACCGTGTTCTTCTGCTGTTTTGGATTCCGGCGGGCGTCGTCTGGTTTCACCTCCGCAACCCCTTTCCGCGTGAGGCGTTGAACGCGCATCGACACGCGTGCCGCGCACGGCGTCGCCTTGCCTGCAACGATCGGGCCCGCAACAATCTGTCCATGGCACTATCCCGCATCCTCATCGTGTTCACGCTCGCGGCGCTGACGCTGCTGAGCTTCGCGACGCCGCGCCCGTGTTGCGCCGCCGACGCGCCGCCGAACGTCATCATCTTCATTGGTGACGACGTGGGCGTCGACGAGATCGGCGCGTACGGGCATCCGCACATCCGCACGCCGAACATCGACAGGCTCGCGTCGCAGGGCGTGCGGTTCGACCGCGCGTTCCTCACGTGCAGCTCGTGCAGCCCGAGCCGGTGCTCGACGCTGACGGGGCGCTACCCGCACTCGACGCACGCCGGCGAGCTGCACCTGCCGCTGCCGAAGGACCAGGTGCTGCTGACCACGCCGCTGCGTGAGGCGGGCTACTGGACAATGGCGATCGGCAAGTGGCACCTCGGCAACGAAGTGAAGGACCAGGTCGATGACATCCGCGACGTGCGTCCCGAGGGGATGGGCGATCTGTGGGTCAAGGCGTTGCGGGAGCGGCCGAAGGACAAGCCGTTCTTCATGTGGGCGGCGCATCACGATTCGCACCGCCCGTACGGCCCGAAGGACGCGGTCACCCCGCCGCACACGCACGCCGACATCGTCGTGCCGCCCTACCTGCCCGACACGCCGGTCGTCCGCGAGGACCTGCGCATGTACTACGACGAGATCAGCCGCTTCGACGAGCACATCGGCATGGCGCTGGCGGAGCTCGAGCGACAGGGCGTCGCCGACAACACGTTCATCCTGGTGATGAGCGACAACGGCCGGCCATTCCCGCGTTGCAAGACGACGGTGTACGACAGCGGCGTGCGGACGCCTTTCATCGTGAAGTGGCCGGGCGTGATCAAGCCGGGCACGGTGAGCACGAGCCTGATCAGCACGGTGGACATCGCGCCGACGGTGCTGGCGATCGCCGGGCTCAAGCCGCTGGAGAGCTTTCAGGGCGTGAGCCTGATGCCGGTGCTGCACGACCCGACGGCGACGGTGCGTCAGTACGCCCACTCGGAGCACAACTGGCACGACTACGCGGCGCTGGAGCGCGGCATCCGCTCGGCGCGGTTCACGTACATCCACAACTGGCGGACGGACCTGCCGGGCACGCCGCCGGCGGACGCGGTCACGTCGACGACGTTCCGCGAGATGCTGAAGCTCAAGGAGGCGGGCAAGCTGACGCCGGAGCAGATGAGCATCTTCGTGGCGCCGCGCGTCGAGGAGGAACTGTACGACACCGCCGCGGACCCGCACGCGTTGAAGAACCTCGCGGCGGACCCGGCCTACGCGGATGTGATGAAGGCGATGCGCGACGAGATGCGCATCTGGCGGGAAGGCACCGACGACGACTTCGACCCGCAGAAGATCACGCCAGACGGCTTTGATCGCACGACCGGAAAACGTATGATCAAGGCCGCTCACCCGTCTTTCGTGAAGTAAGTCACGACCGACGACCCGACGAAGTCCACGACGCAAGGATGCGCCCATGGCCGAATTCAACGCCCCCACCTACGACATTGAACGTCCGACGGGCCAGTGTGTCTTCACTGGCAAGGTGCTCGAGCCGCGCGACCCGTACATCGCGGCGCTGATCGAGGCCGAAGACGAATCGCTCAAGCGCGTCGACGTGTCGGTCGAGGCGTGGGAAGAGGGCAAACGCCCCGAGCACCTGTTCAGCTACTGGAAGGCGACGGTGCCGGTGCCGAACGAAAAGAAGAAGCTGTTCGTCGACGACGGCGTGCTGATGAACCTGCTGCACCGCCTGGCCGACGCCGAGCAGGCGCAGCGTCAGGCGTTCCGCTTCGTGCTCATGCTGATCCTCATGCGCAAGAAGCTGCTGCGCTACGACGGCACCGAGAGCCGCGCCGAGACCGGCCCCGACGGCGAGCCGATCGAGCGCGACTGGTGGCTGCTGACGCCGAAGCTCGACGTGACCAAGGGCCACTTCGGCAAGTGGGACACCGATACGAAGCTGGAGGTGCTCGATCCGCGGCTCGACGAGGACGGCATCCGCCAGGTGACCGACCAGCTCAGCGAAATCCTTCAGGCCGAGCTTTGACGCGATGCACACCCGCCGCCTCCATGACGTTGTCCGACACGCCGCGACGCCCGCGCTGCTGGCGTTGATCGCGGCGGTGATGATGCTGAGCGGCTGCGCGACGACGCCGCGCGACGACGCGCCGGTGGGCGAGGCGATCAGCTACGCGTCGGTGCGTGCGCGTTACAACGTGCGGGCCGACCGCGTGAAGCAGATGTGGGTGCGGAGCGTGGTCGAGGTGCGGTGGAAGGACGACGACGGCAAGCACTTCGAGCAGGGCGACGGGCCGCTGATCCTCCGCAAGCCCGACGACGTGGCGTTGAGCGTGGGCAAGCTGGGCAACACGATGCTGTGGCTGGGCGCCGATGCGCAGCGGTTCTGGCTGTTCAACCTCAACCCGCCGAAGGGCGAGGCGAAGACGGCATACGTCGGCTACCACGCGGACGTCGGCAAGCACGGCATGAACCGCCTGCCGATCCCCGTGCGACCGAATCAGCTGATCGACCTGCTGGGGATCACCGCGCTGCCCGACGGCCCCGCCGTGGCGCGACGCACGACGTCGGGCGACGTGACCGTAACGGTGCAGCAGTCCGGCGCGGGCGGCACGTACGAGCAGGTCTACGTGCTCGACGCCGAGACGATGATGCCGAAAGCCATCAGCTTCCGCTCCGGCGGCGAGGTGTACGTCACGGCGAACCTGACGAACTACAAGCCGCTGCGCATCTCCGAGGTCGCGCCCGGCAGCTGGCCGCTGGTGCCCGGCCGCATCGAGATCAACGCCCCGAAGGAAAACGCCACGATGACGCTGTTTCTGACCGACCCGATCGACGGCGCCGAGCGGATCCGTGACACGCAGTTCGACTTCGAGCGCCTGGCCAAGGCGCTGAAGCCGGCGAAGATCGTCGAGCTGAAGCCGAATTGATCCCGCGGCGGACGCGGCGCAGCGCGTCGACACGCGGCCGCCGATGCGCCGGCGGATCAATTCGTGTATCTTCTGCCGGAGATGTTTTCGTTTTTCCCCCAGCACCATGGCCCGACGCGCCGACGGGCGATCGCCCTCGTGGTGGCCGCGTGCGCGGCGGCGCTGACGGCGACCGCGTGGCGGTGCGTGCCCTCGGCGCTGGGCGCCGGTAAGACCGAGCCGCCCACGCTGCTCGCCGCGGCGCACGACTCGATCGGCAACGGCGTCAGCGCATCGCACCTGTGGATCACGCTGCGTAAGCCGGACGGTGCGTTCCTGCTGCTGCATCGCACGAACGAGACACCGGACGACGTGATCTATCGTGCGCTTCAGGCGCAGGGCAACCCGATCGCGATGGCGGCCTACGGCTCCGATCTCTACGTCGTGTTCAACGACAACACCGTGCAGGTGATCCGCCCGTACGCGACGCCGATGATGGGGCCGAGCCCGGTCGAGTTCACGCAGCTGCGTCCGCTGCCGAAGCAGGCGGAGCTGATCGACATCATCGCCGACCGCACGGGTCCGATCGTGCTGCTGCGCATGACGGGCGGCGACGCGTCGGGCGACGCGGCGGACAAGACGACCGACAAGGCGAGCGGCGAATCGACCCCGGACGCCCCCGCGGAGCGCGCCGACGGGCTGCGGCTGCTGTCGCTGGGCGGTTACGAGTGGACGCCGATCGCCCTGCCGCCGGAACTTCCGCCGGACCTGCCGACCGACACGCGGCGGCTGCGTCTCGTGCGCTTCTCCGACAACCTCGGCGCGACCGAGTTCGGCGTGCTCGACGCGCCGAAGGGCGCGGACGCGGCGCTTTATCGCTACCGCGACGCGAAGTGGTCCGCCGCGGAGACGTATCCGATGAAGCTCGGCGACGACGCCGCGGCCGTCGCGGGAGCGAACAGCCTGTTCGTCGTGCAGCGCGACCGCACGGATCGCGCCCGGCTGACGGTCAGCGTGCTGCGCTCGGGCCGCGTGACGCCGCTGCGATCGATCGCGTCGCTCGAGCCGGCCGACGCGTGGCGCGCCGTGTGGCACGAGGGCAAGCTCACGACGATCATCGCGCGCGTGTCGGGCGACGTGGACTGGGTGCGGCAGGACGCGCAGGACACCGGCGCCGAGGCCGCAACGCCCGTCAAGCTCGGCGTCGATCAGCCGGCGCCGATCGAGTACAGCCCGGTCATGCTGGTGGTGATCATCTGCGTCGTGCTCGGCACGTTCATCCTGCTCGCCGGGGCGAAGCGGGCCCCCGACGCCGTCACGCCGGCCCTGCCGCGCCACACCGAGCTGGCCGGGCCGCACCGCGCGTTCGCCTTCGCCGTCGACGTGGCCGTGCCCATGCTGCTGAGCATGTACCTGTTCGACATCCGCAACCCGCTCGACGTGTTCGAGCGATGGGTCGTGAATCCGACGGAGTGGGAAGACGTGTACCCCGGCCTCACGGCGATCGGTGTGTTGATCGTGCACACGACGATCGGCGAGCTGCTGACCGGCACGTCGATCGGCAAGGCGATCTTCCGCTGCCGCGTGGTGGACTACGCCGGCAAGCGGCCGCGCGTGTGGCAGGTGCTGATCCGCAACCTGTTCAAAGCGCTGGAGCTGATCCCGCCGTTCATCCTGCTCGTCATGCCGCTGCTCAGCGAGAATCAGCAGCGTCTGGGCGACATGCTCGGCCGCACCGTTGTCGTACGCCGCCTGCCCGGCGAGGCGGACGATGACGAAGCGGACGACGCGAGCGGCGATCCGTCCGACAAGCCAGACACCGACACGTCAGGCGACAGGAGCCGCGGCGATCGCGAGCGCTGGTGACACGCCTCGGCAAGCAGCGGCCGCGACGCGGTCGAGCCCGTCGCGGCGTGAACTTGCCCGTTCCGCAGACACTGCTAAGATACCCCGTTCAACGCTCATCGGGGCGTAGCGCAGCTTGGTTAGCGCGCCTGACTGGGGGTCAGGAGGTCGCAGGTTCGAATCCTGTCGCCCCGACTTTTGTCGAGAATTAGCCCTTTGGCGAAAACGTCAAAGGGCTTTCTCTTTGTAGTGACGAGACTTGTGTCGCTCAATGTGCGTTTCAATAAGATCGTATCCAAAATCTCCCGCCGGCCCGCCTTATCCGAAACTTCCCATCGTTCTGCGGCCACTTGGGCCAGATCAAAGACCTCTACGACGTGTTCAAATCCAGTCACTGGTCCGGCCTTGCTGGTCTGCAGGTCCGCCTCCGCTTTCTCGGTTTCTTCTTTGAACTGCGTGGTCTTGGTCGTGAACGTGTTCTTGTCCACGGCCCCGGCGAGGTAGGCGTCGAGCAGACGCTTCTGCTTGGTTTCCAGGTCGGCTAGGCGGCGGCGTAGGGACTTGAGCCGCTCCTCGCGCAGGAAGACCTCGTCGCCGACGGACGCGACGAGCTTCTCCCGAAACCACTTGCGGTCCTCTTCGTCGTCGATGCGAAGCGACCGCAGGTCCGTCAGGATGGCTTCCTCGAGCTGCTCTTGGCGCCACCGAACCACCGGGTGGTCCGCTTCGGGGTAGACGTTGGCGCAGCGGTAATAGATGTACTGGTGGACATTCCCGTTCTTTTGCTTGCGGACGACCTTCTCGCCGGTGATGCCGAACCCACAGTGACCACAGACGAACATGCCGCCGGCGAGGTAGTGGTTGACCTTATTGGTGCGGCGGTTCTTGCGGTTCAGCAGCCGGTGGCATTCGTCGAACGTCGCCTTGTCGATCAGAGGTTCGTGCTTGCCGACGTACAGTTCGCCTCGGAACCGGACCAGGCCGGTGTAGATCGGGTTGTGAAGGATGTACGACACGGCGTTGCGGCTGAAGCGGGGCTCGCTGGTTCTGTAGACGAAGCCCTCCCGCCGCAGGGCGTCGCCGATCTGCTCAAGGGTCTTGGTTCCCGTCGCGTACAGCTCGAAGATACGCCGAACCGCCTTGGAGTTGACCGGGTGGAGTTGGATGGGGTTGTCTCGGTCGCCGGCGACGTTGATGTAACCGAAGGCCGCTAGGCCCGGCGCCCACCCCTGCCGCACCTTCTCTTCGATGCCCTTGAGGACCTCAGCCCGCAGGTTGTCCGAGTAGTACTGGGCGACGGCGGCCATCACGTTGAAAGAGAGCGCCCCGGCCGCCCCGGGTCCGAAGTGGTTCTCGACGAAAGCGAGTTTGACGTCGCAGGTGTCCTCGAGTTCCTGGAGCCGCACCGCGTCGCGGATGTTGCGGCAGGTGCGATCGAGCTTGTGGGCAAGGATGTAGCCGATCTTCTGTTTGCGGCTGTTGGCCTTGACCCATTTGAGCATCTGGTTGAAGACCAGGCGTTCGGCCCCACGTTTGGCCGACTCGGCGACCACGAACTCGCGTGCGATCGTCCAGCCCTCTTTCTCGGCACGCTCGCGCGTGATGCGGAGTTGGGCGTCGATGGAATAGCCTTCCCGTTGCTCGCGAGAGGAGACGCGCGCCCATATGACGCAATGCATCATGATTCACCACCCCCGATCCGAATGAGCAGTTGGGCGAGTCGTTTGACGTTCATGAGAATCTCCACGGCGTCTGCATCGGACAATTCGCATCTGTAGCGCGGCGACCAGTGCCGCTTCGTGTCCTCGATCATTTCGTCCGTGATCCACGCAGCGCCGGGCGGGCGGCACGGGACCGCGTCGGACGACGGACACCCTTGCTCAAACGGCGACACTAATCCAGTTGAATGTGCTGATTTCGTCATTGCAGGTTTCCCCCTGTTCAGGCCTGTCCCGGTTCAGCGCGGTAGTCGGGATCGATCCACGCCTTCAGCCCGGCGGCGGTGAAGATGTTTCGGATGCGCACGATGGCGCGGTTGACGGTGTCGCGGCCGCAACCGAGCCGTTCGGCGATGGCCTTGATTGTCTGGCCTTTGCTGAGTCCGTCGCAGACGACGCGGTCGCGTTGCGACAACTCCCCCATCGCATCAGCCAAGTCCATGCGCAGGTCCACGGGCTCGGGCTGTGTGACGTGGTTGGGCCAGACGGGCCGGCCACTGGCGAGCGCGCGTGACTTACTCTTCATATGCTCGATGCGGCTCTGGTAGCGTCGCTTGGCGCGGAGGTGGGTTTTCAACTGATTGTCGATGACGCTGGTCATCGCGGTCATCGGCGTTGCGCCGTTGGATCGAGACGCATCAAACTCAAACTCCGCGAGCTTGGGCACGATCTGCTGTTGCAGGTCGTCGATCTCGTCGCCGGCGATGCGCAGGCGCCGAGCGCGGCTGATGATCAGGCGGGTCACTTCGGGTTCCACAATTCCGACGTAGCTGTTGGCGTGCATGGCGTGGCCTTTCAATGAGGGGCCTTGGGTTTCGCGCCGAGACCGCATTCCGGGGTGCTCGACGTCACGCGGGCCATGCTCCGCGCGTTACCGGGTCATGTCTGTCGTCTGGGCGCTGCGCCGCCAAACTCATCTGCGCCGCATATGTGGCGCATTGGAGGATCACGCGGCGCATCGTTCGGCGCATATGTGGCGCATGTGTGTTTACAGGGTCACATCCCCGTGACCCAGCAAGTTCACGCCTCGGCGGCAAACAACACGGTGTCCGCAATCACGATCACGACTCGATGGCGGGTTCGTGACACACCCTGTTGGAGCGCCACTGATGCACGCAAAGGCACGCAAGACCGACCCGATCACATCCCACCAGGCCGCTGACGAGGTTGAAGCCAGCGGCCGCGCCGCCAGCCAGCGGCATCGGTGCCTGATCGAAGTGTGGAAGAAGCCGGGGCAGACCGCCGCCGAGATCGCGGTCGCCGCCGATCTGCAGCGCCACGTTCCGTCCCGTCGCCTGCCCGAGCTGCGCAAGGCCGGGCTCGTGACCAACGGCCCGGTGCGCCAGTGCGCCGTGACCGGCAACCCCAGTCTCACCTGGCTGCCCGTGTCGAGGTATGCGGGAGCGGAGGACAACCGATGATCCCGACCCAACTCGCCCATCTCTTCGTGTTCGAACCCGCCGAGTCGTACCACACAGCGGTCAAGGACAACCTGTCCAGCCACCGCCTGGCGGACTTCCGCAAATCGCCGCTGCTGTATCACTGGAAGCAGACCGGCCTCGCTCGCGATGAGGATCGGCCGGCGTATCTGCTCGGTCGCGCCGCGCACACGCTGATCCTTGAAGGCCGCGAGAAGTTCCTGGCCGAGTATGCGATCGGCGGTCCCGTCAACCCGCGGACGGGTGAGGTATTCGGATCGAACACGAAAGCCTTCACGGAATGGGCAGAGGCGCTGGGCAAGCCGGTGCTCACCGAAAAGCAGGCGAAGCAGATCGAACAGATGACAGCGGGCGTGATGTCCCACGATCTGGCGCGGCAACTGCTGGTGCTCGGCGTCGCCGAGTCCGTCCTACGAACCCGCTGGCACGAGGTCGACTGCCAGGTGCGCATCGACTGGTTCACCCACATGGCCGGCGCCGCCATCGTCGACCTCAAAACCGCCGACGATCTGACCTACTTCGAGGCCGACGCCCGGCGCTACTGCTACCCCCACCAACTCGCCTTCTACCGGTCGATTGCCGCGACGGCGGCAGGGATCGATCCTCGCGAACTGCCGGTCCACATGATCGCTGTCGAGAAACGGGAACCGTTCCGCTGCGGTGTGTGGCGGATCGGCGAAGACGTGCTCGGCGTGGCGCAGAAAGACAACGAGGAAGCGGTCAAGCGGCTGCGCCGCTGCCGCGAAACCAACACCTGGCCCACCGGCTACGAGGACATGCGCACCTTCGACTGGATATGACCCCCGCTTCCATGCAACCACGGGGCTGGGGCCGGCGAACGGCGAACAAACCCTGGCTATGGCTATGGGGCGTCGAGCTTCGCTTAGCCCCAGCCCCTTTGAAACGAACACCTACTCCAAGGAGCCATCGCAATGAGCCTGCTATCACAAATCCAAACCGGCAAGCGACCCGCTCCGCGCCGATGCATGATCCACGGCGTCCAAGGCGTCGGCAAGAGCACCTTCGGCGCCTCGGCGCGTCAGCCCATCTTCATCCAGACCGAGGACGGCCTGGGCGAGATCGACTGCGCCAAGCTGCCTCTGGCCCGGACGTTCGGCGAGGTCACGGACGCCCTCGCCGAACTCCGGAGCCAGCCCCACGAGTCCGAGACGGTCGTGGTCGATTCGCTGGACTGGCTCGAGCGGCTGATCTGGCAGGAGGTCTGCACCGCCGAGAACGTCTCGAACATCGAGAAGATCGGGTTCCAGAAAGGCTACACGTTCTCGCTCAATCACTGGCGCAAGTTTCTGGACGGGCTCGACGCGCTGCGCTTCGAGCGTGGCATGGCGATCGTGCTCATCGCGCACACCAAGATCGAGAAGTTCCAGACGCCCGAGGACTCGGCGTTCGATCGCTTTACCCCGCGTCTGCACAAGCTGGCCGCGTCGGTGGTCATGGAGTGGTGCGACGAGGTGTTCTTCGCCACGTACTCGACCACGACCGACCCGAAGAAGGTGCGCAACGTCACCGAGCCGGAGCGCGTGATGCGCACGTGCGAGGGGCCGACGCACGTGGCCAAGAACCGCCTGAAGATGCCGTACGAGCTGCCGCTCGAATGGGCCGCTTACGGCTACTACGCGCAGCAGGCGCATCAGTCGGCCGCGTCCCCGCAGCCCGACAGTTCGGCGTCGAACTGACACTCCCTCTGTAGACCGACCCCAAGCATTGCGAACCCGCATTCATCAGGAGCAATAGCACATGGCCAACCTAAATGGATTCAACGCCGCCCAGGTCGAACCGTCGCAGGAGTTTGAGCCGATCCCCGCCGGCAAGTACCTGGCGGTGATCACCGAGTCGGAGATGAAACCGACGAAGAACGGCGGCGGCCAGTACCTGCAACTGACGTTCCAGATGCTCGACGGCCCCTTCAAGGGGCGTTACGTGTGGGCGCGGCTCAACCTGCACAACGCCAACGCCACGACGGTGCAGATCGCGCGGCAGGAACTGTCGTCCATCTGCCGAGCCGTCGGCGTCATGACGCCGGGCGACAGCGTCGAGCTGCACAACATCCCGCTGGTCATCACGGTCAAGCTCAAGAAGCGCCAGGACACCGGGGACATGACCAACGAGGTGCGTGGCTACGCCAAGCGCGACGCGGCGCCCGGCAGCGCCCAGCCGGCGCAAGCGGCCGGCACCACGCCGCCGTGGCGGCGGTGACGGAGGAACGTGCGGAGCGTGTACGACAGTCGGCGTGTTTGAGCGGAAACTGAAACGCAGGCCTCCGGCTGAAAACCCAAACGGGCCAAGTAGGTTCCCGCAACCATCCAGGTGTCTGCGGATGGACGCGCTCCGCACAACCCGCCGGCCAGATGGCATGGACGCCTGACCGGACTCATTCTCCGGTCGCGCGAGGGCATCGCCTTCGCGCCGGGTTCGATTCCCAGGCCGGCGCTTCGACGGATTCGAGACACTCACGGAGGCACGGATGCTGGAACTGGAGCTGCCCTACCCGCCCTCGATCAACCACTACTGGCGGATGTGGCGCGGACGCATGGTGATCAGCCGTGAGGGCCGGACGTTCCGAGCGAGCGTCTGTGCCCTCCTGGCCGGCGGAGGCGGCTCGCGTAAGCCACCATCGGGTGGGCGCGTTGCTCTGTGCATGGATGCGTTCCCGCCCGATCGGCGGCGGCGCGACCTGGACAACATCCAAAAGCCCCTGCTCGACGCGCTCGAACACGCCGGCGTCTACGACGACGACGGCCTGATCGATCTGCTGATCACGCGTCGACAAGAGCCACTTCCACGCGGTTGCGTCACGGCGCGACTGTTCTCGCTGCCGCTGGTCTGTTGCCCGCTGTGCGGAACGGCGCTGACCAATTGTAATTGATCGCTGCTGGCGACCTTCGTGTCGCCGCATGGAGTGTCAATGGAATCCACGATGACGGACAGCCCGGCGGTTTCACAGAGCGAGTTGCTCGACGCAGCGCTGCGGTACTGCGCCGTGGCCGACTGGTTCGAGTCGCACCCTTGCCGCTGGCACGGAGAAATGTCGCTGGGGGAGGCGATGGACATCTTCAACCGCGCCGAGGCCGAGCTGCGCGCGATGGGCGCCAAGGCCATGCGTCGACGCGGCCACCGCGATCTGCTGCTGCAAGTCGTGGGCGTTCCCGAGGAGGCGCGGTGAGTCTGTTCCGGCCCAACCACCAGCCGATGACGCTTCGGCCGTACCAGCGTGAAGCGGTGGAGTCGGTTTACCGGCATCTGCGCGAACGCGATGACAACCCGTGCGTGGTGATCCCGACCGGCGGCGGCAAGACACCTGTGATCGCCACGATCTGCTCGGACGCCGTGACGAAGTGGGATGGGCGCGTTCTGATCCTTGCCCACGTCAAGGAACTGCTCGAGCAAGCGTGCGACAAGCTCGACCAGGTCTGCCCCGACATCCACGTTGGTGTGTACTCCGCGGGCCTCAAGCGCCGCGACACGGCGCACCCCGTCATCATCGCCGGCATCCAGTCCGTGTATCAGCGGCCCGACGAACTCGGGCACTTTGACTTGGTTATCGTCGACGAAGCGCACATGATTCCTCCGGGTGCCGGCGGCGACGGCATGTACCGGCGCTTCCTCGAAGGCGCCCACGCGGTCAACCCGCACCTGCGCGTGATCGGCTTGACGGCGACGCCGTTCCGGATGGCGTCGGGTCCGATCTGTGTGCCCGCCCCAGAGGGCATCCTCAATGCCGTCTGCTACGAGATCGGCGTGCGCGAGCTGATCCGCGACGGCTTCCTCTCTCCGCTGAAGACCAAGGGCGGTCGGTACAAGCCGGACTTTCAGGGGCTGCACGTGCGCGCCGGCGAGTTCGTCGCCGATGAAGTCGAGGCGCTGATGGACGAGGACGGCCTGGTCCACTCGGCGTGCAGTGAAATCGTCGATCACGCGCGCGATCGCAAGGCATGCCTCGTCTTCGCCTCAGGTGTGACGCACGGGCAGCACGTGGCGAAGACGATTGAGCGCATCTCCGCGGGCGGCGATGAGTGCGGGTTCATCGACGGGCAGACGCCAACGCTCTACCGCGACCAGCTGGTCCGCCGCTTCCGCGAAGGTGCCCTCAAGTACCTCGTCAACGTCAACGTGCTAACCACCGGCTTCGATGCGCCCAACGTCGACTGCGTGGCGCTGCTGCGCCCGACGATGTCGCCGGGGCTCTACTACCAGATGGTCGGGCGGGGTTTTCGCCTGTGCGAAGGCAAGATCGATTGTCTCGTCCTCGACTTCGGCGGCAACGTGCTGCGCCACGGCCCGGTCGATGCAATCCACATCGGCGCGCCGGATGCGCGAGGAACTGGCGAGGCGCCGGCAAAGGAATGCCCGCAGTGCCAGGCCCTGATCGCCACGGGTTACGGCGCGTGTCCCGAATGCGGTCACGAGTTTCCGCCGCCCGAACGGCGTAAGCACGATGCGGCGTCCGGCGCCGCGGGGATTCTCACGGGCGAGGTCACGATCAGCGAGTACGAAGTGCGGCGCGTCTACTACAGCGTCCATGTCAAGCGCGACGCGCCGCCGGAAGCGCCCCGCTCGATGCGCGTCGACTACGAAGTTGGGTTCAGCGAGTACAAGTCCGAGTGGGTCTGTCTCGAACACGACGGCTACGCCCGCCAGAAGGCAGAGGCGTGGTGGCGCTTGCGCTCGTGCCTTGCGGTTCCGAGCAACGTTGATGAGGCGGTGGAACTGGCCAACGCCGGCGCCCTGGCCGAGGTGCTGTCGATCACGGTGCGCTCGGTCGCTGGCGAGAAATACGACCGCATCGTGGATTGCGAGCTGGGCGCCAAGCCGGAGCCCGCGGACCTGAGCTTACCCCTGGACGAGAACGTGCCGGAGTACGCCCCGGTCGACGATGACATCCCCTTCTGAGGAGCGAACGACCCGACACATGTATCTGCGCGACGCTGCCATCTTGTACCAAGGAGCCGGTCTTGCCGTGCTGCCCGCGCGACGCGCCGAGAAGCGCCCGGCGGTCGGCTCGTGGAAGCAGTATCGGGATCGTTCGCCCACCGAGGCCGAGGTATCGGCGTGGTTCGCCAACGATCACGACGCGCTGTGTGTTCTCTGCGGCCGCGCGTCGAGCAACGTGGAGATCATCGACTTCGACGCGGCCGGCGAACTCTTCGCGGCGTGGTGGGATCGCCTTCCGCCGGAGTTGCGGGACAAACTCGTAGTCGAGCAAACGCCCTCGGGCGGTTACCACGCCGTCTACCGCTACGAGTCGGAGATCTGCGGCAACCTGAAACTCGCCCAGCGCCATGACGGCCATCGGGTCGTCACGCTCATCGAGACCCGGGGCGAAGGCGGACTGTTCCTGTGCACTCCAACACCCGGATACGAACTGATCCAGGGCGACCTATGCGACCCGCCCGTGCTCACGGAGGCCGAACGCGACGCGCTGCTCCAAGCCGCGTGGGAGCTGAATGAGTACGTGCCGCCGGCGATCGACGGGCCCAACACCAACCCACATTCCGCCGCATCGGGCGAGACGGCCATCAGGCCCGGTGATGATTTCAACGAGCGCGGCGATGTTCGCACTGTCCTTGAGCGCTGCGGCTGGTCGTGCGTGCGCGGCGGTGAGAACGAGTACTGGCGTCGGCCGGGTAAGTCTCATGGCTGGAGTGGCACGCTCAAGGACAATGTCTTCTACGTCTTCAGCGCCAACGCCGCGCCGTTCGAGCCCAACCGGGCCTATTCGCCGTTCGCCGTGTACGCGAGCCTCGAACACGACGGCGACTACGCCCGCGCTGCCTCGGCGCTGCGATCTCAGGGTTTCGGATCGTCGCCTCCAATGACAGCCCTCAGCGGGTCGGCAACCGGCCCGCCCGCAGCGCCGCTGCCGCAGTTCGAGCCGCTGACGGTGCGCTCCCTGGTCGCCGAGTTCCCCGCGCTGCGCCCGCCGATCATTCACGGTCTGCTGCGCGAGGGCGAAACGATGAACCTGATCGCCAGTCCCAAGACCGGCAAGTCGTGGCTCGTCACCGACCTGGCGATCTCCGTCGCCACGGGCCGCGACTGGCTCGGTCAATTCCGCTGCGAACGCGGCGATGTGCTGATCCTCGACAACGAGCTGCACGGCGAGACCAGCGCCCACCGCATCCCCAAGGTCGCCGTGGCGCGGCAGGTGCCCGTCGACGCCTACGCCGACCGCGTGTGGGTGCAGAACCTCCGCGGGCACCTGCAGGACGTGTTCTCGCTCGGCTCGTACTTCCAGGCGCTGGAGCCCGGCCGGTTCAAGGTAATCATCCTTGACGCCTTCTACCGGTTCATGCCGCGCGACATGGACGAGAACGACAACGGGACGATGGCGTCACTCTACAACCACCTCGACCGCTACGCCGACCGGCTGGGCTGCTCGTTCGTGCTGATCCACCACACCACCAAGGGCAACCAGTCGGCCAAGAGCGTTACCGACGTGGGCGCGGGCGCCGGCAGTCAGAGCCGCGCCACCGACACGCACATGGTCTTGCGTCCGCACGAGGAGGACGACGCGGTCGTGGTTGACGCTGCCGTGCGCTCGTGGCCGCCGGTCGCCCCGCGTTGCCTGCGCTGGTCGTTCCCCGTCTGGTCGCCCGCCGATGACCTCGACCCAGCGCACCTGCGGTCCGACGGCGGCAAGAAGCGCGGCGAGAAGAAGGACGAGTGGACCCCCGAGTCGTTCGTCGAGGCGTTCATCAACGACGAGCCGGCCACGCGATCGGCCATCATCAGCAAGGCGATACGTGCAGGCCTGTCGAGGTGGGCGGCGGACAACCTGCTTCGCACGGCGGATGGCGACGGGCTTGTGGTGCGCCACGGCACGGGCCGGCGCAACCAACCCTCGACCTACCAGCGCCCCGGAAACGCCCCAGGTGCGGTACTCGAAGGTGAGGAGGAGCAGTCATGAGATTTCGTTTTGTGAATCGTTTGGTGCGCACAAAACAAATCGGTGGTGGTTTCGTTTTGTGCGCCGCACGCAGCGCACAAAACGAAAGCCGCACGCCGGGTCTCGTTTCGTTTTGTGCGCCCCTAAAGGGGCGCACACAAAACGAAACGGACCAGGGCCGGCGTGCCCCGCGACCAGGACGATTCGTTTGGCGCACCAAACGAAACGCCCGCCCCCTCCGCACAGGTTCGCCCACGTTGGCCCACGTGGCGAACCCCGGACCTGCCTTGGCCCGCCGTCCCACCCCGCGACCGGCGCGACACGGCCCAACGTGGGCGAGATTCGCAGTTACCCACAATCTGCCAGTCTGGCAGTGGGTAACTCCGAGGCGATGGTTCCTCCCTGGCCGGGTCGGGCAGGAGATGGCGGCGGGAACAGCACCCGTTAGCGACTGACTTTCTTTCGTGAAAAACACACACCAGGAGCTTCCCATGAAGATCGAACTCCGTCCCTTGGACCAGATCAAACCGTACCCCGGCAACCCGCGCCAGAATGACGAGGCGGTGGACGCCGTCGCCGCGTCGCTGCGCGAGTTCGGGTTCCGGCAACCCATTGTGGTCGACGCCGAGGGCGTGATCATCGTCGGCCACACCCGCTACAAGGCGGCGCAGAAGCTGGGCCTGGCCAAGGCGCCGGTGCATGTCGCCACGGACCTGACCCCGGCGCAGATCAAGGCGTACCGCATCGCCGACAACCAGACGGCCAGCATCGCCGAGTGGGATTACGAGCTGCTGCCCATCGAGTTGTCGGCGCTACAGGAGATGGACTACGACCTGGGCCTGCTCGGCTTCGACCAGGAGGAACTGACGCGGATCATGTCCGGCGACGTGGAGCAGGGCATGACCGACCCCGACGACGTGCCGCTGCCGCCCGACGCCGCTACCACGCAGCCCGGCGACCTGTGGGTGCTGGGCAACCATCGTCTGCTCTGCGCCGACAGCTCGAACTCCGAGCATGTGGACCGGTTGCTCGACGGCTCGGTGGTTCATCTGGTGAACACCGACCCGCCGTACAACGTGAAGGTCGAGCCGCGCAGCAACAACGCGATCGCCGCCGGACTGTCATCTTTCGAGACGATGCATCACCAGAAGCTGGACGTCGAGCGCCACCCCGGCAAGGCCAAACCGACGCAGAAGAAACTCCGCGCCAAGGACCGGCCGCTCGCCAACGACTTCGTGACAGACGAGGCGTTTGATCAACTGCTCGATGCGTGGTTCGGCAACATCGCGCGCGTACTCGCCCCCGGTCGCGGGTTCTACATCTGGGGCGGCTACGCCAACTGCGCCAACTACCCGCCGGTGCTCAAGCAGTGCGAGCTGTATTTCTCCCAAGCGCTGATCTGGGTGAAGCAGCACCCGGTGCTCACGCGCAAGGATTTCATGGGCAACCACGAGTGGTGTTTCTACGGCTGGCGAGAAGGCGCGGCGCACAAGTTCTATGGCCCGGCGAACGTGCCCGACGTGTGGTCGGTAAAGAAGGTCAATCCGCAGTCGATGGTTCACCTCACCGAGAAGCCGGTCGAATTGGCGATCCGCGCGCTGCAGTACTCATCGCTCGCCGGCGAGAACGTGCTGGACCTTTTCGGCGGCAGCGGCAGCACGCTCATCGCCGCCGAGCAGACCGGGCGCCACGCCTACCTGATGGAACTCGACGCGCTGTACTGCGACGTGATTGTGCAGCGATGGGAACAGTTCACGGGTCGCAAAGCTGAACGCATCGCCGACCCCGTATCCGAACCGGCATCTGCTGTGGGGGCTTGATTGAGCTTACTGCGTGTCCTTGGTCAGAACCTGGAGGTATTCGTGATAGGCATAAACACGATCCCGCTGCTTGCCGGAGGTTTCGCGGAGAACACCGGCGTTCTGCAAGGTCTTGATGGCCTTGAGCGCGGTGGGCTTGGTCGTTGTCAGCAGCTCAATCGCCAACGGCAATGTCACGATCGGGTGCCGTGGAAGTTGATCGAACAAGCGAATCGCAGTTACCGTGGCCGAGTCGTGATTGGCGACCGCCTCGCGGTCACGATTGATACGGATGAACAGACGCCGCGCGACGGCCACACCGTCATCCGCCGATTCACGCACGCATTCGAGAAAGAACGTCACCCAGCCCTCCCAAGCGCCGTCGGTGCGGACGGCCGAGAGCTTCTGGTAGTACAACTGCTGGTGGCGCTTGAACGCCAGGCTGAGATACAGCAGCGGCGCATCGAGCAGGCCCCAGTGCTCGACCAGCAGCGTAATCAGCAGCCTGCCCACGCGCCCGTTGCCGTCAAGGAACGGGTGAATCGTCTCGAACTGAACGTGCGCCAGGCCCGCTTTGATCAGCGGCGGCAGCGGGTCATCGCTGTGCATCCACCGCTCAAGCGCCGCCATGCTCTCGCCCACCGCATCCGGGGGCGGCGGTACGAATACGGCACGACCCGGCCGGGTGCCGCCGAGCCAGTTCTGCGAGCGACGGATTTCACCCGGTTGCTTATCGCGGCCGCGCACGCCAGTCATCAGCCGTTTGTGTGCCTGGCACAAGAGCCGCGTGCTCAAGGGCAGCCCTTTGGGCCGGGCGATCTCACGCCGGGCGTAGGTCAACGCATCGACGTAGTTACAGACCTCCTGCACATCGTCGGGGCGATCGGCTTGATCGGTGGCCTCGTAGTTGAGCACATCTTTAAGCGTGGCCTGCGTGCCTTCGATCTGCGACGAAACGACAGCCTCTTTGCGGACGAACCCGTAGAGGAACCAGTCGGAGCTGGGCACCATCGCGCCGGCCACGGAGAGTCGGGCCAACGACGACATCGCCGCTCCAAGCAACTGCTGCGTCGGTTCGTCAACTGCCAGCGGCGGCTTGGCGGGCGGCAGTGGATGCGGGATGAACGCCCGCACCTTCTCTTCACCCGCGGTGGCCACCCGATATGTACCGGTCGTTCTGGACATCGTTGGTTTAGCTCTCTTAACCAAGCGCGGCCGCTAGTAAAGCCATCTTATCTTACGCCGGCCGCTAGTCAAGTTGGCTTTACTTGGCTTGGACTCAACATGCCGGAGAAAACCCCGACCGTTGCGGCGGCCGGGGTGAGTGAAGCGGAGGGCGTGTGATGTCAGTCGACGCGCGGTTCTTCACCTCCGTGGGCCAGGGCGTGGAACTCGACCATCGCGTCGAGGTAGACGTCCTTCGTCGCCGGATAGCACCGCCGGTGTCGGACGTCGACCACCGACCGCTCCTTGAGGAACTCCAGCGCCACGTTCACCTGCGTGTAGGGCAGGTTCTCCTGTCGGGCGAGGAGCGTGAGCGTGGAGCCCTCCC
This sequence comes from Phycisphaera sp., assembly GCA_016125285.1. Taxonomy (GTDB): domain Bacteria; phylum Planctomycetota; class Phycisphaerae; order Phycisphaerales; family Zrk34; genus RI-212. Next base: position 55,258 of record WGMA01000035.1, read on the forward strand.
CGCTTTCGGGGGCTTCGCTGATCGCGTGGGCGACCGTCTCGAAGACGGCCTTGGTGCAGCGATGGGTGTACGAACGGCCGTCGGCATGATCGCCGACGACCGTCCGCACCAGGCAACCGTCCTCGATGAAGAACCGCACGTCACGGTTGGCGAGGTTCGTTTTCATGGCGACACCTCACTTTCCTCTGAATGCGAACAAGCCGCGATCGGTCTTCTTGAAACGTGCGTCGGCGCCCTTGGTCTGAATCTCGCGGAGGATCGCGGCGTAGATCGTCGCGTGGGGCGTCTTGCCATCAGTCTTCCACAGCTTCTTAGCCAGCATGGTTTCGACGATGTCTTTGCAACGCATGGGCTGCTTGGCGTCCTTGAGAACCTGTGCCGCCGCATCGAGGCCGCTCGCCTTCTTCTGCTTCTTGGGTTTGGGCACAGCCCCCGAGGCGCTCGTGGCCATCGCCCGTTCGCCCCCGGATTTGGCCGTCATGCCATCGGGGCTTTTGGCTTGTTCGTCGCGGACGCGAGCGTTCTCTTGATCGGCCTTCGCCTGCGCGACGACGTGTTCGCGCGTGGCCTTGCCCTTGGGCGCGGGCTTGGGCTTGGTGGCCTTCTTCGCGGGGGCCTTACGAGTTCCGGGGGTTGCGGACTTCTTGGTGGTCTTCTTGGCCATAACGATGCTCCTGTAACAGGGGTGATGGAAAACGAGCCGGGCTCACAGTCCCAGCTCTTCGCAAAGCGCGTTGTATTGGTCGGTGCCGAGCATCTCGATGAGTTGCTCGATGAACCATTGAAGCTGTCGATCGACGGCGGGGTTGTTCGTGCTGGCGGGCTGGAGCCAGGCGGCGATCGCGGCGACGGCCTCGGGGCTGAACTGCTCGCGGATGTGTTCGAAGAGTTCCGATTCGTCGTGTCCCTTGGGGTGGGTGGTCATGGCGTGCTCCTGTTGCGGCGCTGGATGGTGCGGTCAGTCGACG
>WGMA01000076.1 GCA_016125285.1 Phycisphaera sp.
GAGCCACCGAAGCAACAGACTCACCGCGTTCGATCGCTTCGAGCATCTTCTGACGGGTCTGAACCGGAATAGGCATGACGCGACCTCCTTGTCGATGCCGTATCATCGCATGTGCAACACGATCGCGCAAGATGCTCTAGGTCAGCGCGGCGGGCGACCGGTATGGGACAATGTCTGAATCACCAGATCACCGCAGGCGGGCGTAGATGCACGTGTCGCGCAGCGAGCCGTCGGGTTCGGTCATGTGCTGACGCAGCGTGGCTTCGAGGTCGAACCCGGCCTTCTCGGCGACGCGGCGGCTGGCGGCGTTGGTCGCGCTGCAGAGGATCTCGACGCGGCGGGCGGCGAGCTGTTCGAACGCAACGTCGGCGATCGCACGCGTCGCCTCCGTCGCGTAGCCCCGCCCGGCGTGCGACGTGCGCACCCAGTAGCCGATCTCGAAGCGCGGCACCGACCAGTCGATGCGGTGCAGCCCGCTGGACCCGACGAAGTCGCCGGTCGCCTTGTCGAAGACGTGCAGCGTGAAGTCGACACGCGCGTCCCAGCGCTCGACGGCCTCCTGCAGATGCGCGTAGGTTTCCTCGACGCCCGGCTCGCGCTGCGCCCAGACCATCGTCCGCCGCAGCGCGTCGATCGACTCACGCACGGCCGCGTTGACCGCCTCGGCGTCGTGCGGATTGGGGCGGCGGATGATCAGACGCGGCGACTCGAACGACGTCGGCGGCGCGGGATGGGATGAGGCGGGCGTCTCGGACATGCAGCCAAGTTTAGCGACGCGGCTCGCCACGTGCTTCACACCCGCAACGGCAACACCTCGCAAGCGACAGCGTTCAACGTCACCCGGATCGGTTTCGGTTGCCGGCCGTTGGTGTGTCAGGCAACCCCCGCTCGCTTGCGCAGGCTCTCGATCTTTTCGCGTGCGGCGCGCGCGGCGGTGGCATCGTCGACGTGCTCGGCGATCTGCTCGTAGAGGTTGATCGCGCCGGACCAGTTGCCGATCTGCTCGGCGCGGATGGCCAGCGAGCGCAGCTGCAGCACGTTGTCGGGCAGTTCGGCCGGCGGCGTCTCCTGCGCGACCAGGTCCGCGATGCGCTTGTGGGCGCGCTCGCGTTCGCGCTCGATCGGCCACTCCATGAACGCCAGCGCGATCAGGCCGACCACGATCAGCGGCGGCACCAGCGCACCGAATGCCCACCACATCGGATAACCAGCCTTGCGTAACACCTCGGCGATGCAGAAGAGAAGAAACGCCCCGAGCAGACAGGCGAAGATCGGATAGAGCAGCCCCAGGAATACATGGATGTCGTTCATCTGAGTCCCCGAAACCGTGAGGGTGAGCAACCGGCGCACAAGCCGACGCGGCCGATGACACAACCGCATTCAGCTACGCGTTAAAAGATATCAGATCACCTCCACGACTCAACCGATGATCACCCCGCGACGGGCTCTTCGGCGGCGCGGCGGTAGGACACGTCTGGCCGAGTCGCCTTGCCGTCGGCGTGGCCCGGGGCGTGCCAGCACGCGGCCCAGTGGCCGGGGGCGACCTCGAGCAGCGGCGGGTCGCCGTCGACGCAGTCCTTCATCACGTTGTCCGCGGGGATGTCGTCTTCGACCACCGCCGCGCTGAGCGTCGTGACCTGCTCGGCGGGCGCCTCGGCGGCGAGGCAGCGTGTGTTCTTGCAGCGCGGGTGGAACGGGCAGCCCGCGGGGAGCCGCGCGGGGTTGGGCACCTGGCCGGGGATCGTCGGCAGGCGGTCGTGCGTCTCGCCGAGCTTGGGGATCGATTCGAACAGGCCCTGCGTGTACGGGTGCATCGGGTTGGCGAACACGTCGTGCACCGAGCCGTACTCCACGACGCGACCGGCGTACATCACGGCGATGACGTCGGCGTTCTCCGCCACGACGCCCAGGTCGTGCGTGATGAGCATGACGGACATGCCGTGCTCGGTCTGCAGCTTGCGGAGCAGCTCGAGGATCTGCGCCTGGATGGTCACGTCGAGCGCGGTGGTCGGCTCGTCGGCCAGCAGCAGGCGGGGCTTACACGCCAGCGCCATGGCGATCATGATGCGCTGCCGCATACCGCCGGACATCTGGTGCGGGTAGACGTCGAGCCGGGCGCGCGGCTCGGCGATGCCGACGTCGCGCAGCGCCTGCTCGGCGATATCCTTCGCCTCGGCCTGGTTGACGTGCTGGTGCAGCAGGATCGCCTCGCAGATCTGATCGCCGACGGTGTACACGGGGTTCAGCGACGTCATCGGCTCCTGGAAGATCATCGCGATGTGGTTGCCGCGGATCTTCTGCATCTCCTTCTCCGACTTGTCGAGCACGTTCTCGCCGTCGAAGAGGATGCGTCCGCCGTCGAACGACCCGGGCGGCGTGGGCACGAGTTGGAGCGTGGACAGCGCGGAGACGGACTTGCCGCAGCCGGACTCGCCGACGACGCCGAGCGTCTGGCCGGGGTAGACCGACATGTTAACGCCGTTGACCGCGCGGACGGTGCCTTCGGAGGTGTCGAACGACACGGCGAGGTCTTCAATCTTCAGCAGTGGTTGTGTCATGGTCAATCCATCCCGAATCACAGATGCGAGGACTTCTTCATGTGCGGATCGATCGCGTCGCGGAGCGATTCGCCGATGAGGTTGTAGGCGAAGACGGTCATGAAGATCGCGAAGCCGGGGAAGATCGCGATCCACCAGGTGAACGAGCCGGTGCCCTGGAGTGCCTGATAAAGCAGTTCGCCCCAGGAAGGCCGCTGGACATCACCAACGTTGAGGAAGCTGAGCGTGGCCTCGTAGAGGATGGCAGAGGCGACGCCGAAGCTGGCCGTGACGAGGATGGGGCCGATGCCGTTGGGCAGCATGTGACGGAATAGGATCGAACGCAGAGGCAGTCCGCATGCCTGTGCGGCGAGGACGAAATCCTGATTGCGGAGGCGGAGAAACTCGGCGCGGGTGAAGCGGGCGTATCCGGTCCAGCCGGTCAGGCCCAGAATGACCATGATGAAATAGATATTCCTGCCGAAGAACGCGACACAGATCAGAATCAGGTAGAGCGAGGGGATGAACTCGAAGACCTCGACGAGGCGCATGCCGACGAGATCGACAGCCCTGCTGAAGTAGCCCATGAACCCGCCGAGCACAATACCGATGACCATGGCGATGCCGGTGGCGACAAAGCCGATGGAGAGCGCGACGCGACAAGCGTGGATCATACGGCTGGCCATGTCCATGTTGTTGGCCTCGTTGCCGAGCCAGTGGTGGCGATGACGTCGTGCCTCGGTGTTGGTGGTCTCCCACCAAGCCCACCAAGGAGCGACGAGCCCGACGCCGGGCTGATCACGCAGACGGTCACGCGGCGAGTAAGGGATCGGCGCGTTGATCACGAACTGCACACGCCCCTCGCGCTCGGCGACGCGGTAGGTCTCGTAGACCTCCGGCGGCGGCTCGCCCGCCGACAACCATGCGACCAGCCACGTCAGCAGGACCACGGCCAAGACAGCCAGCGCACGAAAATGCGCTGGGACCGACTTGATGAAGTACGCGATTGCCGCCACGAAGAAGCCGAGTAACAAAGCAATGTCGAGCGGCGTGAGCGACTTGATCATCGGCGAGGACCACTCGCCGTCCATTTTGATCAGCAAAGGCCGGCTGTTGGCGACGAGCGGGGCGAAGATCGCCAGGAACGTCAGAACGACAATCCACGCCAGGCCGAGGCGAGCGCCCCATCTGACAAACGTGTCACTCAAGACGCGCTGCATGTAGGTCTGCCGACGCGTAGACGACGCGCGCGGCGGCGCGGGCGCGGTGGACGGGATGGACGCGGCGTCATTCATAGCTGATCCTCGGGTCCGCCACGACGTACAACACATCGGCGACGAGGAATCCGAACATCGACAACACACCCGACGCGAGCGTCACAGCCATGACCACTTCCTGGTCCTTCAGCTCGATCGACTCAAGCATCAGCTTGCCCATGCCATGGAGCGTAAAGATCGACTCGACGATGATCGAACCGCCGATCATCGCCGGCAGCAGACTCGCGGCGACGGTCAGCAGCGGGATCAGTGAGTTGCGGAACACGTGATGCCAGAGGATGTCCTTTTCGCTGACGCCCTTGGCGCGGGCAGTACGGGTGAAGTCGGAGCGGATATTGTCAAGCACGGCGCCGCGGTTGAGCTTGCTGAGGTAGGCGAATCCGCCGTAAGTCATGCAGATGACCGGCAGGACCAGGTGCCAGATGATGTCGAGGAGCCAGCCGCGTTGCCAGCCATCGGTCGTAGTGTGCGGCAGAAAGGCCATCTGGTCGGCGCGCAGGTCATGCAGGCCCGACGTCGGGAACGCCTGCACGAACTCGTGGTTGGCCAGATACCCCTGAAGCATGACGCCTACCCAGATCGACGGCGCCGCCCATAGTGCGATCAGAAACACGCCGGTCACGACATCGAATGTCCTGCCGCCGTGCCGACCGGAGTACACCCCGGTCAGGATCGCCAAGATGTAAATAATCGGGACGGACACCGCGTTGATCAGCACGGTGATCGGCAGCGACTCGGCGACCAGGTCAAGCACTGGGCGGTTCTTGGGGAAACTCTTGCCGAGATCGGGCCACTTGAATCCGAACCGCCCAAGCTTATCCGGGCCAGTCTTCTGCTCGACCAATTCGAATCCAATCGGCGAGACCTTGTTGAGCCAAAGCAGGTACTGCACCGGCACCGGCTTGTCGAGATTGAATCGCTTGCGGGTGTACTCGATGATCGCCTTTCGGTCACCCGGCTTCATCTCGCCGCCCTTGCTCAGCAGCATTTGCACCGGGTCGCCCGGCGCGGCCTTCATGATGAAGAACACCACCAGCGTGATCCCGAACATCGTCGGGATCATTAGCAGTACGCGGCGGATCAGGTACGTCGTCATCGGCGTTCACTGCCCCCGCTTCTGCTGGTCCTTCGGCACGTACCACTCGATGGGGTTCGGCCAGATCGACACCGAGTTCAGGCCGATCACGGGCGTGGGTTCGATGCCGCGGATGCGCTTGTCGAACCAGACGCGCGCCTTCTGGCGGATCAGGAACGTGTACGGCTGATCCTCGTTGATGATCGCGTCACACTGCTTCCAGATCTTCATGCGCTCGTCGCGGTTGAGCGTGACGTGCGCCTTGTCGATCAGCTTGTCGAGCTCCGGGTCGGAGTAGGAGTTGCGGTTGTCGCCCTCGGCGATCGACCGCGTGTGGAACGCCTGCTCGGGGTCGGTCTCCAGCGAGCTGGACCACGCGAGCGTGATCGCGTCGAAATCCTTCTCGTTGAGGCTCTTGAGCAGAAGCTGCCACTTCTGCGGATTGAGGTTGAGCTTGATACCCGCACGCGCGAGGTTGTCGTGCACGAATAGCACGATCTTCTTCGAGAAGTCGGAGCCCGCGGGGTAGACCAGCTCGAACTCGAACGGTGTGCCGTCCGGCTTGAACATCGTGCCGTTCGCGTCGCGTTTGAACCCGAGCGACTCGAGCTGCTTGATTGCGCGGTCGGGGTCGTAGGGCCAGCGCTCGACCTCGTGGTTGAACTGATCGCTGAGGTGGTGGAACGGGCCGTGCGCAACGCTGCCTATGCCCAGGTAAACTTCGTCGAGCAGGCGCTGGCGGTCGATCAGCATCGTCATCGCCTGCCGCACCCGCTTGTCGGCGAAGATGGTCGGCTTGCCCTTGCGCTGCTCGTTCCACGCGAGGTAGTTGTAGCCGAAGCGGGCGCTATCGTACTCGAAGTGCTGAGTCTGCTTGAGCAGCGACTGGTCCTTGAGCATCTCCTGGTGCTGGTCGGGCAGCGGCTGGATCGCGTCGAGTTCGCCGTTCTTAAACGTGATCAGCTCCGTGGTGTCGTTCTCGATAATGCGCCAGATGATGCGGTCCCACGGCCCGGGCTCGCCCCAGTAACGCTCGTTGCGGAGCAGCTCGACCTGAGTGCCGGGCGTGTATTGGTCGTAATCGCGCATACGGTACGGACCGGTGCCGACCATCAGGCAGGTGTGCTCGCGGATTTGACGCTTGGTGTACTTTTCGAAGATGTGCTTCGGCAGCACGCTGATGCTCAGGGCACGGTCGACGCTCTCGAAGAACGGCTTTTCGAAGTGGAATCGGACCTCCAGCGGGCCGAGCTTCTCGACCTTGGTGATGATCTTGTACCACTCCCGCATGCGTCCGTCGGTGATCTCAGGATCCATGGTCATGTCGTAGGAGTAGATCACGTCGTCGGCGGACATCGGGTGGCCGTCGGAGAAGGTGACGTTGTCGCGGAGCTGGACGGTGAGGGTCAGGCCGTCGGGCGATTCCTGCCAGCCGCGCGCCAGCAGCGGGATGGTCTTGCGGGTGGTGTAGTCGGTGGTGCCGAGCGTCTCGACGACCTTGGCCTGGACGATCGTGGCATACAGATCCTGCGACATGAGGGGATTGAGTGTGGGTGGCGCGGCCGAGAAGCTCTCGACGTACCAGTCGCCGCGCGCGTAGTCGGGCTTCTGCTCCTGCTTACGGATGCGGGCGAACACGTCAGCGGCGGCGCTGTCGGCGCCGTTGCCGCTGCCGCCGTCGGCGACCTGGATATGCCCCTCGCTAATGGCGCGGCGGAGGGACGTGATGTCCTGGGTCAGCGAGCTCATCGACTTGTCGATCTGGTTGAGACGATCCCACTGGCGGTCGTACTCGGCCATCATCAGCCACATCGACACGAGGATCGATGCGAGCAGCACCAGCACGGCGAGGTCCTTGAATCCGAATCGGTTTTCCATGTCGCCTCAGCGGAATGGGGTTCTTCGAGTTTGTCCTGCGTGCGTCAGCGTTTCTTGGCGCGCGGGTCGTAACGGTCACGCAACCCGTCGCCCATGAAGTTCAGCGCCAGCAGCGTAGCGCCCAGCAGCAGGCACGGCCAACCCAGCAGCCACAGGTGGCTCTTGACCGGGTTCAGCTCCGTTAGTCCGTCCGATGCGAGATTGCCCCAGCTCGGCAGCGGCGGCTGCACACCGATGCCCAGGAAACTCAGGAACGATTCCTGCAGGATCGCCTGCGGCACGGTGAGCGTAGTATAGACGATGATGGGGCCGATCAGGTTCGGCAGGATGTGACGCAGCAGGATCCGCGGCGTCGAGCAACCCGTCGCCCGCGCCGCCTCGATGAACGGCTGGCCCTTGAGGCTCAGCACCTGCCCGCGCACCACGCGCGCCAGCGTCAGCCAACTCACCGCGCCGATCGCCAGCAGCAGCGTCACCACGTTGCCCGCCGTCGAGCCGATCACCTTCGACATCATCGGCTCGAACGCCACGCTCAGCAGCACCACCAGCAGGATGTACGGCAGCCCATACAGCACATCTACTACACGCATCATCGCCGAATCTATACGCCCCCCCGCGTAACCGGCGATCATGCCCCACGACGTGCCGATGATCATCGTGATCGTCGCCGCGGCGATGCCGATGCCCAGCGAGATCGACCCGCCCAGCAGACAGCGGATCAGCATCGACCGCCCCAGACGGTCCGTGCCCATCAGGCCGCCGTCGTACACCACGGCCTCGTCGCCCTCGCCTACGGATTTCGATTCCCCGGGCCTCAGCAGCTTGGCCGGCAGTTGCTGCGCGTCGTAGCGCGGCGACGACTCGGCGTCGTCCGGGTTCGACGGCCCCAGCGTCCACGGCAGCGAGCCGATGCACAGCAGCACCATCAGCGCCAGCACCGCCCCGCCGACCTTCGCCGCGCTGAGGCCGAACCCCAACCGCCGTTGGCCTGTCCCTTGCTCCGGGATGTTCGCGATCTGCGACATCGGCCCGCAATCATACCGTAACGCCGCGCGGGCTTCACATTTCACAAAGACACGACCGGCCAGCGCCGCGCGAAACCCGTCCGCGCCGCGCGTCACACGTCACTTCCACTCCCCCGACCAGTGCAGATCCCACAGCCCCTCGAACTCCACACGCCGCGACGAGCCGTCCATGAATCCGATGTTCACGCCGCGCTTGTGCCGGTCGAGGCAGTAGCGGTACATCCAGCCCGGCGCCGTGGGATTGTCGAAGTCCGTCGGCATCGGGTCCGAAGGGCGCGGCCAGCCGCAGTCCGCCCACTTCCCGTCGCCGATGATCGCGATCTCCGACGTGTTCTTCGGCGTCGACGTGATGGTGTTGATGAAGTAGCGATTGGGCCGCGACCCGCTCGCGCCCGAGCCGACCACCCGCGGGTCCTCCGTCCAGTTGTTGATGCCGTACCCGCCGTAATCATCGGGCTCGGCGCCGACGTGCGCCGGGGGCAGCGCGAGGTACGCGTGGGTCGACGAGCCGAAACCGCTGACGCCCTCGCGCGCCGGCTCCGGGGCCACCGGACACGCCAGCACGCCCTTGTCCTTCGCGTACCACGGCCGCAGCGCCACGAACCAGTGCTTGCCCTTGCCGGTCTGCCAGCCGCCGTTGCTCTGCCAGCTCGCCACGCACCGGCCCTCGTTGTCGTTGGTGTACATGTACCACGCCGTCATCAGCTGCTTGACGTGCGCCCCGCACACGACCGTCTTCGCCTGCAGCCGCGCATCGACCAGCGACGGCAGCAGGATCGCGATCAGCAGCGCGATGATCGCCACCACGACCAGCAGTTCGATCAACGTGAACCCCCGCCGCGCAGCACAAGCGCCGCGCGGCATCCGCTCGAGATGAGTGTTTCGCATGTGTACGTGCTCCTAAGCTCGACTCCGATTATGACCGAACGGCCCGGCTCGATAAACCCGCTTTTGAAAATCACAGCGTTCTGATAAATCCAAGCGGTCGCCGCGTTCGGGGCTCCAGTAGTCAGGGGTCAGACCCGATCGTGCTGCCCCCTGACACCTGTCCCCTGTCTCCTGTCCCCTGAAATAAAACGGCCCGCGCGACACGTCCGTAGGGTGAAGACGGACGGCCGCGCGGGCCTTACTCCCCTGAACACACGCATGCATCCCTCACCGAATGCACGACCCCGAGAACAGGCACGACGTCACTGACGATGCTCCCCTCGCTTCGTCAGCCCGACGCTTCCATCGCCGCCCCATCGGCGATGCGTTTCCGCACGGGTCGATAGCGATGCTGGGTCCTCATCACCACCGCGCCGGCGGGTTTGGTGGACGCGGGCGGACCGGCCGAGGGATGACTGCGACACCATCGCGCGGCGCCCGGTTGTCGCGCCGACTGCGCCAGCCTCGCCGGCAGAGCCACCGCCGTCACGCCGTGCGCCGATTGCGCCAGCGCCGTCGTCAGCTCCATCAGGATCGGCGGCTCTTCGAGTGTCACGGTTCGTCCTCGCGTCAGGTCCTTGAGTATCACGACGCACGTCTCCCTTTCTGCATCGTGACCGACGTGGGGCCGGTCACGTTCGAGTGACGGGCCTTGGTTGATTCGTCTCGCACCGCGCCCGTCAGCAAGTGCGAGCGATCCCTATACACGCGGGCTCTTCCTCCAACTACCGCCCGCAATGCTGTCTGCGGCCAGACGGTCACACACTGCCGTGACCACGCCGCGTCTATGCCTGTCGCCGACTCCTTCCTGCGTCCCAGTCCGTCCGTGAACCGCCCGTCCGTAAGCCTCAGCGGCGCTCCGCCCCGTTGGACGTGTGCCCTCACACGTCCGCTCCGCGACTACTTTCTCCCTTTGTCTTCGTCGCGAGGTTTGGTCTCGGTGCTCACACGGCGTTGCCGCGCGAGCGACGATTGCCACGGTCCGGTCTGCGACTCCTGCATAACGATCTCCTACGGATTGCCGACGAGTCATCCCGCCGTAGTGTCGTGTCGATTCGCAAGGTCATTACGCAATCACTGTGCCAGTTGCCGACAAGCCGCCCCCAGGCGAGGAAAATACCGATCAAACGCCGTAGAATCGGCCGATAGATTCAAACGACGCCCGCACCGGGGCGCATCCGGCGTGCAGCGCGTGGGCAACCGCTCACCGGATGCTCAATATTCAGGCGGATCCGTATTCGTCATGCTCGACATTCGGTTCGACAACGCGCGACTGTTCACCGGCGACGCCCCCGACGACGCCTCCGGCAAGGTCCCCGTCGCCGCACAGGGCGAGACACGCACCGTCGGCGTCCGCGACGGGCGCATCGTCCTCAACGACACGCTCTGCTCCGACACGCCGCCCGACGCACGCCGTGTGATCGACGCCAACGGCGCCGCCCTGTGCCCCGGCTTCATCGACATCCACGCCCACTCCGACTACGCCGCGCTCTACGCCCCCACCGCGCTGAGCAAGGTCCTCGCCGGGTACACCACGGAGCTCAACGGCAACTGCGGCATGGGCGCGTTCCCGCTGCAAGGCCCGATGCTCGACTACCGCCAGGCCGAGTACGCCCCCTACGGGCTGACCATCGACTGGCACACCGTCGACGAATACTTCGACCGCTGCGCCGCGCGGCCGATGGCGCTGAACCAGGGCCTGCTGCTCGGCCAGGGCACGCTGCGCGGGTCGATCTGCGGGTTCGACAACCGCCCCGCCACCGCCGAGGAAAAACGCGCCATGCGCGACCACGTCGTGCACGCCATGGAGCGAGGCTGCTACGGCATGTCGACCGGCCTGGTCTACGCGCCAGGCTCCTTCGCGTCACGCGGCGAGATCCTCCTGCTCGCCGAGATCGTCGCCCACTACGGCGGCCTCTACGCCTCACACCTGCGCAGCGAGTCCGACACGCTCAGCGAGGCGCTCGACGAGTTCCTGTCCGTATGCGAGCACACGCTCTGCCGCGCCCAGTACAGCCACATCAAGGCCGCGGGACCCCGCAACTGGCACAAGGTCAAAGAGGTCCGCCAGCGCATGGACGCCGCCCGCGCCAGGGGCGTCGAGCTCTACGGCGACCGCTACCCGTACAACGCCAGCTGCACCGACCTGGCCACGATCCTGCTGCCCAATGACGCGCTGAGCGGCGGGCCCGCGGCGATCGTCGAACGCCTGCGCGACCGCGACACGCGCGCCGAGCTCAAGCGGCGCATCATCGAACGCGAGCAGATCGACGTCGACGGACCCGGCTGGTACGACCGCGTGATGATCTCCGCCGTGCACGACCCGGCGCTCCGCCCCGCCGAGGGACGCACGCTGGCCAAGTGGGCCGCGCAGTCGAACCACGAGGGCGACCCGCTCGACGCCGCGTTCGATCTGGTCATCACCGACGGCGCGCTGACGTACGCGATCCACTTTTCGATGAGCGACGAGAACCTGCGTGAGATCCTGTCGTGGTCCGACGTGATGATCGGCTCCGACGCGTGCATCCGCGACAAGGTCGGCGACGCCTGCGACGACCACCCGCACCCCCGCGCCTTCGGCACCCCCGCCCGCGTGCTCGGCCAGTTCGCCCGCGACGCCGGGCTCATCGACCTCGTCACCGCCATCCACAAACAGACCGGCATGCCCGCCGACGTCATGCGGCTCAAGAACCGCGGCCGCATCCGCAACGGCTACGCCGCCGATCTCGTCGTCTTCGACCCCGACACCATCGCCGACCGCGCCACGTACGAATCCCCCGCGCAGACCCCCGCCGGGATCAAGTGGGTCATCATCAACGGCACGGTCGTCGCGGAACCGAACGGCGACAACACCGCGTCACCGACGGGCAAGACGCCGGGGCAACTGCTCAAGTTCCGCGGGTGACCCCCACTCAACGCCACGCCGCCGGGATCGGGCCGGCACGGTCCGGCTCGGAATGCTCGCCCCCGATACCGCGTCAATTTTGCTCGATCCCGCCAAAATATTCGTTTAGATTAGAGATTCCGGGGGAATCTTTACCTACGTATCAGTTAAACCGCCACGCATCAATCCTTGCCGTCAAGGAGCGATCCAATGGGCCACGCCGACACCGCCAGCCGGAGCCGCGCGATCACCGCAAAAAAGGCTTCCGATCCGGGACCCGGTCGTTTATACTTGGGCCATCCCAATCGGAGTCGTGGCTGCGAGGACCTTATGCGCCTTCGACTCTGTTGCACCCGCCTCAACACAACCAGCCTCACTGACTCGCCACGGTGTTTGTCCGCGCCGACCTCGCGGCGTGGTTTCACGCTCGTTGAGCTGGTAGTGGTCGTGTCGATCATCACGCTGCTGATCGCGATCCTGCTGCCGGCGATGAAGCAGGCGAAGACCAACGCGCGTACCGTGCGGTGCCAGATCAACGAGCGGCAGCTGATGCAGGCGCAGCACATGTACGCGTCGGACAACTACGGCATCCCGGCGCACTCGAACTGGCTGAGCAACGAGAACGGCGGCGCGAACGACATGAAGTACGCCGGGTGGCTGTACAAGTGGCCGAAGCGTGCCAAGCTCAAGGACATCGAGGCCGGGGCGCTGTGGCGGTACCTCAACGATTACGACATCTACCGATGCCAGGAGCACGCCAAGCCGTGGGGCGGCACCGAGCGGATCACCAGCTACTGCCTCAACGGCTCGCTGGTGTTCTTCGGCAAGAACAACTACGCGTTCCCGCTGAACCGCTGGCGGCCGGACGACATCTGGTACTGGGAAACCGACGAGAACAGCAACTGGTGGAACGACGGGTCGAACTTCCCGCGTGAGTTCGCCACCGGACGCCACGACCTCGGCGGCAACCGCGGCGCGGGCAACGTGGCGACCATGGACGGCGGCGTCGAGTGGCTCAGCATCCAGGACTACCACGATCTGGCGTTCTCCAGCAAACGCACACGCCTGTGGAACGTGCCCAACGACGCCAACGGGCGGTGACCGCCGCGCCCGATTCCGCATAGATTTTGCTTAATCCCGCGCGTGTGCCGTGGTACAATCTGCTCGGCTGAGGACAATTCTTTACCGATAGCCTGAACAGACAAGTGTCGCCGCCCGCCGGGCATTGGAGCGATCGCATGGGCACGCGTTTGAAGTCGAAAGCCGCACACGCCGCGGGATTCACCCTCATCGAACTGCTGGTGGTCGTGGCGATCATCGCGCTGCTGATCGCGATCCTGCTGCCGTCGCTGAACCGGGCGCGCGAGTCGGCCCGTCGCGTGGTGTGCTCCAGCCAGCTCCACCAACTCGCCCTGCTCGACATCACCTACGCCAACGAGAACAAGGGCTACATCATCTCCGGCAAGCGCGACAACGGCGTCGAGCACACGCCGTGGATCTCCAGCAAGATGCACGCCTACTACCTGACGTACACCGGCATCCCCGAGGGCGCGGTCAAGGCGCCCAGCGGCGGCATCTACGACAAGGGACGCAGCCCCATGCTGACGTGCCCGAACTACGGCGAGGGGTTCGGCAGCACCGCACGCGTCGTCAACGTCGGCTGGGTCATCGGCTACAACTACCTCGGCGGCCACCCCGCCATCGAGAAGTTCAACCACGACAACCCCATCGCCGGCAGCACCAACGGCCAGTGGCAGTCCGCGATCAGCATGACCGACATCGGCACCGCCACGCTCTGGGCCGACTACAACAGCTGGTCGCCCGACGGATGGACCTTCATCGCCCACACCAACTACGGCCCGCTCGACATCGATGGCTACTACAACCGCTCGGTCGGCAACACGCGGCCCGAAGAGGTCGGCGGCGCCGGCGGCAACGTCAGCACGCTCGACGGCGCCGTCGTCTGGAAGTCGCTCGACGAGATGAACGAGCACCACTCGCACACCAGCTTCCGCTACCCGGCGTACTGGTGATCCACGCTTCACGCGCGGGGCAGATCACACCGCCACGACCCGGCAGGAAAACGCCGTTCCTTCCGCCTATCGTGACCGCGACATCTCATCCCCCCAGCCACAGGAGCTTAGGACATGGCTGAACACGATCACGTGCCGGCGTGCGCGCCGGGGAGTTCGATCAAGCGTCGCACCTTCATCGCGATGAGCGCGGCGACGGCGGTCGGCCTGACCGCGCGACGGGCGCGGGCCGCGAAGAACGAGCGCCTCGGCGTCGCGTTCATCGCCGTGGGCGGGCGCGGCGGGGCCGACATGGGCGCGATCGCCAAGGACCCCAACGTCGACGTCATCGCCATCTGCGACGTCAACCACCAGCACCTCGACCGCGTCTCCAAGCAGTACCCCAACGCCCGCGCGTTCGCCGACTTCCGCAAGCTCTACGAGGGCAAAACCGACGACTTCGACGCCGTGGTCGTCGCCACGCCCGAGCACACGCACCCCTTCGCGACGATGCCCGCGCTGAAGCTCGGCAAGCACGTCTACTGCGAGAAGCCCCTGACCCACGACGTCGCCGAGGCCCGCGCGATCACCAAGGCCGCGGCCGACGCGAAGGTCGTCACGCAGATGGGCACGCAGATCCACGCCGGCAACAACTACCACGCCGTCGTCGAGCTGATCCAGAGCGGCGCGATCGGCCCGGTGCGCGAGGCGCACGTCTGGGTCAGCCGCGCGTGGGGACTGCAGAGCCCCGAGGACGCGAAGAAAAACCGCGACATCGTCTCCGTGCAGGAACGCCCGAAGGAGCCGATGACCCCGCCCGACTTCGTCGACTGGGACCTGTGGATCGGCCCCGCGCCGATGCGCCCCTACCACGACGTCTACTTCCCCGGCCCGAAGTGGTACCGCTGGTGGGACTTCGGCAACGGCACGATGTCCGACCTCGGCAGCCACTGGATCGACCTGCCCTTCTGGGCGCTGCAACTCGACGCGCCGGTCACCATCGAAGCGTTCGGCGACAAGCCCCACCCCGAGATCGCGCCCGCGTCGATGTCCGTCGAGTATCACTACAACGCGCGCAAGGGCGTCGACCCGCAGGGCAACGCCGTCGACCTGCCCGCGTGCAAGGTCCACTGGTACCAGGGCGCGCACAAGCCGACGTTCCTCCAGGAGCGCGGCGTGCCGACGTGGGGCAACGGCGTGCTGTTCATCGGTGACAAGGGCATGCTGCTGTCCGACTACGGCAAGCACGTGCTGCTGCCCGAGGCGGATTTCAAGGACTTCAAGGCGCCCGCGCCGTTCACCCAGCGCCCGCGCGGTCACCACGAAGAATGGCTCGACGCCATCCGCAACGGCACGCCGACCGGCAGCCCCTTCAGCTACGCCGGGCCGCTCACCGAAGCCAACCACCTCGGCAACGTCGCGTTCCGCGTCGGCAAGAAACTCGAGTGGGATACCCAGGCGATGCGCGCGACCAACGCGCCGGAAGCGGATCAATACCTGCGCCGCACGCCGCGCACGGGGTGGAGTTTGTAGAACCCCTCTCCCTCGAGGGAGAGGGAGTTCACGCGGCTCGCCCCAACCTCACCACCACCCCTTGATGTCACCCTGCGTGCGCGCCGAGTGCTTGGTCAGTTCGTGCTGGTAGCGCCAGCTGACCGACCCGTCGAGATACGTGGAGTTGACGCCCTCGCCGCCGAGTTCGCCGGGGTCGAGGATCTGCCCGGACATCGTGACCTCCGAGCCGCGGTTCGTGTGCGGCAGCGAGGTGACGTTGGGGATCAGCGTGCCCTGCTCGACGACGTCGGACGCGAAGATGAGGTTGCCGGGGTCGCTCATGCGGCGCGGGGATCGCAGCCACTTGTTGTCGGGATCGTCGCCCTTCCACGGCAGCGCCTTGACCGAGCCGCGCCCGTACAGCGAGTAGAACCCCAGCCGGTGCATCGGCTTGGCCAGGCGCAGCTCCCAGTCGCGCCGGTTCGGGCAGTAGAGGATGTCCAGCTGCCTGGCGTCGTTGAGCGCCGCGGGGACCTGCGGCTCGAGGCCGACGCGTTCCTCGAACTGCCGGAACAGCGCGTCGGGGATCCAGCTGACGTGATCCGAATACGCCGGCCAGGTCACCGGCAGCTCGCCGTGCTCATCCACCGCGATGCCGATGACCAGCATGTGCATCTGCCGCTGCCGCGACGCGCACACCGCGCGGCGCGCGATCTCGTGGCTCCGGCTCATCGTCGGCAGCAGGATCGACACCAGCAGCACGATGATCGACATCACCACCATCAGCTCGACGACCGTGAACCCGTACACGACTCTGGCAACCTTCATCTCTAGTTCTCCGGCTATGGCTTGTTTCACCTGCTCGGCGCGTCCGGCGACGATCGCGTGATCACGCGGAAGTTGTCGCCGATCAGCGCCTTGTCCTTGTTAAACCGCCGCCGCGACACGCCGAGGTCCACGCGCAGCGTGTGCCGGTCCGCGTCCAGCGTCAGTCGATCGTTCGAGCCTTCCCGCACCGCGACGTCCGTATCCGGCTCCAGCTGCAGCGTGTCGGCGTAGACCACGTGCGGCGAACGCAGCTTCGCCGTGCCACGATTCACCGCGTCCGTCGCGGCGACCACCGCGACGATCTCTCCGTCGAACCGGAGCTCGCCCTGGATGCGCTGATACGCGTCGCTGTTGCTCTGCGGCGCGAACCGCACGAGGTAGCTGCTTACCTTCACGCCCGCGTCGACAAGCACGCCGTGCGTCTGCTCGAACTGACTCACGCTGCCCGGCTCGGACAGCGTCGCGGGGATCGGATCGCTCAGCGCCACGTCCTGCGACTCGAGCACCACGACCAGCCCGCCGTCGTAGCGCGGCAGCGGGCGGACCGCGTCCGGAGGCTCCGCGACGTGACCCGCCACACCATCAATCAGCAGCGCCGGCGGGTCCGCGTGATCCACACCCAGACCGGACCGCGCCGCGACCACGAAGCGGAACGGCTCGGCGGCGGCGCTCGACCGCCCGCCGCTCGTCCCGTCGATCTCGACCGCCTCGCCCGCGCGGAGCGTCACCGCGGACGACTCGGCGGCGCCCAGCGGTCGCACCTCCACACGCCCCTCGAACACGCTCACGTGCGTGTCGCGCGAACCGCTCACCTCCACGCCGAAACGCGTGCCGAGGTCGACCACCGTGTGCGTCGGCGTCTCGACCGTGAACCCGTGCGCCCGCTGCGGGACCGTCGCCATCATCCGCCCGCTCCGCAGCCGGCAGCGGTTCGGCCCCACCATCTCCACGTCCGCGGGCCCCAGCACCGTCACCATCGCCGTCGACCGCATCAACATCTCCACCGATCCGGCGCGCAGCCGGAGCCGACCGCGATCCAGCGACGCGCCCAGGTCCGGCGCGTCGCCGGTCCCGGGCTCCCACTCCGCTTCCTTCACGTGCGTCAGCGTCGCCACCGCCCCGTCACCATCATCAACCTTCTCCACCGCCACCCGCTCGTCGGTCGTGCGCGGCGCACGCAACGCCACCACCGCGATCCCCGCGACGATCAAAAGAACGGCGGCCGCGGCGTAGCGAAACAAACTGCTATGCGCGCGGCCGCCGCGGGCACGGCTCGGTAACTCGTCACTCCCCGCAATCGCCTGTTCGATCCTCCCCACCACCGCCGACGCCTCGTCGCCCGTCAGCGGCTGCGCGACCGGCACCGCATCCCACGTCAGCATCGCGTGCAGCTCGGCGCGCTCCGCGACGTACGCACGCAGCGTCGCGTTCTCGACCATCAACGCGTTCAGCCGCGCCATCTCGGCGTCGCCGATCGCCTGATCGATCAGCCGATCGACGAGCGCGCACAGCTCGGCGTCGAGCCCGTCCACGTGATGATCGTTGCGATCGTTCACGCCGCGCCCTCCCGCGTGAGCCGATGCTCGATGCACCGCTTCAGCGCGTTGCGCACGCGGTACAGCGCCTGCGACACCGCGGCGGTGGATCGCCCCAGCGCATCGGCGAGCGTCTGCACCGACCCGCCCGGCGCGTAGCGTCGCTGCACCAGCTCGCGCGTGTGCTCCGGCAGGTCACGCAGGCACTCGCGCAGCGCCGCCCGCTTGTCGGCCCGCGCGGGCCGCGCCGCCGCGTCCTCCGCCATCAGCCGCACCACCTCGTCGCTGAACCGCAGCTTGTCCCGCCGGTTCTTCGTCAGCCACGTCATCACCTCGTACCGCGCCACCTCGTGCGCCAGCGCGTCGAGGTTGTGGATCTCCTCCTCGCCGTCGCACTTCTTCCACAGGCTCAGGTTCGTCTCCTGCAGCACGTCCCACGCCGCGTCACGGTTCGGCAGCAGCGAGAAGATGTACCCGTACAACGCCGGCTGACGATCGGTCAGCACGCGAACGAAGTTGTCCTGGCGGTCTTGTTTCGACATGATTCGGCTCTATGGGTTAGGGACACTGCACGGGCCGATCTAACGCGCACGCGAAAGATATTTTTTGCCCGCCGGATACCCAACGAACCAAACCCCGTCATCGCATTACGCAAACGCCGCAATCGGGTGAGCAAACGCCTCAGCGGACGCGTGTGGACACCCCGACTTACATCGATGCACTGAAAAAACGACTGATTACCGCGTCACCGTCAGCGTCACCGGCTCGGCCGTCATCTTCACACCCGGGATGGTGATCAGGCCCTCGGCGTCGGCCTTGCCCTCGCCGGTCGTCGAACCGTACGACCAGCGGAACGTCTCGCCGGGCTTGACGCTGAACTTCTGCACGCGGCGGAACGTCACGTCGGCGCTCGCCGCCGCGGGGATCGTGAAGCGCGTCTCCAGCGTCGACGGGCTGACCAGGAACAACGACACCGCGAACTTCTCCGCCGAGTCGTCGACGTTCTTCCAGCGGAACCACGCGTTGACCTGGCCCGGGTCGGTGTTCTTCAGATCGTTCGGCCAGGGCAGTTTCGCGTTGCAGTCCGCGTTGGTGAACACCGCGTAAGCCTCGTTGCGCTTGATGCTCAGCCAGTCGAACGAGTCGATCAGGTCGTTGATCTTCTTGATGTTCGCCGAGTTGTTCGCGTGCCCGAACGGACCCCAGTAGAACGACAGGTTGTACCTGCGGTCGTTCATCGCGTTGACGAAGCGATCGTGCCCGGCGGACCAGCCGTCGTTCTGCGCCGAGTAGTCGATGCACACCGGCGGGTCGGGCAGCGTCACGCCGTCGGGCACGGTCTTCGGCGGGAAGTACATGCGGTTGGACACGTGCTCGATCCCCGCCGGGACGTTCGCCTTGATCGCCGCGAACACGTCGCCGTGCCGCAGGCCGATGCCGAGCGTGCCGCTGCCGCCCATCGAGTTGCCGCAGAGGTACACGCGATCGGGGTCGATGCCGTACTGCGCGATCGCCCACGCGACGGTGTCCATCACGCGCTTCTCGACGGGTCGCAGGTCGCCGCCGGAGTTCATCTCCGTCAGCCGCTTGTCGCCGAGGTGCATGCCGCCCCACCACCAGTCGTTGGCCTGATGCTTGCGGCAGTCGAGGTACAGCGCGTAGTAATCATCGGGCGAGCGGTAGATGTCGTGGTTGCCGACCGTGCGCGTGCAGTTCACGCACGACAGCACGTCGTGCCCCGCCGAGTGCAGCACCACGTACAGCGGCGCCCCCCTGCGGTCGACCTTCGGGTGGATCACGACGAACGTGTCCTCCTGCGGCGCGGCGTATCCCCACGCGGGCTTCACCCCCGCGGTGTACGTCTCGGTCGCCCGACCGTTCAGCTCGGCGTCCTTCGACGCGTCGTGCTTCGGCGCCCACGCCCCGTCCTGCGCAGCGAGCGGCGACGTGGCGATCAACAGCAGTGCGATCAGCGTGTTCTTCATGCGTGCCTCTGATGGAGATACGTGCCAGCGTGACGAGCGGTGGATTGTAGCCGCGCAACCCGCGTCACTTAATCAGCGACGGCATCAGGATGAGGGCGAACCACACGACCACCGCCGCGAACACCATCAACCCGATCGCCAGGGCCCTGGCTTTGCCGCCCTCGACCCGCGTGTTCTTGTCCAGCTGGATCGACCCCGACCGCAGCGTCTTGACGCCTGTCATGACCGCAAGCAGCGCGATGATCAGGCATGAGATCTGGAGCATGACACCTCTCCTCACGTTGAATCGCTTATGCCGCCGCCCCCCAAACCGCACGGCCCCGAACACGTCAGCAAGCCGTGGATTGTAACGGGCGCACGGGCAGCGACCAACGCGTCGGGGCGGGCCGCGTCAGGCATGACGCGGCGGCAATTACTGCGAAGCGACGCGCGGCGGGCGGGTCGCCGTGTAGATGGCTGCGCCCTGGCACGCGCCGAACACCAGCAGCGCGGCGGCGGCCAGCGACAGGGCGTAGACGCCGCGCATGCTGTGGCGTATCGACTCAAGCAGCCGCGCGCTCGACTCGTCCATGAAACGCTCGAGCCTCTGACGATACTCCGGTGACTGCTTGTCGATCCGCTCGATCCGCTGAAGCTGCCGTTGGTTGACCGCATCATCCGCGGCCATCTCGTGCATCGACCACACGTTCAGCCCCATCGCAGCGACGATCAGCAGCGGGCAGCACATCGCGGCCAGCACCGCCGCGGTGATGAGCAGCCAGCGCCCCCACCGCAACGCGAGCACGGCCCGAAGGTGGCGGTTCACATGCCGCACCCCCGCCGCCAGCACCAGCGTGAGCAGCAGGTAGCCGTACAACCCGAGAAATATCACCGCGGCCACCGACACCACGATCGCCACGCCGGTGACGATCGGCCACCAGCGCGACGCGGTGCTCGTTGATGTCGGTTGATCGCTCATGTCGCCCCGTGAAGAGTGGTATGCATCTTTGTCGCCGATCACCGTTTCCACAAGCGACAATCCGTGCGAACGCTGTGCCGGATGTGCATCGGGCGCCTGCCGCTCCGACCGCGCCGGTGCGCACGCGGTGGCGTGCCGGATCGCGCCCTTTCGCGTGCGTTGACGGACATTTCGCGCTGGTTTTTGTCCGTGTCGCGCCCCATCAGCGCCCCGTTTGCGCCCCTTTTTGTCCCCCGTTTGCACCGTCCGCCGAGGCGATTGGAGGCTGAAAATAAGGAGTTATGGCGACGTAGGGACGCGGTCGCGTTGTAAACCCCTGTCATGTCGGGCGGGGGAGTCGTCGCGGCGGTTTCGCGGCGTCGGCGCGCACGGGATGGCAAGCCGGATTCGTAAACGCGGTCGCGAAGAAGTCCGGGCTCGGGGTGAGCCGGCTCGCGGAGCATGACAGGCGGAAAGTCCGCGTCGACCCGCCGTTTGAAACTTGAAACTTTTCGCACCGACATACCGATAAACATTGCAGTGCATTCAAGGCCGTTGCCGATTATGATTTAGACCTGTTTGGCCTCATAGATAAGGAGCAGGGAATGGATGCCCTGACCGTCACCAAGCGCGTTTCGGATTTGGAACTCGACGTCCCGATGGAACGGGATGTTCACCTCGGCAGGCTGACGTGGTTCGGCATCGGCGGATACGCGTCGTTGCTGGCCAAGCCCAGAAACGTTGAGCAGTTGATCAGGATCGTGCGCCACTGCCGCGAGGTGAGCGTGCCGCTGTACGTGCTGGGCAAGGGCGCGAACCTGCTCGTGGCCGACGGCACGCTGCTGGGCGTGGTGGTGACGCTGGATTCCCCGGCTTTTCGGCATATTCAGATCGATCCCGACACGGCCCGCGTGACCTGTGGCGGCGGCGCCGACCTCGAGCGCGTGATCACGTCGACCGTCCGCCAGGGCTTCGGCGGCCTCGAGGGGCTGACCGGCATCCCCGCACGCATCGGCGGCGCGATCGCGATGAACTGCGGCGGCGCGTTCGGCGAGATCGGCTCCTACGTCGAGTCGGTCACGATCGTGCAGGACAACGGCGTGACGCGCACGCTGGGGCGCGACGACATCAAGTTCGGCTACCGCCGCACGGACCTGCCCGACGGCATCATCACCGAGGCGACCTTCCAGCTGAGCAAGGCCGACGACCAGATCAAGCTGCGTGACAAGCTGCTGCACGTGATGAAGTACAAGAAGAACAGCCAGCCGATGGCGGCCCGGTCGGCCGGTTGCACGTTCAAGAACCCGCCGAAGATGATCAGCGAGAAGGGCGCGGGCCAGCTGATCGACGAGGCCGGTCTCAAGGGCACGCGTATCGGCGGCGCGGAGGTCTCGCACGTGCACGCAAACTTCATCGAGGTGCACGACGGCGGCACGGCGACCGACGTGATGCAGCTGATGGACCTGGTGCAGCGGAGCGTGATGGGCCACTGCGGCATCATGCTCGAGCGCGAGGTCGTGGTCTGGCAGAACCGCCACTGATGCGATTTCGGATTGTGGATTGCGGATTTCGGATCTGAAATCCACCCGAAACGCCGGAAAAACAGACATAAACGCATCGTGTGGCACGGCCGGCTCGTCCGGCCGTGCTCATGCGCGGGAGACGATTTCGGATTTCGGATGGCGGATTTCGGATGTGCTACATGCGACGTGGAGCGGTTGGGGCGAGACTTGGGATGCGGCATGCGGACCTGTAGATGGGAGGCGCGCACATGGAATCCAATCCGAAATCCGAAATCCAAAATCCGAAATCCAAACTGACCGTGCTCGTGCTCGGCGGCGGGCCTGACAGCGAGCGGTCGGTGTCGCTGAAGAGCGCGGCGGCGGTCGCGGCGGCGTTGCGGCGGGCGGGGCACGCGGTGGTCGAGTCGGACATCATGCCGAACGATCCTGCGCCGCTGGACACGGCGTGCGACGTGATCTTCCCGGCGATGCACGGGCCGTTCGGCGAGGGCGGGCCGCTGCAGGAACTGCTCGACGAGCGCGGCACGCCGTACGTCGGCTGCGGGCCGGGCGCGGCGCGCACGGCGATGGACAAGCTGGCGTCGAAGGCGGTGGCGAAGCGCGTGGGCGTGCCGGTCGCGGCGGACCAGACGCTGTCGCCGGGCGACGAACTGACGATCGCCCCGCCGGTGGTGATCAAGCCGGTGGCCGACGGCAGCAGTGTCGGCGTGACGATCTGCCGCGACGCCGCCACGGCCGCGGCGGCGCGGGCCAAGCTGCACGGCCAGGGCACGCGTTGCTTCGCCGAGGCGTTCATCGCCGGGCGTGAGCTGACCGTCGGCGTGCTGGGCGACCGCGTGCTGCCGCCGATCATGATCGTGCCCGCGGCCGACGCCGGGTTCTACGATTTCGACGCGAAATACGAGCGGAACGACACGCGGTACGAGTTCGACATCGACCTGCCCGCCGCGGTGCTGAGCGACGTTCAGCGGCACGCCCGGGCGGTGTTCGAGGGCGTGGGCTGCCGACACCTCAGCCGCGTCGACTTCATCGTCGACGCCGCGGGCAAGCCGTGGTTCCTGGAGTTGAACACGATGCCGGGGTTCACGGACCACTCGCTGCTGCCGATGGCGGCGGCGCGCACGGGTCTGGACATGGCGGCCTTGTGCGACCATCTCGTACGACTGGCGTTAAACGACTGATCTGGCCGATAGCAGACTGAAGCGAGCCGTGGTGCGCGCCACGGCTCGGGGTTCCTCGACGCGCGACACAGCGGAGTTTTTCATGGGCTTGTTCCTGCGATCAGACAGCAAATCGAAGCGCAAGGGCGGCAAGGCCAAGTCGTCGACGAAGCCCACTAAGGCGACGCGGGGCAAGGCGTCGGACGACGCGGCCCCGCGGCACGGGCTGCGGATGCTCGGGAGACTGTTCGGGTGGACAGTCTTCCTCGCCGTGCTCGCGGTGAGCTGGGCGTACGGCGAGAAGGCGCTGGTCAATCACCTGCGCCAGACCCGCGCGTCGATGCCGCAGGTGGTGCTCGTCGATCAGCCGGCGTGGATGCCGCCGGAGCTGATCGACCAGATCCGCGGCACGGTCGCGATGACGGTGGACCCCGACCCGTTCGATCGCCTGTCGCTGCAGGACGCGGCGGTGTCGCTGGAGGTCAACCCGTGGGTGCGCCACGTCGTGAGCGTGCAGCGCAAGCCGGGCGGGCGCGTCGAGGTGCTCGCCGCGTACCGCCAGCCCGTCGCCCTGCTCGAGCGGAAGGACGGGTACTACACGATCGACCAGTTCGGCGTGCGTCTGCCGTGGGTGTACCCGCCGATGCCGGAGAAGATCGATCAGCTGGGCGTGGCGGTGATCCGCGGCGTGCGTTCGGCGCCGCCTTACGCCGGGCAGAAGTGGGTCGGCGAGGACGTGCAGGCGGGCCTGAAGCTGGCGGCGTTGGTCGAGACGCAGCCGTGGTCGGCGCAGGTCCGCGCGGTGGACGTGTCGAACTACGACGGCCGTATCGATAACCGCCTGCCGCACCTTCAGCTGGTGACGGATCACGGCGCGGTCCGCTGGGGCCGGGCGCCGGGCGACAGCCGGTTCTACGAGCCCGACGCCGCGACGAAGCTCCGCCAGATCGAGCGCGTGGTCGAGCGGTTCAACAGCATCGACGCCAACGGTCAGATCGTCGACGTGTACACCGACAACGTGATGATCCGCCGGGCGCAGCCGTTCCAGACTGCCGACGACCGTTCCGTTCGGTACACTGCCACTCAGTGACAGACCCCGCGAGCAACCCGTTCCATTCCGGGCGGGACGACGACGCGCCGCGCCGCGGCGACGATGTAGCGCCGCCGAGTCACACATCGGAACAGCCCGACGCTCGCGACGCCCCGGACCCCGCCGACACGCACACCGCCCCCGCCGCGCACGACACGCCGGACTTCAACGACGTGCCGGACACCCCGCTCTACACGCCCCCGACGACACCGCCGCGCCGTCGCAGCATCGGCCAGACGCTGGCGGCGCGTGACTACCTCGTGGTGTCGCGCACGCTGATGTTCGGCTGGTGCGCGTGGCTGCTGTGCAGCTGGGCGGTGAACCTGACGATCGACGCGCCGCGGTGGGTCGGGTCGTACGGCAACATGCAGCCGGGCGACCTGTACATCCCGGCGGTGCGCGGCATGATGCAGTCGATCCTGCTGGGGATGACGGTGGCGTGGCCGGCGTGGCGCCTCAGCGAGCGCGTGCCGCCCAACGCGCCGGTCGGCGGACAGGTGCTGATCGATCTCGCGTCGCTGCTGCTGGTGACGCAGGTCGTGCTCTGGCCGCTGCAGCACGTGGTCGACTGGGCGTTCGAGCAGACCGTGCTTTCGATGATGGTGCTGCTCGTGTGGTCGACGCCTGTGGCGATGGCGGTGTGGGTCGGGCGGCTGCGCGGCACGGTCGCGTCGCGCACCGCGGCGATGGCCGCGTGCCTGACGATGCTGATCGCCGGGTGGGCGTGCACGATGCTGGGCTGGCCCTACACCACGGCGCTGTGGTCGCCGACGACGATGCTGTGGACGCTGAGCGGGCGCGTGACCATCACCGCGGTCGACGCGATCGCCGGTCGGCTGATGATCATCGCCGGTCTGTCGGCCGCGGGGTGGGGCGTGCTGCGTCTGACGCTCGCGCGGCGACGCAGCGTGCAGTGACAGCCCGCGCAGCGCGCGTCAGAAACCGCGGCGGGGCGCGTCGCGGCACATCGCCCGGCCGCCCCTTCACCTGAAACACAAATCCGCCTAGCATGTCGTTACAATACGGAGCGGCACGGGCCGCGAGACAGACACGCCGGGAGCAGCGACGAAGGAGTAATCGAACATGCAATTCATCACCGCCGACGAGAAGGCGCAACTCGAAACCAAGCTCGCCGAGCTGGTCGCCAAGCGACCGGAGATCACGCAGCGGATCGCCGAGGCGCGGGCGCTGGGCGACCTGAAGGAAAACGCCGAGTATCACGCGGCTCGCGAAGACCAGGGGATGAACGAAGCGGAGATCCGTCGCCTGGAGGAACGCCTCCGCACCGCGCACGTCGCCAGCGACGACGAGATGCCCGACGACATGGTGTTCCTCGGCGCCGTCGTGAAGCTCAAGGACACCGACTCCGGCGACGAGGAGTTGTACAAGCTCGTCGGCGAGTCGACCGGCAAGTTCGACCTCGACGCCGACTGGATCGAGGTCACGGTGGGTTCGCCGATGGGCGCGTCGCTGATGAAGGCCCGCATCGGCGAGATCGTCAAGGTCGATCTGCCGCGCGGCACGCGGCGTTTCGAGATCGTCGGCATCGAGTAACACCGCGGCGCCGTTACGGCGTCGCAGCGCCCGACGCGAGCAGCGTCCGCAGCCGGCGATCCAACAGATCCACCCATCCGTTCACGTCCGCCATCTTCTGCCCGTGGTCCGGCAGGTAGCGCCACGTCGGGCTGTAAAACCCGCGGCAGGCGATCCGCCGCGCCGCCAGATCAACCTTGAACGCCAGGCGGTCGTCGCCCCGCATCAGCACGAGGTTGCAGGTCTCGTTGATCGTCGCGTAAAGCAGCGCCTCGTCGGCGACGGGCTGCGTCGACAGCAGGTCGCGGCCGTCCGTCCCGGCGAGGCTCACGTCGCGACCGAGCACGGCGTGCAGCACGGTCGGCAGCACGTCCTGATGCGTCGTCAGCGACTCGACGTGTCGTAACGGCACGCCGACACCGCCGATGTACAGCGGCACGCGGCACTGCGCGTCGCTGAATCGCGTGCCGTGCCCCACCGTGCCGTCGTGACCGAGCGCCTCGGCGTGATCCCCCGTCACCAGCACGATGCTCCGGCTCAGGTTCAGTCGCCCGACCGCACCGGCGATCAGTTCGTCGAGGTACATCAGCGTGCGGTGGTAGTCCTCGACGTACTTCCGCAGGCCCGGCGAGAACGCGTCCGCGCCGTAGTCCGCGGGATTGAGCCCCGGGACCGGCGTCGCCGCATACGACTCGGGCGCGGTGTAGGGGTAGTGGCTCGACTCGAGAAACACCACGACCAGCCGCGGCCGATCGTGCGGCTCGTTGAGCATCTCCACGACGCGCCGCATCGCGTGCTCGTCACGCCCGGCCCGACGCCCGGGCAGGTCGTGCACGTAGCGATCGAACGTTCGCGCGTTGACGAAATCGTCGATCTTTTCCCATCGCACGCCCGACACGTAGGCCGTCTCGTAGCCTAGCGACCTGAACACGCCGCACGCGTTGGGCGGCAGGCCCTGCGCGAGCAGCGGCGCCCTCACGATCGCGGACCCGCCGTGCAGCAGCGCGAACAGACCCGCGTCGGTGTGGTTCGACCCCGCGTAGTGACGATCGAAGCGCATCCAGTCGGTCGCCATCGCCGCGAGCCTCGGCATGGCGTGGTGGTAGGCGATGTCGGCGTTGAGGCTTTCGCACACGATCATGAGCACGTCGGGGTGAGGCCCGGCCCGATCGGCGGGCGTGATCGTCAGCGGCGGGTCCGGGACGCGAGCGTCGGCGGGCAGGCGTTCGACGACGTCGCGCGCCCGCGTGTCGATCGCCACGAGGACCGGGTCAGACAGGTGCGTCGGCGCCACGCCGCGTGTGACGATCCGCATGTCGACCGGCATGATCTCGCAGGCTCGCTCGTAGAGCATGGCCTGCCCGACGTAGTTGCGCAGCCCCACCGGCGCGAGGGTCATCAGTGCGACGGCAAGCGTCGTGACCGCGGCGCGGCGCGGCGTGCTCAGCAGGCCCGCCAGACGCGGCGCGCCACGCACGCCACGCCGCCACACCCACCAGATCGCGAGCATCGCCGCCGACGTGGCGACCACGATGCCCGACAGAGACGCGACCCACCGGCCGTACCCGCCGACGTTTTCCGCTGCCGCGACCTCGCCGATGTGCGGCAGCAGCGTCAGCAGGTGCCAGCCGTAGGTGTGATGGATGTACAGATCGAAGAGGATCCAGACGCACACGAATACCGTGCCCGCGCCGAACACCCACGCGGCGAGCGCGCGCCACCGCGTGCGCAGCAACGCGGCCGAAACGAGCAGCACCGGCGCCAACAGCACCAGCGTCTTGGACCACACCGCCCAGAGGATCAGCAGGTCCTGCCCGAACGACGGGGTGTCGGCGGCGTGTGCGAACAGCAGCGTGCGGTACTCGGGCCACTCGATGGCCAGGGCGATCACCGCGGCGAGGGTCACCGCGGTCAGCAGCATCGCGACCAACGCGCCGGGGGCTGGCACAGGGACGTCGACGGCGTCGGACGGCGGCGCGTCTGGCGATGGATCTTGCGAATCGTGCGACATGGGAAATGGTACTCACGTCGGAGTCACCACCGTAAGGGGCACGCGTTGATTCTAAGGAGCGCTGCGCGTCAGGTCGAGACGACCGGCGCGGCGTGCGGTCACACGCCGGCGAGGATCACGGCGGCTTCGGTGAGGTCGTCGCGTGTGTATTGCCTGGACAGGTCGATGGGGATCGCCACGCCGTGCTCGTGGTCGGAGTTGATCACGAGCATCGTCTGGCCGTACTCGTCCCAGCCCATCTCCGCGTGCTGGTGACCGAGTATGAAGACCTTGACGCCCCACCGGTCGGCGAGTTCGTCGGCCCACTTCTGCGTGAGGTTGCGTCCCCAGGTCATCGTGTACGCGTGCCCGTCGGGGCCGACGAGGTCCGCGGCGGTCAGCTCGCGGTCGAGCACGGCGGGGTCGAACGGCTCGCGTTCGCGCGGCGAGGGCAGGCTGTGGGCGATGAACACGCCGTTGGCGCACCGCACGGCCAGCGGCAGCGCGCTGATGTACCTGGCGATCGCCTTGGCGACGCGTGGCGCGGCGTCGCCGAACACGTAGTCGAGCCCCTCGTCGAAGGCCTCGACGACGCTGACGCCTTCCTTGAGGATGCCCTCGGTGTTCATCTGCGCCAGCTCGTGGTTCGACAGCACGTGGTGCACCTGCCCGGGGTGCTGGATGGCCAGCTCCGCGGCGCGGGCGAGGATGCGGTAGCTCAGGTCCATCCCGTTGACCAGGTGCTCGCCGTGGACGAGCTCCTGCAGCACGAGGTGGTGATCGGTGGCCTTGTTGAGACGCGCGAGCTTGATCGACGCCTGGAAGTTGGCGCTGTGATCGTGCATGTCGCCGGTGGCGATGACGCGGCCCTTGTCGCCCAGGTCGACGACCGCGCCGTGTCGGGCGGCGTGAGTGGTATTGACCTCCGCGGCCTGCTCGAACACGTCGCAGACCGCCGAGGCGTCACGCAGATTGACCGCCTCAGTGGTGCTCATCTCACCTTCAGTATCGGCCGATAATGGCCCGGGTCAACACTTTTGGTGATTTGGTGAAGTGGTGATTTGGTGATGTAACGCCCCGCATCCGCACACAACGACGCATTTGATGGCGACCCGCAATCGGCTGATAACCCGCAGCACACGACATCAAAAAGCAGCCGAGCACACCGGCAATGAATTGTCACATCACCAAATCACCAAATAGATCTACTTCTTGTCCCCGATGCCCTGCTTGCCGAGGCGGGTGCCGAGGCGGACGAGCGCTTCGGAGCAGTCCATCTTGTCGAGCTGCACGTTGATGATGGTGAAGCAGAGCTTGTTGGTCTTCGCCTTGGCCAGCGCGTCTTCGAGTTCGCCCTCGGTGTGCACCTCGAATCCCCAGCCGTCCTTCAGCAGCTGGGGCATGAGGTGGTACTCCCAGTTGTGGATGTCGTTGTAGGGGCCTTCGTTGATGAAGCGCTCGGTGGTGTAGCCGTGGTTGTTGAGCACGAAGATGATCGGGTTGAGGTGGTGGCGGACGATGGTGCTGAGTTCCTGGCCGGTCATCTGGAACGCGCCGTCGCCGACGAACACGATGGGGCGCAGCTTGCGGTTGTTGGCCTGCGCGCCGATCGCGGCGGGGATGGCGAATCCCATCGACGTGTAGTACGCCGGGCTGATGAACTCCGTGCGCTTGTGGATCGTGAGGTCCGCGCCGCCGAAGAGGCTGTCGCCGATGTCGCAGATGACGACGGTGTCGTCGGCGAGGTAGTCGTTCATGCGCTGGAAGAACCGGCGGACGGTGGCGGGCTTGGAGGGCTGCGGCTTGATGGGCTTGGGCGGCGCGGGCTTGCGGACCTTCGCGGCGCGCTTCTTGCCGATGTTCGCCTTCGCCAGCGCGTTGATGAAGTCGCGCAGCACGACGCCCTCGTAGTGGTGATGGCCGACGCTGATGCGGTCGCTCTTCGCGTCGATGATCTTGGAGGGGTCGAGGTTCGCGGTCCAGATGCCGAGGTTGATGTCGGTCATGAAGGCGCCGAGGATCAGCAGGCAGTCGGCGGCCTCGATGGTCTTCTGCACGTGCTGCTTGCCCATCGCGCCCTCGTACACGCCGAGGTACTGCGGGTGCGTCTCGGAGATCACGCTCTTGCCGAGCAGCGTGGCGGCGACCGGGAAGCCCGAGCGTTTGACGAGGTTGAGCAGCGGCTCCTGCAGGCCGAAGCGGTGGATCTCCACGCCGGCGAGCATCGCCGGACGCCTGGCCTTGCGGAGCATCGCCGCGACCTCCTCCACGGCCTCGTTCAGCGCCGCCGGGTCGCTCTTGGCCTCTGGCCGACGCCACGGCTTGGGCGCGAGGCAGGGCTCGTCGACCATGTCGCGCGGGATCTCGATGTACACCGGCCGCTTCTGCGCCAGGCACGCGGCGATCGTCTCGTCGATCAGTCGCGGCGCGTCGACGGCGTTCTCCACCGCGACGGCGGCGACGGTGACCTTCTCATAGATCTGCAGCTGCGTGCGGAAGTCGCGGACCTGGTGGTGCAGCAGCGGGCTCATCGCGCGTTCACGCAGGCCGGGCGATCCGCTGATGACGATCAGCGGCGACTTCTCGGCGTACGCCCCGCCGACGGCGTTGACGCAGTTCAGCCCGCCGACGCAGTAGGTGATGCACACGCAGCCGAGCCCGTTGACGCGAGCGTAGGCGTCGGCCGCGTATCCGGCGCCGATCTCGGTGCACGTGCCGATGATGTCGAGCTTGCTGGACGCGACGAGCAGGTCGTAGAAGCCCAGCACGTAGTCGCCGGGGATACCGAACACGTGTCGCAGGCCCGTCTGTTCGAGCCGCTGGACGAGGTATCCGCCGATCGTGGTCATCTTTCCGTTCATGATGTGGCACCCCAAGTTAGCGTGAGCGACTCATGGATTCTATCATGTTCGTGTGGTCGGTCTCGTTAGGATCGGTCATGAAATTGGGCGCGAGGCGACCACGAAGCCGGGGGCTTCATCGACGCATGAACGAACAGCAGCCGGTCAATCCGAATCTGCCCGAGTCGACCGCGGCCCGCGCGACGACGCAGCGCAGCCTCGCCGAGCGCGGCGATCAGCTGCACTGCCACTACTGCGGCTCGCCGCTGAGCTCGATGTTCTACTTCTGCACGTCGTGCGGCACGCCGTACAAAGACATCGAGACGATGCTCGTGCCGTCGAGCCCGCCGATCCTCACCGAGTCGGACCGCATCCAGCTCAAGGCGCCGGCGGTGTGGCCGCTGTTCTGGACATACGTCGCGGTGCTGCTGGGCGTGGCGATCCTCACGTCGCTGCTGTTCACCGAGGACCGCCCGGAGCTGTCGATGCTGTTCGGCGACGCGGTGATCTTCGTGACCACGTGCATCTTCGCGGCGATGTACTGGCGGTCGCTGAACGTGCAGTTCAAGACGTTCGGTTTCAACCGCCCCGAGGCGCTGATGGGCTTCGGGCTGCTGATCGTCGCGCTGGCGATCAACTTCGGCTACTTCGAGTTCCTGCGCAACCTGCTGGGCGGCGAGGCGGGCGACCCGATGAGCAAGCTGCGCGAGTCGGGCGTCGGCGAGATGACGCTGGTGATCTGCTACTGCGTGCTGCCCGGTATCACGGAAGAGATCGCGTTCCGCGGGCTCCTGCAGCACTGGCTGGCGACGGCGATTGCGCCGATGCGGGCGCTGATCCTCGCGTCGTTCCTGTTCGCGATCCTGCACTTTAACCTCCTGGGCCTGCCGTACCTGTTCGCCGTGGGCATGCTGCTGGGGTGGGTGAAATGGAAGACCGGCAGCCTCTATCCGGGCATGCTGCTGCACTTCCTTCACAACCTGGTTGTGATTGAGTTTTTCAACTAGTCGGGGTAATCTTTAAGACGTTGACGGGAGCCACCGGGGCACGTCCACACGGGGGATACCCGGGGCCGATTCATCTGTTCTAGACAGCGAGGTACAGGTCGATGGACGATGGAGGAGCGATCCTTGTATTGGGCCTGATTATCCGGGTCATCTGCGGCGCGGTGGCCGCCGCGATCGCCTCGTCGAAGGGCCGCACGCCGGTCGGCTGGTTCTTCGCGGGGTTCGTGTTCAGCATCATCGGCATCATCATCATCGCCGTTCTTTCGAACGTGAAAGATCAGCGGATGAAGGAAGACCGCCAGGAGCGCGAGAACCGTCGCCTCCGCGAGCAGCTGCGCCAGGAACGCATGAAGTCCGAGGCGTTCCGCCAGCACGCCTCGGCCCGCCTCGACGCCCACGACAACCACGCCGGCATCGACACCCGCCAGGCCAACATGTCGCTGCCCGGCGGCGGCTACGGCACGCAGCAACCGATGCTCGAGTCGCACGGCTCGGGCAACGATGCGCTCGACGCGATGGTCAGCGCCACGTCGGACGGCGACGACAACGCCTACGGCCTCGCGCCCGCCGCTCATCAGCAGGCCGCCCAGCAGCAGGCCGCCGCCGCTCAACAAACCCGCCACGCCGCCGGTGCCCGTCACTGGCACTACGAACGCCACGGCGAGACACGCGGACCGATCTCCGAGCAGCAGCTGATCAGCAAGCTGCAGGCCGGTGAGATCGCCCCCGCCACGCTCCTGTGGACCGAGGAACTCGGCGACTGGAAGGCCGCTCAAGACATCCGCGCCCTCCAGCCGTTCATCCGCTCATGAGTGAACATCTCGAAGGCACCATCGTTCTCGACGGGATGCTCGAAGGCCGTCTCCCAGACGACCCCGATGTCGAGTCCAAGCTGCGCCAGTGGGTCGATTTCGCACGCAGCCACGGGCTGCCGTTCACACTCGACATCTCCGGCAACGCGTTCAGCCTCCTGCCCGACAACAAGCCGGTCGACGTCGGCCCCATCGGCGACCCGCCCGACCAGACCATCCGCCAGGCGCTCGATCAGTTGCTCGAAGCCTTCCCGCCCGAGGCCCGGCAGAACGTCTTCTCCACGCTGCGCACCAGCGAGTACCGCCCCAACGAAGAGGTGCAGTCGGTCTACCTCGTCAACCCGCTCGGCCAGGTCGACGTGCAGTCGCGCGCCGTCGACGCCAAGACCGTCGCCCCCCTGCCGCCGCTGACCACCAGGGAAAAAGTCAAGACCGCGATCGTGGGCCTGCTCATCGCCGCGGCGATCCTCGGCGTGTCGTCCTTCTTCATCGACTACCGCAACCTCGCCGGCGAGGTCGCCGAGACCATCCGACCGATCGATCCCAACGAGGTGCTCATCGACGCCCAGGCGTATCAGCCCTACCTCGGGCTCCGGCCGGAGGTCCAGAAGAAGAACACGCGCAGCGGCACGGAACTGCTGATTAAGGTGGTCGCCACCGACGCCTACCCCGACGGCGACGCCGCGATGCAGACCGCCTACGACGCCGCGCCGCTCTCCAAACGCCTCGCCCTCGAAGCCCTCGCACGCGGGTACGTCCGCGCCGAGGTGTTCTCCAGCGAAGACAATCAGCTGAAGTTCCTCTACCACGTCGACGTCCGCATCGGCGACCTCTCGCCCGGCCAGGAAGCCGAGGTCGCGGTCCCCATGCCCGGCAAGGTCCGCGTGGGCAAGATCAGGATCACCTACTGATCCCGCTTACCCGTCCGGGTATAATCGCACAGCGGGATCGATCATGTTCGAAATACGCGGGACCCAGCGCAGCCACCGGTATTGCGACGGCGTCACTCGGCGGAGCCTGCTTCGCGCCGGCGCTGTCGGTCTGGCCGGGCTCACACTCGCCGACGAGCGGCGCAGGACCCCCGGCGGCGGATCGCCCGCGCGGCAACGCTCCATCATCAACATCCACCTCGACGGCGGCCCGCCGCAGATGGACACCATCGACCTCAAGCCCGACGCCCCGTCGGAAATCCGCGGCGACTTCAATTCCATCCCCACCAGCATCCCCGGCTTCCACGTCTGCGAGTTGATGCCGAAGATCGCGAAGATGGCCGACCGCTTCAGCTACCTCCGCACCGTCGTCGGCTCGATCGGACAGCACCACGCGTTTCAGACGCAGTCCGGCTGGGACGAGAAATCGCTCAAGGCGTTCGGCGGGCGACCCGCGATGGGCTGCGTGCTCAACCGACTGCTCGGCCACCCGACCGACCCCGCGCCCACCTACGTCGACATGATGCAGGGCCGCGGCCTGGCGCGCAACAGCTGCCGGCCAGGCTACCTCGGCCCGGCCTACGCGCCGTTCCGCCCCGACCTGTCCGCCATGTTCACGCGCGAGCTCGAGGACGGCATGAAGACCGAGCTCGCCAACCTCGGCCGCGACCACACCACGTCGCTGAAGCTCATCCACGGCGTGACCGCCGACCGGCTCAACGACCGCCGCGAGCTGACCGCGTCGCTCGACAGCCTCAAGCAGCGCCTCGACAGCTCGCGCGAGATGGACGCGATGGACCGCTTCACGCAGCAGGCGATCAGCATCCTCACGTCCGGCCGGTTCGCCGAGGCGCTCGACCTGTCGCGCGAAGACCCGAAGATCGTGGCGATGTACACGCCGCACCCCGACCGCGTCGAACGCTTCGCCACGTCCGAGGCGCCGGAAGGCGCCCGCAAGCTGCTGCTGGCGCGGCGGCTCGTCGAGGCCGGCGTGCGCTGCGTCAGCGTGTCCATCAGCGACTTCGACACGCACTCCGACAACTTCACGCGCATGCGTCAGGTGCTGCCGATCCTCGACACCGGGCTGAGCGCGCTGGTCACCGACCTCGAGCAGCGCGGCATGCTCGACGACGTGACGGTCGTTGTGTGGGGCGAGTTCGGGCGGACACCCAAGATCAACAAGAACGCCGGCCGCGACCACTGGCCGCGCGTCAGCCCGGCGATCATCACCGGCGGCGGGCTCAACCGCGGCGTGATCATCGGCGAGACCGACCGCTACGCCGGCGAAGTCGTCTCACGCCCCGTCGATTTCCAGGAAGTGTTCGCCACGCTCTACCACACGCTCGGCATCGACCCCGGCCAGGTCGCCATCGAAGACGTCACCGGCCGACCGCACTACCTGCTCGACCGCGCCGAGCCGATCCGGGAACTGCTCTGATATTTGGTGAAGTGATGATTTGGTGATTTGGTGATTTGGCGACGCCGCGCGGCGCGTCGAACCATAGTGACATGTTTTTGGGCGATCATCCCTCACCCTCGCCCTCTCCCGGCGGGAGAGGGTATCGGCGCGACGGTCGTATGAACCACGACGTTTGCGGAACGACGACATCACCAAATCACCACTTCACCAAATCACCAAATAGATCAGTTCCCCGCGATCATGCGTGTCATCACGCCGAAGGCGGTACGCTGCTCATCGGTCATCGCGAAGCGTGACGGGCCGATCTTGATCTCCACTTCTTTCGCCGCGGCGAGCGTGGCGAGTTCGGCGGTGGAGAGCGTGGCGACGAGCGTCTCGTTGTCGGCGCGGCGGCGGCTCTTCGGCGAGCCGACGGTGCGGCGTTCGATGTCGTAGGCGGTCACCTTCGCGTTGATCTCCTTGCCGTCGGCCGTGAACAGGACCGTGTCGAGCGAGCCGTAGACGCCCGACGTCTCGAACGCCCTGACGGTCAGCGTGACGCTCGACGCGCCCGGCGCCGACCGCATCGACAGCACGTGCGTGTCACGCGTGCCGTACGTCGCCTTCATCTCCATCGAGCGCGACGCCAGCGCCTTGCCGCCCTTCTCGTCGGTCACCTGCTCGACGAAGTACGCGTCGCTCTGCGCCTGCTTCTGCACCTGCGCGGCCACGATCTGCTGCTTCTCCGCGGCGAGCCTGGTGTTGGACTGCCGCAGCTTCGCCAGCTCGGCCTCGAGCTGCTGGACCTTCGCCTTCAGCGCCGCGTTCTCGTCGCGCAGCTTCTTGAGCTCCGCGTCGTCGCCGCGCGCCGAGGCCGTCAGGCCGCACAGCGTGAGGGTGATCAGCAGGGCCGTCGTCTTGAGTGTCGTGCGTGTCATCATGTCAGATTCCTTTCGATCCGTATAATAACGCCTCATGCATGCGAGTGAACGACGAATGATAGGAATGGGCGTCGCGGCGGCTGTCGTCAGCGCGGCGGTCGTGCTGATCCCGCTGATGTCGAGCACCAATCAGAGCGGCCAGGTGCTCGGCACGCAGATGCAGCTGCTGGCGATCGGCGAGGCCTCCGACGACTACAAGGAACGCTTCGGCCACTACCCCGAAACCCTCATCGCCCTGACGCTGCCGCTGCACGACGACGACGGCAACCGCATCGGCGACCCGCTGCTGAACCCCCAGCCCGAGGACCGCGACGACAACGGCCGATTCGTCGACCGCTGGGGCACGCTGCTCCGCGTCGACCGCCCCGCCGACGGTCAGACCATGACCCTCCACTCCGCCGGGCCCGACCTGTCCTTCGGCAACGACGACGACATCGTCCTGCCCCTGCCACGCAAGTCGAAGGTCGAGAAGGAGAAGGAGAAGGAGAAGGAGACAGGGAACAGGTGACAGGGGACAGGAGATGGTCGCTTGGCGCGACCGTCTTTCACTTCAATCAACGCCAAAAGAAAAACCCCGCCCAGACGGGCGGGGTTGGTTCTGGTTTCTGTCTCCTGTCTCCTGCTCTCACGCCAGATCCGGCGCCAGCTTCTTGACCACGTCGACCAGCTCGGCCACGTGATCCGCCGACGCCTTCATCAGCTTCTGCTCTTCGTCGGTGAGCTTGACGTCGATGATCTTCTCGACGCCGCCGGCGCCGAGCACCGCGGGCACGCCGACGAACAGGCCGTTGAGCCCGAACTCGCCGTTGCAGTACGCCGCGCACGGCAGGATGCGCTTCTTGTCCTTGATGATCGCCTCGACCATCTGGATCGTGCCGGACGCCGGGGCGTAGTAGCCGCTGGTGCCCATCTTCGCGACGATCTCACCGCCGCCCTTCTTCGTGCGCTCGACGATCTCGTTGAGCCGGTCCTCGCTGATGAACTCGGTGACGGGGATGCCGCTGATGTTGGTGAAGCGCGGCAGCGGGACCATGTCGTCGCCGTGGCCGCCGAGCAGCAGCGCGTTGATGTCCTCGACGCTGAAGCCGGTCTCCATCGCGATGAACGTCTTGAAGCGCGCCACGTCGAGGCAGCCGGCCTGGCCGATGATACGGTGCGTCGGGAACCCGGTCGCCTTCCACGCCGTGTACACCATCGCGTCGAGCGGGTTCGACACGATGATCACGATCGCGTCGGGCGCGTGCTTGGCGATGTTCTCGCTGACGGACTTGACGATCTTCACGTTCGTGCCGATCAGGTCGTCGCGGCTCATGCCCGGCTTGCGCGGCAGGCCCGCGGTCACGACCACGACCTCCGACCCGGCGATCGCCGCGTAGTCGTCGCTCGCGGTGATGTTCGCGTCGAACAGCTCCACCGGCCCCGCCTCGGCGAGGTCCAGCATCCGCCCGTCCACCGGCAGCATGTCGTTGATCCGGATGTCGATCCCGACGATGTCGCCCAGTTCCTTCGACGCGGCCCACAACGCGCAGGTCGCCCCGACGTTGCCACCGGCTCCGATGATTGAAATCTTTGCACGCTTCGGCATCTTCAGTGTCCTTCCCTAGAGGTCCTTTGTTTTGTGTCGATGCAGGACCGCCCATGATAGAAGCCCCGCCGACGGACGCAACATCCGTGAATTCCGCGCTCGCGGTAACCGCACAAACCGGCCCGGCATCGGAAACAGCGTCCACTTGAGAAAGGAAGAAAGAGATGTCACAGCCCACCATCAATCGAACCGTCGCGCTTGTCACCGGCGCCAACCGCGGCATCGGCCGGGCCATCACCCGCACCCTACTTACCGACGGCGCACGCCGTGTTTACGCCGCGGCGCGCAACCCCGCGGCGCTCGACGACCTGGTCACCGAGTTCGGCGACCGCGTCGTGCCGCTGCGGCTCGACGTCACCGATGAGCAACAGGTGAAGGCCGCCGCGGAGAAGGCGACCGACGTGAACCTGCTGATCAACAACGCCGGGATCCTCTACAGCAACACCGGCCTCGGCGCCGACGACGTCGCCAACGCACGCAAGGAAATGGAAGTGAACTACTTGAGCGTGCTCGCCCTGACGCAGGCGTTCGTTCCGCTGATCGAAGCCAACGGCGGCGGCGCCGTCGCGACCGTCAGCTCCATCGTCGCGCACGTCAGCTTTCCCAACATCGTCACCTACTCCGCCTCCAAGGCCGCGGTGATGAACCTCATGGTCGGCCTCCGCGCCAACCTCGCGCCGAAGTCGATCAGCGTGCACACCATCTACCCCGGCCCGGTCGACACCGACATGGCCTCGGAGTTCGACTTCGACAAGGCGACGACCGAATCCGTCGCGCGGCGCATCGTCGACGGCATCGCCCGCGGCGACGAAGACATCTTCCCCGACGACATGGCCGCGAGCCTGTACGAGCAGCACCGCGCCGACCCCAAGGCGGTCGAGCGCGGCAACGCCGCGATGGTCACCGGCTGATCGGCCCCCTCTCCCTTTCAGCAGGATATTGCGCCACGGCTATAGGTTCGCGCCGGCGGAGCAGTTAGGGTGGGTTGCGCGTAAAAACGTTCGCCGGCATGATGGTGTTGCTTCATCCCTTTTACAAGGAGCACCGTCATGGACGAC
>WGMA01000079.1 GCA_016125285.1 Phycisphaera sp.
AACGCCGTCGACCTACGCGAGCCGCCGCTCGGATGCGACACCTCGGCCCACGCTCATGCGTCAGGCCGAATGGATACGTGGAACGATCGGTTCATCAAACACCCCAGGCGGGGTGGACGGGATCGGCTTATCATGGATACGAAC
The DNA here is from genome assembly GCA_016125285.1 of Phycisphaera sp. Lineage (GTDB taxonomy): Bacteria > Planctomycetota > Phycisphaerae > Phycisphaerales > Zrk34 > RI-212. Next base: position 145 of record WGMA01000079.1, read on the forward strand.
TCATGCGTCAGGCCGAATGGATACGTGGAACGATCGGTTCAACAAACACCCCACACGGGGTGGACGGGATCGGCTTATCATGGATACGGACTATGGACAGAGTCAACTACTTCAGAGCGTGGCCAAAATGAATTTGGAATACTGCAACGGCTTCTTGGCAGCATGCGCCGCCATCAATAACGGCACCAATCACGGTTGCGACTACGTGATAGACTGCCTAGATGAAGCGGACTCACTCGATGACGCACTCGCAATGTATTTTTCTAGTATGTCGACATCGCTTGTGCCGCAGCAATCAGCCGATCGCTGGAACATTACAAAATCAACTGTAATGGGTTCCTGGAAGACCGTTATCGAACGGCGATGTCATCACTGGTTCTTTGAGCAACAATACTCGCCGAGGTTTTCTGGCGAGAGCCGTGAAGCGATGGTCAGTCGATTTATCGAATGCTTCTCTCAGGTGCTCAGGCCCACCACAGTACACAAAATCGAGGTTGTGCCACCGATGTTCTATGAGTGTGCCTGGGAGGATTTCGCGTTCGAATCGGGCGCATCCCGTTGGTTGCTGCATTTTGGTATTTCGGATTAGCGCCCCGCCAGCACCAGATTGTCCCGGTGGATCACCTCATCGTACGCCTTACGGCCCAGTGAGTAGGTCGGGGCCCGCCCCGACATGAAACACGCCCCACGGTTAAGCGGAGGTATTACGTGGCATCAATCGAATTTGGCATTTTGGACGACACGAGCACCGTCACTCTCATGCCGAAGTTTCGTGTTGATCTCGACGAAGACGAGTTTCGAGAGATCTCTACTTGCTTAGAAGCCATCACTCGCAAGACAGGGATCGAATTTGACCAATACAGTTCCGCAACGCTCGAAGGCCAGAGTCTGGCGATCGCAATTGACGAACTCTCAGGCGCAGTTGAACATCTTCCGGAGTGCGCGAAGGATGTGTTACGAGTTGCACGCCACGCGCAGTCAATCAATCGCCCACTGCAGTTTCGCGGACTCTGATTCTGTGTGATTCGGTGAACGCCTACCGCCCCGACAAGACGAGGTTGTCCCGGTGGATCACCTCGTCGTACGCCTTGCGGCCCAGCAGCTTTTCGAACTGGCTCGTGCGTTTGCCCATGATCGTGCGGGTTTCGTCGGCGGCGTAGTTGGTCAGGCCGCGGGCGATCTCGGCGCCGGTCGGGTCGCGGACGATGATGATGTCGCCCTTCTTGAACGAGCCGGTCACCGCGGTGATGCCCGTCGCCAGCAGGCTCTTGCCGCGCTGCGTCACGGCCCGGGCGGCGCCGTCGTCGATCGTGATCTCACCCACCGCCTTGCCCGCCTGGCCGATCCAGCGTCGGCGCGGTTCGAGCTTCTTGTCCGCCGGGACGAACACCGTGCCGACCTTCTCGCCGGCGGTGAGACGCAGCAGCACGTCCTTGACACGCCCGCCGGTGATCACGGCCAGCTCGCCGGCGTCGGTCACCATCTTCGCCGCGGCGAGCTTCGTGCCCATGCCGCCGGTGCCGAGCGACGTCTGCTGCTTCTGCACGAGCGACTGAGCGCCGTCGGCGTCGTCGATCATCTCCACGACGTTGCCCGCGCTGTCGTGCACGCCGTCGACGCTGCTGAGCAGGACGAGCACGTCGGCGGCGACGGCGTTGGTCACCAGGGCCGCGAGCACGTCGTTGTCGCCGAGGCGAATCTCGTCGACGCTGACGGTGTCGTTCTCATTGATGACGGGCACGGCGCGCAGGGCGTGCAGCTCGGTGATGCAGTTGCGGATGTTGAGGTAGCGGTTGCGATCCTCGAAGTCGCCGCGCGTCACGAGCATCTGCGCGACGGCCAGGCCGTGCTTCGCGAACGCCGCGGACCAGCGGTCCATCAGCCCCGTCTGCCCGACGGCGGCCACGGCCTGGAGCACGCCGACGTCCTTGGGGCGTTTGTCGAGCCCGAGCGTGTGACGCCCGACGGCGATCGCGCCGCTGGACACGAGCGTGACGTCGTAGCCGCGCGCGATGAGCGTGGCGATCTGGTCGGCGATCGCGCGCACGTGCCGCATGTCCAGCTCGCCGGCGTCGTTGGTCAGCAGCTGCGAGCCGACCTTGACCACCAGCCTGCGGGCCTTGGCGAGGACCTGTTGTCGTAGCTGAGTCGAGGGCATAGACGGGAGATCATAATTGGGAGAGCCGCGAATCGGAAATCCGCGTAAATGACCACTGACCAAATCCCAATGACCAATGGTCCCGCTGCATTCGGGGGCGGGTCCGGACATTGGTCATTGGTGCTTGGTCATTGGTCATTCTTCTCGTCGAGGGTTCGAATAATCAATTCCACGTGGCGCGCGGTCGCGCCCTGCTGGGCGCGGATGACGGTCCGGCCGCGCTCGGCGAGGGCGCGGGACTTGTCGCGATCCGCCAGCAGGCCGGCGACGGTGTCGCGCAGCGTGTGGGGGTCGGGCAGTTGGATGATGCCATCGCCGGCGAGGAACTTGTCCATCGTGTCACGGAAGTCGGCGACGTTGGGGCCGATGATCGTGGGCTTGCCGAGGGCGATGGGTTCGATCATGTCCGAGCCGTACAGCGGGCAGAAGCTGCGGCCGACGATCGCGACGTCGCACAGCGCGTAGGCTTTGCGGAGGTCGCCGATGGTGTCGAGGAGGAAGTGACGCTGCGTGTTGGTTCCGGGGTCGGGGTCGCGCGTCGTGCCGTCCGCGTGCGCGCTGCGGCGGACGGGGTTCGTCATCGCCGCCGCGGCTTCGTCGAACCGCTCGGGCTTGCGCGGCGCGATCAGCAGCTGCACGTCGGGCAGGTCGCGCAGCCGCTCGACGATCATCGCCTCCTCGCCCGGCCCCGTCGATCCGCACACCACCAGCGGCCGGCCGCGGTCGATCCCCATCGCCTCGGCCAGCGTGTCCGCGCCGTCGACTGCGTCCGCGATCACCGCCGTGTCCCACTTCATCGTGCCGGTCACCGTGACCCGCTCCGCCGGCACGCCCATGCCGACGAACCGCTCGGCGTAAGCCGCGTCCTGCACCGCCGCCGCACGCAGTCGGCCGAACGCCCCGCTCACCAGCCCGCGGATCAGCCTGTACCGCCCGTAGCTCCGCTCGCTGAGGCGACCGTTGATCACCACCACCGCCGCGCCCCGCCGGTCGCACTCCTCCACAAACGTCGGCCAGACCTCCAGCTCCGTCAGCGCCACCACGTCAGGCCGCACGGCGTCGAGCACGCGTCGCACGCAGCACGTGAAGTCCAGCGGATACCGCACCACCGCGTGCGCCGGTTCGAACAGCGACTTCGCCCGCGCCGTGCCGGTGTCCGTCGTCGTGCTGATCACGAGGCGCACCGTGTCGCCGAGCCGCTCGTGCAACTGCGTGACGAGTTGGCGGATCGCGTTGACCTCGCCGACGGACACCGCGTGGATCATCACCGTCTTACGCGCCGCGTCGGGCTGCACGTCGCACCGCCCAAACCGCCCCGCCCAGTCCGTGCGCCACTTACCCGTGCGCAGCATACGAATGCCCCACAGCGGACTGCTCACCGCCATGCCCACGCCATACGCGATGTCCCGCAAAACCGGCATGGTCGGCATTCTAAGGTCTAGCCGAACGTTATGTGGCGTCACGCCGTGCGCGCCCCGCCGCGTGCGGGTTTGCAACCTCACCGCCCCGCCGCACATCTGATATCCTAAACCCTCACACGCAACACCTTGACTCGCAAGGAGCACCACCGATGGTCATGACGCCCTCCACCATGCGCACGCTCGGCACGCCCGCGCCGGACTTCACGCTGCCCGACACCAACCCCGCGCTGCCCGCCGAGTCGGTCTCGCTCAGCGACTTCGCCGGCAAGCCGCTCGTCGTCGCGTTCATCTGCAACCACTGCCCCTTCGTCAAGCACCTCGCCGACGCCTTCGCCGCGTTCGCCACCGACGTGCAGGCCAACGGCGTCGCCGTCGTCGCGATCTCCGCCAACGACGTCGCGACGCACCCCGCCGACAGCCCCGAGAAGATGGGCGAAGAGGCGACCGCACGCGGCTACACCTTCCCGTATCTCTACGACGAATCCCAGGACGTGGCCAAGGCTTACACCGCCGCGTGCACGCCGGACTTCTTCCTGTTCGACGCCGACCACAAGCTCTACTACCGCGGACAGTTCGACGATTCGCGCCCCAACCGCATCTCGTCCGGCGTGTATGACTCGTCCGCGAGCCCCGCCACGGGTGAAGACCTCCGCGCCGCCGTCGACGCCCTGCTCGCCGGCGAGCCCGCCCCCGACAAGCAGCTGCCGTCCATCGGTTGCAACATCAAATGGAAGTCCGGCTCCGCCCCGAGCTACTTCGGCGGATGACACGCCGTTCGCACATCCTGCGTGTCATCCCGTGCGCGCGCACGCCGCGGGAGACGCCGCCGGCGCGCGCCGCGACGTGTGACAGGCACTTACAACGCGCCGCGGACGTCCCATCGGCGTAAGTCCTTGTTTTTCGCCCTCACCGACCCCGATCACGCCGATTTTGACGGGGCGCGCATGGGGCGCTAATGGGGCGCGCATGGGCGCACGAAGGGCGCCACACGGTCAAAAACGCGCGCCAAACGGTCGCAAAATGACGCAAACCGAGCGCATTGGCGCGGTCACGCCGTGCGCGCCGGTGCGACGGGTTTTCGGCATGCTCGGTCGACAGACTTCTAACCCTGGATTGCTTCGCCGCCGTTGGCTATGCGACTGAGTCGCATAGCATGAATGGCCTGGATAGGATGATGGCAGGCGAACCCGGGGCGTTACTTTGGCGAAGGCGAACCTGACTGCCCAAGAGAAGCAGGTCATCAGGAAGCTGATCGAAGCGATTGAACGATTCCTCAACAAGCCGAAGAAGCGGAGACGATGACGATGGCTAAGAAGACCAGAGACATGACGCTTGGCGAGGACATCATCGAGGGGCTGACCGGGGTCCGAGACGCGCTGCAAGAGGACCCCGACATCGCGGAGCGGTTCACCGTTCGCACCGTGGAATTGGATCTGGAGCCGCCCGAATACGACGCGGACGAGATCCGGAAACTGCGGCAGGCGTTGCAGGCCAGCCAGGCGGTGTTCGCGCAGGTGATCGGCGTGAAGGCGTCCACCGTGCGCAGCTGGGAACAGGGCCGCCGCGAGCCCCAACCCATCGCACGCCGCCTGTTCGAAGAAATCGAGCAGCACATCGATGAGTGGAAACAACGCCTGCGTGACGCACTCGTCGAGGCGTCCTGAATGCGGCGTGACACAGGGCCGCGCACATCGGCTGTGGCACGTCGCGACGCTCCCTTGCCACAGGCGCCCGGCGTGATTGACCGATTGAAACGTCAGTTGGATTTGTCCGCCGTCGGTTTAGCGCGTGCAACGTGACCGTCGGCGTAGCCGAGGGCGCCGCGTTTGGCCTTCTTGCCGTTGCGGGCTTCGTAGAGGAGCACGGTGTCGGCGCCGGCCTCAAGGAGCTTGCCTTTGGGCTTGACGTAGATGAAGCCGGGCTTCTCTCCGGTGCTCGGGTGCGTCAGCATCTTGTCGAACATCGCGTCGTCGCCGAAGTATGGCTTGATGTCTTCTAGCTTATCCGGCGCGGCGCCGTCGTTGTCGTTGGCGTATTGAATCATCGCGATGAGCAGCTGTCGCATCTGGTTCATCGCCCCGGCCCGCTGGGCCTTGGCCTGTGCGCCGGTTACGGCGGGGACGACCAGCTGCGCCATTCCCACGAGTTGTTCGGTCGTCAGGTCCCAGGTCAACTCCGCGCCTTTGACCTGAAACAGCCGGAGCATCATGGTCGCCACCGCCATCTCGGTGCCGCCGCCGTCGGGGCCCGCCTGCTGAGTCGTCTTGGCCATCTCGTCGCGGACGGCGGACAAGGCTTCGAACACCTTCTGCGCCGACTCGGCGTCGGGCATCACGATGTGGCTGGTGATCCGCGGGCGTTGGCCGAGGTACAGCGCCGCCCAGCTGTACTTCAACTTCGCTGCGGCGTTGCCGAGCTTTGCGATCGTCGGATCGACCGGGTCGTCGTCCGCGTCCGCCCCTGGGACCTCTTTCGGCTCCTCGGCCAGTGTCTTGCGCATTTCCGGTGTCATCACCATCGCGAAGCTCACGGCGGGGTTACCCTCGATGTGTCCGAACGCCTCGCGCAGCTGCCCCGCCGCGCCCGCGTCCAGTCCCGGGTTCGGCTTGCCTGTCTCGGTGTCGTAGATCACCGTCCACCCCGCCACCACCTTCTCCACAGCCACGTTGTCCAAATCCACCTCCACATCCGCGTCCTGTTCCTCCGGCGGCGCGAGCGTGTCACGCACGAGCTTGCGGAGGTCGTCCGGGCTGAGGTTCGCGTCGTGCTTGAAGTACAACGTCAGGCTGGGCGCGTCGTCCTCACTGGCCGGGTTGCCCGCGACGGTGATGTACATCGCCTTGACACCCGCCGTTTTCGCACGCGCGAGGGACAGCTCTGATTGCTTGATGCCCGGCTCGGCCATCTTCACCACCTGCGGCGCCAGCGTCCGCACGGCCGCACGCACCTGATCCATCGAGATCCCGGCGATGTCCAAGCGCATGACCATGACGGTCTTCTGGTCCAGTTTCTCCCATGGTATGTCGCTGACATCGGTCGCCCGCGCTGTGAACGTCGAGCTCAGCAGCAGTGCGCACGCCAGCAATCCCGCCCCGATTATCTGATTTCGCATCGATCTACCTTTCCGTCGTGTTTTGTCCGGCTCCGTGTGGCTAAGGAATATAGTCTTTTATGTGACACAGATGTGCCAAAGCTGTGCCGGGGATTCTCACATGTGATGCACGACACCCGCCCGCTTCCGGCGTGACATGGCCGAGCGGGAATGACCGGCGCGACGCATAAGTTCGTGTCGGGCGTCTCTCGCTTACTTGTCGCTCTTTTCGGCACGTTGCTTCTTGCCGCTAACGCCGGGTTCCTTTGAGAAGTCGGTCCACTCCGGATGCTTGTGCGGCAGGCGGGCCGGGCCGACCGGCTCGTAGTCGTGCGCCGGGGCGTGCAGCACATCGCGTGTCATCTCGGTCCACTTGTTGACCATCGATTTGAGGCGTTCGGGTTCCTGCGCGGCCAGGTCGTGCAACTCGGTACGGTCGCGGGCAACGTTGTACAACTCCCACGCCTCGCCGCGGAAGCTGACGATCTTCCAGTCGCCGTCGCGCAGGCCTCGATCTTTGGCGAACATCAGGTGGATCGGTTCGCCGCGGTTCAGCGGCTGGCCGCGCAGCAGCGGCACGAGCGACCGGCCCGACACCGGGTGCAGGTCGCGGTCCTGCCATTCGCTCGGTTCCGACGCCCCCGCCACCTCCGCCAGCGTCGGCCACACGTCGATCAGGTGCGCCGGCGTGCGGCACACCTGCCCCGCCATCGCCTTCGCGCCGTCCGGCCAGTGCACGATGCCCGGCGTGCTCACGCCGCCCTCGTACTGATTCTGCTTGTAGTAGCGGAACGGCGAGTTGCTCACCCACGCCCAGCCCGTCGAGTCACTGAAGCCCACGCCCGCGTTGATCGGCTTCTCGTCGACGCCCCGGCTGCGTCGATCGTAGGGACACGCGCCGTTGTCGGACACGAACACGATCAGCGTGTTGTCCATCTCGTGATGGGCGCGAAGATCCGCAAAGAGTCGGCCGACCTCCTGATCGACACGGTCGATCATCGCCGCGAACGTGGCCATGCGTTTGGCTTCCCACGCGCGACGCGCCGGCGACAGCGTGTCCCACGCCGGGATATGCTCCGGGCGCGGACTCGGGACCAGCGACTCGGGCAGCAGGCCGAGCTTCTTCTGCTTGGCCAGCCGCGCGTCGCGGATCGCGTCCCACCCCACGTCGTAGCGATGCTCGTACTTGGCGAAGTCCTCGGCCAGCGCCTGCAGCGGCGCGTGCGGCGCGTTGAACGCGACGTACAGATACCACGGCTTGTCGGTCTGCCGCGCCTCGCCGAGGAACTTCAACGCGTAGTCGACGTCGGCGACCGTCGTGTAGAAACCCTTGTCCGGCACCTTCCACGGCTCGCCGTTGAGGCGGAACGTGTTGTCGCCCGAGAAGTAGTTGGTCGCGCCGCTGAGGTGGCCGAAGTAGCGGTCGAAGCCGTGATCGGTCGGTTGATCCTTCAGGTGCCACTTGCCAGTCATCGCCGTGAAGTAGCCCGCCTTACGCAGCAGTTCGGCGCTGGTCACCGCGTTGGTCAGGCTCGTGTCGCCCGCGGCCTTGCAGTACTGCCCCGTCAGCAGCGACACGCGCGACGAGTGGCACTTGGCCGTGTTGTAGAACTGCGAGAAACGCACGCCCTCGGCCGCCAGCGCGTCGAGGTTCGGCGTGTCGATCTCCGATCCGTAACAGCCCAGATCCGAATAGCCCAGGTCGTCGACCATGATAACCAGCGCGTTCGGCCGTGGCGGCTCGGCGTGCGCGAGCGCGGCCAGCATGACGGTCGTGAAGGCAATGGCGAACAGCTTCGTCGGATGGTACATAAGATGAGACTCGATCGACCGGTGGGTTGGTGCGTTGCTGCGCGTGCGGGCATCAGCCAGGAGGTAGCAGAACGTGGCCTGCGAGCGTGGTATTGCATCGCCGATCTGGCCTGAATGCCTGAGTGATCGAGGGCGCCGGGCGGCTGTGGCAAAGGAGCGGTAGCGACGTGCCACAGCCGTTGTGCATTCAGGCGCAGACTGCTGTGGCGCGCCTCGCTTTGCCACAGGCGCCCGATCCTCCACGCCGCATCTGGCGGCCGCCCACGCACGCGGTAGAATCATCGCTCAAACCAAACCCGCGACGTGGCCGGATGGGGGCATTCATCGGGACGTCCATGAACAGGAACTCGACGCATGAAGTCTGCAAGCCCCTATCGCATTCCCGGTCTGGAGTTGATCGAGCACACCTTTGAGTTGCCGCTGGATTATGCGCGGCCGGAGGGACGGAAGATCGAGGTGTTCGTGCGGGAGGTGCGGGACCTGGACCCCAAGAGCAAGGACAAGCCGTTCGTGCTGTTTCTGCAGGGCGGGCCGGGGTTTCGTGCGCCGACGCCGGTGGATAAGGAGGGCTGGCTGAAGCGGGCGCTGACGGAGTTCCGCGTGCTGATGTACGACACGCGCGGCAACGGGCTCAGCACGCGGGTGGATCCTCAGTCGCTCGCCGCCGAGGGTGACGCGCAGCAGCAGGCGGATTATCTGAAGCACTTCCGGGCGGACAACATCGTGCGCGACGCCGAGGCGATCCGCGCGGAGCTGAGTCCGGGCGTGCCGTGGTCGACGATCGGGCAGAGCTACGGCGGATGGTGCACGACGACGTACCTGAGCCTGCACCCCGAGGGGCTCAAGGAGTGTTTCGTGTTCGGCGGCGTGCCGGGCCTCGACCGCACGGCGCGTGAGATCTACGAGGGCACGTTCCCGTTCGTCGAGGAGCGCAACCGGCAGTACTTCGCGAAGTTTCCGATGGACAAGGCGCGGCTGGCGAAGCTGAGTCGCTACCTGCTGGACCACGACGTGCGGCTGCCGAACGGCGATCGGCTCACGCCCCGCCGCGTGCAGCTGCTGGGGCTGAACCTCGGGTTCGCCGGGACCGCGGAGGGGATTCATTACCTGATCGAAGAGGCGTTCATCAAGGCGGGCGACCGCGAGGTGCTGAGTCAGGCGTTTCTCAAGGGGATGCACGCGGCGTTGCGTTTCGACACGAACCCGATCTTCGCGATCCTGCACGAAGCGATCTACGCGCAGGGCGCGGCGTCGGGCTGGGCGTGCGACGCGGTGCACCGCGAGAAGTATCCGCACTTCGACAACTATGAGGACTTCCAGTTCTTCGGCGAGATGATCTTCCCGTGGATGTTCGACGAGATCGGCGAGCTGCGCGGGATGAAGGACGCGGCGGATATTCTTGCGGCGTACGACGGCTGGCCGGCGCTGTATGACAAGGACGTGCTGAGCCGGAATACGGTGCCGGTGGCGTGCGCGGTGTACTACAACGACATGTTCGTGAACACGAAGTTCTCGCGCGAGACGATCGACTTCATCCCGAACGTGAAGGCGTGGTACACGAGTGAGTACGAGCACTGCGGGCTGCGTGTGGGCGGCGAGAAGATCCTGTCGCGGCTGATCGACCTGGCGCGCGGGGAGGTTGAGCGGTGAGGATCGAGGTGCAAATGCACTGGCGGGCAAGCCGCCAGTGGCACACCCGCTACTTCGCGGCTTTGAGCGTGTCTATGAGGTAGTCGGTCGTCGTGGCGTGTTTGACGTCGGGCGCGCCGGGGTAGTTCAGTTCGCAGGGGACGCCGATCTCGTTGCAGTGTTCCTGGAGCTTGACGCCGAAGTTGGCGGTGTGCGTCGGGTCCTTCTGCGGCTGGCCGAGGCCCGGGGGTGCGCTGAAGATCATGTAGACGGGCGGGTCGTCTTGGGTGACGAGTGCGTAGGGTGAGTACTCGGCGATCCAGGGCAGGATCCTGTCGCGGTTGGCGAGGAAGTTGTCGAACGCGCCGAGGTTGAAGGCGTGTCCGCCGTAGCGGCTGTTGGGGGTCCAGGTCTTCATCTGCTGCGGGTCGAGGGTGGTCTGCGGGGCGACGACGGCGGCGCAGAACAGGCGTGTGGATTCGCGGGCGACGGGGTCGCTGCTGTTGGGGTCGGCCAGGTCGTCGTGGAAGGCGAGCCAGAGGCTGGAGCAGGCGCCGGCGGACCCGCCGGTGGCGCCGATGCGTGTCTTGTCGATGTTCCACTCGGCGGCCTTGCTGCGGACGAACTGCAGGGCGCGGGCGGCGTCATGCAGCGGCGCTTTGACGGGCGGCTCGACGCCCTCCTGCACGGCCTGACTGACGTAGCGGTAGTTCATCGACGTGACGGAGATGCCGGCCTTGAGCAGCTGGGCGACGTCGACGAAGCGGTTGGCGCGTTCCTTGGCCCCGGCCTGCCAGCCCCCGCCGTGGATGATGAACACGAGCGGCGTGGGCTTGTCGGACTCGGCCTTCCAGAAGTCGAGGACGTGGCGTTCGTGGTCGCCGTAGCGGACGAGTTCGAGCGTGGGCTTGGGGACGGAGGCGTCGTAGGTTTCGGGCTTGGGCGCGGGTCGGGCTGGACGCGCGGCGGGCTTCGGCGTGTTGTCCGCGGTCTTGGGTTTGTCCTGTGACAGCGCGGGGGCGACGCAGGCAGACAGGAGGACAAGCCAGGCGGCGAGACGGTAGTGCGAGGTCTTTGTCATGGGATGGATTGTACGCCGTCACACGCGGCGTGACGCCGGGCACGCGGGGAGACAATCGTTGGTTGGCGAGCGCCGCGGGCGTAGAATGGGAAGTCACGTCTTGCCGAACCGCGGGGACACTTCTGCACGGGAGCGCATCATGCATGTCATGGACAACAACGAGTCACTCATTCGCGAGTTGATCAAGGGGTCGATCCAGCGAGCGATCCAGGAAAGCGTCGCGGCGCTCGTGGTGTTGATCGCCTTCGCCGCGATCCTGCAGCACAGCGCGGTGGGCTCGCCGCGGTACTACGGTTGCCTGGTGATCCTCGTGGGCACGGGGTTCATCGCGGGCGTGGTGTGGTCGTACGCGTTGAGCTTTCGGCTGCTGCGGTCGCACCCGGCGAGCGACGTGGGGTTCTGGCGCGAGGCGTTCGAGGTGCAGGCGAAGCTGCTGCGGATGGCGCCGCTGTGGTATGTCGCGCCGGTCTGCGCGGGCGCGCTGCTGTTCGCGGCGCCGACGCACCCGGCGGAGTTCACGCCGTTCCTCATGGTCGCGGCGATCGTCGCGGCGCTGTTCGCGTTCGTGACGTGGCTGAACCGGCGCGCGGCGCACAAGATCGCGGAGATGGGGGTGCGGCTGGCGTGAGGCCGGGGCTTGTGGCGAGCGGGTGTGACGTCAGACCTGCGGCTGGGCGTTGGGGCGGATCGACGCGGTCCAGCGGGCGAACCCGGCGTCGGCGTTGAAGAAGCCGCCGGCCTCGGCGCTCGACCGGCGCGGGGAGGCGATGAGCGTTGTCTGGCGATCATCGTGAAGCCGCATCTTGTCGCCGCAGGTGCCGCACTGAACGATCCTGCCGATAAACTTCGCGGGTACGCCCTGCCGGGTGTGACACTTCGGGCAATCGAATTTGCAGAAGTCCTGCATGGCCAAGTCCCTCGCTTCGTTCGGCACGCGCGCGTCGCAGAGGAGCGACGGGCGTGCGTTGCGGCGGATCAGATGCGATAAGAACGAGGGTATCGCATGGCGACGCGCCGTTGAATGGGGTATTGCCCCCAATTCCCGTAGACGGGCTACGCGTCAGGCGGCGCGGGGCGTGCGAGGCGTCGCGCGAAAAATCGGTATTTCGCGACGAATTTCCCGGTAGACGGCCGCGCGGGCGCTGCGTATGCTCCGTCGCCTTTCAACCTTCAAGGAGCTTTACGTATGTCTCGTTCTCTGTCGATCGCGTTCGTCGTTCTGTGCACCGCCCTCTCGCTGTCCGCCGCCGAGCCGGAAGTGGTCAGCGCCCCCGCCGAGCCGTCGGGCATGAAGATGATCTTCAACGGCAAGGACCTCGACGGCTGGGACGGCGACCCGCGCCTGTGGTCGGTCAAGGACGGCGTGATCCACGGCGAGACGACCAAGGAGAACTCGACCAACGGCAACACCTTCCTGATCTGGACCGCCGGCACGACGAAGGACTTCGAGCTGCGTGCGTCGTTCCGCTGCCAGGCGCCGCATAACTCGGGCATCCAGTACCGCTCGACGCACGACCCCAAGCCCAAGGGCAACAACAAGTGGGTTGTGCGCGGCTACCAGCACGAGATCCGCGACCAGAACGACCTGCCGAGCGTCGCGGGCTTCATCTACGAGGAGGGCTGCAAGCGCGGCCGGATGGCGCTGGTCGGCGACAAGACGGTGTGGGACGCCGACGGCAAGAAGACCGTCGAGCAGGGCGTGCTGATCGACGCGGAGGGGTATAAGAAGCTGTTCAAGATCGACGACTGGAACGACGTGGTGATCATCGCCAAGGGCCCGCACCTTCAGCACTACCTCAACGGTCGGCTGATCATGGACTGCGTCGACAACCACCCGGAACTGAAGCGCAGCGAGGGCGTGCTGGCGTTCCAGATCCACGCGGGCGCGCCGATGTGGGCGGAGTTCAAGGACGTGCGGTTCAAGGAACTGGACTGACGCTGTGTAGCCGGCGTGTGGGCGTGGTCGGCGGCGCGAATGCGGGCGACGCGCCCGCTTCCCCTCCCTCGCAGGGAGGGGTCAGGGGAGGCTGAGCCCGAAGTCCGCTTGGTGTGAGGTTGGAGAACCGACGCAATACTGGACAATCGAAGAGCGAGCACGGTGACGTTCTCGGTGGCGACCCTCACCTAGCCCCTCCCTGAAAGGGAGGGGAAGCAATGTAATTTCCACGCGCTGTTCCAATCCACCCCGCCTCTGTCTATATACCCGTGTTGAACCCCCGATGACTCCAACCCGGGCACGAGGATGGATGGCGATGACGAACACGGCAGGTGCGATGGGCGTGTCCGCGGCGGCGACGCGGCGTGGGTTTCTGGCGGGCGGGCTGGCGGCGACGCTCGGTATGGCGTGGGCGGGTCGCGTGTTGGCACATGAGCCGGGCGCGGCGTTCGCGATCGAGCAGGATCGCGGCGTGTACGGCCCGACCGGCGACGACGTGCTGGGGCACGGGACGCACAAGTACAACGTCGTGCCGGGCTGGGGCGAGCTGGACCCGCACGAGCACCCGATCGTCAACTGTCACGCGATGGTGCAGACGGGTGACGGCCTGCTGCACACGCTCTGCGACGGCGTCCGCAACAACTTCCTCGTGTACGACAAGTCCGGCAAGCTCGTGCGTGCGTGGGGCACGGAGTATCCGGGCGCGCACGGGCTGGAGCTCGTGAAGGAAGGCAAGCAGGAGTTCTTCTTCGTGGTGGACGGCGGATGGATGGTGCGCGGCGACGACGGCAAGGCGAGTCGCGAACAGGGCAACGTCACGAAGATCACCACGGACGGGCGTCACATCTTCAAGCTGGGGCACCCGTCGACGATCGGCGTGTACGAGCCGGGGCAGCGTTTCCAGCCGTGCGACGCGGCGGCGGCGCCCAACGGGGATTTCTACATCGCCGACGGGTACGGCTCGCAGTGGGTGTTGCAGTACGACCACGACGGCAAGTTCAAGCGGAAGTTCGCCGGGCCGCAGGACCCGAACCCCGCGGCGCGGCTGAACGGCGCGCACGGCGTGTCGATCGACCAGCGTGACCCGTCGAACCCGATGGTCGTTTGCAGCTCGCGCTCGGCCAACGAGCTGAAGTGGTTCTCGATGGACGGCGAGCACATCAAGACGGTGGCGCTGCCGGGCGCGTACGCGGGCCAGGCGGTGTTCAAGGGCGAGAACATCTACGCCGGGGTGTGCTGGTCGAAGCAGGACGGCACGGGCAAGCGGCTGGCGAACAGCGGCTTCGTGACGATCCTCGACAAGGACGACCGGGTGATCTCCAACCCCGGCGGCACGGAGCCGAAGTACGTCGACGGCAAGCTGCAACCGATGCACCAGGACACGCATACGTTCCGCCACGTGCACGACGTGTGCGTTGACGACGAGGACAGCGTGTACGCCCTGGAGTGGAACTCGGGCGGCTGCTACCCGATCAAGCTGAAGCGGATCTGACCCCGCCGATTCGCTGAATTTGCACAAAAAGCAAGTTGATTTGGGCGGGCCACCGGTGCTAGCGTACATCAGGAGTGGCGCAGCGGGATCGGTGCGGAGAATGCCCGCTGGGGATCGCTCGGGGTGATCATGGATCGGAGGGACGACATGATCGAGTTTGAATGTCCAACCTGTGCGCACCACTACGAGGCGGATGACAAGTTCGCGGGCGTGATCGCCAGCTGTGACGAGTGCCACCAGGTGTTCACCGTGCCCGACGGCCTGCTGCGGATGCGGTGCCCGCACTGCAAGACGAAACACGCGATCCCGCGTTCCTACATCGGCAAGGTGATCCGCTGCAACAAATGCAACGAGACGGTCTTCGTCGAGGGTGAGGACAAGAAGCAGCAGGCGGTGGCGCACGACCCGAACGAACCGGCGCCGTGGGACGACGCGCTGTCACACGTCAAGGCGTCGACCCTCAAGCAGACATTCATCTACCGCTTCCGCGTGGTGATCGATGGCGAGGAAGTGGTCGCCGCGGTGGAGGCTGACAGCGAAGACGCGGCGCGTGAGCAGTTCTCGAAGCGCGGGCTCGTGATCGAATCCACGATCGGCCCCGATCTCGATCCGCACCCCGGCGACATCCCGCTGGCGCAGATCCCGCGTCCGACGAAGTCCGACACGCCCGCCCCGCCGTCGTCACCGTTGCCGGCGTTCAAGCCGCACGATGTCGGCGCCGCCTCCCCGGCCCCGGACGCTCCGCCCGACGCGCCGTCTGCAAGCGAGCCCGCGGAGGACGAGACCTTCTGCTTCCGCGCGGTCGACGCGTACGGCAATCGTTGCGCGGTCGAGGTCGTCGCGACGACGGAGGACGCGGCGAAGGCCCGGCTGATCGGCCAGAACTACCACTCGCTCGAACGCGTCGAGGTAGGCTCGATGCCTACCTGACACGTCGACCGCGGGGCCACGCCGGTGCGCGACCCCGCGGTGCGATCGATGCGCGATCACAGCGGAATTGCTGCGGGGTTACTGCGGGATCATCTTGCGGAGGATCGGCAGCAGGTGTGACGCGGGGACGGCGTACGACGCCGTGCGATCGACGCGTGCGATGTTGATGGCGACGACACGGCCGTCGAGGTCGACGACCGGCCCGCCGCACTGCCGCGCGGTGAGCACGGAGTCGTGGGTGAACGCCGCGGGGAACGTCGTGCGCCGCTTGGACAGCGCGTCCTTGCCGCCGGACAGCGCCGCCACCATCGGGTTCTCGTGGGTCGGCAGCTTGTTGATGGATTCGAGCTTGACCGTGGTCTGCGCGGCGTTGCCGTCGCGCTTGTAGTCGACCGTCACCTCGTCGCCGGGTTCAAACTTGCTGAGCGACGCGACCAGCGTCTGGATCGTCGGCGTCTCTTGGCCGTCGACGGCGGTGATCACGTCGCCCGCCTTGAGCCCGGCCTTTTCCGCGGCGCTGCCCTTGAAGACCGTGCCGACGCTCGCGCCGTCGCCCCGCCCGAGCCCGATGCCGAGCGCGGCCTTGTTGTGGTTCGCCATCAGCCCCTGCGGCGTCCGCGGGATCTCACGCGTGTTGACCGACACGATCCCCGCCGCCATCGGGTTGCCCTGCGGGTCGGGGCAGGCGACCCACGTGCCGCGCACCGGGTCGACGTTCGCGAACCGCACCGGCGTCAGGTTCTTCGCGTCGATCTTCACCAACGCCAGGTCCTCGTCCTTGCGCTGCGTAACGAGCGTGCCGTCGTACGTGTCGTCGCCGACGTGGACGGTCAGCTTGCCGTGCAGCTCGCTGGCCTTGGTCACGATGTAGCCGCGCTTGTCGACGATGGCGCCGAGCACGGCGGGCTCGCCGTCGCAGTCGATGCTCACCGTGGAGCTCGCCTCGCGCTTCGTCAGCGCCTCGATCGCGACGAACGGCTTCTGCAGCGCCTCGCGTTCGGCTTCGCTGGGGGCTCCGAAATCCAGCGCCCCCAGCTCGTCGTCATTCGCGTCTGGGTCGACGCCCTTCGCGGCGTCCTCCTTCTCCCATCGCTCGACGAGCTCGGCCATCTTCGTGGCGTCGACCTGCAGCTGGCCGCCGGACTCCTGCACGAGCTTCATCACCTCGGGGTCCTGCGCCGCCACACGCCGCATCAGCATCTTCTGAAACTTCGCGATCTTCGCCGCCAAGTCGTCCGGCACCGCGCCCTGGAGCTTCTCCTTGATGTCGTCGCCCGGGCCGACCTCCACCTTCTTCGCGGGAGTCGCCGCTGCGTCGTTGTCCTTCGACGGCTTCGACGGCTTCGGCGGCGCGGCGTCGTCGCCCTCCTTCGCGTCGGCCGGCTTGTCCTTCGCGGCGTCTTCCTTTTCCCAGCGATCGACCAGCTCGGCCATCTTCGCTTCGTCGATCTGCAACCGGCCGCCGGACTCCGCCGCCATCTTCATCAGCTCGGGGTCGTGCGCGGCGAGGCGCTGCTGCAGCATCTCCTGAAACTTCTGGAGCTTTGCGAACGCCCCGCCGGGCAGCTTGCCCTCGAGGTCCTTCGGCAGCCCGCCGTGAACGCCGGGCCCCATCGCCTCGGCCGGGACCTTGCCGATCATCTTGCCCGCGAGCATCTCGTCCCAGTGCGCCTTGAACACGTCGACGGGCACGTGGTGGTTGATCGACGTGTTCGGGCCGATGTTGGAGTGGATGCCGATGACGCGGCCGTTCATGTCGAACAGCGGGCCGCCGGAGTCGCCGCTGATCATCGCCGCGTCGGTGCGGATGCCGGTGACCATCGTCGCCCCGTCGCCGTTGTGCAGCACGCGGCCGAGGCGGATCGGCGCGGTGCGGTCGACCTGGAAGCCGCCGGCGTGCCCCACCGCCAGGCACCAGTCGCCGACCTTCAGCGACGTGCTGTTGCCGAGCTCGACGTACGGGTACTCGCCCTTGTCGGTGATCCGCATCATCGACGCGTCGGAGTTGTTCACGGAGCCGAGCGACTCGGCCTTGACCTTGCGGCCGTCGCTCAGCAGCACGGTCACGTGCTTGCCGGTAGCGCGGGTGACGTGCGCGGCGGTCAGGATGAGGCCATCCTTGCTGACGATCACGCCCGACCCCATGCCCATCATGCCGCTGCCATCGGGGCCCTGATCGGGCATGACGCCGACGGTCGCGGCGACGAGCTTGTCGGCCAGCGCGATCGACCTGGCCTGCTGCGCCTTGAGTTCGTTCAGTTCAGACGATGTCGTCGCGCCGACGGGCGCGGGCGGCGCCGCCCAGCTGCTCGGCGCCGCCGCTGCCGTGCAAAGGCTCGCAATCAGACACAGGGTCAACAGACGGCGCGTGCGGCCGCGCATCGTGGTCAAGGCTTTCATGGCTAGAGCATCTTGCGCGATCGTGTTGCACATGCGATGATACGGCATCGACAAGGAGGTCGCGTCATGCCTATTCCGGTTCAGACCCGTCAGAAGATGCTCGAAGCGATCGAACGCGGTGAGTCTGTTGCTTCGGTGGCT
>WGMA01000072.1 GCA_016125285.1 Phycisphaera sp.
CAGATGGACGACAAGCGTTTGTATCAGCAGATTCTGGGGCTGGGCGAGCCGTGGTTCGTGGATCGGGTGGAGTTGGACGTCGCGGCGGGTCGGGTGGATGTGTATGTCGAGCATCGCGGCGAGGTGGCGTGGCGATGCCCGCACTGCGACAAGGCATGCGCGTTGTATGACCACCGCGCGGCGCGGGCGTGGCGGCACCTGGATACCTGTCAGCTGCACACGTTCCTGCACGCCCGTCCGCCCCGGGTCGAGTGCGACGAGCACGGGGTGTGTAACGTCGCGTTGCCGTGGGCCGAGCCGGGCTCGCGTTTCACGATGCTGTTCGAGGGGTTCGTGATCGACCTGCTGCTGCACTGCCGCAACGTGCGATCGGCGGCGGCGATGGCGAGGCTGAACTGGGACCAGTGCGCGCACGTGATGACGCGTGCGGTCAGGCGGGGCATGGCGCGACGCGTCACGGCCCAGCCGGCGCGCCGACTGAGCGTTGACGAGAAGCGTTACCGGCGCGGCCACGTGTACGCCACCGTCGTGTGCGACGTGCAGCGCGGCGTGGTGCTGGAGGTGACCGACGGTCACACGATCGAGAGTCTGGCCTCGTTTTACAGGGGTTTGACGGGCGACCAACGCGGGGCGATCGAGGCGGTGGCGATGGACATGCACACCCCGTACGTCACCGCCACGCAACAGCACCTGCCCGACGGGGACGGCAAGATCGTCTTCGATCGCTTCCACGTCATGAAGCAGGTCAACGCGGCGATGGAACGCGTGCGGATCGACGAGCACCGCGTCCTGCGGATCGCCGGCAACAACACCCTCGAACGCGCCCGACAGATGCTGCTGTGGGCCGAGGAGAATCGCCCGGCCAGGTACGACGACCGCATGCGCCAACTGCGCGAGCAGGACCTGCGCACCGGCCGGGCGTGGGCGATGAAGGAGAACCTGCGGCGGCTGTGGCATTGTCCGACGATCGACCAGGCCCGCGCGTTCTTCGACGACTGGCGCCGCTGGGTGATGGACTCGACGCTCAAGCCGATGCAACGCTTCGCCCGCCTGCTGGCCCAACGACTCGACAAGGTCGTCCGCTTCGCCGAACACCCGATCACCACCGCCACCAGCGAAGGGATCAACAGCCAGATCGCCACCGCCCAACACCGCGCCGCAGGCTACCGCAGCTTCCCACGACTGCGACAAGCCATCCTCTTCTTCTGCGGCGGATTAATGCTTTACCCATCATGAAACCGGAAGGACCGTACTTGTTAGGATTTTGATTGGATTTTTACCCGCTCGCGGCATACAATGGAATGGTTGAAATTCCGCCCGTTTTGGCGGGGGAGTAGGGGCCGGACGCGGGGCGTCACGGCGGGGGTGTTGATGCGCGGGGAGGCGTCGTGTGCAAGGTTTGGAGGGGTCAAAACGGGTTGAACGAGCGTCACGGAAGGGCGGTTGGGGGGGGGCGCGCGCCCCCCCCCCCCCCCACACACACACACACACACACACACAGAAGCAGCGTATTGCGAATCAACCCGGCCCGGCTTGCTCCCTTCGCAGGGCCGGGCCTGGCGGGCATCTCAATGGAAAATGGAAAATGGAAAACGACAGATGGAAAATCCACACCCCTCCCCCCAATCGCGCGACGGGATCGCGGGCCGGCCATTCTTAACACAAGCGTAGGGCGGTTGTGCTAGGGTATGGCGCTGCGGCCGGCCCGGGCGATTGGCGCGGGTGGGAAGCGGAGGTCGCGGCGCGTGCTGCGGCCTATAAAGAGACAGGTGACTTGAAGATGACACGTATTTCCGACACCTCGGCGACGCCGCCCGGCGACGCGCCGGAGCCGACCAACGGCGACGCGGCACGCGCCAAGTCACCGGCGATCCGCCTGAACCACAAGACGTTGTTCAATCGCGAGTTGAGCTGGCTGGAGTTCAACCGCCGCGTGCTGCACGAGGCGCTGGATCCGCGGACGCCGCTGCTCGAGCGGCTGGGGTTCCTGAGCATCTTCACGTCGAACCTCGACGAGTTCTACATGAAACGCGTCGGCGGGCTGAAGCGCCAGATCGCCGCGGGCGTGGTGGGGCGGACGCTCGACGGCCTGACGCCGCTGCAGCAGCTGCTGGCGATCCGCGAGCGCGTGCTGCCGATGCTGCGCGCCCAGGCCGACTGTTATACGAAAGAGATCAAGCCCGCGTTGCGCGAGCACGGCGTTTTCCTGCTGTCGTGGGACGAGCTGACCGACTCTGAGCGCCGCGACGCGAAGCGTTACTTCCGCGAGAACGTGTTCCCCGTGCTCACGCCGCTGGCCGTCGACCCGGGCCATCCGTTCCCGTTCATCAGCAACCTGTCGCTGTCGCTGGGGCTGATGGTGTCGGCGCCGGACAGCGACGAGCGTCTGTTCGCGCGGGTGAAGGTGCCGCAGGTGCTGCCGCGGTGGGTGCGGCTGGAGAGCGACAACCAGTCGCGCCGGTTCCGCTACCTGTCGGTGCAGGACATGATCCTGCACAACCTCGACGCGCTGTTTCCGGAGATGAATATCGTCGGGGCGATGCCGTTCCGCGTGTCGCGCAACGCCGACGTCGAGCGTGACGAGGAAGACGCCGAGGACCTGCTCGAGCTCGTCGAAGAAGAGCTGCGGGCGCGGCGCTTCGCGAACGTGGTGCGGCTGGAGATCGCGCCCGACGCCGACCCCGGCATGCTCACGTTCCTGATGGAGGAGCTGAAGCTGTCGGAGCACGACGTGTACGAGATGAGCGGCGAGCTGGACTACGTGGGCCTGCGTGAGCTGATGGAGCTGCCGCTGCCGAAGCTGAAGCACACGCCGTGGGCGCCGGTCACGCCGGTGTCGATCGCCGACGAGGACGCCGACCTGTTCGCGATGATCCGCACCGGCGACCTGATGGTGCACCACCCGTACGAGTCGTTCGCGCACTCCGTCGACCGCTTCATCAAGCACGCGGCGGCCGACCCGAACGTGCTGGCGATCAAGATGACGCTGTACCGCACCGGCGACGACAGCCCGTTCATCAACACGCTGATCCGCGCCGCCGAGGCGGGCAAGCAGGTCGTGTGCCTCGTCGAGCTCAAGGCGCGGTTCGACGAGCAGCGCAACATCCAGGTCGCGCAGGAGCTCGAAAAGGCGGGCGTGCACGTGGTGTACGGCATCGTCGGCCTCAAGACGCACACCAAGACCGCGCTCGTCGTCCGGCGTGAGCCCGACGGCGTGCGCTGCTACGCGCACATCGGCACCGGCAACTACCACATCGGCACCGCACGCGTGTACACCGACCTCGGCCTGTTCACCGCGAACCCCGAGTTCACCGAGGACATCGTCGAGCTGTTCGGCTTCCTCACCGGCCGGTCGCTCAAGCGCGACTACAACAAGCTGCTCGTCGCGCCGGTCAACATGCGGCAGCGGTTCATCAAGATGATCCAGCGCGAGGTCGAGCACCACCGCGCCGGCCGCCCCGCGCGCATCATCGCGAAGATGAACAGCCTCGAGGACCGCCGCATCATCGCCGAGCTCTACCGCGCCTCGCAGGCGGGCCTGCCGATCGACCTGATCGTGCGCGGGTTCTGCTGCCTGCGGCCGGGCATCAAGGGCCTGTCGGCGAACATCCGTGTGACGTCGATCATCGGCCGCTTCCTCGAGCACTCGCGCATCTTCCATTTCCTCAACGGCGCCGACGACCCGGCCGAGGGCGAGTACTACATCGGCTCGGCCGACTGGATGTACCGCAACCTCGAGAACCGCGTCGAGGCGATCGCGCCGATCGAGGACCCGGCGCTGCGCAAGCGTCTGTGGGGACTGCTCGACATCATGCTCAACGACCAGCGCCAGGCGTGGGACCTGCAGACCGACGGCACCTACGTGCAGCGGCAGCCCACCGACCCCGTGACGCAGGTCGGCACGCATCAGCTGCTCATGCAGCAGGCGCTGCAGCGCGTGCGCACGCGACCGGTCGAGGGCGCGGCGCGGCCGCACTGATCGACCAGTCGTCGCTCAGTAGTCTTTGCCGTTGAGGCTGTTGACCACCGACAGCTGCCACTGCTTCAGCTGGTGCGCCATCTCGTTGGCGCGGTCGGTGTTCTGCCTGAGCACGTCGTTGGCTTCCATCGGGTCGTCGACCAGGTTGTACAGCTCCATCGTGACCTTGCCGCCCTTGGCCTCGATGCGGTGCAGCTTCCACGGCCAGTCGGTCCACGCGGCGTGACCCGGGAACGCGTCGGTGGGGTACCGCTTGCTCACGTCGCCCGCGTCCTTGCGCAGCCACTTCACGTCGCCGCTCGCGTTGCCGTTCTTCTGCGCGTCCAGCAGCTCCTTCATCATCGCCTCGGTGGGCGTGCTGACGCCGCCGATCGCGTAGTCCCAGAAGCCCATCGCCGGGTGCGTCATTTCCTTGCCGTCGATCAGCGGCAGCAGGCTCACGCCGTCGAGCGGCGGCTGCTTGTCCATCTTCACGCCGACGATGTCGAGCAGCGTGGGGTAGATGTCCGACGTGTTGGTCGGCAGGGCGGTGACGCGCGGCTGCTTGATGTGCGAGGGCCACTCGATGATGCCCGGTACGCGCAGGCCGCCCTCGTAGATCACGCCCTTCTTGCCGCGCCCGCCGGACGACTCGGTGCGCAGGCCGCCATTGTCCGAGCAGTACCAGAAGACCGTGTTGTCGGCGACGTTCATGTCGCGCAGCGCTGCGCGGAGCTTGCCGACGGCGCGGTCGAGGCCGGTGATCTCGCCCGCCCAGTCAGCGGTGTCCTTGTGGTCGGGCAAGTAGTGTGCGCGGTCCTCGGCGATCGCCTTGTGCGGGTGATGCGGCGAGCCGAACCACACCACGGCGAGGAACGGCTTGCCCGCCGCCTGCTGCTTCTTCATGAAGTCGATCGCGGCGTCGGCGGCGATGTCGCTGCTCTCGCCGGTCAGCTGCACCGCCGTGCCGTTGTGGCTGAGGATCGGGTCGTTGTCGTAAAAGTTCGGCGCGCTGAGCCACTCGTCGAACCCGCTGGCGCCGGGGTTCACCGGGCTGCCCGTGCGGACCGACCCGAGGTGCCACTTGCCGAAGTGGCCCGTCGCGTAGCCCGCGGTCTTCAACGCCTCGGCGATCGTGATCTCCTGTGGACGGATCGGCCAGCCCCACTTGAACACGCCGATGCGATTCGGGTGCCGGCCCGTCATCACGCTCGCCCGCGTCGGCGAACACACCGGCGCCGCGGCGTAGAAGTGATCGAACCGCAGCCCGCTCTTCGCCAGGTCATCCAGGTTCGGCGTCACCATGTACGGGTGCCCGTAATACGCCACGTCGCCCCAGCCCTGATCGTCCGCCATCACCAGCACGATGTTCGGCTTCTCGGCCAGCGCGGCCCGCGAGCACACGCCGCACAACAGCACGAACGCCACGGCGACAGCGGCGCAACGAATGAGTCGATGAGTCATCAGGCGTCCTTTCGATAGCTCCGTGACGGCACAGGATATCGCGCCCGATTCACGCGGACCACGGCGTGCAGCGGTGCGATTGCGTTCCAAACGAAGTGGGTCTTACGCGTCGTCGCGTGTCGTTTCGCCGTCGATCTTGCGCCAGATGCCGCGCTCGTTTTTGTTGCGCAGTTCGGGCGGCAGGGCGGCGTCGGGGAAGCTCTGGTAGCAGACCGGGCGCACCCAGCGGAAGATCGATCCGGCGCCGATCGACGTGAAGTGCGGGTCGCTCGACGCGGGGTAAGGCCCGCCGTGGTGCATCGCGTGGCACACCTCGATGCCGGTCGGAAAGCCGTTGAACACGAGTCGGCCGACCTTCTTCTCAAGGATCCGCACGAGGTGGGCGTGGTCGGCGAGGTCCTGCTCGGTGCCGTGGATCGTCGCCGAGAGATGGCCCTCGAGGTTGCTGGCGACCTCGATGATGTCGCTCGGTTCGTCGCAAGACACGACGATCGACGACGGGCCGAATACCTCCTCGAAGAGGTGTTCGTGCTCGACGAGCGTCTCGGCGGTCGTGGTGAAGATGACGCACGGCGCCTGCGCGGCGTCGCCGTTGGCGTCGGCGCTCGATTGCCCGGCGACCTCGACGCCGTGCGTCGCGCCGATGCGGGCGACACCGGCGACGAAGCTGTCGTGGATGCCCTTGTGCAGCATGGTCGCTGGCGCGGCTTCGGTGGCGTGCTTCGTCGCGGCGCCGATGAACGTGTCGAGCCCGTCGCCCTTGAGGCCGAACACCAGGCCGGGGTTCGTGCAGAACTGCCCGACGCCGAGCGTGACGGACTGGATGTAGCCCTGCGCGATCGCTTCGGCGCGCTCGGCGAGCGCGCCGGGCAGGATGAACACGGGGTTGGTCGAGCCCATCTCGGCGTAGACCGGGATCGGCTCGGGGCGGGCGGCGGCGGCGTTGAAGATCGCCCGTCCGCCGCGCAGCGAGCCGGTGAATCCCACGGCCTTCGCGGCGGGGTGATCGACGAGCGCGACGCCGGACTCGTGCCCCGCGCCGTGCACCATGCTGAAGGCGCCCGCCGGCATGCCGGCCTTCGCCATCGCCTTGCCGATCGCCCGCGCGAGCATCTCGCACGTGCCGGGGTGCGCCGGGTGCGCCTTGACGACGACGGGGCAGCCCGCGGCCAGCGCGGTGGTCGTGTCGGTGCCCGCCACGCCGATCGCCAGCGGGAAGTTGCTCGCGCCGAACACGACCACCGGGCCGATCGGCACGCTCATGCTCCGCACGTCGGGCTTGGGCATGGGCTGGCGGTCGGGGTTGCCGCGGTCGATCACCGCGTTCACCCACGACCCCTCGCGCAGCATCGCGGCGAACATGCGCGTCTGGCCGACCGTGCGCCCGCGCTCGCCGGTGCAGCGGCCCATCGGCAGGCCGGTCTCGGCGTTCATCCGCTCGAGCAGCGGCTCGCCGAGGGCTTCGATCTCGTCGGCGATCGCGTCGAGCAACGCCGCACGTTGCTCGGGCGACTTGCCGCGCAGCTCGTCGAACGACGCCTCGGCCAGCCGCATCGCGCGGTCGACCTCGCCGACCGTCGCGTCGCGGAATTCGGGTTCGAGCGCCTGGCCCGTCGCGGGGTTGACCGCGGTGAACACACGCTTGCCTTCGAGGGAGGTTTCGCCGCCGATGATCTGTTCGCCGTGCAGTTGCATTGTTAAGCACTCTCCATGCTGTTGGTGAGTGTGCCCACCGGTTCGATCGTGATGGCGACCTCGTCGCCGTGTTGCAGTGAAAAGTCGTCGGGCGGCACGACGCCGGTGCCGGTCATCAGCAGCGCGCCCTGCGGGAAGCTGTTGTCGCGGAACAGGTACTCGACGAGCGCGTCGAGCTTCTTCTTCATCTGCGACAGCTGCGTCTCGCCGCGGAACACCGATTTGCCGCCGCGGCGGATCTCGATGTGCACCTCCGTGTCGCCGGGCAGCGGCTGGTCCGTCACGTACACGCACGGGCCGATGCCCGCGCAGCCGGTGAACGTCTTCGCCTGCGGCAGGTACAGCGGGTTCTGCCCCTCGATGTCGCGGCACGACAGGTCGTTGCCGATCGTGTAGCCGACGATCTTGCCTTCTCGGGTGACCACCAGCGTCAGCTCCGGCTCCGGCACGATCCACTTCGAGTCGCCGCGCAGGTGCATCGCGCCGCCGTCGCCGACCACGCGGTGCGGCGTGGCCTTGAAGAACAGCTCCGGCCGGTCCGCGTGGTACACCTTGTCGTAGAAGTCGCCGCCGCCGGCTTCCTTCGACTCCTCCATGCGGGCCTCGCGGCTGCGGAAGTACGTCACGCCCGCCGCCCACACCTCCTGCGTGCCGATCGGCGCCAGCACGCTGCCCACCAGGTCCACCGGCGTGTCGAGCACGTCGCCCGATCGGACCGCCTGCATCAGCGTGTCGTACAGGTCGTCGTCGTTGATCAGCGCGTCCCAGTCGTCGTTGGCCAACGGGGTCCACCGGCCGTCGAGTTCGACGAGCACGCCGTGTATAGTGCGGTAGAGTCGCATGACGCGGCATGCTACCACAATCGACCGGAGAGGTTCCAATGAGCGAGCGTGAGAAGAAACTCGAAGCGATGGGCTACGCGATGGACGTCGAATCGAAGCCCGCGGCCACTTACAAGCCGCTGATCATCGACGGCAACACGATCTACACATCCGGGCAGATTCCCGTCGATGGCGGACAGGTCGTCAGCAAGGGCAGCGTGCCGTCGCAGGTCTCGCTCGAGGACGCGCAGAAGGCCGCGGCGCTGTGCGTCGTCAACGGCCTCCGCGCCGTGCGCAAGTCCGTCGGCTCGATCGACAAGATCGCACGCGTCATCCGCCTGACCGTGTTCGTCAACTCCGACGCCGGGTTCACCGATCAGCACCTCGTCGCCAACGGCGCATCGCAGCTGATGCTCGACGTCTTCGGCGACTCCGGCTGGCACGCCCGCTCCGCCGTCGGCGTCGCGGAACTCCCGCTGGGCTGCAGCGTCGAGGTGGAGATGATCTTCAAGCTCGCGGAGTGATGCACGATTAGCCGGGACGAGACTTCGTCCCGGCCCGTCGCGCCGCACGATCAACACTTCATCGCCTTCTATACATTGGACGGGCCGGGACGCGTCGCGTCCCGGCTATTGTGCCGTCGCGAAAATGTCCCCGGTATAATGTCCAAAGCCCCGTCGGGCGGCTCTACACATCTCAAGGACATGATGACCACACGCCCTTGGCACATCACGGGTTGGGTCGCGGGGATGACTGTTTTTCTCGCCGTTTGCGGCGGCGTTGCGGGGAATCTGCTTGCCGCGGACGCTGCGAAACCTTCACCCGAGCCGCTCGACGCGAAGGGCGTGGCGTTTTTCGAATCCAGGATCCGGCCGGTCCTTGCCAAATACTGCTACGAGTGTCACTCCGAATCGTCGAAGAAGATCAAGGGCAACCTCCGGCTCGACCTGCGCGCGGGGTGGCAGGTCGGTGGCGATCTTGGGCCGGTTGTTGAGCCGGGCAAGCCGGGCGACTCGCTGCTGATGAAGGCGGTGAACTACACGGACCCGGACATGGAGATGCCGCCGAAGGGCAAGCTGCCGGACGCGGTGCTGGCGGACCTGACGAAGTGGATCGAGATGGGCGCGCCGGACCCGCGCGACGGGGAGATCGTCAAGAAGCGCGGCCGGCAGATCGACTGGGAAGAGGGCCACGCGTTCTGGGCGTACCGCAAGCCGGTGGATCACAAGCCGCCGATGGTGCGCGACACGTCGTGGCCGCGCAGCGACATCGACCGCTTTGTCCTCGCGCGTCTCGAGAAGGAAGGCCTCGCGCCGGTCGCCGACGCCGACAAACGCACGATGATCCGCCGCGTGTACTACGACCTGATCGGCCTGCCGCCGACGCCGGAGCAGATCGACGCGTACCTCAGCGACACGTCGGACGACGCGTGGGTGAAGGTGGTCGACGAACTGTTGGCGTCGCCTCACTTCGGCGAGCGTTGGGGCCGGCACTGGCTCGACGTGGCGAGGTTCGCCGAGGCGTCGGGCGGCGGGCGTGAGCTGATCTTCAACAACGCCTGGCGGTATCGCGACTACGTCATCGATGCGTTCAACGCCGACAAGCCCTACGACGAGTTCGTCCGCGAGCAGATCGCCGGGGACCTGCTGCCGCACGAGACCGACGCGCAGCGCGAGCAGCAACTCGTCGCGACCGGTTACCTCGAACTCGGGCCGACCAACTACGAGCTGCAGGACAAAGAGCTGCTCCGCATGGAGGTGATCGACGAGCAGATCGACGTGATGGGGCGGTCGATCCTCGCGATGACGATCGGCTGCGCGCGGTGCCACACGCACCCGTTCGATCCGATCCCGCAGGAGGATTACTACGCGCTGCTCGGCATCCTGCGTTCGACGAAGGTGCTGACGCCGGGCAACGTGTCGGGATACGTCGAGCGGCAATTGCCGACGCCTCCCGCGCAGCAGGCCGCACTCGATAAGTACGACGCCGAGGTCAACGCGATCAACGAGTCGATCAAGACCGCGAGGGCGGAGCTCAAGACGCTGCAGCGCGACGGCAAGGCGAGCGAGAAATCCACCGCGAAGCAGAAGCCGGCGGACGAGCCGCCCGCGGGCATCGACTCGTCGACCCTCCCGGGAATCGTGGTCGACGACGAAGACGCGGCCCTGTCCGGCGGCTGGACGACGAGCACGCACTGCCTGCCTTACGTCGACAAGGGCTACCGCTACATCCGCGGCAACGGCACGGCGCGCTACACGCTCAAGGTCCCGAAGAGCGGGCGGTACGAGGTGCGCATCGTCTACAGCCCGAACCCCAACCGCGCCAGCGATACGCCGGTCGAGATCCACCACGCCGACGGCGTGACGACGAAGCAGGTCAATCAGCAGAAGGTCCCGTCGATCGACGGCGTGTTCGAGTCGCTCGGCGTGTACCGCTTCGAGAAGAGCAAGCCGGCGATCGTCGTGATCATGGGCATGGGCGCGAACGGCACGGTGATCACCGACGCGGTGCAGCTGCTGCCGGAGGGCGAGGCGTCGAAGCCCCAGCCCGCGAGGGTCGCGAAGCGTGACGACACGCCGAAGCCCGACGCGAACGCGGACACGTCGAAGGCGGACGCGAAGGATGTCGCGAAGCAGATCAAGCTGGCCGAGGCGCGGATCAAGCGGCTCGAAGACGACCTGAAGGCGTTGAAGAAGAGCGCGCCGGAGCCGCCGCCGATGGCGATGAGCGTGCACGAGCAGGACGTCAGCGAGATCGGCGACTACAACCTGTGCATCCGCGGCGACGTGCACAGCCTCGGCCCCGTCGTGCCGCGCGGGTTCCTCACCGTCGTCACGCCCGGCCCCGCGAAGATCCGCGAGGGCGCCAGCGGCCGCCTCGAACTCGCCGAGTGGATGACGCGCCCCGACAACCCGCTGCCCGCACGCGTGATGGTCAACCGCATCTGGCTGCACCTGTTCGGCGAGGGCATCGTGCGGACGCCCGACAACTTCGGCCACATGGGCGAACTGCCGAGCCACCCGCAGCTGCTCGATCACCTCGCCGTGGAGTTCATGCGCGACGACTGGTCGGTCAAGCGGATCATCCGGCAGATCGTGCTGTCGCGCGTCTACGCGATGTCGAGCACGGCGACGTCGCGCAGGGCCGAGCTGGCCGACCCGGAGAACCGCCTGCTGTGGCGCGCCAACCGCCGTCGCATGGACGCCGAGGCGATCCGCGACACGATGCTCATGGCGTCGGGTGAGCTGGACCTGACCGCCGGCGGGCCGACGATGCGCAACATCAAGAGCAGCTTCGGGTACACGTTCACGACCAAGCGCCGCAGCGTGTACGTGCCGGTGTTCCGCAACACGCTGCACGAGCTGATGGAGATGTTCGACTTCGCCGACCCGAACCTCGTAACGGGCAAACGCTCGACAAGCACGCGCCCGACGCAGGCGCTGTACATGATGAACAGCCCGGACGTGATGG
This sequence comes from Phycisphaera sp., assembly GCA_016125285.1. Classification (GTDB taxonomy): domain Bacteria; phylum Planctomycetota; class Phycisphaerae; order Phycisphaerales; family Zrk34; genus RI-212. Next base: position 11,410 of record WGMA01000072.1, read on the forward strand.
ATCACGCGAAGGCCGCGGCGGAACGCCTGCTGAGCGTGCCGGGCGTCGACGACGGTGGGCGGGTCGAACTCGCCTACGCGTGGATGCTGTGCCGGCCGCCGAGCGAGTCGGAGCAGGCGCTGGCGCTGCGGTTCATCGAATCGCGGGCGAAGAGTGACGCGAAGGACGCACGCGTCACAACGTGGGCGGCGTTCTGCCAGGCGATGTTCGCCAGCGTGGACTTCCGCTACCTCAACTGATCGGTTCGGGTGGCGCTGACAAGCGCGGCTTGTCGGTGAACGAAGGCGGCGAGCCGGGATTTGATAAGAGGATCACAGATATGCGACACCCGATGACACGACGAGAACTGCTGCGGACGAGCGCCTGCGGGTTCGGCTCGCTGGCGCTGGCGGGGATCGCCTCCGAGCAAGCCGCGCGCGAGGCGCGGGCCGCGTCCGTATCCGACCCGCTCGCTGCGCACGCCCCGCACTTCCCCGCGCGCGCCAAGCGCGTCATCTTCATCTGGATGCAGGGCGGCCCGTCGCACGTCGACTCCTTCGATCCCAAGCCCGCGCTGACCACCTACGACGGCAAGACCGTCGAGCTCTACAACTCGCGTCAACGCCGCAAGCAGCCCGAACGCATCATGAAGGAGCTGTGGAAGTTCAAGCGCTACGGCGCGTGCGGCCAGGCGGTCAGCGAGCTGTTCCCGCACATCGCCCAGCACGTCGACGACCTGTGCTTCATCAAGTCGATGCACACCGAGGGCGTCGCGCACGGTCCGGCCACGCTGTTCATGCACTGCGGCTCGACGAACCTCATCCGCCCGTCCGTCGGCGCGTGGGTCAGCTACGGCCTCGGCACCGAGAACCGCAACCTGCCCGCGTTCGTCACGATCAATCCTCCGATGAGCAAGGGCGGCCCGCGCAACTGGGGCAACGCGTTCCTGCCCACCGTCTATCAGGGCACCGCCGTCGGGCGTGTCGGCGTCCCGGCGTCGAAGACGCACTTCAACCACATCACCAACGAACGCCTCGACAAGGACCTGCAGGACGAGCAGTTCGCCTTCCTCCAGCAGCTCAACCGCACGCAGATCGACCAGCGCGGCCTGACGAGCACCGACATGGAGCTCGAGGCCACGATCAACTCCTACGAACTCGCTTACCGCATGCAGGCCCACGCGCCGCAGATCATGGACATCTCCAGCGAGTCCGCCGCGACACGCGAAGCCTACGGCCTCGACCTCAAGCACTGCGAAGACTTCGGCCATCAGTGCCTGCTCGCGCGGCGACTCGCCGAGGCCGGCGTGCGCTACATCCAGATCAACTACTCCGACAACGGCGCCACGCCGCGGTGGGATCAGCACGGCAACATGCCGCAGCACATGACCCACGCCCGCGCGACCGATCAGCCCGTCGGCGCGCTGCTCGCCGACCTCAAGCAGCGCGGCCTGCTCGAAGACACGCTGGTGTGGTGGGGCGGCGAGTTCGGCCGAACGCCCTTCGCGCAGGGCTCCAACGGACGCGACCACAACCCGTCGGGCTTCACCGTCTTCCTCGCCGGCGGCGGCGTCAAGCCCGGCTACAGCCACGGCGCGACCGACGAGTTCGGCCACAACGCCATGACCGACAAGGTCCACATGCACGACCTGCACGCGACCATCCTCCACCTCATGGGCCTTGACCACCTGCGCCTCACGTACAAGTACGCCGGGCGCGACTTCCGCCTGACCGACGTCTACGGCGAGGTCGTCCACGACATCATCGCGTAGTAAAAGCTCCCTCTCCCTGTCAGGGAGAGGGCCGGGGTGAGGGTGAGTCGTCCGAACACTGAGCGTGATTCGTATACGACGCGCCGCGTTCGATGATCCATCCCCCTCACCCAACCTCTCGCCCAATTGGGCGAGAGGAAGTTTCGACTCACTCCCGCGGGCAGTACCGCGCGCGATACTCGCGCGGCGTCACCGCCATCACCTTGCGGAACTGCTTGGTGAAGTAGCTCTGATCGTAGAACCCGCACCGATCCGCGATCGACGCGATCGGCTCGTCCGTGCTGATCAACGCCTGCGCCGCCGCGTTGACGCGCACGCGGAGGATGTACTGCTGCGGCGTCATCTGGAACAGCTTCTTGAACTTGCGGTCGAACTGGCTGACCGACAGGTGCATCCGCGACGCGAGCTCCGCGACCTCGATCCGCTCGGCGTAGTGCTCGCTGACGAACCCGACCACCGTCGCCATCTCCTGGTACGGCTCGAGGATCGCGCCCGCCTTCTCGAAGTCGCGCATCACGCCCGCGATGCCGATCACCTTGCCCCCGTCGCCGAACAGCGGCAGCTTGCTCGAAACATACCATTTGAGCACGCCGTCGTGATTCGGCACCAGCCACACCTGATTCGGCAGCGGCTTGCCCAGCGCCTGCACACGCCGGTCCTCGGCGATGTACCGCTCGGCCATGTCACGCGTGTGGAACGCGTGGTCGTCCCGGCCGATCATGTCGCTCTCACGCTTGCATCCGTGCATGCGCACCATCGCTGCGTTCACCTTCACGAACCGGCTGTGGATGTCCTTCGCGTAGAAGTAGATCTCCGGCAGGTAGTCGAACAGCAGGTCGAGGTGGAAGCGGTTGTCGAGCCGCTGGAAAAACTCCCGCTGAAACCGCGACGTGTCGAGGGTGGTATCCATGCGCAAATCATACCAAAGGTTGCGGAGTTGCTACAAGCCCGCGGCGCGGCCCGGCCGGTACGATGAGTATCACCATTGAGGTAAAGGAGCTTCGTCATGGCACACGTCTTGAACGAGTCGCAGGTCACCGAGTACCGCCGCGAGGGCTACACCATCGTGCGCGGGCTGTTCAACGCCGAGGAGGTCGACCTGCTGCGGCGGTCGGCGAAGGAGGACCGTGCGCTGGATCAGCACGCGTTCGGCCGCGCCGACGGCGAGGGCGGCACGGTGCGCCTGTCGCTGTGGAACCACCCCGGCGAAGGCATCTACGGCATGTTCGCACGCTGCCGCCGCATGGTCGACTCCGCCGAGAAGCTGCTCGAAGACGAGGTCTACCACTACCACAGCAAGATGATCATGAAGGACGCGAAGGTCGGCGGCGCGTGGACGTGGCACCAGGACTACGGCTACTGGTACCAGAACGGCGTGATCTGGCCGAACCTCGTCAGCGTGTCGATCGCCGTCGACCCGGCGACGAAGGAGAACGGCTGCATGCAGGTGATCCCGCGCTCGCACGACATCGGCCGCATCGAGCACGTGCTCAGCGGCGACCAGGCCGGCGCCGACATGGAGCGCGTCAACGCGATCCTCGAGCGGCTGCCGCTGGTCTACTGCGAGATGGAGCCGGGCGACGCGATGTTCTTCCACAGCAACCTGCTGCACCGCTCGGACATGAACCGCTCGGACAATCCCCGCTGGTCGATGATCTGCTGCTACAACGCCAAGTCGAACGACCCGTACAAGGACGCGCATCACCCGCGCTACACGCCGCTGAACAAGGTCGACGACGACATGATCGTGAAGGTCGGCGTCAAGCGTTTCGCCGACGACGAGTCGAACGTCGCGTGGCTCGAGGATGCCAACGACACGTCGGCGCGTGTGCTCAAGGACAAGGCCGCGACGAAGTAGACGCGATCTGAAAACCCCTCTCCCCCAGGTGGGGGAGAGGTTGGGTGAGGGGGTCGATTCATCTGCCGCGGCATTTCATTCGGGAAACAGGCAATGTATTCAAACGATTCACCCTCACCCCTGCCCTCTCCCTCAAGGGAGAGGGGGTTCGAATCGATGACCAGTATGCCCAACACCAACGATGGCTCGACGAATCCGCCGGCGCTGCGCCTGTGCATGAACCTCATCGCGCTGAATGATCTGCCCGAGTGGTCGGCGGGTCCCCACGGCGGGCTCGATGAACAGCTCGCCGCGATCGCGGGCGCCGGTTTTCACGGCGTGCAGTTCGCCGAAGGCGGTGACGCCAAGCGCTGCGCCGCGCGCGGCCTGCTGATGACCGGCAGCGGCCGCGTCAACACGCCCGACGAGGCCGACACCGTCGCGGCACAGCTCGCGGACCTCGGTCACGCGTGCGCCACGCTGCACGTCGGCTGGGGCATGGAGGACGACGCCACCGTCGACGCGCTGGTCGACGCCGTGCTCACCGCCAGCGACCGCCGCGACATCCCGCTCTACATCGAGACCCACCGCGCGACGATCACGCAGGACATCTGGCGCACGGTCAAACTCACCGAGCGCTTCCCCGACGTGCGGTTCAACGCGGACTTCTCGCACTGGTACACCGGCCTCGAAATGAAGTACGGCGGGTTCGAGAACAAGCTCGCGTTCATGCAGCCGGTGATCGACCGCGTCGCGTACATGCACGGGCGGATTGGTAATCCGGGCTGCATCCAGGTCGACATCGGCGACGGCGACGGCGATGGCCAGCCGCACGTCGAGCACTTCCGCGTGATGTGGACCGCGTGCTTCGAGGCGTTCGTGAAGCGCGCCGCGCCGGGCGACTACATCTGCTTCACGCCGGAGCTGCTTTCGCCGCGGATCTGGTACGCGCGGGAGTTTCCGGACGCCGGTGGCGTGCCGCGTGAGGAGGGCGATCGATGGACGCAGTCGCTTTTGTATAATCGCATCGCCGGGGAATGTTTCGAGGCGGCACATCAGCATTCGTAATCAGGGGCGCATCGTGGCGAAGAGGCAAGCGAAGAAGAGCGGCGCGACGCGTGCGGCGAAGTCGACGACAAAGCGCGTGAGCAAACGCGCGACGAAGCGCGTCACGAAGCGCAAGCCCGCGCCGCCGGACGTCACGTACCTGCCGACGCTGCCGACGGACAAGTCGCCGGGCATCGGCTGCATCGGCAGCGGGTTCATCATGGCGGACTGCCACCTCGTGGCGTACCGCGAGGCCGGGTTCAATCCCGTGGCGATCTCGTCGCGCACGCGCAGCAGCGCCCGCGCGGTCGCCAGGCGGCACGGCATCACCAAGGCGTACGACGACTACGAAGCGGTGCTCGACGATCCGGCGGTCGAGGTGGTCGACGTCGCGGTCCCGCCGGACGTGCAGATCGACGTCATCAAACAGATCGTCAAGCGCAAGGGCAAGATCCGCGGGCTGCTGGCGCAGAAGCCGCTCGGCGTCGACTTCCGGCAGGCGAAGCAGATCGTGGAGATGTGCGACAAGGCGGGCATCCGCCTCGTCGTCAACCAGAACATGCGGTACGACCACTCGGTGCGGGCGTGCAAGAGCCTGCTCGACCGGGGCGTGTTCGGCCGGCCCGTGCTCGGCACGATCGACATGCGGGCGATCCCGCACTGGATGCCGTGGCAGCAGCGGCAGGGCTGGGTGACGCTGCGGATCATGTCGATCCATCACCTCGACACGTTCCGCTACTGGTTCGGCGACCCGCAGCGCATCTTCGCGTCGACGACGCCGGACCCGCGCACGCAGCGGAAGTTCGAGCACGCCGACGGCGTGTGCCTCTACATCCTCGAGTACGCCGACGGCATGCGTTGCTCGTCGTGGGACGACGTGTGGGCCGGTCCCGCACGCGAGGGCGCCGCCGAGGACCTCGGCATCAACTGGCGTGTCGAGGGCACGACCGGCATGGCGCGCGGCACGATCGGCTGGCCGAAGTACCCCGAGCGATCGCCCAGCACGATCGACTTCACGACGACCGCCACCGGCGAGTGGCACAAGCCGCGATGGAAAAAGGTGTGGTTCCCCGACGCGTTCGTCGGCCCGATGGCCGAGCTGCTGTGCGACCTCGAAGGCTCCGCCCCGGCGCAGATGACCGGCCAAGACAACCTCAAAACCATGGCGCTCGTCGACGCCGCGTACAAGTCCGCACGCGAGCATCGCGCCGTGCAGTTGAACGAAATCATGTGACCTGTTTGACGACGGCCCACAGGGCCGTGCTCTTCGGAGGTACGTATGAAACTGGGATTGATCAACTCCGCGTTCGCTCAGGCGGGCAAGGGTACGAAGTTCGGCCTGCAGCAGACGAAGGCGATCGGCTTCGACACCGTCGACATCTTCACCGACCCGCTCGACATCGACATCAGGGAACGCCGCCTGATCAAGGACACGTGCGACGATCTCGGACTGCCGATCCCGAGCATCTGCTGCGTCGCGATCGGGCTGATCGACTTCAATCCGTCGGTGCAGCGGTTTCACGTCGAGCGATGTAAGGCGTACCTCGACCTGTGCTACGAGTACGGCTGCACGAATCTGTTGCTGGTGCTCGGCGAGTACATCTGGCAGCGGGAGGTGATCCCGCCGGCCGAGCAGTGGCGGATGGGCGTCGAGAACCTGCGCACGCTGGGCAGGTACGCGAAGAAGCTCGGCGTGACGATCGCGATGGAGCTCGAGCCGTTCAAGGCGTCGCTGATCAACACGGTCGACACGATGCTGAAGTTCATCGAGGACGTGGGCATGCCGAAGGTCGTGCGGGCGAACGTCGACATCTCGCACCTGTACCTGATGAACGTCAAGCCGAAAGAGATCGCGCGGCTCAAGGGGCTGATCGAGCACGTGCACCTCAGCGACTGCAACGGCAAGGTGCACGGCGACCTGCCGCCCGGGCACGGCGTTGTGCCGATCATCAAGTACCTCGAGGCGATCCGCGACACGGGGTTCGACAAGGTTGTCAGCATCGAGCTGGAATACTCGCCGGAGCCCGACAAGATCGTCGAGTGGGTGACCGAAGCTTACGAGAAAACTGACGCGATGATGCAGAAGCTCGGCTGTCGCGGGTAGACTGACAGCATGAACATCACACGTGTGCAGGTGCGGCGAGCGGCGCGATACGCGGCGGCGCTGTTGTTGCTGCTGTCGATCGCGCCCGGCTGCAAGACGACGCCGAGCGAGCCGGCCGATCCGGAAGCCGAAGCCATCCGCCAGCGGGCGCAGGAACTGGAGGCGCAGCGCGAGGCGCGGCTTGCGGAGATGAATCGTCGCGGCGGCGCGAGCGACGTGGTGATGTCGGTGCCTCCGGGCAACGTGCGCGTGAACCTTGAACGCGTGTCGTTCGACCGGCGCGAGCGGCAGTCGCTCGACGCGATGATCGGCTACCGCGACCGCAACGTGGATGTGCAGGTCGGCGGGACGTCGCGCCACAACGGCCTGGCGGTGTACGCGCTGCAGGGCGGCTGGCGCGGCGCGATCAGCGTCGGCGGGTCGACGCGCACGAGCCGCTCGATCAGCAGCCAGTTCATCCTGCTCGCGCCGGGCGGCACGGCGAGCCTCGAAGCGGTCACGCTCCAGCCGCGGCCGTGGGTCGTGGTCGTGCCGACGTGGCGTGGCGGCGTGCTCGTGTCGCGCTCGCAGTACGACGTGACCGGCTCGGGCATGGCGGTGACGGTGCGCGGCGTGTCGGCCAGCGGCGTCGACGTCGAGCTGCTGCCGTACTTCCACGCGGCGCGCACGACGGACGCGCGGGGCGGTCGTGGCGGCGCGATCCAGCTCGACGAGCTGCGCACGCGCGTGATCGTTCCGCCGGGCGTGCCGATCGCCGTGATGTCCGACAGCAGCGCGACGACCGACACCGCGCGCTCGTGGCTCAGCTACCGGCGTGACGACCGCGTGACCGACACGCTGCTGGTGCTGACCGTCGACGTGCCGCGCTGACGCCGCACAAACCGCCGCCGGGGCACGTATTAGCCCGTGTTGCCGCCCGACGTTGCCCCGGACGGTCAGAGTGCCAATAATGCCGGGCGTTCGTTTCACAAACCATCCAGGAGCTTAGGATGCACCACCGTACTTTCGTCACTGTCCGATTCCCCGTCATCGCCGCGCTGCTATGCATGCTCGGCGGCCTCACCCCGTTCGCAAATGCGCAGGAGAACAACAACCCGCCCGCCGGGTTCAGTACGCTGTTCAACGGCAAGGACCTCGCCGGCTGGTGGGGCGAGACGACCACCGACCCGCGCAGCTACATCGACAGCGACAAGCTCGCCGAGCGCAAGGAGAAGAGCCTTGCGGACATCCAGCAGCACTGGACCGTCGACAACGGCGAGCTGGTCAACGACGGCCACGGCCTTTACCTGACGACCGACAAGTTCTACGGCGACTTCGAGCTGTGGGTCGACTACAAGACCGTCGCGAAGGCCGACAGCGGCATCTACCTCCGCGGCGTGCCGCAGGTGCAGATCTGGGATTACACGAAGGAAGGCGGCAAGTGGAACCTCGGCGCCGACAAGGGCAGCGGCGGCCTGTGGAACAATCCGAAGAGCTGGCCCGGCAAGGATCCGGCGGTGCTGGCCGACAAGCCGTTCGGCGAGTGGAACCGCGTGCACGTCCTGATGATCGGCGACTACGTCACCGTGTGGCTCAACGACAAGCTCGTCGTCGACAAGGCCAAGATGCACAACTACTACAACCGCAAGGACACCGAAGAGCACGGCTACGAGCCCGTGCCGATGCACGGCCCGATCCAGCTGCAGACCCACGGCGGCGAGATCCGCTGGCGTAACGTGTTCATCCGTGAGATCCCGACCGACGAATCCAACAAGGCTCTCCGTGCGATGGCCGAGAAGGACGGCGGATTCGAGCCCGTGTTCAACGGCAAGGATTTCACCGGCCTGAAGGGACCCGTCGACAACTACCAGGTCACGCCGGAGGGCACGCTGATGTGCAAGCCCGGCAAGGGCGGCACGATCTTCACCGACAAGGAGTACGGTGATTTCACCGCCACGCTCGAGTTCCTGCTTCCGCCCGGCGGTAACAACGGCCTGGCCATCCGCTACCCCGGCTCGGGCGACACCGCCTACGTCGGCATGTGCGAGCTGCAGGTCCTCGACAACACCGCGGAGAAGTACAAGGGTCTGCATCCCGCGCAGTTCCACGGCTCGGCTTACTCGCAGGTCGCCGCGGTCCGCGGTTACCAGCGCCCCGTCGGCGAGTGGAACTACCAGACCGTCACCGTCAAGGGCCATCACATCACCGTCGAGCTCAACGGCTTCATCATCCTTGACACCGATCTGGACAAGGCCGACCCGAAGAACATGCACTACCCCATCGAGAAGTTTCAGGGTCGCGATCGCCTGAAGGGCTCGTTCGGCTTCGCGGGTCACAGCGACCCGGTGCAGTTCCGCAACGTCAACATCAAGCCGCTGGACTGACCGGCGGCTCGCGACGCCGCGGCCCCGACCCGGACTCCGCGTCCCGGGGCCGCGGCGTCAGTTTTTGACGTCGAAGATGCTCGTCTTCTTCTGACACCAGTAGCACAGCCCGGAGTTATCGCCGAACGCCGGCACGAACGTGTCGCCGCACTTGGAGCACTTGTGCTCCTGCCAGTGCCCGGCGCTGATCGCGCGCGTAAACGCGTTTTCGACCTCCGGCTCGTTGTTCGCCGGCTTCGTGGCGGGCTCGGGCGCGGGTTCGGGCTCGGTGGACACGGCGGAGCCGGGCTGCGGCGGCGTCTTGTCGGGCAGGCGGGTCGTCGGCGCGGGCTTCGACGCAGGCTTGGACGGCGTCTCGGGCTTGGTGGTCGGCGTGGCGTCGGCGACCTCGGCGATGGGCTGTGCGCCGGGGCGATCCTGGGGCGGCAGCGCCGCGTCGCCGTTGAGCGCGTAGGCGCGGTGCAGGTCGAGGATCTCGTCACGCGCCTCCTTGATCTTGTCCAGCAGCGGCGCGTTCTCCGCCGCGAACTTCCCCAGCGCCTCGCGGACCTTCTTGTCCGGGTGGCTCTCGGCGTAGCGCGCCGCGGTGCTGACCACCTGGTTCGCCGTGGTGTACGCGTCGATGTACTCGCCCTTGATCTTGTTCAGCTCGCCGATGAATTCGATCTTCTCCAGGCCCTTCGTGCGGTGCTCGCGGAACAGCTCCATCAGCCGCCGCTGCGCCATCTCGACCTTCACCTCCGCGGCCTCGATCCCCGCGCCGAGGTTCGATCGCTTGTTGATGTGCCAGCCCGCCGTGTACAGACGGTCCAGCCGCATCAGGCAGTCCATCCGCATGCCGGTGTCGGTCTGCTGGATCAGGTGCACGGCCTGGGCCGCGAGCCGGTGCCCCTCGGGGTAGTCGCGCAGCCCCAGGAAGAACGCCTTGTCGAAGATGTACAGGCGCATGTCCTTGTCGTCGGTCTGCACCGCCGCCTGCATCAGCTCCTGCACCAGCGCGAGCCGCTTGCGCGTCGTGTCGGCCTGCTTCTCCCGCGCGCCCCACTTGTCGTTGTATTTCGCGACGATCGCCGGGTCCTGCGCCGTGCCGAAGCACGCGCCGCCCAGCGTCAGCCCGATCAGAACAATCAGCCACCACCGTGTGTGCCCACACATGTCATCTTCCTCCGAGAACGTTGTCCAACAAACGTCTGCTCACCACATCATCGCGTCCCGACCGTCCGTGTCAAAGTTAAAACGCACAAACCCGGCGTTTGTCCACGGCTTTTTGCCCGATCGGGCGCGATCTTGTATACCTTCGCGTCATGAGCACGAAATACCGCATCGGAATCATCGGCGTCGGGGCGATCGCGGAGATGCACGCCCGGGCGATCGCGGACCTGCCCAACGCCGAGCTCGTCGCCGCCACCTGTCGCACCGAGGCCAAGGGCCGCAAGTTCGTCGAGACGTTTGGCGGCGTGTGGCACCCGACTTACGAACAGATGCTCGACGCCGAGAAACCCGATCTCGTGACCATCTGCACGCCCAGCGGCGCTCACCTCGAGCCGGCCCTCGCGGCGTTCGAGCGCGGCGTGCACGTCCTTTGCGAAAAACCCATCGAGATCACCCTCGACCGCGTCGACAAGATGATCGCCGCCGCTGCGAAGGCCGGCGTGACGCTCGGCGGTATCTTCCCGCAGCGGTTCAACCCCGTCGTGCAGACCATCCAGCAGGCCGCGGCCGGCGGGCGATTCGGCAGGCTCGCCGTGATCAACAGCTACGTGCCGTGGTGGCGCGACGACGCGTACTACGGCCCCACACGCTGGCAGGGCACGCTCGCCCTCGACGGCGGCGGGGCGCTGATGAATCAGTCGATCCACGGCGTCGACGCCGCGCAGTGGATCGCCGCCGCCGACCCCGGAACGTCCGCGCCCGGAGCACGCGACGTGAACCCCGTCGAAGAGGTCTTCGCGTACACCGCCAGGCTCGGGCACGCCGAGGACCTGATCGAGGTCGAGGACACGTGCGTGATCGCGCTGCGTTACCGCAACGGCGCGCTCGGCCAGATCCTCGCCGCGACGTCGATGTTCCCCGGGTCGCTGAAGCGCCTGCAGATCGCCGGGCGCGACGGCACCGCCGAGCTGCTCGAGGACGAGCTGGTCACCTGGCAGTTCCGCAACGAGATCGACGACGACGCCTACACCCGCGCCAAGTTCTCCGGCGGCACCAGCCACGGCGGCGGCGCGGCCGACCCGATGGCCATCGACTACTCCAACCACACCCGCAACATCGAGCACTTCCTCGACGCCCTCGACGGCAAGACGAAGCTCATGCTCGACGGCGCCGAGGCCCGCAAGGCCGTGGCGATCATCACGGCGGTGTACGAGTCGGCGAAGGCCGGCACGCCGGTGCTGGTCGGCTAACGCGCGGCGGAGGAGTGGCGATTTTCCATTTGCCATTTTCCAGTTTCCATTTTCCATTGGGATGCAGGCCGGGCTCGGTTCCTCGTGCGTAACGCTTCGCGTGCTGGGGGAGGGTATGTCCGGTGCGCTCGTGGTGCGCGATCGGGCCTGCTCGGGGCGCTGATGGGACGCAACAGGGGCGCGGGCAAGTCCGAATCGAGCGCGATTGGGATGCGCGAGGGGCGACGCGGGCATCCCGCGTCGGCTCGCCGTGCGCGCAGCCACGGACGTGCGTTTGGCACGAACCCGCGCCGGGTTTTGTTCGGGGGGGGGGGGGGGGGGGGGGACGTTTTTCTTTTGTTTTTTGCCCGTTTCCCTTTTCTCTTGGGGGGGCGGCCAACCCCCGCCCCGGCGCCCGGTCCCTGGGTGGTTCTGGGGGGGCGGGTCGGGGCCGGTAGCGATTTTCCATTGGTCATTTGCCAGTTTCCATTTTCCATTGGGATGGCGGCCAAGCCCGGCCCTGTGATCGCAGCAAGACAGGCCGGGATGCTTCCGGGTCGCCTGGGCATGCCGGTTCAACCACCTTCGATCTGTCGATTTTCTCCCCAAAGTCGCCTCCCCGCGCAATCACAGCTTCGGCCGTGACGCGTCGCGTCCGACCGTGACCTCCCCCGTGCAAAACGGGCGGAATTTAAGCCATTCCATTGTATGCGGGAAGTGGACAAAAGTCCAATCAAAAACCTAACAAGTACGGCACGTGCGGCGTTGTCATGACGTCCGCCGTCACTCGCCCGCCCACTTCGTCCACTGCGTGTTGAGCCACGCCGGGTCGGGCTTCGCGTCGGTGATGAGGTAGCGGTAGCGGGCGTGATACGGGTGTGTGCGATCGATGCGGAATTCGTCGTCGACGCAGGGCGAGAAGCAGAAGTAGGGCTTGGTCGGGTGGAGCCGCGTCGCCTGTGGGGCGCGGAAGTTGCCGGGGTGGCACAGCACGGCGATCGTGACCGGTCCGCCGTCGATCGTCCCCGTCATCGCCACCCATTTCGCGTGCTCTTCGTTGCCCTTCGTCCGGTCGGACCCGAGGTCGTTGAGAAACGTGCACGCCTGCAGGCCCGTCAGGTCGCCCGCGCCCTTGTCCTGCGGGCTGAGCCAACCGATCGGCCCGCGCAGCGCGACGCCGCCGTAGCGATACTTCTCCACGACCAGCGGCTTGTCCGTCAACGCCGTCTGCGTCAGCTCGAGATCGAAGCAGCGGTAGTCCGCGTCGGTCGGGTACACCGTCACCTTCCACCGCTCGCGGAGCACGTCGACCGCGGGCTCGGCCACGGCGCGGTCCAGCAGGTCCACCTCGAACCGCACGCCGCCATCACCGCCGTCGCCGCCATCACCGCCATCGCCGGCGTCGCTCACGGACACCACGCGTTCGTGCAGCACGCGGCCGGTCTTGCGGGCGAGGTTCCAGAAGTCCACCGCCCGCCCGTCGTACTTCGTCTTCACCCACGCCGTGAAGATGCCTTGTTGATGCGGATGATCGACCGGGAACATCCCCGTCACGACCCGACCCTTCGGCGAGGTGACCGGATGCAGAAACCCGCTCCGCTCGAAGATCGGATCGATCCCCGCCGGGGCAGGTGGCGACACCTTGTTGTACGTCAACACCGTCCCCTCACCGCGCGTGACGGTGATGGTTTTGTCGGACTCAACCACCTTCAACGCCTGCGCTTCGCAGACGCTCGCGTAGCCCAACGCGACGAACGCGGCGAGCAATGTTGTTGTGATGTAACGGATCCGCATCATGTTCCTCCGTAGTTCCGCGTCGAACCGGGTTACGCATAATTCAATCGCATATATCGAAGAAGCGCGTCTTGTTCAGGTTTCTCGATCGCGCGATTGTAGACAAGCATGTCTTTCAAGGAGAAGGACGCGCCACGCTTCCCAGACTGATCAGCGCCGAGGACAATCCGATCAATTCTCCCTAGATCGAACGATTTTGTTTTCGTAACTTTGTAGCGATCATTTGCGATGCGTAGCCCCAATTCCACCTGCCTATCATTGGCAACCAACGATAACTGCACAACCTCGTAGCGGTTTGATCTGGCTGCAGACGAAACACTTGCCCAGATACGATTCTCATGACGTACCGCCCATCGAAATCCACCCGACTTCAATTGCGACAGTCTGACTGAAACAGCGTTGTTGGCAGAAGACAAGTCGAGATAAACCCTCTCGCTTCGCGCCGACTTCGAGGCCTGGTGAATTAACATTGCGACGTGAAGACCATCAGGTAACGCGACTTGAGTCGGTCCTTCCATATACTGCTCATTCGAAAAGTTCAGCTGTCCAATGACCCCTGCGGAGTGATGTGATACCAATCTGTCAGTCGGTGGCGTTCCGATGATCACTTCTCGCAATGGCCAAAGGCCGGCGACCAGCACTTTTGCAATTGAGGCCATCAGGTGGCCCAATTGAGAGCCGACGAAAGGGAATGCAGTCGCCAATTTGTTCAATTCAGGTGGCCACAATTCGGATCGATGAACGCCTCCGCCTTGATTCGCAGCAAGCAGAATAATTTGGCGAACCGTAAGTTGCTTTCTTTCAATCTCCACCACTGGCCGCTTCAGAAGTGCTTGGAGTTTGATCTCCTCGATATCTGACTTCGACTTCGGTAACAATGGTTCCCAGGATATGTCAAGAACATTTCGAATCTCGATCGGCATGGCCTCGAAAGAGTCCGCTTGCGACTTCGACACGGGAAAGAGTACACGCAGCTTTCGAGAGCGATTGACCTGATCCAAGAGGCGGTCGCCGTCGACAACTAACCTAATGTCATGATAAGACGATCCTCCCGGGTACGTGCTTGTGCTCGTGGCACGTGCGGCGTACCAACGGCGTTGTTTCACGCCAACCGTATAGGACAGGAGGATCGTCATGATTGTTGTAGGGATGGACGTGCACGTTC
>WGMA01000009.1 GCA_016125285.1 Phycisphaera sp.
CGTGATCATCGCCGGGCACACGCGCTGGAAGGCGGCGAAGAAGCTCGGGCTGACCAAGGTGCCCGTGCACGTGGCCACCGACCTGACGCCGGCGCAGATCAAGGCGTACCGCATCGCCGACAACAAGACCGGCGAGTTGGCTGAGTGGGATTTGGAGATTCTGCCGATCGAACTGACGGACCTGCGCGAGGGCGGGTTCGACATGGAGGTTCTGGCGTTCGATGACGACGAACTGGCCAAGTTGCTGAGCGAAGCGGCCGGCGTGACCGAGGGGCTGACCGACGCCGATGCGGTGCCGGAGCCGCCGGACGATCCGATCACGCAGCCCGGCGACATCTGGCTGCTCGGCGACCCCCGGAATGGCCACCGGCTGATGTGCGGCGACAGCTCGTCGGCGGGCGACCTCGATCGGCTGTTGGACGGCGCGACGATCGACCTTGTGAACATGGACCCGCCGTACAACGTGAAGGTCGAGCCGCGCAGCAACAACGCGATCGCCGCCGGCAACAGTTCGTTCCCGAAGGCGGAGAGCCGCACGCACCACCAGTCATTCGACGTGGCGCGCCAGGGCGAGAAGAAGGCGACACACAAGAAGATGCGGGCGAAGGACCGGCCGCTGGCCAACGACTTCGTCACCGACGAGGCGTTCGACAAGTTGTTGGCGGCGTGGTTCAACAACGCGGCGCGCGTGCTCAAGCCCGGCGGCTCGTTCTACATCTGGGGCGGCTACGCGAACCTCGGCAACTACCCCGGCCCGCTGAAGAAGGCGGGGCTGTATTTCAGCCAGGGGATCGTGTGGGACAAGCAGCACCCGGTGCTGACGCGCAAGGACATGATGGGAGCGTTTGAGATCGCCTTCTATGGCTGGCGCGAAGGCGCTGGTCATCACTTCTACGGACCCAACAACGCCACCGATCTGTGGCACGTCAAGAAGGTCAACCCGCAGAGCATGGTGCACCTGACCGAAAAGCCCGTCGAGTTGGCGGTGCGCGCGATCCAGTATTCGTCGAAGACGGGGCAGAACGTGCTGGACCTGTTCGGCGGCAGCGGCTCGACGCTGATCGGTTGCGAGCAGACGGACCGGCGCGCGTTCCTGATGGAGATCGACCAGGCGTACTGCGACGTGATCGTCCAGCGGTGGGAGCAGTTCACGGGGCGCAAGGCGGAACGCGCCGCTGGAGTGTCACCCGCAGGCGATTCGCAGTGAATCGATTCACGGCTCTTTCCCGGTGAGCACCTGGAGATACTTATGGTAGGCGAATACCCGATCACGCTGCTTGCCGGTTGTTTCGCGCAGAACGCCCACCTCGACCAGGATGCCAACTGCTTTGCGCGCTGTGGGCGCGGTGATCTTGAGCATCCGGCTTGCTCGCGGCACGGTGACCATCGGGTGGTCCGGGAGCATGTCCAGCAATTGGATGGCGGCAACCGTGGCTCGGGGGCTTGCCGTCAATCGCCGCCGATCCTTGCCGAGGAGCGCAAACAGTCGTTGCGCGACATCGACGCCGTCTTCGGCGGCCTCCCGGACGCAGGTGAGATAGAAGTCGGTCCACGCTTCCCAATCGCCGTCGGTGCGGACCGCGGACAGGTGGTCGTAGTACTCGCGCTGGTGACGCTTGAACGCCACGCTCAGGTAAAGCAGTGGCGACTTGAGGATGCCCCAGTGTTCCAACAGCAGCGCAATCAGCAGCCTGCCGATGCGACCATTGCCGTCGAGGAACGGATGGATGGTCTCGAATTGAACATGGGCGAGCCCCACTTTGATCAGCGGCGGCAACGGGTCATCGCTGTGAATCCATCGTTCCAGCGCCGTCAGCGCGCCCGGCCCGTCCTCCGGAGGCGGCGGGACAAAGTGGGCGGTGCCGGGGCGTGTTCCGCCGATCCAGTTCTGGCTCTTGCGGATCGCACCGGGTTGTTTGTTGGTGCCGCGCACGCCTTTCATAAGACGCTTGTGCGCTTCGCACAGCAGTCGCGCGCTCAAGGGCAGGCCCTTGGGCTTGGCCATTTCCCGGCGCGCGTAGGTCAATGCATCAACGTAGTTGCAGACCTCCTCGACATCCTCGGGATGATCGGCCGCGTCGGTCGCCTCGAACTCCACAACATCGCGCAGCGTGGCTTGCGTGCCCTCGATCTGCGAGGTCAGGACGGCTTCCTTCCGCACGAAGCCGTACAGAAACCAGCTCGCGCTCGGGACGAGATGGGCGGCGACTTCAAGGCGGGCCAGGGCCATAAGGGCGTCGGAACATTTCGCCCCGAGCTTTCCCGAAAGATCGAGCGGAGGCTTGGCGGGCGGGAGCGGATACGGCACGAATGCCCGCACGGGCTCGCCGGTCGTCGTCGTGGTGCGATATGTCCCTGTTTGGCGCGGCATGGCGAGGAAGCGTTCCTTTCCGAGTGCCAAACTCTAGCAAACGATCGTTTCTTAGTCCAGTCGGTTGATAAAGGATCGTTTCTTTGTCAGTTGCCGATCCCTACTTGGACCGAAGAAAACCTCGGTCGCTTCCAAGCGGAAGGCCGAGGTAAAAAGCGGAGGTTCGGCGTGAGGTCAGTACGGCATCTCAGCCAGGAAGGTGAACTCGCACATCGCGTCTTCGTACATGGCGATCGACGCGGGGTAGTTCCGTCTCCCCCGCGTGACCACGCACCCGCGTTCCTTCATGAACTCCATCGCGACGTTGACCTGCGTGAACGGCAAATCCAGCGCCTTGGCCAACGGGTCGAGCGTCGCGCCCTCCGTGGCGCGCTGCTCGATCGCGTAGGCGACCTCTTCGAAGACTTCTCGCGTGCATCGGTGCGTGTACGAGCGGCCGTCGGAGAAGGCGACCGTTCGCGTCAGCACGCCGTCGACAACATCGAAGATCACGTTGCGGTCTCGGTGGCGGGTCGCCATGGATCAAGCTCCCTTCTTGCTGCCCGCGGCGCTACGCGTGAACAGGCCCCGATCGACCTTGGTGAATCGGGCCTCGTCGCCCTTGTTCTGAATCTCGCGGAGGATGGAGGAGTACAGCGTCGCGTGAGGCGTGGGCGCGTCGGTCGACCACAGCTTCTTGGTGATGACCTGATCGACCATCTGCTTGCAGTTCATTGGCTCCTTGGATTCGCCGAGCACCTGCGCCGCGGCGTCGATCAGGCTGAGCTTCTTCGGTTTCGCCTCGGTCTTCGCGTTCTTCTTCGACGTCGACTTCTTCTTCGCGCCCCCAGGCTTGGCGCTGGTTGCCATCGCGCGTTCCGAGGCGGTCATGCCGTCGGGCGATTTGGCGCGCTGCTCGGCGAGTCGTGCGTTCTCCTGATCGGCCTTGGCAACCGCACGCATGTTCGCGCGTGTCGCGCCCTTCTTGCTGGTGGTCTTCTTCGTGGCCTTCTTCGTCGTCTTCTTCTTCGCCATGTCGGTTCTCCTGATCTGGCGTTCAATCGAAAGCCCCCGGCGACCTTCGCCGAGGGCAGGGTTGGTTCAGTCGGTTCACTTTCGCGGGGTGAGCATCCGTTCGATGTCGACGGTCTCGACGTTGGCGATGAACGCCAGCGTTTGGCACAGGTCCGATCGGACCTTCCGCAGGTCGCCGACGTCGGCCCAGTCCTTGTCGCCAAAGTCGGTGCCACCGTGCTCGTCGAGGCGGGTGGTCAGCCACCCCATCAGGCGATCGATGTCGCGGCGGGCGGCGGCGTAGGCGTCTTTGGGGTTCCTGGGGTCGCGGGGCTTCGGCATGGGTATCTCCTTGTAATGGCCTGTGTTACACGCATGAAGCCATGATTTTTCGCCCGCATCAAGGCATGTTTGGAACCCGGGTAAAGATTCTTTTCCACCCCCGATACGCCCGTCATCCGCAGGAATCGCCATGAGCCAAAGCACTGACGCCAAGCCGCTAAAGACCACCGCCATCTCCGTGGCCGACGCCGCTACGGCGCTGTCGTCGGCGTTTGGGCGGCGCGTCACCGAGGAGCAGGTGCGCGTCGTGGCCGAGGCCGGCGGGCTGATCCGGGGGGACGACACGATCAACCTGCTCGACTACGTCGCGTTCCTGGTGGGGGAGGTCAGCCATGGCGACTAACCCGCGTCAGCTCAAACCGTCCGAGCTGGTGCGTATGCTCAACTCGCTGGGCCGCGGCGAGGTGATCAGCGAGCGCCAGCTGCGCCGCCACCGCAATCGCGCCGGCTACACGATCGTCGATCGCCGGAGCCCCAAGACGGTCGACCTGTTCCGCTACGCGGCGTGGCTGACCCTCGAATATCACAAGCCCAAGAAGCAGCCGGTCAGCTACGACGAGGTCAAGCGCCGGCAGGCCGAGCGCAACGCCGAAGCGGTGCGCGCCGCGCAGGACATCGGGCAGATCCCCGAGGTTGCCGACCCCAAACGCCGGGCGCACTGTGAAGAATCCTTCCGGGGGTTCTGCGAGACGTACTTCCCCGAGGTGTTCTACCTGCCGTGGTCTGAGGATCACCTGCGTGTGATCGAGAAGATCGAGCGCGCCGTGCGCAGCGGCGGCTTGTGCGCCATGGCGATGCCGCGCGGCAGCGGCAAGACCGTGCTGTGCCAGGCGGCGGTGATCTGGGCGGCGCTGATCGGCGCGACGCCGTTCATCTGTCTGATCGCCGCCAGCGCCGATCGCGCCCGCGACCTGCTGGAGAACATCAAGGTCTGGCTTGAAACCAATCCCCTGCTGCAGGCCGACTTCCCCGAGGTCACCTACCCGATCATGTGCCTCGAGCGGATCACCAACCGTCAGAAGGGACAGAAGCACAACGGCGAGCCGACGCGCATCGAATGGGCGTCGGATCGGATCGTGCTGCCCACGATTACCGGGTCGAGAGCTTCCGGGGTGGTGATCTCGTGCTCCGGCATGAAAGGCAGCGACATCCGCGGTCAGAACTACGCCCGCGCCGACGGCCAGGTCGTGCGCCCGCAGTTGGTGATGGTCGACGACCCGCAGACGACCGAGTCGGCGTGGTCGCCGTCGCAGAGCCAGCGACGCGAGGCGATCCTCGCCGGCGACGTGCTGGGCATGGCGGGGCCCGGTAAGAAGATCGCCGGCCTGATGGCGTGCACGGTCATCCGCCCCGGCGACATGGCCGACAACATCCTCGACCGCGACAAGCACCCCGAGTGGCAAGGCGAGCGGACGAAGATGGTGTACGCGTTCCCGTCCGCCGAAAAGCTTTGGGCGAAGTACGCCGAGTTGCGGGCCGACTCGCTGCGCAACGACGGCGATGGCACCGTGGCGACCGAGTTCTACCGCGTCAATCAAGACGCCATGGACGCCGGCTCGATCGTCGCCTGGCCTCAGCGATTCAACGACGACGAGTTGTCGGCGATCCAGCACGCGATGAACCTGCGGCTGCGCGACGAGGCGGCGTTCTTCGCCGAGTACCAGAACGAGCCGATCGTCGAAGAGGTCGGCGAGGAGATGCTGACCGCCGAGCAGATCGCCGCGAAGCTCAACGGCTACCCCCGGAATGGGATTCCACTGAGTTGTAATCATCTGACGATGTTCGTTGACGTTCAGCAGAAGGTGCTGTTCTGGATGCTCTGCGCCTGGGAGGAGAACTTCACCGGCTACATCGTCGACTACGGCACGTGGCCGTCTCAGAAGCGGGCGTACTTCACGCTGCGTGACGTGCGATCGACGATCGCGCGCGCCGCGCCGGGCGCGGGCACGGAAGGGCAGATCTACGCGGCGCTCGACAAGCTCACCGCCGAGATGCTTACGCGCGCGTACCGGCGCGAGGGCGGCGCGGAGATGCGAATCGACCGGTGCCTGGTCGATGCCAACTGGGGTCAGAGCACCGACGTGGTGTACCAGTTCTGTCGGCAGAGCTCGTTCGCAGGCGTTCTGCTGCCGAGCCACGGCAAGTACGTCGGGGCGTCGAGCGTGCCGTTCAGCGAGTACAAGCGCAAGCGCGGCGACCGCCTTGGCATGCACTGGCGCATCCCCAACACGGTGGGGCGTCGGCAGGTGCGGCACGTGCTGGTCGACACGAACTACTGGAAGACGTTCGTGCACGCGCGGCTGGCGGTGTCGATGGGCGACCCGGGCTGCCTGTCGCTCTACGGGCGCGACGACAAGGCCCACCGCATGCTCGCCGATCAGCTGACTTCCGAATACCGCGTCAAGGCCTCGGCGCAGGGACGGACGGTTGACGAGTGGAAGCTGCGGGCCACGCGACCCGACAACCATTGGCTGGACTGCTTGGTGGGCTGTGCGGTGGCGGCGTCTGTTCAGGGCGCGGTGTTGGCCGGCACGGACCACGGATCACAGTCGGCACGCCGGCGCGTCAAGCTGTCGGAGATTCAGCGGGGCCGACGGTAGGTGAACCAGCACGTAGGTTCAACCAATCCTGACGATCAGTGTGCTAACGCGTGCGACGAACAGACGATCGCACGCGTGGACAAGATTCTTCCGACACTTTTCGCCGCGGCGGGGTAAGTAAGCAGAGTCGGACGACATTCTGCTCAACCCCGGAGCCGTGATGCCTGAAAACCTCGACAACGCGATCGCAGACAACGCCGCGGGCCCGAAGAAGGCCTCGGGCGACTCGGGGTCCGTCGAGCAGCACGACCTGCAGGACCAGATCGAGGCCGACAAGTACCTGGAGTCGAAGAAGGCCAGCCGCGCGAAGGGACTCGGCGTGAAGCTGGCGAAGATCTCGCCGGGAGGGACCGTCTGATGTGGCCGTTCCGCAAAAGGTCAAGGAAGACCCCGCGGTCCCTCCCGGCGCATTCGGTGCCCGCGGTGGTTCGGGCGCGCTACGACGCGGCGCAGACCACCGCCGAGAACGCCCGGCACTGGGCCATGGCCGACTCGCTATCCGCCGACAGCGCCGCCACGCCCGATGTCCGTCGCAAGCTGCGCGAGCGGTCACGCTACGAGGTCGCCAACAACTCCTACGCCAAGGGCATCGTGCTGACGATCGCCAACGACTGCATCGGCACGGGCCCACGGCTTCAACTGCTCACCAACAGCATCGACACGAACCGGCGCGTCGAAGCGGCGTTCGCCGCGTGGGCTAGGACGGTCAGGCTCCCCGAGAAGCTCCGCGCCATGCGGATGGCCAAGTCCGCCGACGGCGAATCGTTCGCCGTGCTCACCCTCAACCCCCGCAATCCCCGCCTCGGCTCGCCAGTGATGCTCGATGTGATGTTGATCGAGGCCGACCGCGTGGCGTCGCCACTCATGGCCCTGATGCCGACTTCGAACGATATCGACGGCATCGCGCTCGACGCGTTCGGCAACCCGCGGTCGTACTCGATCCTGCGGGACCATCCCGGCGACATCGGCGCGTGGCGTCATCAGTACGACGTGGTGCCCGCCGACGCGGTGATCCACTGGTTCCGCGCCGACCGGCCGGGTCAGCACCGCGGCGTGCCGGAGATCACGCCCGCGCTTCCGCTGTTCGCGCAGCTGCGGCGCTACACGCTGGCGGTGATCGCCGCGGCGGAGACGGCGGCGGACTTCGCGGCGGTGCTGTTCACCGATGCACCGGCCAACGGCGAGGCGCAGGCGCTCGAACCCATGGACGTGGTCGAACTCGAGAAGCGCATGGCCACGGTCCTGCCCGACGGCTGGAGGCTCGGCCAGGTCGAAGCGCAGCAGCCGACGACCAGCTACGGCGAGTTCAAGCGCGAGATTCTCAACGAGATCGCCCGGTGTTTGAACCTGCCGTTCAACGTCGCCGCCGGCAACTCCTCGGGCTACAACTACGCCTCGGGTCGCCTCGACCATCAGGTGTATTTCAAATCCATCCGCGTCGAGCAGGCGCACCTGGCCGAGGCCGTGCTCGATCGCATCTTCGACGCGTGGCTGGACGAAGCGCGGCTGCTCGACGAGTTCGATTTCCTGCGCGACGCCGACGCGGCGCTGCCGCGTCAGTGGTTCTTCGACGGCAACGAGCACGTCGACCCCGCCAAGGAAGCCAACGCGCAGGCCACGCGCCTCACCAGTAACACCACCACGCTCGCCGCCGAGTACGCCCGGGCCGGCAAGGACTGGGAGGTCGAACTGCGCCAGCGTGCCAAGGAACGGCAGTTGATGCGCGAGCTCGGTTTGGAATCGCCGCCCGCCCCAACCCTTTCACCCAACGACGAACAGGAGTCTGACACGGATGTCGACGACGAAAACGCCCGAGAAGCAGCTTGATTACCTCACTTTTCGGTGCCCGCTGACGGTCGAAGCCGCCAGCGAACCGGACAGGACGATGCCGACCTTCCACATGGTCGCCTACACCGGCGGCGTGATGCGGATCGCCGGATTCCCGCACCCGGTTGTCGTCGACCTCGAGGGACTCGAAATCGGCCGGCAGGACATTCCCGTCCGCCTCGATCACAACCACCGCCAGGGCGTCGGACACACGCAGCGCGTGGGGATCGAAGCCGGCCAGGTTGTTGCCGAGGGTGTCATCAGCCGCGACACGTCGTGGGCGCGCGACGTGGCCAAGTCGGCGCTCAACGGCTTCCCCTGGCAGGCGAGCATCGGCGCGTCGGTGATCGACGCCGAGTTCGTGCCCAACGGTCAGAGCGTGACCGTCAACGGCCGATCGTTCACCGGCCCGCTGCACGTGGTGCGCCGCGCCGTTCTCAAGGAAATCTCGTTCGTCGACAGCGGCGCTGACGCTGCCACCAGCGCCCGCGTCGCCGCAACCGCCTCGAACCCAAGCAAGGAGCAGGCCACCATGGATGACGCCCCCGAACACAACACCACGGACATCGCCACGCACGACGCCGACGCCCCGGACGCCCCGGACACCCCGGACACCACCGCCACGACCGCGACGGCGGACACGCCGCCGCAGAAGTCCAAGCCGTCGGACACGCCGGACAATCCGGACACGCCGACGTCGCTCGCCGCATCCGCCGACGCCGATGACGACACGGTCACGCAGATGCGCCGCCGCGTCGCCGCCGAGACGCGGCGCATCGAGGCGATCCGCAAGCTCTGCGGCGGGAAACTCCCGTCGATCGAGGCGCAGGCCGTCGAGGAGGGCTGGGACGTGACCAAGACGGAACTGCACATCCTGCGCGCTTCGCGGCCGCAGCTGCCGGTCGGCGTCAGCGCGTCGTCCCGCCCGCGCAACACCAGCCCGCAGATGTTCGAGGCGGTGGCGCTGATGGCGTCGGGCCTGTCCAACTCGCGCATCGAGGCGCTGTACGACGAGCCGGTGCTCGAGGCGGCCGACAAGCTGCGCGGCGTGGGCATCCAGGAGTTCTGCGAACTGGTGTGCGGCCAGCAGCTGCCGCGGTTCCGCCGCGACGCGACCGGCTGGCTGCAGGCGGCGTTCAGCACAACGTCGCTGCCGGGCATCCTGTCGAACATCGCCAACAAGATGCTGCTGGAGGGATACAACTACATCGAGGACGCGTGGCGGCAGATCGCGAAGGTCGCCAGCGTCAACGACTTCAAGGAGCACAGCCGCTACCGCATGACCGGGGCGTTCAAGTTCGAGCAGGTCGGCGCGGACGGCGAGCTCAAGCACGGCAAGCTCGACGAGCAGAAGTTCGGTCAGCGAGCCGACACGCACGGCATCATGTTCGCGCTGACGCGCCAGATGATCATCAACGACGACATGGGCGCGTTCACCGACATCCCGCGCCAGATCGGCATGGGCGCGGCCGAGGCGATCGCCGACGCGGTGTGGGGTCTGTGGCTCAGCAACCCCGTGCAGTCCGACGGCAAGACGTTCTTCCACGTCGACCACAAGAACTTCGCCGCCGGCGTGAACACCGCGCTCGACGTCGACAGCCTGACCGCGGCCGAGGTCCTGTTCGGTGAGCAGACCAAGCCCAACGGCCGGCCGCTGGGCATCCCGGCGACGATCCTGCTGGTGCCCACGGCGCTGAAGGTGCCGGCGGCCCAGCTGATGAACTCGACGCAGCTCAACGAGACGACCACCGCCAACAAGGGCAAGCCCAACGGCAACCCGCACGTCGGCAAGTTCACGGTCGTCAGCTCGGTGTACCTGTCCAACACGAGCTTTGGCGGCGCGTCGAGCAAGGCCTGGTATCTGCTTGCCGACCCCAATCGGCTGCCGTCGATCGAGATCGCGTTCCTCAACGGCGTGGACCGGCCGACGGTGGAGAAGACCGACGCGGACTTCAACACGCTGGGCGTGCAGTTCCGCGGCTACATCGACTTCGGTGTCCGCGAACAGGACTACCGCGGCGCGGTTCGATTTAAGGGTGAAGCGTAAGCCACTCCCCGAAGCCTTGGTAGACGCACAACGCTGATCGCACTGAATCACTCACGCAAACAAGGAGCACCGACTCATGATCGCAACCTTCGTTCAGGACGGCGAAGCCATCGACCACACCCCCGACACCGACGTGGCGGCGGGTGATGTGGTGGTCCAGGAAGACCTCATCGGCGTCGCGAAACTCGACATCCCCGCCGGCATGCTCGGCGCGCTGCACGTGACGGGCGTGTTCAACCTGCCCAAGGAGGTCGGCGCGGGCAAGGCGATCGCCGCCGGCAAGAAGGCGTACTGGGACGCGACCAACAAGGTCGTGACCACGACCGCCGGCAGCAACAAGCAACTGGGCAAGACGGTCGCCGCCGCCGGCGACAACGACCCGACCGTCCGCGTGCGCATGAGCCAGTGAGGAGGCCGCGTTGAACCTGCTTCGTCGCGGATCGGATTGGCTGGAGCAGATGCGCACCGCGCACTGCTCCAGCCCGGTGGAGTACCGACGGGACCCGGAGATGCCTGGGCTGATCGTCAACGCGACGTACGGGCGCACCGAGGTTGAACTCGCCGACGAGCAAG
This sequence comes from Phycisphaera sp., assembly GCA_016125285.1. Classification (GTDB taxonomy): domain Bacteria; phylum Planctomycetota; class Phycisphaerae; order Phycisphaerales; family Zrk34; genus RI-212. The sequence goes on from WGMA01000009.1 coordinate 10,754, forward strand.
GACTGACGATCACCACGCACGTGTGGGACTTCCTGATCCTCGCTGAGGAGTTGGTTGGTCCCGAACCGGAGCCCGGCGACGTGATCGCGGCCGACGGGCGCAAGTACGAGGTGATGGCGCTCGGCCAGGACATCCGGGGTTGGCGATGGAGCGACCCGTTTCGACAGACGTATCGGATTCACACCAAGGATACCGGGGAGATCGGAGGCGGCACGTGAGCGACGAATCGATCCAGAAGGAACTCGACGGCATCAACCGCAAGCTCGACCGACTCGACGAGGCGGTGCGCGGCAACGGCAAACCCGGCATCCTGATCCGCCTCGATCGACTCGAGCAGATCGCCAAACGCCAGGCCAAGTTGATCTGGCTGATCGTTGGCGCGGTGGTCACCGCGGTGGCGTCGGGCGCGTTCGCGTGGGTCACGGGTTGATCGGGGGCAACACATGAGCATCGCCATCGACATCGCCGACGCCGTGGCCGCGAAGATCAACGCCGCGCCACCGGCAACCTTCAGCCAGGCGTTTACCGCTGAGCGGCTTGTGCTGCCGGTGTTCGAACTGGCGGACCTGGCCGAACTGAAGGTGACCGTCGTGCCGCGCTCGGTGGAGATCACCGGCAGCACGCGATCGGTCAGCCAGTACGACATCGCGGTTGACGTCGGCGTGCAGAAGCGCGTCAGCAAGAACGTCGAC
>WGMA01000060.1 GCA_016125285.1 Phycisphaera sp.
GCCACCGAAGCAACAGACTCACCGCGTTCGATCGCTTCGAGCATCTTCTGACGGGTCTGAACCGGAATAGGCATGACGCGACCTCCTTGTCGATGCCGTATCATCGCATGTGCAACACGATCGCGCAAGATGCTCTAGTGGACGTTGCCGCCGCTGATAAATCCGCGGCGCGGTGTGGCGATCTCGGCCACATTTCCGTGCGTATCATGAGTGCGAAGGGGGATCAGATCGTGTTCTACGAAGACGACGATTTCAACGGCAACGGCAAGCGCAGCGGTCGCCACGCGTGGGCGCCCGACCGTCGCCCGCTGCCCGTCGACCGCGAGCCGGTCACCGAGCCCGAGTACGACCCGCCGGGCGAGGACGGCTTCGAGAACCCTTATTTCATCGCGTTCTTCGTCTTTATGATCGTGCTGTTCATCGTCTGCTCGATGCTGGGCAAGTGATGACAGCAACCAGTGGCCAGGTTTCAGTGGTCAGTAGATACGGCCTGTCTCCTGTCTCCTGTCTCCTGTCTCCTGACCCTCACGCCACGCCGGGGACTTCCCAGCCGCTGCGGTAGGTGCGTTTGAGCAGCTTGTTGGCCTCGGCGTTGTCGGTGGTCATCTTGGCCGGGTCCCACTTGATCAGGGTGTCGGGCACGCGGATGGCGACGGTGCCGAGGAGGATCGCCTCGGTCATCGGGCCGGTCTGCAGGAAGTGGCTCTCGCACATCTCGCCGCCGAGGCAGGCGTCGATCCAGTGGTGGTAGTGGCTGACGCGTGGCTTGAGGTCGGGCTTGGTCGCCTCGACGCCGATCAGCAGCGGGCCGGCGGTGTGCGGCAGCAGCAGGGCGCCCTTGGTGCCGATGAACATCGCCGACTCGGCGGGGTAGTTCTTGGAGGCGGTGTACAGGGCGCGGATCTCTTCGGGCGGATAGAACAGCCCGTCGAACCACTCGACGGTCAGCTCGTCGCCCTCGGTCATGTCGGTGCCGGGGAAAGTCCAGGTGATGTGGTCGGACTGCGGCCAGACGTCGCGTCGGCGGGCGGGGTCGTTCTTCCACGTGTCCTGCACGTTGGCCTGCACGGTCTTCGGCGCGGTCAGGCCGATCGACTTCCACACCGCGTCGTAGATGTGGCATCCGATGTCGCCGGACCAGCCGGTGCCGAAGTCCTGCCACGAGCGCCAGATGGTCGGGTGGTACTCGTGGAAGTAGAACTGGTCCTGCGCGGTGCCGAGCCAGATGTCCCAGTTCAGGCTCGCGGGCACCGGTTCGCCCTGGGCGGGCTTGGGGCCGACGCGTCGGTAGGTCTCGATGGCGCCGGGACGGTTGGAGCAGAGGTACACGTGCTTGATCTTGCCGATCACGCCGGACTTCAGCCACGCCACCGCCAGCCGGTCGCCCAGCCGCGAGGCGTGCTGCGTGCCGAGCTGCGTGATCGTTCCCGCTTGGCGCGTCGCCTCGGCGACCACGCGGCACTCGGCCACGTCGTGACACAGCGGCTTCTGGCAGTACACGTTCTTCTTCATCGCCAGCGCCCGCGTGGTGATCAGCGCGTGGTTGTGGTCGGGCACGGTGACGTTGACCGAGTCGATCTTGTCGCCTTCCTTGTCCAGCAGCTCGCGCCAGTCCTGGTACCGCCGGGCGTCGGGCACGTGGCCCTCGGCCTTCTTGCGCCGCTCGAGGTCGACGTCGCAGATCGCCGCGATCTGCACCTTGCTGTGCGACGAGATCGAGTGCAGGTCGCCCCAGCCCATGCCGTTGACGCCGATCGACGCGTGCACGAGCTTCTCGTTGGCCGCGGCGCCCTTGACGAGCGGCGTGAGCAGCGGGGCGGTCAGCCCGGCGACGGCGATGGACTTGATAAACGTGCGACGCTGGATCGGTTGGGTCATCGGGTAAGCTCCAGGGTAGGTCGGATGGCGTTGTCGGGACCGACGCCCGCGGGCGTCCGCGGCGTCAAGGCATGATAGCACGCGACAACGGTAATCAATACCGTTGATACAAACTTACGCAGAATATTACATTGTCCACAATCCGTGTAGAAAACACGCGGCGAAGCGCCGTGATAGGGTAAGCCCATGTCCAGCGACGCGACATTCCGTCCAGACCCCCAGCAGACCGCGGCGTTCGTCCAGAACCTGACACGCTGCCAACCCACGCTGTACGCGTATATTATATCGCTATTGCCCGATCACGCGGACGTGGATGACGTGCTGCAGCAGGCGAACGTGGTGTTGTGGGAGAAGCTAGGCGAGTTCGAGCCGGGTACGAATTTCGACGCCTGGGCGTGCCGGGTGGCGTACTACGAGGTGCTGACCGCTCGCAAGCGGGCCGCCCGCAGCAAGCTGCGATTCGACGACGACCTGCTGGGCACGATGGCCGGCGAACTGGCCGAGCGGGCCGACGGGCTGGACACGCGTCGCCGGGCGTTGCGGGAGTGCCTCGCCGACGTGCCGGACCACCAGCGTGTGCTGCTCGAGCGTCGCTACACGGACAACGACCCGATCGGCGACATCGCCGCGTCGCTCGGCCGACCGGTCAAGACGATCTACCAGACGCTGTACCGCCTCCGCCGCACGCTGCTGGATTGCATCCGCGGCCGCATCGAAGGAGGCGCCGCGTGAGCGATCACCCGCAGGACGAACTGTACGAACTGCTCGCGGCGCTGGGCGACGGGGCGCTCACCGGCGATCAGGCCGCGCGGCTCACCGAGTTGCTGCGTGACGACGCCGAGGCGCGTGAGGCGTACTACGACCACCTCGCCCTCGAAGCGCACCTGCGTTGGGAGCTGCGCGGCAAGGGCGCCCAGCCGATCGCGCTGGCGCCGCGCGACGCGGAGATCGAAGGCGAACACGCCGGCGCGGCACCGAGAACCTTCAGCATCGATCGTGCCCGCGGTGGCCGCGAGCGTGGCTTATTTCGCTACGCCGCGGCCGCCGTTTTTCTCCTCGCCGCCGGGATCGCCGTCGTGATGCTTTCGCCCGGGTTGCGGCCGGGGTCGGACACGATCGCGAACCGCGAGGGAACGCGGTCGACAACGCAAACGGTCGCAACGCTCACCGAGGCGCGCGGCGCGGAGTGGGCGCCGGGCAGCGATCACGACATGTTCAACCCCGGTGCGTCGATCGAAGCCGGCCGCCTGCAGCTGCGTGCCGGCTCCGCCGAGTTCGTCATGCAGTCGGCCGCGATGGTCACGCTGCTCGGTCCGGCCGACGTCGAGATGCTCGGCCCGAACCGCTGCCGACTGACCCGCGGCCGCGTCGTCGCGCACGTGCCGGCCTCGGCGCACGGCTTTACCGTCGAAACCCCCACGCACACCATCGTCGACCTCGGCACGGTGTTCGGCGTGAACGTCGACGCCGACCACCAGACGCGCGTCGACGTCTTCGAGGGACGCGTCGACGTGCGCCCCAACGGCGGGTCGCCCGCCGACACGATGCACCTGCACGGGGGCGACGCGTATCGGTTCGCGGGCGGTCGCGCCGAGCCGCTGCCGGCCAACATCAGCCCGGCGGTGTTCGACTGGGCGCTGGCCCCGGCGAACACGGGCGCGGGCCTGCGTGTCGGCGACCGCGACGACAACTGGCGGATCATCGGCCCGAACGGCAAGGCCGAGCCCGCGGAAGCGATGCGGGTGACCGACGAGATGAAGTACACGCGCGGCGGTAAGGCGTCGTCGTGGTGGATCGCGCTGCCCGGCGGCCGCGAGGTCAAGTCGGATTCGACCTGGACGTTCGAGACGCGTCTGCGTGTCGATCGCGACGACTTCGCAGCGCTCGGCCTGCGGGGGCAGTACAGCGTCGACAACCAGGTCGTGGCGATCCGCGTCAACGGCCGCACGGTGAAGGTGAAGCAGACGTCCGAGCCGCACCAGCACGCGATCTGGCAGCCGTTCGCGATCCCCGCGGGCCTGCTGGTGCGTGGTGAGAACGTGGTGCAGTTCGACGTGTACAACGCCGCCAGTGTCGTCGAATCGCCGGTGGCGCTGCGTGTGGAGTGGTCGCTGATGCCGCCGTCGACACGGTGAGCGTCACGTGGATGGACATGGCGAAACGCAATCGAGGAACTAGCAGATGACAGACATGCGGAACAACAACACCAACGTCCGATTCGCCCCGGCCCGTCGGCGCGCATTCACGATCGTCGAGCTGCTGGTCGTGATGTCGATCATCGTGCTGTTGATCTCGATCCTGCTGCCGTCGCTGCGCGAGGCGAAGGTGACGTCGCGTCGGGCGGTCTGCCTGTCGCAGACGCATCAGATCTACCTGTGCTGGGCGGACTACCTGAACGACAACTTCCAGATCCTGTTCGATTACACGCTCCAGCAGCCGAACGCCACTCGGAAGATCTGGACCGGCACGCTGGCGCCTTACATCACGGAGGCGGGTTCGGACATTCTCATCTGCCCCGAGACCGAGAACCCCCCCGGGCTTGAAGGCGTGAAGAACGGATACCGGATGGGCAATGCGCACCTGGCGTGGGTCGAGCGTCGCTCGGCGTATCACGGCGTCGAGCCGTTCGATCGAGCGAGCTATACCTACAACGTCAACATGTGCCCGAGGTGCCAGTACGGCAAGAGCGAGGATCGCAACCGCACGATCAGCAGCATGGAGCAGGCCAATCTGGTGCCGGTGCTCGGCGACGGCATCTGGCGTGAGGCGCATCCCGGCGAGGCCGGCGACATCAAGATGCATCCCTTCGACCTGTCCGACCCACAGGCCGGCGCCACCGGGGCGTGGGACCTGGCGTTCCGGTACGCGACCAACCGCCACGGCATCCTCACGAACCTCGTGTTCGCCGACGGGCACTCGGGACAGGTCTACATCCCGGAGTTGTGGCAGCTGAAGTGGCACCGCAACTACGACACCGGCGCGCCGCTGAACAACCTGCCGTGACACGTCGCGGCGACACGCGGGTCTGATCGACGCCGCGCCCCCTGAGCACAAATTTCTTTCACGCCCCGTGAGATTCGCGGGGCGTGTTCTATTACCCTTCCACAGCCGGGGCGCGTCGCAGGTCGGGCCGGGGTGCGCCAGCGTCGCAAGGGCATGCAAGGCATCAGGTTAACAACGGATACGCCGTGAGCGAGTCGCAGGACATCCCGCAGTTCGTGCAGCAGGTGATCGACATCCAGCCGCGCCTTTACGGGTTCGTGCTGGCGTTGCTGATGGACCGCAACGCGGCGGACGACGTGGTGCAGGAGACCAACGCGGTGCTGTGGGCGAAGCGCGAGCAGTTCGAGCCGGGCACGAACTTCGTGGCGTGGGCGTTCCGCATCGCGCGGTACCAGGTGATGGCGCACCAGAAGTCCGCCCGCGGCGACCGGCACGTGTTCAACGCGGAGATGGTCAACGACCTGTCCGGCGTGCTGGCCGACGAAGCCGAGCGCGCCGACGACACGCGTGCGGCCCTGCGGCGTTGCATGGACAAGCTCAGCGACGAACAGCGCGAGCTGCTCGACAGCCGGTACGGGCGCGACGAGAAGGTCGCGGACCTGGCCGGTCGGATCAATCGCCCGGCGGGCGCGCTGTACCAGTCGCTGTTTCGCATCCGCGCCGCGCTGCTCGACTGCATCAACTACGAGCTCGCCGCCAACCCCTAACCCCCAGCACCCAGCCGCGTCAGATGACCGAACGACCCGAACATCCCGATCACGTCGAGCTGACCGAGCTGCTGGCGCGCATGGTCGACGGCGAGCTGACCGCGGCGCAGCGGCAGCGTATCGAGCAGCTGCTGGCGGACCCGGCGGCGCAGCGTCACTACGCACGGTTCGTGATGGCGCACGCGATGCTCCGCGCGGAGCTGCGTGATCACGACTCGCCGATCGCGCTGCAGCGCGGCGAGGGCTCGGCGGACATCGAAGTCGAACTCGACGCCGACGCCGCATCGCGCACGGCGACCGGTCCGATGCGGATCGGCCCGCGCGGATGGCATCGGCAGGCGATCGCCGCGGCGGTGCTGATCGCGGCTGGCGTCGCGGTGGCGCTGCTGGTCGATCACAGCAACATCGACACGTCGACCTCGCCGAACGCGCAGGCGCCGGTCGGCCCGGTCGCCACGCTCACGGGCGCGGCCGATGCGAAATGGGGCGGTGACGCGGCGGGCGACACGGTGGTGGAGCCCGGCGCCGACCTCGACGCCGGGCCGCTGCGGCTCACGTCAGGCTCGGCGCAGATCGTGTTTCGCAGCGGCGCGGCGGTGAACCTCGTCGGGCCCGCGACGTTCCACCTCACCGGCCCCAACAGCGGCCGCCTCGACGCCGGCCGCCTCCGCGCCAGCGTGCCGCACAACGCCGTCGGCTTCACCGTCGACACCCCCACGCATACCGTCACGGACCTCGGCACGCGTTTCGGCGTCCGCGTGATCGACGACGAGCACACCGAGGTGCACGTGTTCGAGGGCAAGGTCCGTGTGCAGCCGCACATCGACCCGCGGCCCGCGGCGTCGACGACGATGCACGCCGGCGAGGCGCTGGCGCTGACCCACGACCGCCGCGAGACGCGATCGATCCCCGTCGCGGAGGGCCGCTTCGATGACACGCCGATGCTGTTCAACACCGGCGTCGGCGCCGCGCCCGGCGAGCCCGATCCGCACTGGTGGGTGCGCGGGCCGGGCTTCGCCAACCGACGCGCGATCGTGGGCGGCGACGGCGCGTTCGGCGATCCGAACGTCTCACGCGTGATCGCGTTTGCCTCGCCAAGCTTTGCGCCGAACGACGTGACGCACACCTTCAGCACCTACTTCGATGTCGATCGCGCCGACGCCGACCGCGTAGCGATCCGTGGACGCTTCGCCGTCGACAACCAGATCACCGCGATCCGCGTCAACGGCGTCGCGGTCGACGTGCCGAAGCATCCGCTGACGCAGTACCTCAGCTTCAAGCCGTTCGCGATCCCCGCCGGTCACCTCGTCACGGGGCAGAACGTCATCGAGATGGACGTGTTCAACGCCCCGGGCGCGCCGGGCAAGAACGGCATCAGTGTCCGCGTCGAGATGCAACTCGTCCCGCCAACAAGGTAGACCGTCCCCGGGCAGCGCCCGGTTATCGCCAGGAGCAACGCATGTGTGAATCGATCGCCACCACCACGACCCGGACCCGTCGGCGCGACGCGCGCGGCTTCACGATCGTCGAGCTGCTGGTCGTGTGCAGCATCATCGTGCTGCTGCTGGCGATCCTGGTGCCCGGCATGGCGCGGGCGCGCTACGTCGCAAAGGTCACCGTGTGCAACGCCAACTTCCACCAGTGGGGCGTCGGCACGATGATCTACGCGTCGGACAACATGCGGTTCTTCCCGTCGCAGAAGATCAACCGCAGCGTCGGCCGCAACATGTGGGACGTGAGCAACGCGTTCCTGCCGTCGGTCATCCCGTACGGCGTCGACTGGCAGCCGCACGGACGCAGCGTGTGGTACTGCCCGCTGCGTTATCACCCCTCGCAGGACGCGAAGGATCAGAACGACGCGCTGAAGAAGATGCGCTACACGGACAACAGCTTCACGATCTTCTGCCAGATGTGGTGGGTGCCGCGGCCGGATACGACGAAGTGGTTCCCCAACGCGCCGGGCAGCCTGACCGGTTGGCCGCTGAAGGTGACCGACCCGATGCGCCAGGATCGGCCGATCCTCACCGACATCCTCAACGCACGCGTCGGCACCGGCTGGAACGTTGAGGCTCGCGGTGGCGGCCACCCCTGGCAGGGCCTGGTCGAGTCCACCACGCTGCTCTATAACGACGGCCACACCGAACAGCACTACCGCGACGAGGTCGACGTCCGCTACAGCGGCAACTGGGAGAACCTGTACTAGACGATCCTGTCGCGACGTAAATCCAGCAGGCACATGAAGATCGCGTCCATCCGCCGGATGGGCGCGATTTTTTATTTCCCGCGATGTCCAGATATATGCCCGCGCGGTCAGTTATTGGTAGAACCGAGCTTATGGACCAGACACCTCAAGGTATCGACCAGCAGGCGGCGATGCGTCTGCTGATGCGGGAGCGGGATCGGCTGTTCGCCTACGCGTGGTCGATCGTGCGCGACATGCACCTCGCCGAAGACGTGTTTCAGGAGGTCGCGGTGCTGGCGATCGAGAAGCACGCCGAGATGCGCGAGCCGGAGCACCTGCTGGCGTGGAGCCGCAACGCGATCCGCCTCAAGGCGCTCGAGTCCCGCCGCAGGCAGGGCCGTCAGCCCGCGATCCTCAGCAGCGGCACGCTGGAGTTGTTGGAGCAGGACTGGCGGCGGTCGCACGCGGACGACGCCGGCGACGTGGTCGACGCGTTGCAGCACTGCGTCGAGCGCCTCGCGCCCAACGCCCGCAGGCTGGTCACGCTGCGATACGTCGAGGGCCTGGCCAGCGGCGCGATCGCCGAAAAGCTCCAGCGCAACGTCGACACCGTCTACAAGGCGATCAGCCGGGCGCACCGCGCGTTGGCCGAGTGCGTTCGTCAACAGATTCAACACGCCACGAGCGACCGTCCGACGGAGCCGGGCCAGGCATGAGCGACACGAACCCCCACATCCCGCATGACGCCCCGCGCGGTGAGCAGTCCGACGACGACCGGTTCGACCGGTTGTGCGTGCGTTACTACGAGGGCGTGGCGGACGAGGCGGAGGTCGCGGAGCTGGACGCGGCGCTGGCCGCGGACGCGTTGCGTCGCGAGGCGTTCGTGGCGATGGGCGTGCACGGATCGATCATCCGCTCGCGGCTGGCCGAGGTGTTGCGGGCCGGCGCGGATCGCGACGCGGTCACGGCGGACACGCCGCCGGTGGCGATCGAGATCCGCGACGAGGTCACCGCCGGGAATCGCCCGGTCGGCCCGCCGGTGACCACGACCCGCACGGCGCACACGCTGGGGCGGTTGACGTGGGCGCGTTACGCGGCCGCGGCGGCGCTGGTGATCATCGCCGCGGTGAGCGTCGTGCTGATGCGCACCCGACCGAGTGACGACGGCGACCCGTCGCGCGGACTCGTATCGCCGAGCGGCGCGGTCGCCGTCATCGCTGATGCAAGCGGCGCGGAGTTCGACAGCGGCGGGGCGCTCGACGTCGGCGCCGAGTTGGAGGCCGGGCAGATCGCGCTGCGGTCGGGCCGGGTGAACATGGTGATGCGACGCGGCGCGGCGGTGAGTGTGGCCGGGCCGGCGTCGGTTGAGTTGCTGGGCGACAACCGCTGTGCGGTGCACGCGGGGCGGATGACGGCGTACGTGCCGCACAGCGCCGCGGGCTTCCGCACGGACCTGCCGCACGGCCTGTTCGTCGTCGACCTCGGCACGGAGTTCGCCGTGCGTGTGGCCGACGACGGCTCGTCGGAGGTGCACGTGTTCGACGGCGTCGTCGAGCTGCGCGGCGAGGCGGCGAACATCCACCCGCTCAAGCTCCCCGCGGGTCAGGCGATGCGGATCGACGCACACGGACGCCGCGCCCGCGCCGTCGCCGACGCCGCCGGATTCACGCCGCGCCGCCGCGACCTCGACCTGGCCAACGCCGCGTTCGCCGCCCCCGCGTTGCGCCCCGACACGCCGTGGCGCAACGTGATCCCCGACGGCTGGACCGCGACGCCGCGCCCGCTCGAAGGGCTGGGCGTCCAGCGCAACACCGACGCGCCCGACACGCAGCACCTGTTCTGGAACGAGCCGACCGGCGAGCTGACCGCGACCGTGAGCGACGTCGTCCCCGCCGCGGGCATGACGATCACGCTCACCTGCTTCGTCGGCGCACAGAACACCGGCGTCTGCACGTTCACGCCGAAGCTGCTCGTCGCCAACCGCGTCGTCGCCACGCGCACCGACACGATCGCCGGCGCGGGCGCCCCCGTCGAGTCGGCGCCCGTGTCGATGACCGCGCGCACCGTCCGCTACACCACGACGCTGGCCGACGTCGGCAAGCCGATCGGCGTCCGCCTCGCCTTCGCCGTCGTGACCCCGTCCATCCAGGCCCGGATCGACCGCGTGTCGCTGACCGTCGGCGGCGACGCCGCGACCGACCCCGACCCCCAACCCGCCACGAAGGAATGACCGCCATGCACGCTCAGCCCCGCACGTCCCACCGTCGCGCCTTCACCATCATCGAACTGCTGGTCGTGTGCAGCATCCTCATGCTGCTGATGGCGATCCTGCTGCCGTCGATGCGTCGCGCCAAGGAGGTGACGTGGCGGACGCTCGACGCGGCGCATCTGCACCAGTTCTCCATGACGTGCTTCGCCTACGCCGGGGACAACATGACGTTCCTGCCGATCGGTCGTCGCCAGCAGTCGTTCACCAACCTCAACGCCGACGACCTGGTGTGGTTCAACCTCAAGACGTGGCAGACGCTGCGTGACGACTACAAGATGAACGAGGAGGCGATGTACTGCTACAGCCTCGGCCGGCAGAACTGGTACTTCAAGCCGCGCCCGTTCTGGGGCAGCTACGAGACGCACATCGGGTGGATCTACTGGGGCAACCGCGCCGAGTTCAGCTTCGCGGGCGACGTGTACCACTTCCCGGTCAAGACGAGCACGACCAACGCCACGTCGCGCACGCTGGCCAACTGCATGCACTACGACGCGGCGACGCCCGGCTGGTCGTGGGGCTCGGTCATCCCGCACGTCGCGCACGACGCGCTGCGCAACACGCCCGTCGGCCGCGGCGGCGCGTACTTCGACACCGGCGTCATCCCCGACCCCGGCCCCGAGGGCATGGCCAACGCCTACACCGACGGCTCGGCCGGGTGGACCGACATCCAGGACATGGCCACGTACATCCACGCCGACCTGCAGTGGTACGACCCGCGCTGATCCGCTCGCCTGCCGTTGGATGACATTTCCTCAACGCTCGCCTGGCCGCGCGCGCCCGCTATAATCCGACCGCAACGCAGCGACCCCGTTCGCCGGGCACGTCGGAGGGCGATCGTGGTCGCGTCTTTTACGAGCGAGCTTAGAGGAACCGAAGCGATGATTCGATCGAACGGGCTGCCCGACCGCGTGTCGGCAACGGTGTGGGTGTGGGCGCTGATCACGATGCTGGCGGGCGCGGGCCTGGCGTGGGCGGGGTTCCCGAACCGCGCGGCGTTTGTCGCCAGCCATCCCAAGGCCGAGGGCGTGCCGGTCGACGCGTTCGAGTTCGACGACTCGGCCAGCGACCTGGACATCTCGGTGTGGGCGACGTCGCCGCAGCTGTTCACGCCGGTCGCGATGGACATCGATCCGCAGGGCCGGGCGTGGGTCGTCGAGGGCGTGGACTACGGCCGCGGGCGCACGCTGGGCGACGGCACGAGCATCGTCGTGCTGACGGACACCGACGCCGACGGCCGCGCCGACGAGTCGCACGTGTTCATCGCCGAGCCGAACGTGCGCACCGCGCCGCTGGGCATCGCGGTGTTCGACAACAAGGTCGTGCTGTCCGCGACGCCGAGCGTGATCGTGTACACCGACGTGAACCGCAACGCCGTGTTCGACGAGGGCGATACGCGCGAGGTGTTCCTCACCGGCTTCGAGGGCGGCGGCCACGACCACACGCTGCACGCGGTGGTGCCTTCGCCGAGCGGGCAGTGGTACCTCAGCTGCGGCAACAAGGGCGCGAACATCAAGACGGCCGACGGCCGCGAGTTCTACATCGGCTGCTACTACGGCAACCCCGGGGCGATCGGCAAGAAGAGCTCCGACGGGCACGTCTACATGGGTGGCACGGCGTTTCGCATCAACCCCGACGGCACCGGGCTGACGGTCGTCGGTGACAACATGCGCAACACGCACGACATGGTCGTCAGCTCGTTCGGCGACGTGTTCCAGAACGACAACGACGACCCGGCGCACGCCCGCGCGACCTGGCTGCAGGAGCACGGCAACATGGGCTACGCGGACCCGCGCGACGGCAGCAAGTCGTGGGAGGAGATCGCCAAGCCGTGGGAGGAGAACCGCGCCGACGAGCAGAACGAGCCGGCAGGCTACGTCGGCACGCACGGCAAGGGCGTCATCCGCTCCACCGCGTCGCACTGGCGCGAGAACTACCCCGGCACGCTGCCGCCCGGCGACGTGTATGGCGCGGGGTCGCCGACCGGCGTCACGCTCATCGAGGGCGACGAGCTCGGCGCGAAGTACCGCGGCACCTACCTCGCCTGCGACATGGTTCACAAGGCGTTGCTCGGCTACAACCCCACGCTCCACGACGCGCAGATCGAGATGCGCAACGGCCGCGAGTGGCTGCGCCTCAAGAAGGATCAGCGCGGCCAGTTCTTCCTGCCCACCGACATCGTCGTCGGCACCGACGGCGCGCTCTACCTCGCCGACTTCTACAACGACACCTCCCGGCACGTCGACCAGGTCTCCGGCACGATCTACCGCATCGCGCCGAAGTCCGGCCCGGCGCTCAAGCGCCCCGACATCAAGTTCGACACGATCCCTCACCTGTTCGACGCGCTGCGTAATCCCAACGCCGGCGTGCGGTGGGTCGCGCTGACGACGCTGCTGAGCAAGGGCCACGACATCGTCGACAACGCCAAGAAGTTCTACACGGCCAACGCCGCGAACCCGTACATCCAGGCCCGCGCGGTGTGGCTGCTGGCGGAGCTGGGCGGCGACGGTCGCGCGTTCGTCGAGCAGCTGCTCAGCAAGGGCGACGAGTCGCAGCGGATCCTGGCGTATCGGGCGTTGCGCTACGCGGCGCCGGACCGCATGCTGACCTACGCGGCGCAGGCGGCGAAGGACAAGTCGCCGGCGGTGCGGCGCGAGGTGGCGGTGTCGCTGCGCGACGTGCCGCTGGACAAGATGCGCGACGTGCTGGCCGCGCTGATCGCCGGTTACGACGGCAAGAACCGCTGGTACGTCGAGGCGCTGGGCGCCGCGGCGGACGGGCAGGAGACCGGCGTCTACAAGGAGCTGATCCGTCCGCTGTTCAAGTCCGTGGATGTCGCGCAGTGGGACGACCGCGCGAAGAACCTGGCGTGGCGTCTGCACACGCCCGAGGCGATGGACGACATCGACCGCGTCGTGCGGGCGCAGAAGCCCGACATCAAGGGGTTCCGCCACCTGATCATGGCGTACGCGCTGCCGCGTAACGAGGACGAGCGACAGCAGGCCGAGCGCATCGTGCTGGCGTGGGCGAAGCTGCCGGAGTTCAGCGGCGACGACTACCAGCTGACCGTGCACGAGGTCTTCGAGCGCGACATCAAGCTCATCCCGATGACGCACATCACGCAGGACTACAAGGTGCCGGCGTCGCTCGGCGCCGACACGCAGCCGACCACCGCGGAGGACGTGGCGAAGCTGAACGGCGACGTCGAGCGCGGCCGGGCGAAGGCGGCGCTGTGCCTGACGTGTCACCGCATCGACGGCAACGGCATCTCGTTCGGCCCGGACCTCAGCGCGTGGGCCACGCAGCGCACCGTCGCGGAGTTCGCCAAGGAGGTGATCAACCCCTCCGAGAAGCTCGCGCACGGATTCGAGGACCCCGTGCGCCTCACCGCGCGCAACGGCAAGGTCGCCGAGGGCTTCATGGTCAACTACTCGTATCACGCCGGATCGCTGAAGATCAAGACGATGGGCGGGCAGTTCCTCAAGATCCCGTTCCGCGGCGACGGCGTGAGGATCGAGCACCTCAAGACGTCGTGGATGCCCCCGGCGTCGAAGATGGGCCTGACCAACCAGGACCTGCGCGACATCGCCGAGTACCTGAAGAACAAGTAGCCGGCGCCATGCGGCGCGGGTAGCATGTGTGGACTTCCAAGTAGGCACGCATTTACGAAGGACCCGCTCGCATGTTTTCTTCCCGTCGAATCGCCGCCGCGGCGCTCGCTGCGCTTGCGCTGGTGGCGCTCGCTGCGTTCGTCACGCCCGTCCGCGCCGCCGACACGAAGCCCAACATCGTCTTCATCTTCGCCGACGACTGGGGCTGGGGCGATCTGTCGTGTCACGGCAACGAGATGTACAAGACGCCGAACCTCGACCGCCTCGCGTCGCAGGGCACGGACTTCACGCAGTTCACCGTCGACAATCCCGTGTGCTCGCCGAGTCGGACCGCGGTGATGACGGGGAACTACCCGGCGCGTCACAGCATCCATCAGCACTTCTCGACGGTTCAGCATCACATCGAGGCGGGGATGCCCGACTGGCTCGACCCCAACGTCGTGATGCTGCCGCGGCTGCTGCAGACCGGCGGTTACGCGACGGCGCACTTCGGCAAGTGGCACCTGACGAACGTGATGATCCCCGACGGTCCGCTGCCGACGAAGTACGGGTACGACGAGACGGCGGTGTTCAACGGCGGCGGCCCGCAGGTCAACGCGAACCCCAACATCGACAAGCCGCTGTCGACGGACATGGCGATCGACTTCATGCGGCGGCACAAGGACCGGCCGTTCTTCATCAACCTCTGGATCCACGCCGCGCACACGCCGCACTACCCCACGCCGCGCTGGCTCGACCGGTTCAAGCATCTCGACGAGCAGCACCGCGTGTACGCGGCCGTCATCGCCGAGGCCGACGAACGCATCGGCAAGGTGCTCGACGCGCTCGACGAATTGAAGCTCGCGGACAACACACTCGTGCTGTTCAGCTCGGACAACGGCCCGGAGATCACCGGCAAGAAGAAGGAGCAGGACGACGCGTCGACCGGCCCCGGCAAGAGCACGTTCTACTCGGTCGGGTCCACCGGCGGGCAGCGCGGGCGCAAGCGGTCGCTGTACCAGGGCGGCGTGGGCGTGCCG
Source organism: Phycisphaera sp. (assembly GCA_016125285.1). Lineage (GTDB taxonomy): Bacteria > Planctomycetota > Phycisphaerae > Phycisphaerales > Zrk34 > RI-212. Next base: position 14,667 of record WGMA01000060.1, read on the forward strand.
TTCATCGTGCGCTGGCCCGGTCACACGCCGGCCGGCCGGGTCGACAAGACGACGGTGGTCACGGCGGTCGATCTGCTGCCGACGTTCTGCGCCGCGGCGGGCGTGACGCTGCCCGACGGGTACGAGCCCGACGGCGTGAACATCCTGCCCGCGTTGAACGGCCGGCCGTTCGAGCGCGACAAGCCGATCTTCTGGGAGTGGCGCGGCGCGTCGTTCGGTGACAACTGGCCGCGCCTCGCCGTGCGCGACGCGCAGTGGAAGCTGGTGATGAACAACGACGGTTCGCGCATGGAGCTCTACGACCTGACCGCCGACCGCGCTCAGGCCAGCGACCTGGCGAAGGCGAACCCGCAGGTCGTCCAGCGTCTCGCGGCCGAGGCGCTGGCGTGGCAGAAGACGCTGCCGACCGCGCCGCCGCAGAACGCGCTGTCGTCGATCAGGAAGAAGAAGTAGTCGCGCCTCGGACCCCTCGCCCCCAAGTGGGGGAGAGGCTGGGTGAGGGGGATGGATCACCGGACGCGGCGCAGCGTGCGGGAAACACGCGGCGCATTCGAAGGCTTCACCCTCACCCCGGCCCTCTCCCTGGAAGCAGGATATTGCATAGTTGCCTTAAGTGGTGCCTTGTTTGATGGTCAAGGCGATGAGGATCTTGGCGTGAATCCAGCGTCGCACGCGATCGAGGGTTCGGACCCAGCCGGGCAGGTGGTCGAGACCAACCGCGCTGGA
>WGMA01000006.1 GCA_016125285.1 Phycisphaera sp.
CGGATCGTCGTCGCGGCGCCCGACTGCTGGATGTCGACGTCGCCGCGGACGGTCTGCCCGCCCCGCGGCGCAGCCAGCGCCGGGCCCGCCATGTTCATCAGCAACGCGGTGATACTCAGGCCGATAACAGCCACCCGTGTGACACGACGCGTACGGCGGACAAGTCTCATTTGCGACTCCCGAATCCCTTCTCGGTGGTAATCTTTCCCCTGCGCCCAGGCGGGCAAACCATCCAGTAAGTTTACGCGGCGGCACGCGCGGGTTCACGATCTTCCGTCACGCGACAAGCGCGTGCGCCTGGTGTCGGGTGTGAACCCGACATCGCGAAATCTGCGGTCCTGAAAGCGATCAGTACAACAGCGTGCAAACAATGTGGACCCGGCTGCTGCCCTTGGAGATCTGATCCTCCAACTCGGTCAGCGCGAAAGCCCAGTCCACACGGACCGTGAAGTTGTTGCGGATGCTCAGGTCCATACCGATGCCGGTGCCGACCAGCGATCGATCAGATTCGGAATCCAGCCGGTCGTTCTGCGACACGTGCCCGGCGTCGATGAACGTCTTGAGCACGAGGTCCCAGTCCGGTCGGCCATAGGTGCTCTGACGCGCCACGCGGAACGGCTCGCCATAGATCTGGCGCGGCTCGGGCTCCACGGCGAACGCACGCGGCACGTGGTAGCGGTACTCGATCGTGCCGTACACCGCGTTGTCGCCGACCGCCGCCGATTCGCGGTAGCCGCGCACCGAGTACAGGCCGCCGATCGTCTGCTGCATCTGGGGAATGAGCCGGCTGTCGTCCAGCGCGACCTGGCCACGCACCGACACGTAAAGTTCGTGCGCCATCGTCGATGTTTCCGGCGTCGACGCGTCGTCCCACTTCTTGCCGTAGAAGATCGGGTCCAGATACATCGAGTGGCTCAGGTCGCCCTGCAGCAGCACCCAGCTGTCGTCGACGTTCTCGCGGCCGAGCAGGGCGGCCTCTTTCTCATCCGTCCCCGCGGCGCCGGGCAGGTTCGCGTCCAGCCCGATCGATCCGAACGTGCTGTACGTGTCCTGGATGTTCTGCATCCGCAGCCCGCCGTCGATCCGCAGGAACTGCTCATCGCCGGCCTCGTCGGTCAGGGAGTTCTTGTTGTAGATGTCCTGGTAGGTCAGGCCCATGTAGGCGTCGACGAAGTACGACTTCTGCTGGAAGAAGTTCCAGATCACTTCGCCGCCGACCGACCAGTTGTTGCCGGAGAACGCGTCGCTGAAGCCCAGGTCGGACGCGACGAACTCGCTGTAAGACCCGGACACGCGCCACCGCAGCCGCTCCAGCCCGTCGATCGACGCGTACGGGAAGAACGGCGCCTCGTAGCTGCCGGAGAACGCGTGCACGTCGTGGAACCCGCCGGTCATGTAGCTGAGGTTCAGCGTGTCGTCGTGACCGGTCAGCTGGTTGTGCACGAACCCGAAACGCTCACGCCAGTTCGACGTCTGCTTCGTGCCGGTGTTCGACGCCTGGAAGAAGGCGAACCACGGCTTGGATTCCTGCACGACGTACTCGAGGTTCACCGTGCCCGGCTCGGTGCCGCGCGCCACCGCCGCGTCGACGCGCCGACCCGGGTGACGGTTCAGCCACTCCAGGTAGTTCTCCAGTGCGTCGCGGTCGATGATGCGGCCGTCGTTGGGCGCGATCGGCGTGCCCGCGGCGATCCCCGCGTGCATCGCGTTGTCACGCCGCTCCTCTTCGGGGAAACGGTCGCCGGCGCCGATCGTGTGCACCTCGGCCACCGTCACCGCGTTGATCACCAGCGTCAGCGACTTGTCGTCGGCTCCGCGCTGGTCCGCGCCGTCCGGCGTGATCTGCGCCGAGTCCACCTGCACGCTGATGCCCGCGTAGCCCATCCGACCGAATTTCTTGACCAGCCCCAGCGAGATCGCGCGGATCGCGCTGGCGTAGTAGCGGTGCTCGCTCATCCCCGGGATGCGGGACAGCTGGATGAACTCGTTGTCGCGGATGCCCGGCGTGCGCGGCGCCACCCAGCCGTCGCCCGTGCGGTGCAGACGCATCGCCAGGTCCATCATCGGCTCGAGGTCGGGCAGGCCCGCCACGTCGCCGCCGTACCGCAGGTTGATCGAGGAGACCACGAAGCTCGGTCCGTCGGCGGGCGACGGCAGCTTCTCTTCTACGTCTTCGGCCCGTGATACACCGGTCGCCAACAGCATCGCCGCGGCAAACAGCATGCCCCAAGCCCGGACCGTCATGTTCGAGTTCATATCCACTTCCCTCTGACGCACCATTTAGAGCGCGACCTTAGTTTGCAGGACGGTCGCCCGCGGCTGGCGTTCACGTGTCACAACTGGTGGGGGATGAACGCTGTTCCGCAAGTCCCCTAAAGCGATTATCCGCCCTGGAGGGACGTAGTTTCACCCATCGCCTGTAAAGCGTCAAGCATTACCTTTGTGTGTCGCGGGGTTTCGGTCGTGACAACCGACAACCCATCGCTTAAATTAGTCGTCAGATGCTGATGTTGGGCGAAAAACACGGTGAAGTGGGGCGTCTGCTCGCCAGCGAGCTGGCCGAGGTGGAGACGCGCTTCGCCGCGGAGCTGGTCAGCGACCTGGCCGCCGTCAACGACCTCGCCCGCCACCTCGAAAAATACCGCGGCAAGATGCTCCGCCCGACCCTCGTGGCGGTCGCCGGCATCGCGGTCAACCCCGCCAATCCCCTGACCGACGAGCACCGCACCATCGCCACCGTCGTCGAGATGGTCCACATGGCCACCCTCGTCCACGACGACGTGCTCGACGAGCAGGACGTCCGCCGCAAGGGCGCGACGATCAACCGCCTGGCCGGCAACGAAACCGCCGTGATGCTCGGCGACTACCTCATCTCCCACGCCTACCACCTCTGCTCGTCGCTGGACAACCAGTGCATCGCCCGCATGATCGCCCACACGACCAACACCGTGTGCGAGGGCGAGGTGCTGCAGCTGTCCAACCGCAACAACTGGTCGCTCGACGAGCAGACCTACTTCGAGATCATCCGCCGCAAGACCGCGTCGCTGTGCGGCGTGTCGTGTCGGCTGGGCGCGATGCTCGCCGGGGCCGACAAGGCCGTGTGCGAACGCCTGTACGACTACGGCGAACAGCTCGGCGTTGCGTTCCAGATCGTCGACGACGTGCTCGACCTGACCGGCGACCCGATCGTCGTCGGCAAGTCGCTCGGCAAGGACCTCGAGAAGGGCAAGCTGACGCTGCCGCTGATCCACCGCCTCGAGACCGCCGCGCCGGCCGAGCGTCAGCAGCTGCTCGACTGCCTCCGCACGCCCGGCGACGTGCAGTTCGACCGCATCGTGCAGATGCTCAACGAGTCCGACGCGCTGGACTACTCGTCGAAGCGCGCCCGCCAGCGTGTCGACTCGGCCAAGGCCGCCGTCGCCGACCTGCCCGACTCGCCCGCCCGCGCCATGCTCATGGACATGGCCGACGCGGTGATCTCCCGCAAGTTCTGACCCGCCCGCGCCGCGCCATCGAGCCACGGGTTCCGCCGCCGGGCTCCGCGGCCGGTCACGTCAGTGTTGCGAGCGCAAAGCATGCCCCGAACGCCAGGACTGCCAACCCGACCAGGCTCAGGATCGCCATCCAGACGCCCTTGAGCACCCACCCCGACCGCAGCCAGAACAGAGACCCGACGCCGATCCCGAGCGAGATCAGGATCGCCAATCCCAGCGCCGGGATGCACGCGTCAAGCATCGCTTCAAGCATGTTGCCGTGTCCACGTATCCCAGCCACCGCGACGCACGACGCGGCCAGCGCAAAGTAGAAGGTCATAAACCCGCCCAGCACCTGCACGCCCTTGTCGCGCTCCGACTCCAACAGCAACTCGTCGTCAGGCGTCGGCGGCGGCTGCTCGTCGTGCCAGGGGTCCTGCGGCGATTGCATTTCGACCCGTTCGTTGTGCTCTTCATTCATCGCGGGATCCTTTCAGTGTCCTATCGACATGCCGCCGCACGTCGCGATCAGCAGGATGAACAGCCCGATCGATAGCGCCATGATGATCAGAAGCGCGTACGCCGCGCCGCTGAGACAACCCTCCGCAAGCATCCGCGCGCCGTCGGGATCCCGCTCGGGCTTCAGCGGTAGATCTTCCTCGGGCGTCGGCTGCGGCTGCTTGTGCTGGCCGGGCTCCTGCGGCGTCTCGTTCTCTGTCGGGGGGCCTGAGTCGGTCATCCTTACCTCCGCCTAGTGGAACCCGCAGACCGCGTTGACGCCGGCTACGAAGAGAAAGCACGCCCCGAGCGCGGCGAGGCCGACGCTGATCATCAGCCCCATGATGACGCCGCCGTTCACGCGATTCCACCCGCGCGTGCCGATCAGCACGCCGCCGATCGTCAGCGACACCACGCTGCTGATCCCGTACGCCGCCAGGACGGCCACGAACAGGCCCTCGTCGTGCGCGACCCACGTCGCGACGCCGTACGCCGCCGCCTGCAGCGCCCAGAACAGAAAGAACCCCGCCATCGCCTGTAAACCGCGCGGTGGCGTCGACAGACGATCCAACACTTCGTCGGGCGATTCGTCGTGTGCGGCGTCGGGTTGTTCTTGGTCGTCGTCGCTCATCCCATCAGTCTTTCGTGGCTGCGCACCTGCAGGTTGTGCGGTCGTGCGTCTATCGACGTCAGTGCCTACCAGCGCTTTCGAGAGCGGAGAAGCACGTGAAGATAAAGAAGATGACGCCAAGAAACGTCAGGCAGACGCAAAGGATCGCGGCCATGACGGTGCCGATCAGCATGTACCGCCACCGCGCGAAGATACGCATCAGCAGCGCGATCACCGCGCAGATCCCACACGCGATGCCAAACGCGATCAGGGCTTCTTTCGTGTCATCGACGTGCCTGTTGTGGTACGTCGAGCCGACGACGAACACCACGGGCCAGAACAAGAAGAACCCGATCATCACCTGCAACACGCGCGACGGCTCGGGCCGGGGAATGAGGATGCGGTCCTTGGTGCGAGACTCAGCCGACGACTCGCTCGACGGTTCCGTTGTTTCGGGTTGTGGATCGTGTTCGTTCATGGTGTGGTCACGGGCCGCCGAAACTTGCTCCGCTGCAGATCGACCAGACGATAAGGAACGCCAGGGCCAGCAACGCCACGGAGCACGCGGCGCCGCGGAGGAAACTCGATGTCCCGAAATGCTTGCGCACAAAGAAGCCGAAGCCGAGCGTTCCCGCAATGGCGATCGTGATCGACACGAGCGACAGCGTCATGTCGGAGGGGCGCCACGGCGATGTCCCCGGATTGCCAAACAAGCGCCAGAACCACCGCACGGGCGTATAGAGCATCGGCATGATCCACCAAAAGGCGCCGTACGTCAGCGCGGGGATCGCGAACAGCCCGCACACGAACAGCATGATCCGTCCGGGCCAGCCGAGCGGTCGCTCCCACGTCTCGACCTCCGCCGCCTCGTCAGGCGCGGCGGGTGGGTCGAGTGTGTTGTCGGGTTGTGGGTCGGGGTCGTTGATTACCGAAACTCCTGATTGGATATCCATGCGAAGCATCCGCCCATGAGGAGCAGCAGCATGCCGATCACCAGCAAGAAACCGAGCGCTAATCGACGGCGTTCCTTCGACCTTGCACTGATCGCGGCGATGGTCAGGCCCGCGAGGGCGGTGGCTGCGACCGCGAGAATGAGCCCGATCGCGGCGCTGTCGGCTGACTCGGCGGTCACCGCGTATGTCAGGAAGAAGGTGATCGGACAGAGAATCAGATACCACCACGCAACACTGCTATTCGCGGAGTTGTTCGCTTGTTCTGCGTCGCGCGTCTTCTTTCGATTGCTCACCTCGGCGTCACCCCCAGGGATTCGCCGTGCATGACGCGCAGCGGGGTCAGGCGGCTCGCCTCCAGCCCATCGCGGTAGAACAGGTTGTACGTGTCGAACGGGATGATGCGCCCGTCGGGGTGCACGATATGGATGCACGACTTCTTCACGCTGCGCACGTCGAAGTTATGCGCGTCGAGGAACTGGACGATCATCACGCGGAAGACGTTGTCGTAGCTGATCGACTCGGGCGTGTTGACGCCGGGCAGGCAGCACAGCAGGTGCTGCAGCGAGCACGCGGCGGAGTCGGGCGAGTGGGCGGTGGAGAACAGATCGAAGATCGCGGCGCGGAGTTTGGGGTTCTGCTCGTAGATGATCGTGTTGCCCTCGCCGTGCAACAGAATCTCGGGGTCGACGAGGCCGGTGAGCGGAAGCACGCCGCTGCCGTTGTCCGTCTTCAGGGCGTACGCCATCGCGAGGCAGTCGGGGTGGCAGGGCACGGGGATCATGTCGTCGGGCGTGATGTCGGTCCACTGATCGAGGATGGTCTGGCGGACCTCGCCGAGCGTGAGGCGGTCGGTGGCGGGGTCGAACTCTTCGGTGCGACCGGCGTGTTGGACGGGCTGGAACGTCACGCCGCGGATCGCCGGCTGCTGCAGCGCGTAGCGGATGATGTCGCCGACCTGGTCGTCGTTGAGTCCCTTCTTGAGCGTGACGACGAGCGTGGTGGAGATGTTGTGCTCGTTGAGCCGCTCGATGGCGCGGCGGCGGATGTCGGTCAGGTCCTTGCCGCGCAGCTCGATCTGCGGGCCGGGCGTCAGCGAGTCGAACTGCAGGTACACCTCGAACGCGGGCTTGTACTCGGCGAGTCGAGCCGCGAAGTTCGCGTCGGTCGCGATGCGGATGCCGTTGGTGTTGAGCATCAGGTGGCGGATGGGCCTCGCCTTCGCGGCGTCGAGGATGTCGAAGAACCGCGGGTGGATCGTCGGCTCGCCGCCGCTGATCTGCACGATGTCCGGCTCGCCCTCGTTGCGCACCACCGCGTCCAGCATGAACTCGATCTGCTCGAGCGATCGGTGCGACATGCGCTGCGGGCTCGACTCGGCGTAGCAGACCGGGCAGGTGAGGTTGCACCCGTCGGTGACCTCGACGACGGACAGGCACGAGTGCTGCTCGTGATCGGGGCACAGGCCGCAGTCGTAGGGGCAGCCGTATTCGATCGGCGTGTTGAACTTCAGGGGCATCTGCGACGGCTTGAGGAACGCGCGGCACCGCCGGTAGTACTCGGCGTCGGTCGAGATCAGCACCGTCTGTCGCTTGTGCACCGGGCAGTGCTTCTGCAGGTAGACGCGGTTGTCGCGGATGATCACCTTCGCCTCGACCCGCCGGTGGCAGGTCGCACAGAGGCTGATGGTCAGTTCGTGGAAGAGGTAGTCGCGGTCAGGCATGTTTGGGGGCTCGGGGTTCGGGGTTGGGGGTTGGCGTCTCGGGAAGACCGGCGCGTCGCAGTTTCGCGATGCCGCGCGCGGACACGAGCACGCCGGTGAGCGACGCGAGTTGGAGCGCGCTGAGCCCGAGGTAGGGCGTGTACACGGGCTTGATGAACTCGACGCCGAAGCGCCAGGCGAGGTATCCGGCGATGAACGCACGGAACATGCAGCCGGGCGGGCCGAGGTGCTTGCGGACGAGGATCAGCACGACGCCAAGCGTCAGCAGGAAGACGATCTCGTAGAGCTGCGTGGGGTGACGGGGCACGCCGTCGCCGAAGTCGACGCCGAACGGCAGGGCGGTGGGGTTGCCGTAGGTCTTGTCCGCAATGCCCGTCAGGAAGCAGCCGACGCGGCCGATGGCCATGCCGACAATGAGCGGGAAGACATACAGGTCGCCGGTCGCGTAGCGCACGTTTTGAAATCGCTTGGCGACCTCGACGCCGACCCATCCGCCGAGCAGTCCGCCGACGATGGTCTTGCCGCCGATCCACGCGCGGACGTCGTCGCGGTGCGCCCAGTACGTCGGCCAGTCCTCGACCCACGCCAGCAGCTTCGCGCCGAACGCCGCGCCGAAGATGCACGCGACGATGATCCACATGTTCGCCTCGAGCGGCACGACGTTGCCGACCCGCCGTCGGTACCGCCGCCGCAGCGCCAGCCACAGATGGAACCCCGCGGGGTAGGCGATCAGCTCCATCACGAGGTGCGGGTGCACCTGTCGGCCGAATACCTCGATGTAGTGCGGAAACGTCAAATCAATAATCCCCGTGCGTGGTCGAAACGTGCCCCGACACGATCGTAAGCCAGCGGCGTCTTTTCACCTAATGCAGACCGCGTGCCAATCCGACATCCCCGTGACACGCCGTGCAAGGCGGGTGATGTGGAATCATTAGAGTGGATGCCTGGCGCGTGGCGATCAATCGTTGCGCATCAAATGTACAGCGTGACGGCGCTGCGACGCGCTTACTGTGAGAGCGGATGGGCGGCTTTGAGCGTTCGCGCCGGCTTGCCGGACTCATCGAACACGTAAGCCGGTGATCCGTTCCAGTCCACGGCGTCTGGAGTCAGCGCCATGTCGAACGCCTTGAGAAAGCGGTTGTACCAGACGCTCATCGGATCGGCGGTGATCTCATCGCGCATCGCCCACGCGGGCAGACCGATGACGACGCCGGCGCCGGCCTCGACGTCCTGCTGGAGCTGCGCGATCTGCTGGTCGTTGGGCCTGGGCGAGGTCTGGTACGTATCGAAAAGAACCACCTCGCCTGGCTGAACGCGCTGCCCCGGTGTCCACGTCTGCACGTCGTATTCGCGTGCGATATCGGGCAGGTCGTCGATCTTGTGCTGCTCGGTGCGTGTGCTGCCGAGGTAGACGCGGCCGCCGGGCTTCACGCCCATCCAGCGCAGGATGCCGCGCGTGAACGCGTCGTCGGCGAGGTGGAGTTTGTGCGTGCCCATCGCCAGCGCCTTGCCCTTGCCGCTCTGCGCGACGGCCATCAGGGGTTTGCTGCCGTCCTGCGATAGCGAGAACAGCGGCCTGCAGCGCGGACCCGACGGCTTGACGGTCGAGATCGGCAGGGCCTTGAGCTTCAGCGCGTTGAAGTCGATCTCCGCGAAGTCGACGCCGTCGAAGATCGTCGACGCGTCGGCGTTAGCGTCGCGTGCGGGCTCGACGATCGACGAGTTCGTCCCCTTGCGCACCAGGCGGAACATCCACAGGTCGCGCTTGCCGAGGCCGCCGTGGCGGTTCGAGGCGAGCACCATCACGCGCCCCTGCGCCGCCAGATTCACGTTGCCGATGGCGCCGTTGTCGGCGCCCCGGAACAGCGCGTCGACCGGAACATGGGCGGTCCACGGCCCCGTGGAGGTCTCGCGGGCGTCAACCGTGATGCCGCGGATCAGCAGGCCGACCACGCGGATCCGTTCGTCGTCGGCGATCCACTGCGTGATGTTGGTGGTGCGGCGCGGGCCCGACTCGAGGATCTTCGTGTCGCCGAACGGCTTGTCGCGCGACGGCCGGGTCGACACGCGGAAGTCGATCTTGCCTTGCTGCGCCTCGTCGTGTGTGTGCCACAGGGTCAGGCCGTCGGCCGACAGTTGGAGCGGGTGGTTGTACAGCGGACCGTTCACCGCGTCGCTGAGCGGCGTCGGCTCGGACCACAGGTCGGTGGGACTCTGCCGTGAAGCCAGCCAGAGCTTGTTGTTGCGGCAGAACACCAGGTCCCGGCGGTCGGCGGACATCACGGCGTCGGTCTCGTGCTGATCGGAGTTGATCGGCGGACCGATGTTCTGCGCGGCGCCGAACGGCTCGTCGAGAGACCGGCGCGTGCTGATCAGGATCTCGCCGGCGTTGCCGGTGCTCTTTTCGCCGCGGCTGAACAGCAGCGTCAGGCCGTCCGAAGTGACGAAGGGGCTGCGTTCGTCCTCGGCGGTGTTGACGCCCGCCCCGAGGTTCTCGACGGCGGACCACTCCCAGTCGTTTGACGTCAGCAGTTGGATCGGAGCGAGCGCCGGCGCGGGCGCCGGCGTGGCGACCGGCGGCGCCGCCGGCGCGAGACGCTGGCTCATCCACAGATCGTCGTCGCCGTGACCACCGGGCCGATCAGATTCGAAGATCAGCGTGCGCCCGTCGGCGGAGAGCGTCGGGCCCTTGTCGTCATGGGCCGTGTTGAGGAATTGCAGGGCGGCGGGCTCACCCCACGGGGCGCTGACCGAGGCGCGGTGTGACGCGTAGACGTCCCACCGGCCGCCTCCGCCGGGCCGGATCGACTTGAACAGCAGCGTCAGGCCATCCGCTGTCAGCATCGGCGCGCCCTCGGGGGCGTCGGTGTTGACAGCGTCGCCGAGCTTGACCGGCTTGCCCCAGGGCGCGTCGGTGGTGGGCCGACTCGATTGCCACAGGTCGCCGCGCTTGTTTGGATCGAGGTGGTCAGCCTGGAAAAACAGCGTCAGCCCGTCGCGCGAGATGCTGGGCTCGGCCTCGTTGTCGGACGTGTTGATTGCCGAAAGGTTGACCGCCGCGCCCCACGGCGCATCGGTCGACTTGCGTGTGCACATGTACAGGTCGGTCCCATTGGTTCCGGCGTTGCGGTACGACGAGAAGTAGAGCGTCAGGCCGTCCGCGCTGACGCTGGGGGCGAGGTCGGCGCCGCCTGAGTTCACTCTGGGGCCGACGTTCACGGGCGTCGTCCACGGCGCATCGACCGACGTGCGGGTCGACGTCCACAAGTCGCTCGCGCCGCTCCCGCCGGGACGCTTCGAGTGGAAGTAGAGCGTGAGCCCGTCGGCGGAGAGGGACGCGCCGCCATCGGCTTCCTTCGAGTTGATCACGGGGCCGAGGTTGACGGGCTCGGTCCAGCCGGAGATGTCGAAGGGCGCCTGGATCGGCGCGGGCGCTGCGACGATCGGCGCGGGGAGCACCGGCTGGGAGTCGAGTTCCATGACGATTCGGAAGCCGAGGCCATAGTTGGCGTAGTCCGGCCAGTAGGCCATCCGGCGCCCGCAGCCGAGGTCTGGACTCGCGATGTTGGTGTCGAACCCGCCGCCGGCCACGACGCGGAACTCGCCGCTGTCCGGCCCTTTGGGGTCGACGAGGTTGCCGCCGGGGCGAACACCTTTGAAGTCCGTCATCCACTCCCACGCGTTGCCCTGCACGTCGTAGACACCCCAGGGGTTGGGCGTCTTGCGACTCACCGCCTGTAGCTTGCCCTTCGCGTTGTCGTTGACCCAGTCGGTTTCCGGCAGCTGCTTGTGGTCGTTGCCGAACCAGAATCGATTCGTCGACCCGGCGCGGCACGCCAGTTCCCACTCGGCCTCGGTCGGCAGCCGATACCGCTTGCCTTCCTTCTGTGACAGCCACTCGCAGTACGCGACCGCGTCCTTGTAGGTCACGTACGTGACCGGGGCGTTTGCCGAGATGTCGGGGTCGTTGGGTGGATGGGCCCACCCGACCACAGCGGCGGGCCAGTACTTGCCGTTGGGCGCCTTGGCCTGGCCGAGGAGTTGTTGCGTCTTGTATTTCGAGTTGACGATGAACTGGCGGAACTGGTTGATCGTGACCTCGGTGACGCCGATGTAGAAGCCGCGCGTCACCGTGACGTTACGCGGCGTCCACTCGGGGTGACCGGCCATGCCCGTCGGATAGCTCCCCGGCGGGATCAGAACGAGTTTCACATCGCGCTGGCTTTCGATCTGCACCGGCACGCCCACGAGCTTCGCGAAGTCCTGCTGGTACGCCTTGGCCTGATCGGCGTCGAACGGCGCCCTGGCGAGGAAGCCCGACGGCGGGGTGGGCGAGGTCGTCGGGGTCGTCGTGGAGGGCGTCGGCGTGTCCACGGGGATCTGATGCGGATCCTGTCGCGTCCCCGTATGCCCCGGTTGCCGCGTCGGGTCGGGCGCGATGGTCTCGTCGCCACCTTTAACCGTGGGCGGAGACGGATGGGCATCCTTGGGTGTGCCGCTCGACATGAACATGATCGTCAGCGGCATGACGATGATCGCGACACCCGCCGCGAGCCCAACCCACAGCGTCATGCCCGACTTCTTGCGCGGCGCGGCGTGTGCCGCGCCGGACGGCGGCTTCGCGTCCACCGACGCCGCGACGTTCGCCAGATCGGTCAGCGTGCCCGGCTTGGAATCGGATAGATCGCTCTGCGACGGCGGAGGGCCGTCGCTGTCCGTCGGGTCGGGCATCGGCGTGGGCTCGTGGCGCGCACGCCGCGCGACGGGGATGTTCGCCAGATCGGGCACGGCCGGTTTGCCGCCGCGCTTCACCGTCTCGAGCGCCGCGATGAGATCTTCGCACGTGTCGTAGCGACCGTCGGGCTCCTTGGCGACCATCTTCCGGAACACGTCGTCGAGTCCCGCCGGCATGTCGTCGGGTAGCGACGGGATCGGCTCCTGCACGTGCGCCATCATCGTGCCCAGCGGCGTGTCGCGGTAATACGGGTAGCGGTTGGTCAGCAGGCGGAACATCGTGCAGCCGAGGCTGTAGATGTCGCCGCGCTGATCGACCGACTTCGCGTCCATGCCCTGCTCGGGCGGCATGTACGCGGCGGTGCCCATCGACGCGTCGGTCTGCGTGAGCGTCTGATACTCGCCGCCGGCCATCTCGTGCTCGATCCGCGCCAGGCCCATGTCGAGGATCTTGATCACGCCCTCGTGGTTCAGCAGCAGGTTGCCGGGCTTGATGTCGCGGTGGATCACGCCGTGCTTGTGCGCGTACGACAGGCCCTGCGCCGCCTGGATGATGTAGTCGATCGTCTGGTCGGGCGTGAACGGCGTGTCGGTCTCGTGCAGGATCGCGCCGAGGTCCTTGCCGTCGACGCACTCCATCGCCAGGTACAGCAGGTCGTCGGTGTGGCCGGCATCGTAGGCGGTGACGATGTTGGGGTGTAGCAGCTTGCCCGCGGCGCGCACCTCGCGGAGGAACCGCTGCATCGCCTGATCGTCGTCGGCGATCGACGGCGGCAACACCTTGATCGCCACCTCGCGATGCATCACGCGGTGACGCGCCCGGTAGACCGCGCCCATGCCGCCCTGGCCGATCTTGTCGATCACGACGTAGTCGCCGATCACCAGCGCCGCCGGGTCACCCTTCGTGAGGATCTTCGCCTGGTGAGCGGTCAGCACACCGCGCTCGGCCAGCGTCTGCGTCAATTCCGCCACCGACATGTCCGGCGAGTGCTCTGACGCGATGTCCGCCGCCGATTTCTCGTCGACGATCCCCAGGCGGGTCATCTCGTTGATCAGATCCAACGGCTGCATGTACGGACCGCTCCCAGAGACAGATCGAATTCATGATAGTCGATAGGCCTGCGGGCGCGTGCGCCAAATCTGAACGTGCGACACCCCGCCGCGGGGACCTTGTCTTCGGTCCGCGACGGCCCGCTGGGAGTCGTCACCCAGACGGGCGCCGGTCTGCGGATCAACCGGCTGTTTGCGCCGCGCTCGACGCGTCACGAGCGGGGCGCTGATCCAGCGGTGTTCAATCGTCATTCGATGTCCGATGCGGCGTCGATCGGAGTTGATGCGAGCCTATTGCAAATTACGAATAACCCCGATTAGGGACACGGCATCGCTCTGGTCAAATGGAGTTGGGAGTGGACAGCATGTGTCACCGAGCGAAAGAGCGTTTGAGCTTCGTTCCGGCGAAAGGGGGACGTTGTGTTGAACTCGCCATCCAACAATCGTTTACGCCTCGTATCGATCCTCCGCCGCAGCGCGCGGCGAGTATGGGGTCGCGACCCGTTCGCACGGATCATGCATCGATTGAGCAACGCGGACTCAAGCCCGAATCTGTTTGAACAACTCGAACCACGGCTGCTGCTGTCCGCCGATTTCGGCGACGCGCCCTCGCCGTATCCCACGCTCATTACCGAGAACGGCGCCCAGCACACGGTCAGTAGTCTTACCCTCGGGGCCGCGATCGACATGGAGTCCGACGGCGTGCATTCCGCCAACGCGGACGCCGACGATCTGGCCGACTCCGACGACGAGGACGGCGTGACGTTCGGCCCGTTGATGGTCGGCGCGCTCGACGCGACGGTGACCGTCAACGTGCAGGGCGCGACCGCCACCGCCGCCAGCCTGTTGCATTTCGATGGCGAAGATGGCTCGACCATTTTCACCGACGAGGCCGGCGGCACGTGGACGGCGGCGGGTGGCGCGACGATCAGCACCACCGAGCCGCAGTTCGGCTCCGGCAGCCTTCGCCCAGGCGGCAGCCCGACTTACATCGAAAACACCGACACCACCGCCCTCGAACTTCCCGTCACCGACCCGTTCACCATCGACTTCTGGGTCAAGCTGGACGCGTTCGCCGGCGGGCAATACCTCGCCGGCAAGAGCAATCCCGACGCGGGCCGCGGCTTTGACATCCGCGCCAACGGGCAGGTCCTCGAGGTGTGGGGCGTCAACGGCTGGCTGTCCGGCTATACCTTCCACAGCGGCTCCGTGCTGCAGCTTGACACGTGGCAGCACATCGCCGTCACCGCCGACGCCTCGAACGTCTACCTGTTCGTCGACGGGAACCTGGAGTCCACGACAGGCCGGAACATCAACAGTCAGGCGACCGACCGCGGCTTCCGCTTCGGCGCTCAAGCCAACTTCGGCGGCGCCGTCTTGAACGGCAACATCGACGAGTTCCGCTTCATCGAGGGGCAGGCCCTGTGGACATCGAGCTTCACGCCGCCCGCCGCGCCGGGCGTCAATCAGCCCGCGAAGCTCGACGCCTGGATCGACTTCAACGGCGACGGCTCGTGGGGCGGCCCCGGCGAGCAGGTCTTCGACAGCGTCGACCTGGCCAACGGCGACAACGTGCTGACGTTCGACGTGCCGAGCTGGGCGAAGGCCGGCACGACCTACGCGCGGTTCCGCCTGAGTTCGGCCGGTGACCTGGCCCCGAAGGGCGCCGCCGCGGACGGTGAGGTCGAAGACTACGCGGTGACGATCGTCAGCCCGGCCTGGGCGACCGGCGTCTTCGGGCCGCCGAACACGATCAGCGCGACCGCGAACGGGGCGTTCAGCGTGTTCGCCGCGGACGTGGACGGCGACGGCGACATGGACGTGCTCAGCGCATCCCAATACGACCAGACGGTCGCCTGGTACGAGAACGACGGCGCCCAGAACTTCACGCCCCACGCGATCAGCACGGCGGCCTCGACGGTGCTGAGCGTGTTCGCGGCGGATGTGGACGGCGACGGCGACATGGACGTGCTCAGCGCATCGACCGGCGACGACAGGATCGCGTGGTACGAGAACGATGGCGCCGAGAGCTTCACGGCGCACACGATCAGCGCCTCGGCGGACGGGGCGACCAGCGTGTTCGCTGCGGACGTCGATGGCGATGGCGATCTCGATGTGCTCAGCGCCTCGCAGTTCGACGGCAAGATCGCGTGGTACGAGAACGACGGCTCAGAAGGCTTTACGGATCACACGATCAGCACGTCGGCCGACTACGCGTTCAGCGTGTTCGCGGCGGACCTGGACGGCGACGGCGACGTCGACGTGCTCAGCGCGTCGGTCGCCGATGACAAGATCGCCTGGTACGAAAACGACGGCGCCCAGAACTTCACCGCCCACACGATCAGCACGTCGGCCGATGGCGCGTTCAGCGTGTTCGCGGCGGACGTCGACGGCGACGGGGACCTGGACGTGCTCAGCGCGTCGCTTCTCGATGACAAGATCGCCTGGTACGAGAACCTCGGTTTCACGCTCGATATCGACAACAACGGCTCGACTCAGCCGCTGACCGATGGCATCCTGGCCATCCGCTACCTCGCGGGGTTTACCGGCTCGGTGCTGACGAGCGGCGCCGTTGGCGCCGGGGCGATGCGATCTGACCCCGTTGACATCTTTACGTACCTCGACACGGCGCCCAGAACGGTGCTCGACGTGGACGCGGACGGCCTGGTGCAGCCGCTGACCGATGGCATCCTGATCATCCGTTATCTCGCGGGCTTCACCGGCACTGTGCTCACGAACGGCGCGACGGGCAGTGGCGCCACACGCACCGACCCCGCCGACATCATCAACTTCCTCGACGCGCTTCAGCCCCCGGCCGGCGCGCCGCCTCTGATGATCGAACAGTCACCTCCGGCGCCGGCGCCGCTCGTCGCAGACAGCGTGCCTCGGACCGATCCGGCCAAGCCGGTCCGCGCCGTGCCGGACGCAACGGTCGACCTGCTGGCCGCGGCGTCCACGCTGATGCGTTCGGAAGGCGCCGGTCTCAAACCCGTGTACCCATCCTTCACGCCGAATCGCAGCGCCCCGGCGACCGTCGACACGATGAACCTGTACAGAAGCAACGGCACGCGCAGGGTCACGACCGTGGTGCGTGTCGTCTGACGCCGCAGCCGGGCCGTTGGGCGCGGCGTTGCTGCGCTCGCGAGCGGATATGGTCGGACGGGGGGCCAGCCGCCTGAGCCTGCCGCACCCGCATTCCGAGGCGAAGAGGCTCTTGTCGTTAGCCCGTCTATGAAAATCGCGCAAGGCTTCGATTGTCGGCTCTATTGCGATATGATCCTCACCAAGCACGGACCTGAAGCGGCAAGGTTGGGGGACCCGGCCGCTCCCAAACGCATACGGGGTTACTACAATGGCACAGACACGCAGCGCGGGGTGGGCGATGATCAAGGTGTTTTGTCCCAAGTGCGACGTCTGGAAAGAAATCGACGAGTCGTTCCGCAGCGGCATCTTCCGCTGCAGCGACTGCTCGAGCTTGCTCAGCGTGCCGGAAGACGCCGAGACGGTCGGCGGTGTTGCCGAAGCGGATGAGAGCGACGCCTACGAGATCGACGCGCCGGTGATCGATCGCTCCAGCACCCGCTTCGGGCCCTACGCGCAAGGCGACAATCCCGACGAGTTCGTCGGCGGTGGTGACGCGTACGCCGAGGATGCCTACGAAGACGAAGGCTACGACGACCGCGGTGGATTCGACATCGACGGCGGCTACGCGCCCGAGCCCGCCGACGACGGCTTTTGCGTCGCCGATCAGCCCGTGGCCGACGTGCCGGCTTACGATGAGCCGGCGTACGACGACGGCGGCTTCAACGTTGGCGGCGCGGCCTACGCAGAGGACCGTCACGAAGCGCCGCCGCAGCACGCCGCGTATCCGCCGCCGGTCGCGCCGCCCGCCGAGGCCCCGACCGGGGCGATCGGCGCCCGGTCGTTCGACGGTTCGTCTTGCACGGTGCTGCTGGTCGAGCCGGACGCCGCGACCGCCGAGCGCGTCGCCGAGGCGCTGGCCGAGTTCACGTTCACCGAGTTCACCATCGTGCCGGTCGCGACGCTCGAGGAGGCGCAGGTCACGCTCGAGCAGTACGTCATCGACCTGGTGCTCACGGAGCTGGTCCTGCCCGACGTCCGCGGCATGGACACGGTCAAGGCGCTGATGGCGGCGACGAAGACGATCCCGGGCAAGCCGCCGGTCGTTGTGCACTCGAAGTTCAGCGATCAGAAGGGCATGCTCAGCGTGCTGAAGCGCGGCGTGCAGGACTTCATCGTCAAGGGCTCGATGCCGCTGACGACGCTGCCGAGCGTGCTGCTGCACGCGGTGCAGCGCCAGCGCATGCTGGTGAAGCTGACGCAGCTGGCCGCGGATCAGATCGCGCGGGCTCAGCAGCAGGACATCTGACGCGCGCCCGCGCGGTCAGAACTTCCCTTCGAGCGTTCCCTTATCCGCGTAGTTCGCGCCGTTGAGCGTGCGGTATTGCGCCTGGACTTTGTACTCCACGTTGCCGCCGCCGACGCCGAGGTAGAACTTGCCCGCCCCGCGCACCTTCACCGGCTTGGTGAACCCGGCGTAGGGCTTCTCGATGGGACCGAACGTCGTGATCGCGCGTCGCGCGACACCCGTCGAGTGTTTCTCGTCGACCCAGATCGTCACGCGGATGCCGGACGTCTCGGCGGTCGGGTTGGATTTGACCGCCGCTCGGATCCAGCCGCTCTCCGGCACGTCGAATTCGATCTCTTTGACGTTCGGGTCCGCGGCCTTGCCCTTGGCGAGGAGCGAACTGCCCGTGACGAGGGTCACGGCCGCGGCGGCGCTGACGTTGAGCAGGTCACGACGGGACACAGGCGCGTTAGACATACGCGGCTCCTTTGATGTGCCCAGCTTGAATTTGAGGTACTCAATATACCACAACGCTCCCGGCGAAGCCCGTTATAATGGCCGCCGGTTGGTGACCCTCTGTCTAGTAAGGACATGCACATGTGGCAGGCGATGACCAGCGACACGCTGGATAACCGGCAGGCGATCGAGGCCGCGGTCGTGCGGGTGCTCAACGATCAGCCCGTGATCGACATGCACACGCACCTGTACCCGCCGAGCTTCGGCACGCCGGTCCGCTCCAGCGCCGCCAGCGCCGACCCGAAGGGCCTGATGCTCTGGGGCATCGACGAGCTGCTGACCTATCACTACCTCATCGCCGAGCTGTTCCGCGTCGTCACGCCCGCCGAGCTCACGCCCGAGCGGTACTACGCCATGTCGCGACAGGACCAGGCCGAGACGATCTGGAAGCACCTGTTCATCGAACGCTCGCCGGTCAGCGAGGCGTGCCGCGGCGTGCTCACGACGCTGCAGAAGCTCGGCCTCGACACGTACCACCGCAACCTCGACGGATTCCGCACCTACTTCGCCGAGCAGGACCCCAACAAGTACGTCGACCGCGTGATGGCGCTGTCGAAGGTCGAGTCGATCACGATGACCAACGACGTGTTCGACGACAACGAGCGCCAGCGCTGGCTGGACGACCCGTCGATCGGCGAGGACCCGCGCTTCACCGCGGTGTTGCGTTTCGATCAGCTGATCGTCGACTGGCCGCACGCGGCGGGGCGGATGCGCGACTGGGGCTACGACGTGGCCGACGAGCCGGACGACAAGACGCTGGCCGAGGTGCGGCGCTTCCTCGGCGAGTGGTTCGAACGCACCAGGAGCATCTACGCCGCGGTGAGCCTGCCGCCGACGTGGCGGTTCCCCGCGTCGTGCCACGGCCACGGCGACACCGCCGCCCGCGCCAAGGCGGGCCACGACGTGCTGACCGGCGCGATCCTCCCGGCGTGCGCCGACGCCAACCTGCCGTTCGCGATGATGATCGGCGTGAAACGCGGCGTGAACCCCGCGCTCGGTGGCGCGGGCGACATGGGATTCAAGTCCGACATCGAGTCCGTCGGCCGCCTGTGCGCCGAGTTCCCCAACAACCGCTTCTTCGTGACCATGCTCGCCCGCGAGAACCAGCACGAGCTGGCGGTGATGGCGCGGAAGTTCGGCAACCTGATGGTGTTCGGGTGCTGGTGGTTCCTCAACAACCCCACGCTGATCGACGAGATGACGCGGATGCGCATGGAGCTGCTGGGCACGAGCTTCATCCCGCAGCACAGCGACGCACGCGTGCTCGATCAGCTGCTGTACAAGTGGTCGCACAGCCGACGGATCCTCCGCAACGTGCTGATCGACAAGTATTCCGACTTGGTCGACACCGGCTGGGGGCTGCGCGTCGACGACATCAAACGCGACGTGCGCCTGCTGCTGCACGACAACTTCACCAATTTCCTCAAGGGCTGACCGACGATCGCCTGCGACGGATGCCGAGCGGTGCGCGCCGCGCGCGGGCCGCGGCAGGGCGGTGCGCTGGGGAGATGTCGCACCACACGTTCCGCAGTCGCCCGCTTCATTCCGGTGACGCGAAGCGGCACAATGGGGAGTGTCACATCGGGCACGCTCGTGCCCTGGGTGTGGGAGGCAAAACCTGGGAGGAGGAGAGAGTCATGTCCAACGGTTCAGGGTACGATCGTCGCTACATCGCCGCCGCGGTGGCCATGGTGCTGGATCACGGTTACAGCTTCAAGGCCGCGGCGGACGAGCTGCAGGTTCCGCCGGCGCTGCTGCACATGTGGGTCGAGGAGTCGATCGATCGGCTCGCCGACAACGGGCCGACGCACGGCCAAAATCACGGCGGCGAACGCGGCAACGGTCGTGCCCGGGCCGGTGGACGTGGACCCGAGGCGCACCACAACCGACTCGACATCTACGGCCACGACATCGAACAGGAGCAGCGTGCCGA
Organism: Phycisphaera sp.; assembly: GCA_016125285.1. Classification (GTDB taxonomy): domain Bacteria; phylum Planctomycetota; class Phycisphaerae; order Phycisphaerales; family Zrk34; genus RI-212. The sequence continues at coordinate 19,857 of WGMA01000006.1, forward strand.
TCACGCGCGCGTGGCCGACGTGTCGCGCAGCCGCGTGCGCAAGCCCGACGACTCGGAGATGTGGATGGGCTCGCTGGAGCAGGACAGCGTCGAGGCCTCGCCCGTGCCCGCGTCGCGCAACGCCGCACGCCACATCGCCCAACGCACCCGGCCCGGCGCCGATCAGACGCTCGACGTCAGCGGCGGCATCATCATCAAGTACTGCTGCGAGCACTGCGGCCAGAAGCTCCGCTCCAACGACCACCTGTTCGGCAAGGTGCTCGAGTGCCCGGGCTGCGGGTACAACACCTCGGCGCCGACGCACGCGCGCGACCCGCGCGTGTACATGTTCGTCCATCAGCCCTCCGGCGACCTGACGCTCGCCGATTGATCAACACGCCCATACCCCTCGCCGACCGACGGGTGCACACGCCCGGTGCACGCCCGTCGTGTCGGCGCGCGCAGAGCGCGGCGCGGGCGTGGCGGACACGTCGTCGCCGCGTCCCTTGCGGTATGCTGTGACGTCACAACCCTCTCCCTTGAAGGTAAGAGGGCAGGGTGAGGGTGAGTCGCGGGACACGGTGGCGATTGCATCGTACGCAGGCTCATCCCCCTCACCCGGCCTCTCCCCCACTTGGGGGAGAGGGGTTGAAACCGCACGCAAGCCGCACATCCAACAGGGGCCGCCACCATGACCAGCCACACGACCGTTGAACAGAGACTCGATCGCCTGGAGCGGACTAACCGCCGGTGGCGCGCCGCGTGCCTCGTTACGGGGCTCGCGCTGCTGTGCGTCGTGGCGGTGGGGCAGGCGCCGAAGAAGCCCAAGGCGCTGCCGGCGCAGAAGATCGACGGCCGGCTGGTCGTCGACGAACTGGTCGTGCAGGAAGACGGCAAGGACCGCATCATGCTCATCGCACGCGACGGCAACACGCTCGTGGCGCAGATGAACGACAAGGGCGAGCCGGTGCTGATCTGCGGGACGAACAAGGAGTCCGGCCCGTTCGTGTCGATGCGCGACAGCCACGGCAAGCCGCGCCTCACCACCACGGTCACCGACGAAGGCACCGGCGTGTCGCACCTCGACGCGCAGGGGCGCACGCGGATCACGACGTCGACGATCGACGGCGGCACGGCGTACACGTCGTGGCACGACGCGGCGGGGCAGTCGCGCGTGACGGGCGCGGCCAGCGAGACGCAGGGCGTGCTCAACGTCGCCGACGAACGCGGCACACCGCGCATCATGATCACGTCCAGCGGCGCCGGCGGCAGCGTCGCCCTGCAGGACGGCAACGGACGCGTCCGTCTCGCCGAGTCGGTCGAGAACAACCAGGTGCTCGGCCTGCTTTACGACGAGCTCGGCCGGCAGCGTGTGAAGACCGTGCAGATCGGCGTGGGTGACGCCACGACGTACTACATGCAGCCGGACAACAAGGGCGGCTCGACGCTGCTGCGCAAGCTGCCGTGACGGCGAAACCCCGCGATTCCCACCGCGTATCGGGGCGACCCTTAATCGCGATTCAGACCGACACCTGTGTCGCCCGCCACGCATCGCGTGCAACAATAGAGCCAAGAAGACTGACCGGTGAGGAGCCCGTTATGTCCACACAATCGACTTATCCGTCCGCGGTGCGTGAGCAGGCCGTATCCAAGGTGCTCGACGCGGGTATGACGTTCGCCGAGGCGGCCGCGGAGATGGACGTGCCCAAGGCCCTGTTGCACCACTGGGTCGAAGAGGTGATCGACGAGATGGCTCGCGGTGAAAAGGCTCACGGCGACAAGGCGCACGCCTCGACGCCGCCGATGGCGACGCCCAAGACGCGAGCCGCGCGGTCGTCGCGGTCGGACGACGAGGACGACGACTACAAGCTTGTCGATGACGCCGGACCGCCCGACGGCTCGGCCTCGGACACGGTTCATGTCGAGTCACACGCCCCGCACGCCGCGCCGCATCCGCACGGCGGGGGGCTCGACGAGACGTCCGAACTGAGCCTCGACGATATAGGCGCCGGCTGGGACGACGTGGACGTCGAGCCGCCGCACGTCTTGGACGATGCCGCACCGCCGCCGCACCGCAAGCCGCCCGAGAACGCCGTGGTCAAGTTCCGCTGTGAACACTGCGGGCGGAAGCTCAAGACGGACGGTCATCACATGGGCCGTCAGATCACCTGCGTCAGCTGTAACGAACACGTCATCGCGCCGGCGGACGCGAGCGACCCGCGCGTCTACTTTTATCAGACCGACCCGCCACGCCTTACACCGCGCGCCTGAAACGCCGCCCGTCCGCCCCGGGGCCGGATGTGGCCAAACGACGTCTCGTGAACCGCCGCGCCGCACGGCGACGCGCTCCGGTGAAACCCCCGTTTTCGCGTGAGTATGGCGTTCCGACGCGCCTGAACGGGATTCAGTGCCTATACTGCGGTGTCTCCGTCGCCCGGGCTGTGTCACCTCAAGTCGACGGAGTGTGGTGCCGGATGTTGGCGACATCACGTTGCGGGTGCATGCCGGGAAGTCGTAAATGCCAGTCGTTACAGGCAGGATGTGAATCATGTCAGTTCAGCCAGCGATCGATCCGCGCGTGCGCGCGTCGGCTGTGGACCGAGTCCTGAAGCAGGGCGAGGCGATCGATACCGTCGCACTCGACGTCGAAGTGCCGGTCGAGACCCTCGAGCGTTGGGTTCAGGAGGAAGTCGACGTCCTCGAAGCGAACCTCCGCAAGGTGCGTGAGGCGTTGTCGCACGGGGCGAAGGCGGAGGCGAGGGGCGACACGAAGGCCGAGCGTCCGCTGCGTGGCAACGAGCGACCGTGGAGCGTCGACGCCAGCGACGCCAGCGACGACACGCATGCCGCCGCGCCGGGCGATGAGCCGTCGGTTGACGTCGAGCCCATCGACGCCGCGGACGACGCGACCCCCGCGCAGCCCGCCGCCACGACCGCCGCCACGACCGATCCCCTCGAAGCCATGCGTCGCCAGGTCGTCGAGGCGATCAACTGCCCCAACGCCGTGCTCTGCGTCACCACCCCCGACCAGATCCACGCCACCTTCGCCGCCGTGCGATCCGAGGCCCACGTCGCCGGCGTGATCTTCGTGGTCGACCCCACGCTGCCCGCCGACGCGGACGCCGACCACATGGGGCCCAACGACTCGGCCCAGGAAGTCGACGCCGTCGGCTCCGTCGACGCCGTCGACCCCAAGGCCCCGGCGGCTGCGCCGTTCAGCGCCTCGCTGCATCGCGGCGCCATGCCGGTCATGCCCGGTCAGTCGCACGTCAACGGCTCGGCGCGGCGCGCGCACCCGTACCCCCAGCCCAAGCCCGTCACCGAACCGTCCAACGGCAAGTCCAAGTCGAAGAAATCCAACGGCAACGCCCGGCCCGAGGACCCCACGCACCTCGACCTCTACATGCCCGACGAAGACGAGCAGCCCATCGACGAGCGCGTCGACAGCGGCGTCTACCCCATGGAGGAGGGCGTCGACGAGAACGACCGCGTCGTGATCAACGAGAAGGTCGTGCTGATCGACTTCGGCGACGAGCCCGACGACACCGCGGCGAGGCACGCCGACAATGACGACGACGCGGAGTTGCCCGGTGTCGTCGTCGACGAATCGCTCACGCTCAAGTTCAAGTGCGAATACTGCGGCCGTAAGCTCAAGGCCAAGGGCGAAACGCTCGGCCAGCACGTCCGCTGCAAGGGCTGCGACGAGAAGATCCGCGCCCCCAAGCACTGGTCCGACCCGCGCGTCTACTACTCCAGTCGCGCCGGAGACCCCAACGCCGACTCCTCCGGAGGCTCGACCCTCTGACCCGCCGCATCCGTGGTAGACTACGTGTCCACGGGTTCCGTCCCGTGGGCGTTCGTTGCTTCGCTCCCACACACGGCCCCGCCATGACCGACACCGCACCCCACACCGCACCCGGCGCCACGCGTGAGTTCTTCACCGCCTGGAAGCTCTACCAGGACGTGATCGACCACAACTACATGGTCCACCGGCAGATCGTTGAGCAGCTCCGCGCCTGGACCCGGCGGCACGGCCGCGACGGTATGTCCATCCTCGACCTCGGCTGCGGCGACGCCTACACCGTCCGCTCCGCCATGCTCGACACGCTTCACCACGTGCGCTATACCGGCGTCGACCTCGCCGCCCCCGCGCTGCACTTCGCGGACCGCGCCTTCGCCGACTCCGACTGGACCATCGACCTCCGCGAGGGCGACCTCGCCCAGGCCGTCAACGTGCTCGACACCCGCTTCGATCTCGTCGTCGCCGGCCACGCCCTGCACCACCTCGACAACCCGGCCAAGCAGCGCACCCTCACCCGCATCCGCAAGCTGCTCACGGACACCGGCCACGCGTTCCTCTACGACCTGATCACCCGCGACAACGAGCCGCGCGACGCCTACCTCCAGCGACTGCTCGCCGACGCCGACGCCAACTGGACCCACCTCTCCGCCGACCAGCTCGCCGCCATCCGCCAGCACGTCGAGAACTACGACTTCCCCGTCGACCTGACCACCTGGCGTCACCACGCCACCGACGCCGGCTTCGCCGACCCCGACCTGCTGTTCCGCGACGAGTTGGAGCACTACGCCGTGCTGCTGCTGACGCCCCGGTGAGCCTGGGTCACTTCGCGCACGCACAAGCCCACGCCCAAGGATTTCGCCCGGTGGGTCGCCGACGCCCCGGGTCTGCGTGCCAGGTTGCGCTATAATCCGCGACGGAGGTTCCACCCATGCCATCAACGCGTCGCTGTCTGATCCTGTCGCTCATCGCCGTCGCGCTCACACTCGCCGCGTCGGCTTACGCCGCGCCCGCCGATGCGCCCGACACGTCGCTCGTCGCGAAGCAGTGGTCGATCGATCAGCCCGATCACGAGATCGACTACCCCAACGTCGCGCTCGACGCCGGGGGGACGCCGTGGCTCGTGTACGTCGATCACGACGGCGAGGCCGACGTCGTTCGGCTCGCGCGGCAAACGGCGGACGGGCTTACGCCGGTCGTCGACGTGTCGCAGCGCGGGATCGTGCATCAGCCCGCGATCGCCGTCGACGCGTCCGGCGGCGTGTGGTGCTTCTGGGGTCAGGTCGACGCCCGCGACATCATGACGCTGCGCGCCCGGCGCTACGCCGACGGCAAGCTCGCCGACGAGATCACGCTCGCCGAGTCGGCCGGGAGCGACACGTTCGCCGACACGGGCGTCGACGCCGACGGCCGCGTGTGGGTCGTGTGGCAGTCGATGCGGCGCGGGCACGGCGACATCTTCGCGCGCTGGCGCGACGCGAAGACCGGCGAATGGTCGAAGCCGATCGAGGTCAGCGAGCCGGTCGGCGGCAACTGGGAGCCGCGGCTGGCGTTCGCGAAGGGCGGCGGCGCGTGGGTCGTGTTCGACGCCTCGCCGCAGCGTGAGTTCAACGTCTACCTCGCGCACGTGCAGACCGACGGGGCGGTGAAGCGCTGGCCGATCACCGACACGCCGCGCTACGAGGCCCGCGCGTCGATCGCGCCGACCGCCGAGGGCGACGGGTTCTGGATCGCCGCCGAGCGTGGCAACGAGGACTGGGGCAAACCCTCGCGCGGTCACGAAAACTACAAGGGCCTCAACGGTCAGAAAATACTCGTGTTCGGCCGGTTCGACATCGCCGCCGGTCGGTTCGACGAGATCGCGATGCCCGGCGGCGGACGCATGTCCAAGGGCGGCACGGAGACGAACCTGCCGGCGATCGGTGTCGACGCCAAGGGCCAGCCGTGGCTCGCGTGGCGCTTCTACATCCGCACGCACTGGATGATCAACGTCGCGAAGTTCGACCCCGCCGCCGGCAAGTGGTCCGACGCGGTGACCCTGCCGAACAGCGTGTTCGGCGAGGATCGCCGCGCGGTCTTCGCACGTCACGGCGACACGATGTGGCTCGCCTGGCCCACCGACGGACGCAAGGCCAAGGCGCCGGTCCGCACCGTCGTCTACCTCGCGCAGCTCAACCCGCCCGCGTCCGTCGTCGAGAACCCCGCGCCCGCGCCGGAGTTGCTCGAGCGCAAGCCGTACCTGCACGAGCCCGTCCCGCCGCGCCCGTTCGACGAGCATCACACGTGGGAGATCGGCGGCAAGAAGTACACGCTCGTGTACGGCGACCTGCACCGCCACACCGACATCTCCAACTGCCGCACCGGCGAGGACGGCTGCATCAACGAGGGCTACCGCTACGCGATCGACGTCGCGGGGCTCGACTTCCTCGGCCTCAGCGATCACACCGACATCGTCAAGACCTACACGCCGTACGAGTGGTGGCAGAACCAGCGGTTCTGCGACGTGTTCTACACGCCCGGCCGCTTCACCGGCATGTACGCCTACGAGCGCGAGCAGCGTTACCTGTGGGGCCATCGCAACGTCGTGTTCGCGCAGCGCGGCGGGCCCATCGTCTACATCCACCGCAACAACTACCAGAACTCGCCGTGGGCGAAGCTCTACCCCGTCAAGAACGGCGGCAACGAGATCGACCCCACGGAGTTGTGGGACGTGCTGAACAAGTACGGCAAGCCCGTCGCCGTGGTCAGCCACACCGGCGCGACCGGCATGGGCACCGACTGGACGAAGTACAAGGAGATCGACAACCGTGTCGAGAACACCGTGGAGATCTACCAGGGCGCCCGCGTCAGCTACGAGGGGCTCGGAGCGCCGCAGCCGACCGTCGGCCTCCGCGTCGGCGAGAAGTACACCGCGGACACGGGCGCGAAGGCGAATATCCCCGCGCCGCCGGAGGCGATCAAAACCTTCGGTGACATCCGCAACAACGGCGTCTACCAGCAGGCCCTCAAGCAGGGCTTCACGCTCGGCGTGTTCGCCTGCTCCGATCACATCTCCACCGGCGTCGCGTTCGGCGGCGTCTACGTCGAGGAAAACTCGCGGCTCGGCATCGTCGAGGGCCTCCGCCAGCGTCACAGCATCGCCGCGACCGACAAGATCTTCCTCGAGTTCAGCTGCAACGATCATCCGATGGGCGAGGTGTTCGACGTGTCGGGCGACCCCGCCTTCCGCGTCGTCGTCCAGGGCACCGCGCCGATCCAGCGCGTCACGCTCGTCCGCAACGAGTTCGATTTCAAGTCGTGGGAGCCCGGCAAGAAGGACTTCACGCTCGACTTCACCGACACCGACGCGAAGCCCGGCAAGAGCCGCTACTACCTGCGTGTCGAGCAGACCGACGGCAACATGGCGTGGTCGTCGCCGGTGTGGCTGACGATCAGCAAGCCCAGGCCGTGACTGAGTGCTGGCGTGCATGGGCTGGCGACGCACGTTGAGTAAACCCGCCCGCGCGTGACGTGGTAACGTTGAGGCGCCCCATGATCAACGTGCGAACCGCAGTGTCTGTCATCTTGCTCACGTCGCTGATGGCCATCGGCGCGGCGCACGCGGCGTCGCCCGACGCGATCGACGCCGCGGCGTCGAAGCACGCCGTCGCGCAGCTCGAGGCGTATCTCAAGTCGCCGCGCGCCGAGCGACCGGCGATCGCCGGGCAGGCGTTTACGCAGACGCCGCTGACGCGCGCCGACGCCGAGCGGGCGCAGCAGCTGCTGTGGGACGATCACGTGGCGATCATTCGCGCGACCCGCGCCGACGAGATGAAGGCCCGACGCCTGACCGACAGCGAGCACGTCATGCCGTTCTTCTACAGCGTCACCGGCGACAAGCCCGTGAGCGGTCGCAGCCTCTACATCTCGATGCACGGCGGGGGCAATGCGCCGCCGCGCGTCAACGATCAGCAGTGGGAAAACCAGAAGCGGCTCTACAAGGTGCCCGAGGGCGTGTACGTCGCGCCGCGCGCGCCGACCAACACGTGGAACCTCTGGCACGAGCCCCACATCGACGTGCTGTTCGACCGGCTCATCGAGGACCTGATCGTCTTTGAAGAGGTTGATCCGAATCGCGTGTACATCATGGGTTACTCGGCGGGGGGTGACGGCGTGTATCAGCTCGCGCCGCGCATGGCCGACCGGTTCGCCGCGGCGTCGATGATGGCGGGGCACCCCAACGACGCCTCGCCGCTGGGCCTGCGGAACCTGCCGTTCTCGATCCACGTCGGCGCGAACGACGGCGGGTACAAACGCAACGAGGTGGCGGCTCAGTGGGGCGAGAAGCTCGACGCGCTGCACGACGCGGACCCCGATGGCTATGTGCACTGGGTCACGCTGTACGCGGGCAAGGGTCACTGGATGGACCGCGAGGACGCCGCGGCGGTGCCGTGGATGGCGAAGTTTACGCGCAACCCGACGCCCGACCGCGTCGTCTGGCGGCAGCAGCGGCACACGCGTTTCTACTGGCTGGCGTGCGACACGCCGGAGAAGGGCGCCGTCGTCCGCGCGACGCGCAGCGGGCAGACCATCGACCTCGCCGCGGAGGGCGTGACGCAGATCACGGTCCGCCTCAACGACCACATGCTCGACCTCGACAGGGACGTGACGGTGACGACGGCGGGCAGGCCGATCTACGCGGGTCGCGCGTCACGCACGATCGGGGTGATCGACAAGACGCTCGCGGAGCGCGGCGACCCGGCGTCGGTGTTCAGCGCCGAGATCGTCGTGCCGCTGCCCGCGGCGTCGAAGTAGGAATCATTTCGAGCGAGCGGAACGGGTGGTGCGGCGCGAACGCGACGGGCGCGATCGGCGGGCGACGTTGCTGTGCAGCGAGCCGAGCAGCGTGCGGACGATGTGGTCGGTCAGGGCGTCGGGGGTCAGCTCGTCGGGCATGAACAGCAGGGCGGCGCGGATCAGCGAGGGCAGGTAGCGCGCGGTGAGCTGGGGCAGCGGGTCTTCGAAGCGGCCCTCGGCGATGCCGCGCCGGATCACGCCTTCGATGATGTCGAACAGCTCGCGCCGCTTCGCTTCCCATTCCGGCTGACCGGTGGGGACGCCGACGCGACGGGTCAGCTCGAAGAAGTGCGGGTGCGCGAAGGAGAAGGTGACGAGCTGGTCGACGGTGTGGCGGAGGGCGGCTTCGGGGTCGAGGCCGTCGAGCCCGCCGTCGCCGAGGCGGTCGACGAGGTGGGCGAAGCCATCGAGGAGCAGCGAGAGGTAGAGATCGTCCTTGGAGGTGTAGTAGAGGTAGACGGTGCCCTTGCCGACGCGGGCCTCGGCGGCGACGTCGTCGAGTCGGACCTCGTGGAACGGCCGGGTGGCGAAGAGCCGGGTGGCGGCGTCGATGATGCGCTGGCGTTTGGTGGGGTCGACGGGTCGCATGTTGGTCGGGCGGGGTTGATACCCCGGGGTCTTGTCAGCCGCGCGGTGGCGGGTGTAGAATGAGGTCGAAACTGACTGGTCAGTATTATAATAGGGCGGAGTCGGCGGTCAAACACGACCGCGGAAATGGCGAGGAAGCGATGACGAAGGGCACAGGACACGCGTCGACACGCACGGACACCCGCACGCGGGCCCGCACATCGGCCCGCGCGCGGTCGACCGCCGCGCTCACCGCGGCGCTGATGGGGGCGGCCATGCTGGCGCTCGCGCTGCTGGCGGGCGGCTGCGAGAAGGCGGACGCCGACGGCGCGCCCGCGGCGGCCAAGCCGACCGGCCCGCGCGCCGTGCCCGTGCAGGTCGCGGTCGCCGAGCGGCGGGACGTGCCGCTGGCGATCAACGTGATCGGCGCGGCCAAGGCGTTCAGCATCGTCACCCTCAAGCCGCAGATCTCCGGCGTGATCCTCGAAAAGAAGTTCCGCGTGGGCGACCCGGTGACCGAGGGGCAGCTGATGTTCGTGATCGACCCGCGTCCGTTCGACGCGGCGTTGCACGAGGCGGAGGCGAAGCTGGCGCAGGACCTGGCGAAGATCGACGAGGATCGCGCACTGGCGGTCAACGCCCGCGCCGACGCCGAGCGCATGGCCGGGCTGCACAAGCAGGGCGCCGCCACGTCGTTCGAGACCGACAAGTCCGCGGCGCTGGCCGTGTCGCGCGAGGCGATGGTCGCCGCCGATGACGCCGCCGTCGCCGCCGACCGCGCCATCATCGAGCAGGCCAGACTCAACCTCGCCTACACGCAGATCCACTCGCCGATCGACGGCTACACCGGCCCGACGCTCACCGACGCCGGCAACGTCGTCAAGGCCAACGAGACCGAGCTGATCACCGTCCACAAGATCGAGCCGATCTACATCGAGTGCTCGATCCCCGAGAAGTACCTGCCGGCGGTCCGCCGCGCGATGGCGGGCGAAGCCGGCGTCACCCTCGAGGCACGCATCCCCGGCGAGCAGGGCGTGCAGGACACCGCCAGGCTCCAGTTCATCAACAACACCGTCGACGAGTCGACCGGCATGATCAAGATGCGCGGCGTGGCGGCGAATCAGCACCGCGCGCTGTGGCCCGGCCAGTACCTCAACGTCTCGGTCGTCTACGGCCGGCACGCCAACGCCGTGCTCGTGCCGTCGCGCGCGATCCAGCAGAGCCAGAAGGGCGACTTCGTCTGGGTCGTCGGGCCCGATCACAAGGCCGAGGTCCACCACGTCACGCTCGGCGACGAGGTCGGCGATCAGACGATCATCAAGACCGGCGTCGACGGCGGCGCGACCGTCGTGACGATCGGCCAGCTCCGCCTCACGCCCGGCGCCACCGTGCAGATCGTCACCGACACCGGCGCAACCGTCGACGCCCCCGCCCGCCAACCCGCGCCGAGCGCGACCGACAAGCCCGCGACCGGCCAACCCGCGCCGAGCGCCGCCGACAAGACCGCAACAGACGCCCCCGCCACGACGGGAGGCGCGAAGTGAACCTCGCCGAACCGTTCATCCGTCGTCCGGTGATGACGACGCTGGTGATGTCCGCGATCCTGGTGTTCGGGATCATGGCGTACAACCAGCTGCCGGTCAGCGACCTGCCCAACGTCGACTACCCGACGCTGCAGGTCAGCGCCGAGCAGCCCGGCGCCAGCCCCGAGACGATGGCGTCGAGCGTCGCCACGCCGCTGGAGCGCGAGTTCAGCACGATCGCCGGGCTCGACTCGATGAGCAGCACGTCGAGCCTCGGCCGCACGTCGATCACCCTGCAGTTCAACCTCAACCGGAACATCGACGCCGCGGCGCTCGACGTCCAGGCCGCGATCAGCCGCGCCGCGCCCCGCCTGCCGACCAACATGCCCACGCCGCCTTCGTTCAAGAAGGTCAACCCCGCCGACCAGCCCGTGCTGTACATCGCCCTCAAGAGCAACACGCTGCCGATGTACACCGTCAACGACTACGCCGACACGATGATGGCCCAGCGCATCAGCACGATCACCGGCGTCGCGCAGGTGCTGCTCTACGGGCCGCAGAAGTACGCCGTCCGCGCCCAGGTCGATCCACGCGAGCTGGCCACACGCGGCATCGGCATCGACGAGGTCGCCGCCGCCATCGATCGCGCCAACGTCAACCTCCCCGTCGGCGCGCTCTACGGCTCCCACACCGCATACACCCTCGAGGCCAACGGCCAGCTCGTCACCGCCAAGGACTACCGGCCCGTCATCGTCGCCTACCGCAACGGCCAGCCCGTCCGGCTCGACCAGGTCGGCCACATCGTCGACGGCGTCGAGAACAACAAGACCGCCGCGTGGTTCAACGGCGAACGCTCCATCACGCTCGCCATCCAGCGCCAGCCCGGCACCAACACCGTCGAGGTCGTCCAGGCGATCAAGGCGCTGCTGCCGACCTTCCGCGCCCAGCTGCCCGCATCGGTCGACATCGAGATCATCTTCGACCGCTCCGAGTCCATCCGCTACTCCGTCGACGACGTGAAGTTCACACTCGAGCTGACCCTCGCGCTCGTCGTGCTCGTCATCTTCCTGTTCCTCCGCAACATCCGCGCCACGATCATCCCCAGCATCGCCATCCCCATGTCCCTCATCGGCACGTTCGCCGTGATGTACCTGCTGGGCTTCTCGCTCGACAACCTGTCGCTGATGGCGCTGACGCTGTCCATCGGCTTCGTCGTCGACGACGCGATCGTCATGCTCGAGAACATCGTCCGTCACATGGAGATGGGCGAGCCGCTCTGGGAGGCGTCGCTCAAGGGATCGCGCGAGGTCGCGTTCACCATCGTGTCCATGACCATCAGCCTCGCCGCCGTGTTCATCCCCGTGATGTTCATGAGCGGCATCATCGGACGACTCCTCAACGAGTTCGCCATCTCCATCGGCGCCGCGATCCTCATCTCCGGATTCGTCTCGCTCACGCTCACCCCCATGCTCTGCAGCCGGTTCCTCAAGCCGCCGTCGCACACGCACGGGTGGATGTACCGCGTCTCCGAGCGCGGCTTCGACGCCATGCTCGCCGTCTACCGCTGGACGCTCCAACTCGGCCTCAGGCTCAAGCCGCTCGTGCTGCTCGGGTCCATCGCCGTGCTCGTCGCCACCGTCTACCTCTTCATGGACATCCCCAAGGGATTCCTGCCCAGCGAAGACACCGGCCGCATCTTCGCGATCACCGAGGCGAACGAGGGCATCGGCTTCCCGGCGCTGATCGAGCTGCAGAAACGCGCCGCCGCCGTCCTCGCCGACGAGCCCGCCGTCAAGAGCGTCTTCTCCAGCGTCGGCCCACGCGGCACCATCGGCACCTCCAACGGCGGGTTCCTCTTCATCACCCTCGTCCCGCGAGACCAGCGCACCGAGTCCGTCGATCAGATGATCCAGCGCCTACGCCCCAAGTTCGCCAAGGTGGCCGGCCTCAACGTCTTCATGCAGAACCTCCCGCCCATCCGCCTCGGCGGCAACCTCACCAAGAGCCAGTACCAGCTCGTGCTCCAGTCCGGAGACATCGACGAGCTCTACAAGTACGGACCCAAGCTCGCCGACGCCCTGGAGAACGTGCCCGGCATCCAGGACCCCACGACCGACCTGCAGATCCGCAACCCGCAGGTCCACATCCAGATCGACCGCGACAAGGCCTCGACGCTCGGGCTCACCGCCGAGCAGATCGAGTCCGCGCTGTCCTACGCCTACGGCACCCGGCAGGTCTCCACCATCTACGCCCCGGACAACCAGTACCGCGTGATCCTCGAGCTCGCCGACCAGTACCAGAACTCGCCCGACACGCTGAGCATGCTCTACGTGCACTCGATGACGACGGACAAGCTCGTGCCGCTCAGCGCCATCGCCACCATCACACGCGACGTCGGCTCCGCGCAGGTCACCCACGCCGGACAGCTCCCCGCCGTCACCGTCTCGTTCAACCTCGCGCCGGGCTACGCGCTCGGCGACGCCGTCGACGCCGCCAACGCCGAGGCCGCCAAGGTCCTGCCCCCGACCATCACCACCAGCTTCCAGGGCGCCGCGCAGGTCTTCCAGGACTCCCTCCAGGGACTCGGCATCCTGCTCATCATCACCATCGTCGTCATCTACATCGTCCTCGGCATCCTCTACGAAAGCTTCATCCACCCCCTGACCATCCTCACCGGCCTGCCCTTCGCAGGCTTCGGCGCGCTGGTCACGCTCATGTGGTTCGACATGGACCTGAACCTCTACGCCTTCGTCGGCGTCATCATGCTCGTCGGACTCGTCAAGAAGAACGCGATCATGATCGTCGACTTCGCCATCGACGCCCAACGCGCCGGCGAGACCGATCCCCAGAAGGCCGTGTTCGACGCCTGCATCATCCGCTTCCGCCCGATCATGATGACCACCTTCGCCGCCCTCATGGGCACGCTGCCCATCGCCATGGGCATCGGCGCCGGCGCCGAGTCACGCCAGCCCCTCGGCCTCGCCGTCGTCGGCGGACTCGTGTTCTCCCAGGCCCTGACCCTCTACGTCACCCCCGTGTTCTACCTCTACCTCGAAAAACTCCGCCGCCTCGCCCCCGCACGAAACTCCAGCCCCGCGCCAGCCGCACACAGGTCCAGCCCAGCCACCGCCGCACCCCACGACGCCACGCCCACAGCGACCTGAAGACTCACTTGTCGTGAAACACCTGGTGGTCCGGATTGCCGCCGGAGATGAGGTAAGCCATCAGGTCCTTCAGCTCGTCGGCATTCATCGTGTAGATCAGACCCGGCGGCATCATCGACACGGCCGAGGGCTCAACCTTCTTCACGTCGCCGGCCGGGATCTTCTCGACGCGGCTCGGGTCGAACGCGGAGGTGACCAGCGCCAGCTCGTGCTCGTTGCGGTAGATGACCTTTCCGTAATACACCTTGCCGTCGTTCAGCGTGACCTGGCTGGCCTGGTACTGATCCGAAATCGTTTTGCTCGGTTCGAGGATCGAGGTCACGATGTCCTGGATGGCGAACCGGTTGCCGAGCGATCCAAGGTCGGGCCCGGCGTACCCGCCCCGGCCTTTGATGCGATGGCACGCGACGCACTTGCCCGCGGAGAACATGCGCTCGCCGTTCTCGTAGCTCCGTCCGTGCAGCGGCTGCTTGAACAACGCCATGACGCTGTCCTGCGTCCACGCCTGCCCGGGGCCCTTGGGCCGCGGCAGCTTGTCCAGGTCGACCACCGCCACCTCGCCGATCAGCCAGTCGACCGCCCTGGCCTCTTCGGGCGAGAGGTGTTGGATCGCGTCTTCCCGGATCGCGCGAACATGACCGATGTAGCTCTTGCCGCCGCTCTTGGTCAGCGAGTCTTTGAGCCAGCCGAAGTAGTACTTGCGACTCTCCAGCGTCCAGCCCGTTTTGACCTGACGCAGCAGGTACGCGTACTCGATGTTCTGCGCGTTCGGCGAGTTGGCCATCGACGCGAGGATCGCCTGGCCGTACTCGTGACGCTTGAGCATCTCCGTGTCATACCGGACCGCCTGCGTGTGTGTCTCTTTCATCAGTTCGATCGTCTTGGCCACGACCGTCGGCGCGTTCAGGTAGCTCATCACCCGGCACAGTTCCGTGTTCAGCGCCGTGTTGTCGCCCGGATAGAACCGGTCGAGCTGGGCGATCATCGCTGACGCCGACGCGTCGGTCGGCCTGTCCATCCGGATCAGGCACAGCGACGTCGCGCGAAGGTAGGCCAGGCGATCGTCCTGCGGCAGCTTTTCGAAATCGATCGTCAGCAGCTTCCTGAACACCGCGTCACCGAGAGATCGGTCGCCGAGCCGAGCCAGCGCGATGACGCCGTAGATCGCGCGACGCGGCTGCGTTTCGTTCAGCACGCGGTCGCGCCACAGGTCGACGCTTTGATTCTCGATCGCGATGCGCGCCGCGTAGCGGATCCGGCGGTCGTCGTCGCCGAGGTAGGGCCACGCCTTGTCGATCGCGACCTGACCGGCGTTGTGATCGCCGTGGTACCGCTCCAGCGAATGGCGCAGGTCCCGCAGCGATTGGTTCTTGACATGCGGCGCGGCCTGGCCGGGCTTGTCCGGGTTCGTGGGACGCACGCGGTACAGCTTCGAAGCGGTATTGCGTCCGCCGACGATGAAGTACATGTTCCCGTCGGGGCCGAACCGCATCGCGGCGATGTTCAACGGCGAACCGCTCAGGAACTCCCGCTTCGTGGCGCGGTAGCTCGAACCGTCTTCGATCAGATCGACGACGTAGATCGTGCCGAACGTCCAGTCGCAGACAAACAGCTTGTCCTGATACGCCTTGGGGAAACACGAGTGATCCGCGAACGACATGCCCGTCGGCGACCCGGGCCCGACGTTCAGCACGGGTCCGACGCTGTCGGCAAAGTACTCCGGCCACTTGGCCGTGCCGTTGCGCCAGCCGAACTCGCTGCCGGAGGTCACGTGGCAGATCCGGGTGGGCCGGTACCACGGGCAGCCGATATCGAACTCCAGGTCGGAATCGAACGTGAACAACTCGCCCTCGGGATTGATCGCCATGTCGACGCAGTTGCGAAAGCCCGACCCGATGAGCGTCCACTGACCGCCATCCGGCGAGATCCGGCAGATCCACCCGCCCGGTGCGCGGACGCTCGTGGCGTGGCCCATCGCGTCGGGCATGGCTTCGATCAGCACGTCCTTGCCCCACACCCGCGGCAGCCGCGTGTCGACGCCGTCGGGCAGGCGTCCGTAGTTGCCCGACACCAGATAGATCGCCTTGCCGTCTTCCGAGAGAACGATGTGGTGCGCCGAGTGTTCCCAGCCCATCGTCAATCGCTTGATGAGCGTGAACCTGTCGTACTGATCATCGCCGTCGGTGTCCTGGCAGCGGTAGAAGCCCTTCATCGTCGACATATAAAGACTGTCGAACGCGTAAAGAAACCCCAGCGCCCCGCCGACCTTACGCTCGCCCCAATCGACCGGCTCGTAAGGAAAGCCGTGGAGACTCTCGACGTGAATCTCCGAACCCCGGTCCGACGCGCTGGGAAGCGTCACCCGAAACACGCCCTTGTCGTCCTGATCGGACACGATCAGTCGCCCCTTCGGATCAAACGCCATCGACACCCACGACCCCTGCGAACGCGGCACCTCGTAGAGCAGCTCGACATCGAAACCTTCCTGGATATTGATGTGGGTGTCGGCGTCGAGCCGGTAGCTCGCGGCGATCGGCTGCCCCTGCGCGGCCAGACACGACGCGAGCACCAGACAGATGGTCATCAAGTATCGCATGAACCCTCTCGCGGTTGGATGAATCGAGCCGTTGCGTTTTAAGAATGCGGCGGCGTCGTTCCCTAAACTCTACCACACTTCTCCGCGTGCCTCTGATCCGTCCCGCCACGCTCACCGATATGCCGCAAGAAGACCGTCGGGCGCACGGGTCGCGCCTTCCGACCGGAGCCGACGAAGATCAGCGCGGCCTTCGAGAAAGGCCCGAGTGCTCAACCGCGGTGAGCGAGAGCGGGGCGCGTGTCGCAACGCCGGCGGTCAGCGGTTCGCGTCGTCGGCTTGCCGCGCGAACGATTCGAGCTTGCCGCCGGTCATCTCGCCGTCGCGCCTGGAGCAACGTCGAACGGGTTGGGGAGAGTCGGCCGTGTCGGCGATCCAGAGCCGGCGGACATCGGGGGCAAGCCCGCGTCGCGCCGGTGCGCACGGCGCGACCGGAAAAGAGCAGGCCGATTGAGGCCCGGATCGGGGGTATTCACCGGCTGTTCGGGCGCGTCTTTCGCCGATGGGTGACCCATTCGCGCCCCGTTGGCGCCCCTTTTTGTCCCGTTGGCGCACCATGTTTTTCGACGCATTCCGGGCGGGCGGCGACGTGTTTGCAGTGGTTTACGTCAATTCCGGGTCGCCGAGACGTCGTAAGTCTCGATCTGACGTACCCCGCGAAGCAACCCGGCGTGTCCCGCAACGTCGGCGCGCACGGCATGACACCGCGTGTCGGCCGATAACGCGCCGAGTGCGTGTTCAAAAATAGGTGAATAAAATCCGAACAAGACCCTTGACAACAGCCGAACATAGTGTAACCTGACATGAACCAAACACGGGTTTTGCAACATCGTTGATTCACAGGAGCGCAGCAGATATGGTAGCCACCGCGACAAAATCGACCGGGAAATCCAGAAACAACGGTTCGGCCACAGGGAAGGGCAGTGACATGGCCAAGAGCGGCAAGGACGGACGGGAAACGGCGTTGAATCAGGCCGTGTCGCAGATCGAGCGGGCCTTCGGCAAGGGCTCGATCATGCGGCTCGACGACGATCCGACGCTGATCCTCCCGGGCATCTCGACCGGGGCGATCAGCCTCGACCTGGCGCTGGGCGGCAGCGGCATCCCCAACGGCCGCGTGTGCGAGTTCTTCGGGCCCGAGTCGTCGGGTAAGACGACGCTGGCGCTGCACGTGGTGGCCTCGGCGCAGAAGGACGGCGGGGTGGCGGCGTTCATCGACGCCGAGCACGCGCTGGACCCGACGTGGGCCCGCCGCATCGGCGTCGACCTCGAGAACCTCCTCGTCTCGCAGCCCGACACCGGCGAACAGGCGCTGGAGATCTGCGAACTGCTCGTGCGGTCCAACGCGGTCGATGTCATCGTCGTCGACTCGGTCGCGGCCCTGATCCCGCGTGCGGAGATCGAGGGCGAGATGGGCGACGCGCACGTCGGCCTACAGGCCCGCCTGATGAGCCAGGCCCTCCGCAAGCTCACCGGCGCCATCGCCAAGTCGCGCTGCACCGTCATCTTCATCAACCAGCTCCGCGAGAAGATCGGCGTGATGTTCGGCAACCCCGAGACCACGCCCGGCGGCCGCGCCCTCAAGTTCTACAGCTCCATCCGCCTCGACATCCGCCGCACCGGCTGGATCAAGGACGGCGACACGGCCGTCGGCTCGCGTGTCCGCGCGAAAGTCGTGAAAAACAAGGTCGCGCCGCCGTTCCGCATGGCGGAGTTCGACATCATGTTCAACGAAGGCATCAGCGCCACCGGCGACCTGCTCGACCTGGCCGTCGAGGAGAAGGTCGTGGACAAGAGCGGGGCGTGGTTCAGCTTCGGCGACGTCCGCCTCGGCCAGGGCCGCGAGAACTCCAAGCAGTTCCTCAAGGACAACCCCGACCTGTTCTCCGAGATCCACCAGCAGGTGATGATCAAGAAGGGCGTCGTGAAGCCGAGCACGGGCGACTCCAGCGTCGCGACCGACGACGCGGACGCCGACAGCGGCGGCGACTAACGAATCGGGCGCGCCGCGCCATCGGCCGACGCCTTCCGGACCGCACGACGAACGGCAGGTCACCGACACGTGATCTGCCGCTCGCGTTTGAACGGGCCGTAAGCGGTTTGGCGACGGAGCGGGAGCGTCGCGCGCCGAGCCACACGTGATCTCGTCCGGCGTCGGCTTCGTGTCGCGTCGCGACCGGCATCGCAACCGACGACCAAATCGGCGTCGAACCAGTATGCAGATCGGCGCCCGTGTCCCGCACGTTGCTGGTTTCCGATCGAGCGCGACCCGATTGCCGCGGCTGCGGCGCGGTGCGGGCTGCGGCGCGGGCATCGGCCCAATTCGGTCCGATCGGTCCACGACGGAGGCGACGCCGCGAGATTTTCGACGTGTCACCCTGACGTATCGGGCGTCGCGGTGAGACTTTTTTGGCGTGTCAGACACACAAACGCCGGGGTTACGCACAAGTCATCCCGGCACGCCGTCGGGTCGGTTGCAAAACCTCGCCGGTGACCATATTGTGACGCCTTTCACGGACGCCTCGACGTGGCAAGGTGTTCGGTAAGGTGACGCTGACCCATTGGGATAGATCCGCAGATGGTGTACGCGGTTTATATCGCAGCGGTTCTCGGGGCACTGGCGGTGTACCTGATCCTGCCGCACGGCCGGTCGTGGGGCAAGGTTGGAGCGCTGTTGGGTCTGGCCGCGCTGGCTGGATTCATCGTGCTGGGCCTCCGCGAGATGACGGCCGATCAGGCGCCGGGCTTTTTCTATTACACGTTCACGGTGATCGCGATCGCGGCGGCGGTGCGGGTGATTACGCACGCGCGGCCGGTGTATTCGGCGCTGTACTTCGTGATGGTCGTGCTGAGCAGCGCGGGCCTGCTCGTGCTGCTGCAGGCGGAGTTCATGGCGTTCGCGATGGTGATCATCTACGGCGGCGCGATCCTCGTGACGTACATGTTCGTCATCATGCTCGCGACGCTGCCGGTGAGCTCCAAGGAGCCGGACACCGCCGCGGAGTACGACACGCACGCCCGTGAGCCGCTGCTGGCCGCGGTGATGGGCTTCGCGCTGATCGCGGCGATGGGCAACGTGCTGTTCGCCGAGGGCGGCCTGCCCGAGGCCGCGCCGACCCGCGACGCGGCCGTGGCTCGTGTCGAGGCCAACCTGCGTGCGATGCCCGGCAAGTTCGACAGCCCGTCGGCCCTGGCGAAGCTCGAGTCGGTGATGAAGGCCAACGGCCTGATCGAGCCCAACGAGAAGGTCAAGGGCGTCGACGTCAGCCGCGGCTTCGACGAGGGCCAGATCGAGGTCGTGACGCCCGGCAGCGCCGACGGCGGCGAGTCGGCCCAGCACTACGTGGCGTTCGACGCGGACCTGCTCAACGAGGTCGTGGCGAACATCGACTTCGTCGGACTGAACCTGTTCCAGACGCACACGCTGGGCATCGAGCTGGCGGGTGTGATCCTGCTGATGGCGATGGTGGGGGCGATCGTGATCGCGCAGCGGAAGCTGCCTCACGGATCGCCGCCGGACCGGCCCACGTCGGGCCCGGCCGAGAGCTAACACACGGAAGCGAACGACATGATCGATCCGCTCAACGACATGGTGCTGACCCATTACCTGCTGACCGGCGCGGTGCTGTTCGGTCTGGGGATGATCGGCTTCGTGGCGAGGCGGAACCTGATCGTGATGTTCCTGTGCACGGAGATGATGTTCCAGGGCATCGTCATCACGCTCGTCGCCTTCAGCCGCTACCACATGAATTTCGACGGGCAGGTGTTCGTGATCTTCGTGCTGACGATCGCCGCGGCGGAGGCCGCGATGGCGCTGGGCCTGGTGGTGTACCTGTACCGACGCAAGCACTCGCTGGACGCCGACGTCTGGTCGCAGATGAACGGATAAGAGGAGGATTTTTGATTTTTGATTTTTGAATTTCGACCTGGCGACTCGGCGCATCGGTGCGTCGAAGCGTGCCGCGAAATCCAAAATCAAAAATCCAAAATCAAAAATGATGCTGACTCTGGCTGACAGTGTGGACCTCGCGAAGTGGATCCCGGCGGCGCCGTTCCTGTCGATGGTGTTCTGCGCCGGGGCCTGCTGCTTCAAGAACGAGTTCGCCCGCAAAGCGTCGGCCTGGGTGACGATCGGCATGATCGCCTTCGCGTTCCTGCTGACGTGCATGCTCGCCAGCGGGTTCGGCGACGCGGCGACCGACGTCAACGGCCTGAAGTGGGTCCACGGCGCCGGGTTCGAGTGGATCAACATCGGCGACTTCTCGGCGAACTTCACCTTCTACATTGACACGCTGACGATCATCATGCTGTCGGTGGTCACGGGCATCGGCACGCTGATCGCCTGGTACGCGATGGGGTACATGGACGGCGACCCGGGCTACAGCCGCTTCTTCGCGTACATCAGCCTGTTCATCTTCGCGATGACGTGCCTGGTGATGGGCGACAACCTGCTGCTGCTGTACCTCGGCTGGGAGGGCGTGGGCCTCGCGTCGTACCTGCTGATCGGTTTCTACTACCGCAAGCCGTCGGCGATCGCCGCG
This sequence comes from Phycisphaera sp., assembly GCA_016125285.1. Lineage (GTDB taxonomy): Bacteria > Planctomycetota > Phycisphaerae > Phycisphaerales > Zrk34 > RI-212. The sequence continues at coordinate 40,859 of WGMA01000006.1, forward strand.
GCGAAGAAGGCGTTCATCGTCAACCGCGTGGGCGACTTCGGCTTCGCGCTGGGTCTGATGGGCGTGTTCGTGGTGTTCGGCACGATCCAGTACGCCGACATCATCCCCGCGGCGCAGGCGATGCTCGATCACGCGCACGCCAGCGGGCTGCCCGAGAACGCCGCCGCGGCGCTGCACAAGGCCGAGCCTTTCTGGAACGGCGGCCACAAGACGCTGCTGCTCGCGGCGATCCCGTTCCTGCTGATGATGGGCGCGTTCGGCAAGTCGGCGCAGCTGCCGCTGCACGTGTGGTTGCCCGACGCGATGGAAGGCCCGACGCCCGTGTCGGCGCTGATCCACGCCGCGACGATGGTCACCGCCGGCGTCTACATGATCGCCCGGCTCATCACGGTGTTCCAGCTCAACCCCGAGGCGTTGCAGGTGATCGCGGCCGTCGGCGGCATCACCGCGTTCTTCGCCGCGACCATCGCGATGTGCCAGTACGACCTCAAACGCGTCTGGGCCTACTCGACGATCTCGCAGCTCGGCTACATGTTCCTCGGCGTCGGCGTGCTGGCGACGGGCGGGGCGATCTTCCACCTCGTCACGCACGCGTTCTTCAAGGCCCTGCTGTTCCTCACCGCCGGCTCGGTCATGCACGCGATGTCGGGACAGCTCGACCTCCGCAAGATCAGCGGCCTGCAGAGGAAGATGCCGGTCACCTGCTGGCTGATGTTCGCCGGTTGCCTGGCGCTGGCCGGCGTGCCCGGCACGTCGGGCTGGTTCTCGAAGGACATGATCCTCGTCGCCGCGTGGGAGCAGAACCAGATGCTGGCGTGGGTCGGCATCATCACGGCGCTGATGACGGCGTTCTACACGTTCCGCCTGTGGTTCCGCGTGTTCATGGGCCCCGAGCGGTACGAGATGGGTCACGAGCATCACGGCTACCCGATGGACGAGCATCACGGCGACGACCACGGCCATCACGCGCACGAGCCGCACGAGATGCCGATGATGATGAACCTGCCGCTGTTTGTGCTGGCGATCGGCGCCGTGCTGGGCGGCTTCATCTTCAGCGGCATGGGCATCATCGACATGGTCGACGCGTCGACGGCGCACGTGGCCGCGGCGCACGGACCGGCCGTGCAGCACGCCTCTGCCGCCGTGGCCGCCGCCGCGGAGAAGGCCGCGCACGAGGCCAAGGAACATGAAGAGTACCTGCACAACATGATCGGCTTCGGCACGGGCCTCGCCGGCGTCGGCATGATCCTGCTCGCGGCGTTCTTCCACTGGTTCAACCGCGGTGCGGCGGACATCGTGCTGAAGTTCGCCCGGCCCGTGCAGACGCTGCTGTACAACAAGTACTACATCGACGAACTCTACGACGCGATCATCCGCAAGCCGCTCAAGGGGCTGGCGTGGTTCAGCGATACGCTCGACGCGATGCTGGTCGACCAGACGGTGGTCGACGGCGTGGCGGGCGGCACGCCGCCGCTGATCGGTCGGATCCTCCGCACGCTGCAGCGCGGCTCGTTGCAGGGTTACGCACTGACGATGGGCCTCGGCCTCGTGGTGCTGGTGTTTCTGGTCGCCTGGAAGGTGCTGGTAAGTGGTTAACGCAATGGGAATGACGACCTACATGCTGGCTTCGAGTGACGGCTCATCGCTGCTGGCGCTGATGGTGCTGCTGCCGATCATCGCGGGTCTCGCGCCGGTGCTGGCGCCGATGATCGTGTCGGCGCTCGGCCTGAAGGTGTCGGTTCCCCGCGGCGGCGCGGTCCGCAGCATCGCGTTCTGGTCCAGCGTCGCGACGTTCGTGCTGAGCCTGCTGGTGATGGCCGGCTTCAACTGGGACCACCCCGACCAGCTGTTCGCGGTGTACAGCGTGCCGTGGATCGGCGCGCTGGGCATCCACTTCAGCCTCGGCATCGACTCGATCTCGCTGTGGCTGATCCTGCTGACGACGCTGCTGACGCCGGTGACGATCCTCGGCACGTGGAACGACGCGAAGTTCCGCACGGTCGAGTTCTACCTCTGGCTGCTCGTGCTCGAGGGCGCGCTGATCGGCGTGTTCGCCGCACGCGACCTGGTGCTGTTCTACGTGTTCTTCGAGCTGACGCTCGTGCCGCTGTTCTTCCTGATCGGCATCTTCGGCTCCACGCGTCGGCGTTACGCGGCGGTCAAGTTCTTCCTGTTCACGCTGGTCGGTTCGGTGTTCACCTTCGCCGGTGTGCTGTACGCGGCCTGGTTCGCGGCGCAGTCGACCGGCGTGTGGTCCTTCGACATCAACCACATCGTCACCGAGGGCGCGAAGATGCCCGCCGCGACGCAGGGCTGGGTGCTGCTGGCGATGATGTGCGGCTTCGCGGTGAAGGTGCCGCTGTTCCCCGTCCACACGTGGCTGCCGCTGGCGCACACCGAGGCGCCGACCGCGGGTTCCGCGATCCTCGCCGGCGTGCTGCTGAAGCTCGGCACGTACGGGCTGCTGCGGTTCGTCGTCCCGCTCGTGCCGACCGCCGCGATCGACTACGCCCCGGTGATCGGCGTGCTGTGCGTGATCGGCATCCTGTACACGGCGTTGATCTGCTGGAACCAGCGCGACGTCAAGAAGCTCGTCGCCTACTCGTCGGTCAGCCACATGGGCTTCTGCGTGCTGGGCATGTTCGCGCTCAACGCCGAGGGCGTGGGCGGGTCGGTGATGTACATGATCAACCACGGCCTGTCGACCGGCGCGTTGTTCCTCTGCATCGGCATGATCTACAACCGCTACCACACGCGCCAGATGGCGGACATCGGCGGCCTCGGCCGACGCATGCCCATCTGGGGCTTCTTCATGGTGTTCTTCTGCATGGCGTCCGTCGGGCTGCCCGGGCTTAACGGGTTCGTCGGCGAGTTCCTCACGCTGCTCGGCGCGTTCGTCGGCAAGGGCGTGTACGGCACGCGGTACATCGCCCTCTGGGCGGCGCTCGGGCTGATCCTCGGCGCGATCTACATCCTGTACATGGTCGGCAAGGTTGTCATCGGCCCGCTGCGTGAACCGGCCGACGCCCACGACGTGTCCGATCTGAACTGGCGCGAGATCACGGCGCTGACGCCGCTGGCGGTGGCCTGTCTGGTGCTGGGCCTGTATCCGGCGCCGGTGCTCAACAGCATCGAGGCGCCGATCGACAACACGCTGGCGCCGACGAAGCTGGTGCTCGCCGAGCGGAAGCACGCCAAGCCGCACGCCCCGAAGGTGGCGATGCGGGACGAGGCCGGGGCGGTCGCCGCCGACGACCGTATCGATAGCGTGACGCTCACGGAGGTGTCGCAGTGACCGCGATGGCTGAGAAAATCCAACACCTCACGCCCGAGCTGCTGCTGGTGGTCGCGGCGTTCGTGGTGATGCTGCTGGGCCTGGCGCGTGAGGCGTCGCTCCGCCGCGCCACGTTCTGGATCAGCCTGCTGGCGCTGATCGGCGCGGCCGTGCTGTCGTGGGGGCAGGCGGGCGTCATCGATCCGATGGCGCACTTCATGAAGATGTCGATCGCCGCGATCGGCGCGATCCTGCTGATGGTCGTCGCGGAGGTGCCCGACGAGGTCGGCCTCGAGCCGGGCGACGACGAGAAGTCGTTCGACCCGGCCAACACGTCACGCGGCGAGTTCTACGGTTTCTTCCTGCTGTCGCTGGTCGGCGCGATGCTGTGCGCCGGGGCCGACGATCTGATCTGGCTGTTCCTCGCGCTCGAGCTGACGAGCCTGCCGACTTACATCATGGTGGCCACGAGCCGCCAGGACATCCGCGCGTCGGAGGCGGCGGTGAAGTACTTCTTCCTCGGCGCGTTCGCCGCGGCGGTGTTCCTCTACGGGTTCGCGCTGATCTACGGCGCGACCGGCACGACGATGCTGCCGGAGATCGCCAAGGTGTTCGCGTCCGGACCGCTGAACAACCTCGCGGTGGCGGGCGTGCTGATCACGGTGGTGGGCATCTGCTTCAAGATCGCGGCGGTGCCGATGCACTTCTACGCCGCGGACGTCTACCAGGGCGCCGCGTCGCCGGTGACCGCGTTCCTCGCGTTCGTGCCGAAGGCCGCGGGCATGATGGCGCTGATCCTCGTGCTCGGCGCGGTGGGCTGGCCGCTGGTGAACCAGAGCCAGGCGCTGGTCGCGCTGCTGTGCGTCATCGCGGTCGCGACGATGTTCGTCGGGAACCTGCTCGCCCTCGTGCAGAACAACATCAAGCGGCTGCTCGCCTACTCGTCGGTCGCGCACAGCGGTTACATGCTCGTCGGCCTGATCGCCGGGCCGGGCGACGCCAGCCGCAGCAGCTGGCTGACCAACGGCGTCGCCGCCGTGCTGTTCTACGTCGTCGCCTACGGCATCATGAACGTCGCGGCGTTCGCGGTGGTCGGCCTGATGAAGCGGGGCGGCGAAGAGGTCGAGTCGATCGACGACATCCGCGGCCTGGCGTATCGGCGTCCGGGCCTCGCGGCCGTGCTCGCCATCGCGATGCTCAGCCTCGCGGGCATCCCGCCGCTCGTCGGATTCTGGGGCAAGGTCTATCTCTTCGGCTCGGCGATCAGCGCCGGGTACATCCTGCTCGCCGTCCTCGCCGTGCTGAACTCCGCCATCGGCGCGTACTACTATCTGCGTGTCGTCGCGCTGAGCTTCCTCTACGAGCCCGTCGACGCCGCGGATCAGGCGGAGATCTCCAGGCGTCCGGCGCGGACGCGCGGCGGGTTGATCGCCGCGGTGTGGGTCGTGCTGATCTCCGTCGTCGCCGGTCCGCTGGTCGACAGCGCCAAGCGCGCCGCCGGGCAGTTCGTCGACAAGCCCGAGACACCCGCCGCCGCCGTCAAGCCCGCCGAAACCACCCCAACGACTCCGCCCGCATCGCTCGAAGCCGACGCGCCGGTCACGCTGGATCACCGCGAATCCGTCACCGAGCCGCACACGCCGCGCTCCTGACAAACCCGATGTGTCGATCAGCCGTTCAGACACCGCTCACAACCGTAACGGAGGCGTGACCTTGGCCGCGAGTCGCATCCTTGTCGCAGTATCCACGCCGTGGGCGAGCGAAAAGCTCTTTGTCACCGTGCGCGATCTCGCCGACCGGCTCGACTCCTCGGTCGTCGTCGCCCACGTCGCCCGGCCCACCGAGCAGGACGACACCGCCGAGGACACCAAGCAGCGCGGCGAGCAGACCCTCTCCGCGCTCACCACACGCCTCAACGAAGTGAACATCCCCGCCGAGGGCCTGCTGCTCTACGGCGACGACGTGTCCAAGGCCGTGCTCAACGCCGCCGAAGCCCAGCACGCCACGCTCATCGTGCTCGGCCTGTCCGGCAAGGGACCGATGGCCCGCCTCCTCGGCGGCGACGTCCCCCTCCAGATCGTCAAGCGATCCACCGTCCCCGTTCTCGCCTTCCCGCCCGACTGGTCCGGCACCATCTGATCTCGGATTTCGGATTGCCGATTTCGGATGTGATTTGTGCCAAGCCCACCTCTGCGAGCGTAGCGAGACGGGGTGGGATTCTTCAATCCGAAATCCCAAATCCCAAATCCGAAATCTCCATGATCGCCTCCGCCGCCTCCGCGCCCGCGTCGTGGCCCTTGAACTGCTCGCACACCGCCGCCAGCGCCTCGACCTGCGCCCGCCGCGCATCTTCCGACTCGATCAACCGCGTCATCTCCCGCACGACCGGCTCGGGGTTGTCGCTGGTCAGCGGCATTACCTCCGGCACGATGTGACGCTCGCGCGACCGGCTCGGCCCGCCGCACGCGATCAGGTTCGGCAGCGTGTACGTCCGCGTGTCGATCAGCCACCGCCCGATCAGATGCCACTGCCATCCCGGCACGCGGTACATGATCACCATCGGCTTGCCGTGCCGCGCCACATGCAACGACGCCGTGCCCGACGCGAGCAATACAATGTCTGCCCAGTGGAGCACGGCTTCGGTGTCGCCGGTGATGATTGAGGCGTTCATGCCGATCGGATCATCTAGGCCGTCAGTAAGAGCAACAACGTCGAGTAGCGGATCCTGACGTTTCTCCCAAGCGAGACGAAGTTGGCGAAGTTCATCAGACCTTGCTTCGTTGGGTGCGGCCACGAGCACGTTCAACGGTTGCTCGACTTGCAAGATCGTGCTCAGCATGATCGGGAAGTTTTTCTGCAACTCGCCCGGTCGCGATCCAGGCAGTAGTGCAACGCGAAGTTGATCTTTTCGAAATGCTTGGATTTCGGGTGTAGGGTCCTGCAACGCCTGCACATCCAACGCCTCGTCAAACACCGGATGCCCGATGAACCGCGCGTTGACGTTGTGCTTGGCGAACCACGCGGGCTCGAACGGCAGGACGCACAGCACGAGGTCCGACCACTTCTGCAGCCGCCGCACGCGCCAGCTCGCCCAGGCCCAGACCTGCGGGGCGACCATGTGCACGACCTTCGCGCCGCCCGGCACCGCGTCGCAGTCCGAGCCCCACATCCGTTTGACCATCTTGCAGATTGCCCAGTTCGCCGCGGGCGAGTCGGTCGGCACGTGCACGCGCACGGGGTGGTCCGCCATCCATCGCTTGAGCCGCCCGAGCAACTGCTTGTGCGACCACGCCTTGGCGATCGCGCCGCTGAGCATCACCGCATTGTCCGTCGTCCGCTCGATCAGCGTCGCGCCCGCCGCCTCCATCCGCGCTCCGCCCAGCGCGTAGATCGGCACGTTGGGCGCGCGCCGCCGCAGCTCCGCGATGATCGGCGCCGCGTGCTCATCACCGCTCGGCTCGAACGCCGTGAACAGGATGCACGGCGGCTGCGTTCCGGGGCGCGTTCCGGGGTTTGTTCCGGGGTCGGACATCCCGCTACTGCACCCGTTTACGTCGCCGCTGTCAATCCATGTATCATGCCCGCATGCAACGAACCGAACAGGGCGGCGTGATCATCTCGTGCGACTTCTGCGGCGTCGACTGGGACGCGTACGACGAGTCGATGTCCAACCCGATGGTCGAGGGCCATCGCGGCTCGGTCATCTGCCTGTCGTGCCTCAAGCAGGCGCTGGAGCACATGGCCCCGGCGGAGTCCGAGTTCATGTGCACCTTGTGCGTCAACGAGAAGGTGCCCGCAGGGACCGAACGCTGGTTCCACCCGTCGCCCACGCCGTCGCCGGGCCTCAACGCGCACGCCGTGGTCTGTCGCGCCTGCATCCGTCAGGCGGCGGGGCGGTTCAACAAGGACAAAGACGTCGATTGGACGTGGGAATACCGGTGACGGTTCACACGTTTAGCGACGCCCCGCAGGGGCGTGCTCTCCGGCGCTCTCCGGCGCATACGATCGTCATCACGCACATCACACACCGTGCAGCACGCCCCTGCGGGGCGTCGCTAAACATCAACCGTCACTTCAGCACGCCCGCGTCGTGCAGCAGCGCTTCGATCGCGTCCCAGTGCTTGCGCTGCGATTCGGGAAAGTCGTTGTGTCCGCAGGGGAACGTGACGAACGTGGAGCCGTCGATCGCCTCGTGCAGCCGCTTGCCCTGCGAAAACGCGATCACCTCGTCGCGCGTGCCGTGCATGATCAGCACCGGCCCGCCGTACGCCTTGAGCGCCGCGGCGTTGTCGAACGGGTCGAGCACCAGCGGCCCCCACACGCCGTACCAGATCATCATCGAGCGGATGCTGTAGAACGGCGAGCGCAGGATGACCGCCGCGACCTTCCGCTCGGCCGCGACGCCGCACGCCACGCCCGTGCCGACCGATCGGCCGTGCAGCGCGATGCGTTTCGGGTCCACGTCGGGCCGCTTCGCGAGTTGGTCGTATGCGGCCACCGCGTCGGCGATCAGGCCGTCCTTCGTCGGCTTGCCGCCGCTGCGTCCGTAGCCGCGATACTCGCAGAGCATCACGCTGACGCCGCGCTTCTTGTACTCGTAGATCGTGCGTGTCTGATGGTCGATCAGCTCCGCGTTGCCGTGCGTGAACATCACCGCGGGCCCGGGGTGCTCGGCGCTGACGCCGTTGCCGGGGATGAACCACACCTCGACGCGCCCGCCGCCGTCGATGTCGAGCCACGACCGCTCCAGCCCGGCGATCGTGCCCTCGGGGTCGGCCATCATGTCGCGGTTCGCCATGCTGCGCGGAAACATGATCCCACGCTGAATGAACAGCCCGACGATCAGCCAGACGACGTACGTCAGCAGGATGCAGCGGAGAATGATCACGATCGTGCGCGGGCGTTTGCGTTGACGCTTGGGCTTCGGCGCCGCGGTCTCGGGCGGCGTCATATCGGAGGTGGATAGCGCGTCGGTATCCATATCACCTCATACGTTACGCGACGGTCCAGCGCACAACGCACAACCCATTTAGCGACGCCTCGCAGGGGCGTGCGTCGGGGTGTTCGATGTCGCATGCGTACACGGAATGGCGAACACGTGGTCGATATACGTACGCCACACCGGGAAGCACGCCCCTGCGGGGCGTCGCTAAACATCAGGATACACGGGAACCGGTGATCAGCTCGTGACCGCGCCCTGGCTGGCGCTGCGGACGGTTTCGGCGTATTTGCGGAGCAGGCCTCGCTTCTCGCGGATTTCGGGCTTCGTCCACGCGGCGCGTCGCTTCTCCAGTTCGGCGTCGTCGACGTGCAGGGTCAGCTGCTTGGCGTCGCCGTCGATGGTGATCTGGTCGCCGTTGTGCACGAGGGCGATCGTGCCGCCGACCCACGCCTCGGGGGCGACGTGGCCGACGACCAGGCCGTGCGTGCCGCCGGAGAAGCGGCCGTCGGTGATGAGGCCGACGTCTTCGCCGAGTCCCTGGCCGACGATCGCGGCGGTGACGGCGAGCATCTCGCGCATGCCGGGTCCGCCGACGGGGCCCTCGCCGCGGATGACGATGACGTCGCCTTTCTGGATCTTGCGCTGCTGGATCGCCGCGAAGCATTCTTCTTCGCAGTCGTACACCTTGGCCGGGCCGGTGATCTTGTGGCTCTTGAGTCCGGCGAGCTTCGCGACGGCGCCCTCGGGGGCGAGGTTGCCGCGCATGATCGCGAGGTGGCCCTTCTTGCTCATCGGCTCCTCGAAGGTCTTGACGACGACCTGCTTCTTGGCGAACACGCTGGGCACGGCGGCGAGGTTGTCGGCGATGGTCTTGCCGGTGACCGTCATGCAGTCGCCGTTGAGCAGGCCCTTGTCGAGCAGCGCCCGCAGCACGGCGGGGGTGCCGCCGACGCGGTGCAGGTCGAACATGACGTACTTGCCGCCGGGCTTGAGGTCCGCGATGTGCGGCACCTTCTCGCCGAGGCGGTCGAAGTCGTCGAGCGTCCATTCGACGCCCGCTTCGTTGGCGATCGCCATCAGGTGAAGTACGGCGTTGGTCGACCCGCCGAGCGCGATCACGAGCGTGACCGCGTTCTCCAGCGACTCACGCGTGATCAGGTCGTGGATCTTGATGTTCTTCTCGACGAGCTTCACCAGCGCCTTGCCGGCAAGGAACGCCTCGCGCTCCTTCGACGCGGTGACGGCCGGGTAGCTCGCGGAGTAGGGCAGCGACAGGCCCAGCGCCTCGATCGCGCTGGACATCGTGTTGGCGGTGTACATGCCGCCGCACGACCCGGCGCCGGGGCACGACGCGCATTCGACCGCGTGCACTTCCTTCTCGTCGATCTTGCCGGCCTGGTACTGACCGACGGCCTCGAAGATCGACACGATGTCGACGTCGTTGCCGTGCGGCCCGATGCCGGGCATGATCGATCCGCCGTAGACGAAGATGCCGGGGATGTTCAGGCGGGCCATGCCCATGACGCAGCCGGGCATGTTCTTGTCGCAGCCGCCGATGGTGAGCATGGCGTCGTGGTTCATGCCGGCGCCGACGCACTCGATGGAGTCGGCGATGAGCTCTCGCGACACGAGCGAGTAGCGCATGCCCTGGTGACCCATCATGATGCCGTCGGTGGCGGTGGGGGCGCCGAAGCGCTGCGGGACGCCGCCGCCGGCGCGGATGCCCATGCACGCCTCGTGGACGAGCCGGTCGAGGTGAACGTTGCAGGGGGTGATGTCGGACTGGAGGTTCGCCACGCCGATCATCGGGCGGTTGAAGTCGTCGTCGTGGAAGCCCACGGCCCGGAGCATGGCGCGGTTGGGGGCGCGGCCGATGCCCTCGGTCGTCATGCGGCTCTTGGCGTTCAACTGATGCAGTTCGTCACTCATGGCGTGTCTCCGCGTGGTGGTGAGAACTGCAAAAGATAGCGGATTTGACGGAGGGGCTCCACACGGCGGGGGTCCCCGGGGGCGTCCGCGTGGACAGGTCCGCGGTTGTCCTGCATAATCGTGGGCTCCGAATCGGAACTTTTAGGGAAGCCTTATGTCGAAGACCATCGCTGATCGTCTGGCCGTGTGCAGTTGGTCCCTGCAGCCGTCGTCTCCCGCAGCGCTGATCGAGGCGTTGGACAAGATCGGAATCAAGCGGGTGCAGCTGGCGCTGGACCCGATCCGCGAGGGCGGGGCTTGGGCCGACGGCAAGGCGGAGTTGGCCGACGCGGGCGTCGAGGTGGTGTCCGGCATGTTCGGCACGGTCGGCGAAGACTACACGACGATGGAGACGATCAAGGCGACCGGCGGCGTGGTGCCCGACGCGACCTGGCCGCAGACCTGGGACAACATCCAGCGCATGGCGCCGATCGCCGTCGACCTGGGCATCAAGCTCGTCACGTTCCACGCCGGGTTCCTGCCGCACGAGCAGAGCGACCCGGCTTACGCGAAGCTGACCGAGCGGATCGCGACGATCGCCGATCTGTTCGCGCAGCACGGCCTCGACCTCGGGTTCGAGACCGGCCAGGAGGACGCCGACACGCTGCTGGCGTTCCTCGAGTATCTCGGTTGCTCCAACGTCGGCGTCAACTTCGACCCGGCGAACATGATCCTCTACGACAAGGGCGACCCGGTCACATCGCTGAGCAAGCTGATCGGGCACGTGAAGCAGTGCCACATCAAGGACGCGACGAAGACGGCCACGCCCGGCGTATGGGGCGCGGAGGTGACGGTCGGCACGGGCGAGGTGGACTGGCCGGAGTTCTTCGGCGTGCTGGACCAGGCGGGTTTCGCGGGCGATCTGGCGATCGAGCGCGAGGCGGGCGACGACCGCATCGGTGACATCCGCAAGGCGAAAGAACACGTGGTCGCGGTGACGGTGGGCAGCTGACGGCGCGACACATTCCGCGTGTGTGGGCACGCGCGGATCACAATACAGACACAGCAACGGTGCAACGACGAGCAAGGAGTTGACGCGTATGGGACGTTTCCGCGTAGCGATCATTGGGGCGGGATTCATCGGGCCGGTGCACTGCGAGGGCCTGCGTCGCGCCGGTCAGGACGTGATCGGCATCGTCGGCGTGGACGAGGCGGAGTCGAAAAAGGCCGCGGGCGCGCTGGGCATCGCCAAGGCGTACAAGACGGTCGACGAGCTGCTGGCCGACGGCGAGGTGCAGTCGGTGCACATCGCCACGCCGAACCGCTTCCACTACGGGCAGGTCAAGGCGGCGATCAACGCGGGCAAGCACGTGATGTGCGAGAAGCCGCTGGCGATGAACTCGACGGAGACCGCGGAGCTGGTGAAGCTCGCGGCGGGCTCGGGCGTCGTGGCGGGCGTGAACTACAACATCCGCAAGTACCCGCTGTGCATCGAGGCCGCGGAGCGCATGAAGAGCGGCGAGATCGGCGATCTGCTGCACGTCAACGGCTCGTACGTGCAGGACTGGCTGTTCAAGGACACGGACTTCAACTGGCGCGTGCTGGCGAAGGAGGGCGGCGAGCTGCGTGCGGTGGCGGACATCGGCACGCACTGGCTGGACCTGATCCACGCGATCACCGGCGCCGAGATCGAGGCCGTGTGCGCCGACCTGCAGACCGTCTACCCGATCCGCAACGCGCCGACCGGCGAGGTCGAGACGTACAGCGGCAAGACCAACAAGGTGATCCCGACGCGTCAGGTGGAGATCGACACCGAGGACGCGGGCGTGATCATGCTGAAGTTCAAGGGCGGCGCCCGCGGGTCGATCCGCGTGTCGCAGACCACGGCCGGTCGCAAGAACCGCCTGTGCTACGAGCTGGCCGGGTCGAAGGCGGCGCTGGCGTGGGACAGCGAGTCGCCGAACGTGATGTGGATCGGCCACCGCGATCGCCCCAACGAGATGCTCGTCCGCGACCCCTCGCAGCTCAGCGACGCCGCGGCGGCCGCATCGAACTACCCCGGCGGCCACAACGAGGGCTTCCCCGACACGTTCAAGCAGAACTTCAAGGCGTTCTACGGCTACATCGCCGCGGGCGACTTCAAGGCGCCGCGTCCGTTCGCGACCTTCGAGGACGGGCACCGCGAGGTCGTGCTCTGCGAGGCGATCCTCAAGAGCCACCGCGATCAGGCGTGGGTGACCGTCGGCAGCTAAACCTCCATCACGGGATGTGACATGCAGCTTGGATTTGTCAGCGCGATCCTGCCGGATCAGTCGCTCGAGCAGGTGGTGAAGTTCGCCGCCGCGACGGGCTATGACTGTGTCGAACTGATGTGTTGGCCGAAGGGCAAGGCGGAGCGGCGTTACGCGGGCGTGACGCACCTCGACGTTGAGGGCTTCGACAAGGCCGCCGCCGGGCGTGTCAACGACCTGATGCGCGCGCACGGCGTGTCGATCAGCGGGCTGGGCTACTACCCGAACCCGCTCGATCCCGACGAAGACACGGCGAAGGTGTACGCCGAGCACATCAAGAAGATCATCCGCGCCGCGGCGACGCTGGGTGTGAAGCGTGTCAACACGTTCGCGGGGCGCGACTGGACGAAGAGCGTCGACGACAACTGGCCGCGGTTTTTGCGGACGTTCAAGCCGATCGTGAAGCTCGCGGAGCAGAGGGGCGTGAAGCTCGGCATCGAGAATTGCCCGATGTTGTTCAGCAACGACGAGTGGCCGGGCGGCAAGAACCTGGCGACGAGCCCGGCGATCTGGCGTCGCATGTTCAAGGACATCCCGTCGAAGCACTTCGGGCTGAACTACGACCCGTCGCACATGGTGTGGCAGCAGATGGACTACCTCGCTCCGATGCGCGACTTCGCCAAGCGCATCTTCCACGTGCACGCGAAGGACGTCCGCGTGGATCGGCACCTGCTCAACGACGTGGGCATTCTCGCCACACCGCTGCGGTACCACTGCCCGAAGCTGCCGGGCCTCGGCGAGGTCGACTGGGGCCGCTTCTTCAGCGTGCTGGGCGACGCGGGGTACGACGGGCCGGTGTGCGTGGAGGTGGAGGATCGGGCGTACGAGAAGACACTCAAGTCCCGCGAGGCGGCGCTGGTGCAGAGCCACCGCTACCTGCGGAACTTCATGGCGTAAGTGAACCGGATACTGGGCACGTAGGCGAAGCCCCGGAGGGGCGCCGCGAAACAGAGGAATCGAACGATGGAATGGACGTACGAAGACGTGGCGAAGATGATCGATCACTCGTTGCTCAAGCCGACGATGACGGTCAAGGATCTCGAGGACGGGTGCAAGATCGCCGTCGACTACGACGTGGCGAGCGTCTGCATCATGCCGTTCTATCTCAAGCGTTGCGCCGAGATCCTCGAAGGCTCGACGGTCAAGCCGAGCACGACGATCGGCTTCCCGCACGGTGGGCACACGACAGCGATCAAGGTCGCCGAGGCGAAGCAGGCCCTGGCGGACGGCGGCGAGGAGCTCGACATGGTGGTGAACATCTCGAAGGTGCTCAGCGGCGACTGGAGCTACGTCGTCGACGAGATCCAGGCGATCACCGACGTGACGCACGCGGCGGGGCAGAAGATCAAGGTCATCTTCGAGAACTGCTACCTCGAGAAGTCGCACATCATCCAGCTCTGCGAGATCTGCGCGGAGATCGGCTGCGACTGGGTCAAGACGTCGACGGGCTACGGCACGGGCGGCGCGACGATGGAAGATCTGGAACTGATGGTCAAGCACAGCCCCGCGCCGATGGAAGTGAAGGCCGCGGGCGGCGTGCGTGACCTCGACACGCTGCTGCAGGTCCGCGCGTTGGGCGTGACACGCAGCGGCGCCTCGGCGACGAAGGTCATGCTCGACGAGGCGAAGAAGCGGCTCGGCATCGCGTAAGCACAGCCGCGGCCAACAACACACGAGCTTAGGGAGCTACACGTGGCGAACATCGGAATCATCGGACTCGGGTTCATGGGCCGCATGCATCTGGCGGCTTACGGCAAAATCGACGGCGCGAAGATCGTGGCCGTGGCGGACAAGGACGCGAAACGCGCCGCGGGCGACCTGAGCGGCGGGTGGGCGAACGTCGAAGGCGCGGCCGAGTCGATCGACATGTCCGACAAGTTCGGCACGACGGACTTCCGCGAGCTGATCGAGCACGACAGCGTCGAGATGGTCGACATCTGCGTGCCCACGCCGTTCCACACGGAGCTGGCGATCGCGGCGCTGAAGGCGGGCAAGCACGTGCTGTGCGAGAAACCGCTGGCGTTAACGAGCGTCGAGGCGCAGAAGATCGCCGACGCGGCGGCCGAGGCGTCGGGGCTGTTCATGCCCGCGATGTGCATGCGGTTCTGGCCGCAGTGGAAGTGGCTGAAGGACGCGGTCGACGATGGGCGGTTCGGCGGCATCCGCGACGCCCACTTCCAGCGGCTCGGCCCGATGCCCGGCGGGTGGTTCACCAAGGGCGACATGTCTGGCGGCGGCATCCTCGACCTGCACATCCACGACACCGACTTCGTCAGCTTCCTGCTCGGCAAGCCCGACGCCGTGTTCAGCCGGGGCTACTGCGGTACGTCCGGGCGCGTCGACCACGTGCTCACGCAGTACATCTACAACGACGGCCCGCCCGCGGTCAGCGCCGAGGGCAGTTGGGCGGTCGACAAGGGCTTCGGGTTCAACATGCGCTATCGCGTCAACTTCGAGGAGGCCACCGTCGTGTTCAACACCGCCTCCGAGCACAAGTTGACCGTTCACAAGGGCGGCGAGACCGAGCACGTCGACATCGAGGGCGACGGCTACGCGATCGAACTGGCGTATTTCCTGGACTGCATCGCCAAGGGCGAGGCGCCGTCCGTCGTAACCGCTGATGATGCCGTGCTTTCGGTGAAGATCATCGAAGCGGAAGTCGCCAGTGTTGAATCCGGTCGGATTGTAGAAATCTAACCCGTTTTTTCGTTTAGAAGTGGACGGAGTCCGTCACGGCTGCAGATGATGTGCAGCCGTGACGTATTGTATGTGTACTTACTGTTGCTAGAATGTGATCCGGGGAGAGTCACGTTTCGGGCAGCGCAGGAGCGGGCATGCGGCAAGTTGTTGATATGCCGATATTTCGTGCTGTCGTCATCGGGGTTTGGTCGGTAGTGGGCCTCATGGCTGTCGCTGCGCTGACGGGCTGCTCGGCGTCGCAGTACCGGGCCAACGCCGACAAGGTCGCGTCGGACATCATCACCGAAAAACAGCAGAAGGCGCTGGGGCGGACCGAGCCGTTCACGATCGATACGCCCGCGGACACGCTGCGTCGTCGCCTGCTGACTACGCAGCACCTGCCCACGTCGCACCCGGCGTCGTACGGCACCGACAAGCTGACCCAGCCGCGGCACTGGCCGGAGGCCGACCAGCCGAAGCGCGAGGCGAGCGCCAATGCGCCGATTGCGCCGTGGCAGGAGGGCGAAGCGGTCAAGCTGTCGCTGAACGAGGCGTTGCAGGTCGCGGCGCGCAACAGCCGCGACTACCAGACGCAGAAGGAGTCGGTGTTCATCGCGGCGTTGCAGCTCGACGAAGAGATCGACGCGTTCCGCAACACGTACACCGGCATGATCGAGACGCTGCTGTCGACCGACCGCGGGTCGGGCGAGACGGGCGTCGACAGCAGCACGACGATCGGGCTGACCCGCAAGCTCAAGACGGGCGCGTCGCTGAGCACGCGGCTGGTGTTCGACCTGGCGAAGCTGCTGTCGATGGACCGCGACTCGGCGTACGGCGTGTTCGCGGACGCGACGATCACGGTGCCGCTGCTCGCCGGTTCGGGCCGTCACATCGTCACCGAGCCGCTGACGCAGGCCGAGCGCGAGGTGGTGTACTCGATCTGGGAGTTCGAGCGTTTCAAGCGGTCGCTGGCGGTGCGGGTGGCGACGGACTACCTGCAGGTGCTGCAGCGTTACGACCAGGTGGAGAACGCGGCGAACAACTACCGCCGCCTGATCGCGCAGGCGCGTCGCCAGTCGCGGCTCGCGGAGGCGGGGCGGTCGAACAAGCTGCAGGTGGACCAGGCGGCGCAGAACGAGCTGCAGGCTCGCGACAACTGGATCCGCGCCCGTGAGACGTACTCGTCGTCGATCGACTCGTTCAAGCTTAC
The DNA here is from genome assembly GCA_016125285.1 of Phycisphaera sp. Classification (GTDB taxonomy): domain Bacteria; phylum Planctomycetota; class Phycisphaerae; order Phycisphaerales; family Zrk34; genus RI-212. The sequence continues at coordinate 57,163 of WGMA01000006.1, forward strand.
GCTGGGCCTGCCGACCGACTCGCAGATCGAGCTCGAGCGTGTCGAGCTGGAGCGGCTGGCCGAGGCGGCGCAGAAGCGGCTGGCGGGCGAGGGCGAGATCGATCTGAACACGCAGGCGGACGTCGCGGCGCCGGGCGCCGACACGCCGGTGGAGCTCGCGGAGCCGAAGCGCACGGGCGGCGGGCCGTTCGAGATGCAGGAAGACGTGGCGACGAAGGTGGCGCTGGACAACCGGTTGGACCTGCGGACGTCGCAGGGCCGCGTGTACGACGCGCAGCGGGCGGTCGTCGTGGCCGCGGACGCGCTGCGCGCCGGGCTGGACATCACGGCGTCGGCCTCGGCGGGCGGGCGCCGCAGCGCGGGCTCGGCGTCGCTGGGCAACGCGAACCTCCGCCTGGACCAGGGCAACTACAGCATCGGCGCCGAACTGGACCTGCCGTGGGAGCGTACGAGTGAACGCAACGCCTACCGCCGCGCGTACATCAGCCTCGAACGCGAGACCCGGAACCTTCAGGAACTGGAAGATCAAATCAAGTTGGATATCCGTGGCGGGCTGCGTACGCTCCTGCGGGCACGAGAGAGCTACCGAATCCAGGTCGTCTCGGTGAAGGTCGCGGAAGACCGCGTCAAATCGACGAAGATGTTCCTGGAGGCGGGGCGGCCGGACGCCCAGATCCGCGACGTTCTCGAAGCGGAAGACGCTTTGCTGAACGCGCAGAACGCGCTGACGGCGGCGCTGGTGGGTTACCGTGTCGCCGAGCTCGAGATTCAGCGGGACATGGGCGTCCTGCAGGTCAACGAGAAGGGACTGTGGCGTGAGTTCAACCCCAACGACAATCAGCAGTGAGGCCGCGGTCGGGCGGCGCCGCAAGGGTGGTGCGCGATGGCTGTTGAAGCTTGTCATCGTGTTGCTGCTGGGCGGCGCGGCGTGGGCGGCGGCGTCGGCGCTTGAGCACGAAGAGGCGGCCCCGACGGAGGCGGGCAAGATCGACAGCCCGTTGTACACCGTCAAACGCGGCCCGCTGACCATCAGCGTCGACGAGGCGGGCACCATCCGCTCGAGCCAGGCCGAGGTCCTCAAGAACGAGGTCGAGGGCAAGACGACGATCCTGTGGATCATCGACGAGGGCAAGATGGTCAAGAAGGGCGACCTGCTCGTCGAGCTCGACGGCTCGACGCTCCAGGACAACAAGATCGACGAGGAGATCAAGGTCCAGAACGCGCAGTCGACGCTCGTGCAGGCCAAGGAAAACCTCGAGGTGCAGAAGAAGCAGGCCGAGGCCGACGTCAGCGCCGCCGAGGTGGACCTCAAGCTCGCGAAGCTGGACCTGCAGAAGTACACCGAGGGCGAGTACAACAAGAGCGTGCTCGAGGCGCAGGGCAAGATCGATCTCGCGGAGGCCGAGCTGAAGCGCTCCGAAGAGAAGGCCGGGTGGTCGCGCAAGCTCTACACGGAGAAGTACATCTCCAAGTCGGAGCTCGACGGCGATGAACTCGATCTCAAGCAGGCCGAGCAGTCGGTGACCGTGGCCAAGAGTGACCTGGACCTGCTCAAGCGATTCACGCACACGCGGACGCTGACGCAGCTGCAGAGCGACGTGGACCAGAAGGACTTCCTGCTGACCAAGACGAAGCACAAGGCCGCCAGCAACATCGTCGAGGCCGAGGCGAACCTCCAGGCGAAGCAGGTCGGCTACGACCGCGAGGTCGAGAAGCTCGACAAGATCAAGGAACAGATCACCAAGACGAAGCTGTACGCCCCGGTGGACGGCATGGTTGTCTACGCGACGTCGACGTCGTCGAGCTCGCGGTACTCGTCGAACCAGCAGCCGCTCGAGGAGGGTACGGAGCTGCGTGAGCGGCAGGAGCTGATCCGCCTGCCCACCGCCAACGAGCGCACGGCGGACATCAAGGTCCACGAGTCGTCGCTGAAGAAGGTGCACCACGACCTGCCCGTCGAGGTGACAACCGACGCGCTGCCGGGCCGCATCTTCCACGGCACGGTCGAGAAGATCGCGATGCTGCCCGACACGTCGAGCAGCTGGCTCAACCCGAACCTCAAGGTCTACAACACGTCGATCCACGTGGCCGACGCGACCGAGGACCTGCGGCCGGGCATGAGCTGCCGGGCGCGGATCATCGTGGCGCACTACGACGATGCGCTGTTCGTGCCGGTGCAGGCGATGCTGCGGGTGGACGGCAAGCCGACGGTTTACCTGCCGGGGCCGAACGGGACGCCGACGCCGCGCGAGGTGAAGATCGGGCTGGACAACACGCGCATGGTGCACATCCTCGAAGGCCTCAAGGAGGGTGACAAGGTGCTGCTGAACCCGCCGCTGCCGCCGTCGCGCGTGCAGCGCTTCGACAAGATCGAGGACGTCAGCACCCCGCCGGCGTCAAGCGAGCCGAGCGGTCGCTCCCCGCGCAGCGACAACGGCGGCGGCGACGGCGAACGGAGCAATCGCGGCGAGGGTGACGGCGGTGGCCGCGGCGGCCCCGGCGCCGGTGGCGGTGGCGGCGGCGGCGACGGCCAGCGCAAGTTTGACCCGTCGAAGCTCACGCCCGAGCAGCGCGAGAAGTTCCGCGAGCGGATGAAGCAACGTCAGCAGCAGCAGGGCGGCGCGCCCGGGGGCGACAGCGAGTGAGTGAGTCGTCAGTCGCAACCGCCCGTGCGACGCCGGGGCGCGGTGATGCGCCACGCGCCGTTGTCCGATTCGACGGCGTCTACAAGACGTACGAGATGGGCGCCAACCTCGTCCGTGCGCTCGACGGCGTCACCCACGACTTCAACGAAGGCACGTTCTGGGCGATCCTCGGCCCGTCGGGTTCCGGCAAGTCGACCATGCTCAACCTCCTCGGCTGCCTCGATCGACCGACGTCCGGCCGCTGCCTCATCGACGGCACCGACGTGGCGCTGCTCAACGACGACAAGCTCTCGGAGCTGCGGCTGCGTCGGCTCGGTTTCATCTTCCAGAGCTTCAACCTGATCCCGCAGCTGACGGTCGCCGAGAACATCGCGTTGCCGCTGACGTATCTCGACTGGGACCCGGCCGCCGCGTCGCGCCGCGCCGCCGAGCTGGCCGACATCGTCGGGCTCGGCGAGCGGCTCGATCACCGGCCGACCGAGCTGTCCGGCGGCCAGCAGCAGCGCGTCGCGATCGCCCGAGCGCTGGCCAACGACCCGCCATTGCTGCTCGCCGACGAGCCGACCGGTAACCTCGACACGGCCACGAGCGAGTCCATCATGGAGATGCTGCGCGGTCTTCACGCCGACGGACGCACGATCATCATGGTCACCCACGAGCCCGACATCGCCGCGCACGCCTCGCACCGCATGTTCATGCGCGACGGCCGCATCGAGCGTATCGACGCCAGCTAGTCTATTACCCGACACGGAGCACACAGCCCTACCCGTATGATCGGCATCCGCACATTCCGAAACATCCACCTCGGCATCAAGACGCTGCTGCTGCACAAGCTGCGCTCGCTGCTGACGATGCTCGGCGTGGTGTTCGGCGTGGGCAGCGTCGTGGCGATGCTGTCGGTCGGCGAGGGCGCCAGCGCCGAGGCGCTCAAGCAGATCCAGAAGCTCGGGTCGCACAACATCATCATCCGCGCCGAGAAGCCGGAGAACCCCGAGCAGAACAACTCCACGCAGCGCACACGCCTGAGCACTTACGGGATCCAGTACGACGACGAGCTCCGCATCCACGAGACGTTTTCGACAATCGAGCGGTCCGTCCCCGCGAAGATCATCAACAAGGAGGCCCGCAACGGCGAGCGGTCGATGAAGGTCCGTGTCGTCGGCACGACGCCCGACTGGTTCGAGCTGATGGACCGCCGGATCATCGACGGCCGCGTGCTGAGCTGGCACGACGAGGAGACGCTCGCGGGCGTCTGCGTCATGTCCGAGCACACCGCCCGCGAGCTGCTGGCCGGGTCGCACACCACCGGGCACGCCCTGCACATCGACGGCAACTACTACTACGTCGTCGGCATCATCGAGACCGAGGGTTCGGAGGCCGCGGGCGTGCAGACGCCGGACTCGGCCCTGGACATCTACATCCCGCTCAGCACGTCGCGCGAGCGCTTCGGCGATCGCGACGTGCAGATCTCGACGGGCAGCTTCATCCTCGAGGAGGTTGAGCTGCATCAGCTGATCCTGCAGGTGCGCGACCTGGCGATGGTCGAACCGACCGCCGACGCCGTGAAGACCATGCTCGAGCGCTTCCACAAGCAGAAGGACTACACGATGTCTGTCCCGCTGGCGCTGCTGCGCCAGGCGAAGGAGACGCAGCGCATCTTCAACATCGTGCTCGGCTCCATCGCGGGCATCAGCCTCCTCGTCGGCGGCATCGGCATCATGAACATCATGCTCGCCTCCGTCACCGAACGCACGCGCGAGATCGGCGTCCGCCGCGCCATCGGCGCCAAGCGGCGACAGATCATCGGCCAGTTCCTCATCGAAACCGTCGTGCTCTCGCTGGTCGGCGGCCTGCTCGGTGTCGGCCTCGGCATCGCCATCCCGCAGCTCATCACCCACTTCGCCAACATGCCCACCGTCGTCACCGCCTGGTCCGTGATCCTCTCGCTGAGCATCAGCGCCGCGGTCGGCATCGTCTTCGGCCTCTACCCGGCGTATCGCGCCGCGATGGTCGACCCCATCATCGCGCTGCGGCACGAGTAGCGACCCGGCGGGCGTCCGGCCGCGTAGGACTTGCGGGGTCGCAGCACGTCGGCCACAATCAGCGTCGTTCACTTCGCCAAGGGGTCACCATGCGAATAGTCTCACTCGTGACGTTGTTCACCGCGGTTGCTTCGGTCGGCTGCAACGCCGTGACGCACAAGCCGCAGCCGTTCGTGCTGGCGGGCCAGACGCTTGCGGTGTCCGTCAAGGTCGATCCGAAGAAGGGCGACTCGGTCAGCGGTGACCTGCACTACCGCTTCAACGGCGAACCGTACCGGGCCGCGACGCTGCAGCTGCGGGCGAAGGAGCTCTGGGCGATCCTGCCGACCGAGCCGCTGCGTCCCGGCGACAGCGTGGCGTACTACATCGATGTGCTCCAGGGCGATGAGCACCACGCACTCGCTTCGCCGACCTCGCCGTATGTCGTGCCGGTCCTCAGCCGCCTCGACGCGCTGCTCTCGTCGGTACGTGCGAACGCAACGCACGGCTACGCTCACGAGCCGATCGTCATCCGGCTCAACGCGGAGCCAGAAGCCGTCGACTCGGCCATCGTGAACTACACGGTGCCGGGCGTGCCCGGCGAGGTCACCGCCGCGATGACGCAGGTCAGTCCGGGCCAGTTTCGGCTGGACATCCCGGCGCCAGCGGTCACGCCGGGGCTGTGGACGTGGCGGGTCACGATGCTGGTTGAGGGCAAGCCGTTTCACATGCCCAAGGACGGGCCGGATCGGATGAACATCGTCGCCGCGCCGCGGCGCGCGGCCGACGACGGGCGGTACGACGAGAAGAACAAGCGAGAGTAAGCAAGGTGATCGCCGCTACTCGGCACGCAGCGATTCGACGAGGTTGCCGCGCAACGCGGCGATCGTCGCGACGACTGTCCACACCACGCCGCTGACGATCACGAGCCCGAGCATCACGACGATCGGTGTCACGGCGATGTGCTGCCCGGGCGCGCTGAGCGCGGGCCAGATCGCGATGCCCGCCGCGACCACGCCGCACACCAGCCCCAGCATCAGCAACGCCCAGTGCTCGCTGAGCACCAGCCACCGCAGCGTCCCGCCGCGGAAGCCGAGCGAGCGCATCAACGCCAGCTCGCTGCGGCGTTCCAGCACGTTGCGCATCACCACGAGGCCGAGCCCGACGCAGCCGAGCACGAGCCCGAGGCCGCCGAGGACGCCGAAGATCGTCAGGTACGTGTTCTGGACCTGCAGGAACATCGCCAGCCGCTTCGTCGCGGGCATGGCGTCGAAGCCGACGTCCGCCAGCGCCCGCTCGAGCGTCGACGAGGTCGCTGCGACCTTGTCGGCCGGGGCGTCGATGAGGAACACGCGGTAGGCGCTGAGCGACGGGTACCGCCGCTTGAACTGCGTGTCGCTGATCACGAGCCGGCCCTGCAGGATCGAGTCCGTGAGCGTGCCGACGATCACGACGTCGAACGGCTTGCCCGCCTCGTCGGTGTAGGTGATCGTGTCGCCGATCGACTTGTGCAGGATGTAGGTCGCGGCGTTGCCGTCGACGATCGCCGGGACGGGCTGATCGGGTTGGGCGTCGTTGGCGGCGAGCAATGCCCAGGGCTTGGAGCCCGAGTTGTCGCCGCGCGTGCCGGAAAACGCGAACGCGTCGCGCTCGGCGAGTTGTGCAGGGTCGACGCCAAGCAGGGGCGGTGTCTGCGGCTTGTTGAGGTTGAGGCAGCTGGCGTCGTCGCCGGCGCGGAGCCGCATCGACACGAAGGAGACGCCCGCAACGTCGTCCTTGTACAGGCCGAACTGGTCGAGGCCGGCCTGCGTGTTGAGGTCGTGGTAGACCGGCAGCGACGACTCGGCGTAGAGCGCGAAGCCGCCCGTGCCGCTCTGCCGCTCGAGCGCCTCGCCCGACGGGTCCTGCCGGAACGCGTTGATCGACGCGATGAGGAACACGGCGCACGCGAGCATGGACACGGTCGCGAGGCTGCGTCCGCTGCGCCGCCCGCCGTTGCGCCAGCCTAGGCGTGCGATGGTCGGCGCGGTCGCGGCGTGTGACGACGACGTGCCCGCGCCCGCCGCGCGCAGCAGCGAGCCGGTGATGCACAGGCCGCCGATCAGCAGCAGTGAGCCGGCGCTGAAAAAACTGCCCGCCAGTTCTTCGCCGTGAGCCCCCGACATCGCCGCGGCCAAGGCGAACGCGCCCGCGATGCAACCGACGCCGATCCACATGCCCCAACGCCGCTTGCCGCGCTTGCCGTGCGCGGTCTCGAGGCCGAAGCGTGACGAGAGAAGCGCGCGTGCCGACTGACGCGCCTGCTTGCGCATCGCCCACCACATCGTGCCCACCGCGACCAGCACGCCGGACACCGCTCCGATGATCAGCGTCATCGACTCGGCGTGATACCGCAGGTCCGTCGTGCCGGCGACGGCGTCGGTCCACAGCGTGCGCAGCGCCCACAGCACCGCCTTCGTATAGCCGACGCCGAGGCCGAGCCCGATCAGCGAGCCGATCGTCGCCAGCACGCCGCCCTCGAGCAGCCAGAGGCGTCGCACGCGCCTGGGCGTGAACCCGACGGCGAGCAGCGTGCCGATCTCCGCGCTGCGCTGCTCGACGCCGAACGCGAACAGCAACGCCGTGAGCAGCAGCGCCGCGATCATCAGGAAGAAGCTCAGGCCGATGAACAGCCCGCCGAAGTCCGTGCCGGAGCCCGACGCGGCCAGCGCCTGATCGCGCACCGGCCGGAAGAACAGGCCGAGCTGCGCGGGGTTGACGGCCTTGCGGATCGCGGCGGCGATGTCGTCGCGGTTGTGGTCCGCCAGCGGCCAGCGGATCGACGTGACCACGCCGTACGGCGTGCGCCAGTGCGCCTTCGCCCACGCGAGCGTGACGAACGCCTTGGGCGCGCCGCGGTGGTCGTCCCAGTATTTCTCGTCGGTGTCGCGGATCTTCTTCGTGTCGATCCCGAGGTCGGCCGGCGGCTTCCACTGGCCCAGGTCGTCGACGTCGTTGAGCCCGGGCAGGTTCGGCATCAGGTCGCGGTCGCCGCCCGGCGCTTCGTCGGGCACGATCTTCGCGACGGTAAACGTTGCGTCTTCCTTCTTGAGCCGGCGCGCCTCGCCGAACACCGAGTAGTTCAGCGTGACCTTGTCGCCCGCGCCGACGCCGAGGTCCTTCGCGAGCCAGTCCGTGATGACGATCTGATCGTCGGCCAGGTCGCTGTCGGCCGGCACGGTCGAGACCATCGAATACGGCGTGGCCTTGCCGCCGTCGGCACGCAGTTCGTTGACGAAGTAGGTGACGTAGACACGTCCGCCGGGCGCCGCCTCGGCCGCGCCGGTCGCCAGCGCGGGATCGATGAACACGCGATCGCTGCGCAGATCGATCACGCCGCGCTTGGGCAGCTCGCGCAGCTGGGCCTGGATGTCCGGCAGCGTCCACGTCGCTTCCACAGCGGCGTTGGAGACCTCCGCCAGCCGTTCATCGCGATCCTTGCTGGCGTCCTCGGGCACCGGCAACGCCCCGTCCGCCGCGGCGGCGCTGACGGGCAGCAGCAGCGTGTTGGCGCGGCCGGCCAGGTCGGCACGGCGTTGCAGCAGCGACAACGACACGAACGCGTTGAACGGCGGGATCTGCTCGGCACGCAGGCTGAAGTTGCCGAACGCGTCGGCGTCGGCGATCGCCTTGACGGTCGCGCGGACGGTGAAGGTGTTCGTCGCCTCGTTGCTCATCGGGATGTCGCCGGAGATCGAGCTCGGCTTGGCGATGCGGAGCAGGACGGTGCCGCCGGTCGCGACGTCGAGCTGCTCGGCGAGGCGCGGGTTGAGCACGATGTCGTTGTCGCCGAGTTCGATCGCGGCCGTGCCTTCGCCGCCGATCTGCCAGAAGGCATGCGGCACGCCGATCGTGTGCACCTGGAACGCACGCCGCTCGGCGCCGGGCACGGTGGCGACGGCGGTCAGGTCGAGCGTGGCGACGCCGGCGGTGGCGCCGGGGTGCGCCGCGACGCGGTCGGCGAGGTCGGCGTTGAAGTAGCGGTCGTTGGTCTGCATGGCGAGCGACACGTCGCCGAGGCGCTGCAGCGCCATGTGGCGCAGGCTGTACCGCACCGAGTCGCCGACGACGAGCGCGCCGACGAGCACGGCCGTGGCGATGGCGGCGCCGACGGTCACGCCGAGGTTCGTGCGCCAGAAGTACGCGAGGCTCCGTTTGACGTAGCAGAGGTTGGTCATGAGCTCGGATCGCTGCAGGGCCGCAAGCGGCGGTGGGTCAGGCGTTGGTGGTGGCGAGGCGGGCGTCGCGGAGTTCGAAGCGTCGGGCCATGCGCTCGGCGAGGTCGACGGCGTGTGTCACGGTGATGAGCGTGACGCCTTCCTCGCGGTTGAGCTCGACGAGCAGGTCGGCGAGGTTGACCGACGCGGCGTGGTCGAGCGAGCCGGTCGGCTCATCGGCCAGCAGCAGCGCGGGCTGGTTGATCAACGCTCGCACGACCGCGACACGCTGACGCTGTCCGCCGGACAACGCGCCGGGGCGATGGTCGAGCCGGTCGGACAGCCCGACGCGTTCGAGCAGCCGGCGGGCGCGCGTGTCGTCGTCCGGCGTCGTGCCGCGCACGAGCGTGGGGATCAGCACGTTCTCCAGCACGGTGCACTGCGGCAGCAGGTGGTGCGACTGAAAGATAAAGCCGATACGCGTGTTGCGGATCGCGGCGAGCTGCTTGTCGTCGAGGGTGGCCAGGTCCTGCCCCTCGAGCCAGACGTGACCGGCGGTGGGGCGGTCGAGCGTGCCGATGATGTTCAGCAGCGTGCTCTTGCCCGAGCCGCTCGGCCCGACGATCGCCATCGATTCGCCGGCCTCGACGACGAGGTCGACGCCGTTCAGCACGAGGCCGTCGTCGCCGGGGTCGTCGCCGTAGTGAAAGCAGACGCCTTCGAGTTTCAGCAGCGGTGTTTGATTGTCGCTCATGTCCTGATCCACCGTTTGGCTTTGAGTTCGAACCGGGGCAGCGTGTCGACGACGGTGACCGGCACGCGGAGGCTCAACGCGTCGCGGATCGCGTGCGCGACCCGATGTCCGAGGTCGGCGTGACTCTCGCCGTTCGTCGGCTCGACCTCGATGGACAGTTCCGTCATTGACCCGCTCGTATCAACCGTCACGCGGTACTCGGCGACGCCTTCGCATCCGCGCACGATCTGGTCGACCGCCGAGGGAAACACGTTGACGCCGCGCACGAGGATCATGTCGTCCGCCCGCGCGAGGATGCCGCCGTCGAGCGCGAGGTGCGGCCCGCTGCCGGGCTCGCCCGTCGTCTCGTCGACATACACCACGCGGACCAGGTCCCCTGTGCGATACCGCAGGATAGGCGAACCGGCACGCCCAAGCGTCGTGAGCACCAGTTCGCCGATCACGCCGGGCCCGACCGGCTGGCCCGTCGCCGGTTCGATCACCTCGGCGAGGTACGACGACTCGATCACACGCAGCGTGCCCGGGCGGCGGGGGTGCTCGTACGTCACGGGGCCGATCTCTGTCATGCCGTGGTGATCGAACACGCGAGCGCCGCCCCAGCGGTCGGCGATGTGCCGACGCGTCGCTGGCACCGATGCGCCGGGCTCGCCCGCGGCGATGATCACGCGGACCTTCATCGCGGCCAGATCGATCCCTTCCTGCTCGGCGACCTCGGCGAGGTGGATCGCGTACGTCGGCGTGCAGCACAGCACCGTCACGTCGTTGTCACGCATCAGCTGAAGCCGCGCCGCGGTGCTCATCCCGCCGCCGGGGATGCACATGCAGCCGACCTGCTGCGCCGACTCGAAGCCGGTCCAGAACCCGAGGAACGGCCCGAACGAGAACGCGAAGAACGCGCGGTCGCTCGCGGTCACGCCCGCGGCTCGCAGCACGTGACCCCAGTTGCCGAGCATCCACTCCCAGCTCTCGGCTGTGTCGAGCCATCGCATCGGCACGCCGGTGGTGCCGCTGGTCTGGTGGTAGCGCACGTAGCGGTCGAGCGGGTACGTGAGGTTGGCGCCGTAGGGCGGGTGTTGCTGTTGATCGTCGACCAGTTCGTGCTTGAACGTGAACGGCATCACCGCGGTGAACGTGGCGAGCGAGTCGACGTCACCGGTGATCCCCGCCCGTTCGAGGCGCGGTTGGTAGAACCGATTGCCACCGCGCAGCTCGCGCAGCAGGGCGTTGAGCCTGGCGAGTTGGTCGGCCTCGATTGTCGCGCGGGCGTCGGTCATGACGCTTACTTGCTGTCGGGCGTGGCGGTCGTCGCGGGTTCCGCGGCGGGTGCGTCGGTCGGTGCGGCGCCGCCCGTTGCCGACTCGACCTGCGGCGCGGCCGCCGCGCCGGGCTTCTTCGGTCCGGGCTTGTAGTACGTCACCATCCCCGCGCCGATCACCGCGACGAAGATGCCCGCCCAGAACAGCGGGTGGATCGAACCCCAGCCCGACTTGGGCGGGTGGAACGCCAACGCGACCACGGCGTTAACGATCGGCGCCCCGGCGAAGACGACGCACATGACGACCGGGATCATCCACGGCCGCGTGCCGACCGAGCCCATCGCCGACAGCACGAAGAACGCGCCGAACGCGCCGAGCGTGCCGGCCACCAGCGAGAGCAAGATGCCCTTCGACGGGAACGCCCACGACGCGCCGCCGACGCCCATCAGCACCGCCGGCGCGAGGATCGCCACGATCACGTAGGCCACGCCCACGAAGATGTACGCCTTGTAGCGGGAGTAAGGGTCGGACGAGCCGCCCATCTCAACGCTCGCGGCGTGCATCGCCACGCCGTAGCAGCCCCAGAACACCACCACCAGCAGCGCGAACAACAGCCACATCATGTTGCTTTGCGGAGTCGCAGAATCGGGCATGACATCACTTCCTTTTCGTTAGGGTCTCTCGTGGATCGGCGGGTCCGGGCTTTCGGCCGCCCGCCGGATCGGTCATCTTAGGACGGTTCGAGCGCCTCACGCGGCGCGGAAACAAGTTGTTCGGTGATCTGCGGCGGGATCGCCACCGCCGACATGCCGCCGTCGGCGTTACGCTGCGTGCACACGGTCGTCAACGCGCCGCGCGCTACCGGCGTGCGGCCGCCGTCGCTGACCTTCGTGAAGAAGAAGTCGAGCAGCAGCGCCTTGTTACGCACCTCGCGCACCACCACGCGCACCTCGACCAGGTCCTCGAACCGCAGCGGCGACGTGTAGTCGCACTCGGCGCGGACACGCGGCCAGCCGAAGTGCACGCCGTCGACGTTCGTCGCGACCGACAGGCCGACCGCGCGGAACAGGTCGTGTTCGGCCGACTCCATGTAGCGGAAAAACTGCGAGAAGTGCACGATCCCCGCCATGTCGGTCTCGGAGAACTCGACCCGCCGCGTGATGGTGTGTTCGTATTTCGACATGGTTGTCGGTCGTCGGGCGCCGGGCGCGGCGATCACCGTCCTGTGACCTGCTCCTCGGCTGCGGGGGTGGTGGGGTTGTTCTTGCCCTCGAACACGTCGAGCACTTCGCGGGCCATCCGCTCGACGGTGAAGTGGCTGTGCACGCGCTCGCGCGCCGCCGTCGCCATCGATTTCATCTCGTCATATCGCAGCAGCGCGATCTCCAATGCGTCGGCCAGCGCCTCGGCGTTGTCCGGCTCGCAGAGGATACCGCCGTGCAGGCCCTCGACCAGCTCGACAAACGCGGCGCACCGCGGCTGCACCACCGGCACCCCCGACGCCAGCGCCTCGATGATGTACAGCCCGAACGACTCGCCGTACGTCGCCGGCACCGACAGCACCGACACCTCGCGCAGGAACCGCTGCTTGTCCTCGTGACTCACGTTCGGCAGCCACTCCACGTCGCCCGCGCAGCCCGCCCGGTCCAACTGCTCGCACAGCTGCTGCACGTACGACTCGTCCTCCTTCGTCTGGCTGCCCGCCACCCGGAGCCGCAGCCCCGGCACGCGGTCGCGCGACTTGAGCACGATGAACGCCTCGACCAGCGTCGCCAGACCCTTGCCGTGACACATCCGCGCTAAAAACCCTACGGCGTGCGGGCTCGGCGGCGTCTCCGCAGGCTCGTATCCCGCGAGGTTGATCCCGTTGAGCACCACGTGCATCCGCTCGTCGGGCACCTTCATCCGCTCGCCCATCACGTCGCCGTAATACCTGCTCACCGCGATGAACGCGTCGACGTCCGCCGCACGCGTCGCCAGCTCGTCCCAGCACTGCGTGCGGTACGGCTCGATCAGCGTGTCGAGGAACGCGTCCTCGCCCGACAGCGTGCACACCACGCGGCACTTGAGCTCCTGCTTGATCCGACGCGCCAGCCCGAGCAGCAGAGCGTTCGACAGGCACACCACGTCGATCGGCCCCTGCTCTTCGAGCCACTCGATCAGCTTCGTCAGCTCCTTATTCTGCCGCCCATGCTCGCCCTGCAGCATCGACATCGTCAGCTCGCCCAGCTCGCGGGCGCTGGTCATGCTTGCCTTGTCCGCGGCCCAGCGCAGCAGGCCGTGGTTGTCGAGCATGTGGTCGACCCAGCCGGGCGTATGGCGGAACAGCGACGACTTCTGCTGCAGGTACACGTTGATGCCGCCGAAGAACAGCGGCGTGCCGTGCACCTCCGACGGCTCGTCAACCACGTGCGGCAGGTACAGCGGGATCATCAGCACGTCATGGCCCATCTCCCGCAGCGTGTGCACGAGCGCGTTGTCGCGCATGCAGTTGCCGCAGTAGAAGTTGCCGGTGCCGGGTGTAAGCTGAACGATTCGCATGGGTCGTTCGTCGTCCGTGGGGTCGTTTCGCGTCGGGTGGGGCGTCGCTCGGGGTGACGGTTCGTGCCTGGTTTAGCCGGGCACCTGAACTTCGGAACTCGGCACCTTCGCCCGTCCGTACGCCAGCGGCGCGGGCAGGTTCTCCGTGAACTCGCGCACGGCGGTGAACAGCGGGTTGAAGTCCTTCTCCAGGTTGCCGATGAGACAGTCGGTCAGGTCCGCGTGCAGGTGCGGGTGCTTCTTGAGCAGGTCGCCGAAGCTGAACGTCTGGTCGTAGAACGCATAAACAAGCTGCCGCATCGCCTCGATGCTGTGGCACAGCTTCTCGCCGTACTCGGTGAAGCGCTCGGCGCTGACGTCGCCGTCGGTCAGCGCCGCGTCGATCGCGTCGCCGGCCATCACGCCCGACTCCATCGCCAGGTAGACGCCGCTCGAGAAGACCGGGTCGAGGAACATGAACGCGTCGCCGGTCAGCACCAGGCCGTCCTCGGCGCAGTAGCGCGAGCGGTACGAGTAGTCGCCGGTCACGCGGCATTTGCTGATCTTCTCGCCGGTCGACAGGTGCTTCTGGATCCACGGCTGGATCTCGACCTCGCGTGCGAAGATCGCGTCGGGATCGCCCTTGCCCTCGCGGTAGAGGTAGTCGCGCTCCGCCACGACGCCCACGCTCACCGTGTCGTCCGGAAGCGGGATGTACCAGAACCAGCCCTTCTCCGGCAGGTACGCCACAGTCGTCGCGCCCTCGTCCTTGCCCTCGTCGCGCATCGCGCCCTTGTAGTAGCACCACGTCGCGATCTTCTTCAGACGCTCGTCCGGCACGCGCCATGCGTTGCGGTTCACCGCGAACATGTCACGCCCGCTGGCGTCGACCGTCACCGGGGCGCGCAGCTCGAACGGCTCGGCGTCGTCGCCCGTGCCCTTCACGCCGCGCACGCCGACCACGCGCCCGTCGTCGTCGCGGATCAGCTCCTTCGCCGTCGCGGGCATCATCACCTCGGCGCCCGCCTCGACGGCGTTGTCGAGCATCATCTGGTCGAACTCGCTGCGGACGACCTGCCACGTGTTGGCGCAGTCGTGATCGGTGTGCTGCCAGAAGTAGAACGGCTGCGACACGCGGCCGCTCATGCCGACGAACTGCACCGAGTACTTGTTGACGAAGCGCGACGCCTTCATCTTGTCGATCATGCCCAGGCGGTTCAGCGGGAACCAGCACCACGGGATCAGCGACTCGCCGACCTTGTAGCGCGGGAAGCCTTCCTTCTCCAGCACGATCACGCGGCGGCCCTTCTCCGCGAGGATGCGCGCCGTGCTCGAGCCCGCGGGCCCGGCGCCGATGACGATCGCGTCGTATTCTGAACTCATCGCTTCTCCCATAGCGGTCACTTCTCCGCGTCCGATCCGAACGTCACGCCCTCCAGCGGTGGCAGCACCTCGACGACCTCCGCCAGCGGCTCGTCGTCGCTGTTCCACAGAATGTTGTGCCGACCGTACAGCACCACGCCCTTGCCGAGGCCGAACGCCGCCTGCGTCACCGACTCGCTGTTGATCCTAAAGTAGCCCGTCGGTCGGCTGTAGTGCGGGATCTTGTAGTCGGCGAGGATGCGTCCGAGCGGGCGGTATCCCTGCAGGATCAGGCCGCGCGGCTCGGTCTCGAAGCGGTCGAGGTAGATCTTGATCGCGCCGAACTCGATCGGCGTCTCGACGCTGTTGACCACCAGGATCACCTGGCGGCACAACGCGTCGCCCGTCCGCCGAACCTTGATCAGCTTCAGGTGGATGTTCTGCCTGCAGTACGCCTCGAGCGTCGGCGTCATGTCGTTGTCGTGCACCAGCAGCGAGCGGTAGGGCTGCGGCATGTCGGCGCCGTTGATCGGCTCGATGTTCGGCATCGCCTGCCCGGCCTCGCTGTAGAAGTCCGCCAGCGGATACAGCAGCCGCGCGATGCGCTCTTCGAGATTGGACGTGCTGATGTCGGTCATCGGCCGAATCCTCATGTTCACCCGCGCCGCGGGCTTCGGTCTGGCGACTTACGTGTAACGTGCCTCGCGGTGCTCGGGCAGCATGAACTCGTGCAGCATCGTGTCGACCTGCAGCAACGCGTCCCGATCCAGCACCACCTCGTCCTTGCTCACCGTCACGAACCCCTCCGCCGCGAAGTGCTCCCACTCCTCGGCGAAACGCTCGGTGATGTCCACGCCGAACTTCTCGCGGAAGTACGACACGTCCAGCCGACCGCGCTTCATCTGCAGGATCATCTCGCGGATCAGCGCCTCCTCCGGCGTGATCTTCAACGCGCGGAACACCGGCAGATCGCCCGCCTCGACCGTGTCGCAGTACGGCTCGATGTCCTTGACGTTCTGGTAGTGCACGCCGTGGATGTGCCCGAAGCTCGCCACGCCGACCGACAGCAGGTCGGCGCCCTCCCACAGCGCGTCGCGGTAGATGAACTTCGTCTGGGCCTTGTTCTTCACCGCCGTGTATGCGCTGGAGATCTCGTAGCCGTGCTTGGCCAGCTCGTCGAACGCGTACTTCACCCACCGCCGCTTCGTGTCCCAGTCGGCGACCGGCGCGGTGAGCTTGCCCGCCTCCTTCATGCCCTTGTAGATCGTCGTGTTGAACGGGATCTCCATCTGGTAGATCGTCACGCAGTCCGGGTCCAGCTCGATGGTCTTGCGGACGTTCTCGATCCAGTTCTCTTCGGTCTCCTCGAGCATGCCGCTGATCAGGTCGATGTTGATCTGCGGGAAACCGATCTGTCGCGCCCACCCGTACGCGCGGTAGACCTGCTTGGACAGGTGCGCCCGGCCGTTGATCTCGAGGATGTGGTCGGAGAAGTTTTCGATGCCGAACGACAGACGCGTTACGCCGAAGTCGCGGATCGCCTGCAGCTTGTGCTCCTGCAGGGTGCCGGGCTCGCACTCGAACGTGACCTCCTCGACCTTGTCCCACGACAGCACGCTCTTGAGCCCGTCGGTCAGCTGCGTCAGCTGCTTGGCGGACAGGTACGACGGCGTGCCGCCGCCGAAGTACACGAAGTTCGGCGTGCGTCCGCCGAGGAACGCCTTGTCCGCGTAGATCTTCAGCTCGGCGATCAGGCCGTCGATGTAGCGGCTGATCGCGTCGGCGTTCTTGTCGGTGTAGACCTTGAAGTAGCAGAAGTGGCAGCGCTTGCGGCAGAACGGGATGTGCACGTACAGCCCGAGCGGCGTGTCCGCGGCCGGCGGCGTGTCGAGCGCCGCGTGCAGATCGCCGACGTTCTTCGGCGACCAGAACGAAAACGGCGGGTAGTTCGAGACGAAGTAGTTGCCCGCCTGCGTCGCCTTGTCACGCGACTCGGGCAGCGGTCGAACGGTCTGGGTAAGTACTGTGCTCATGAAAAATCGATCGGTCAGGATTTTCGAATTCTGATCTTCGATTTTTGATTATGATTCGTCGCTCCGCGGATCCAACACCGCCAGATCGAAAATCACCATTCAAAAATCAAAAACTCGCCTTATTCTTTGTCTCCAAACGCATACACATTGCCGTCGTCGCAACCCACGACGATCAGGCCGTTGACGACCGCGGGCGAGCCGGTGATCGCGTCGCCGACCTCGTAGCTCCACGTCTGCGTGCCGTCCTTGAGGTTGAGGATGTAGAGCCGCCCGTCGGACGATCCGACGACGACCTTGTCGCCGACGATCACCGGCGAGCTGTCGACCTGCCCACGCGTGCCGAACCGCCACACGCGTTTGCCGTCGGCGCGGTTCACGCAGTGCACCTGCTTGTCGCGACCGCCGAACACCACCTGCGTGTCGGTCACCGCGGGGGACGACGCGAACGGGAAGCTGCGGTCCTTGTACGTCCACAGGATCTTGCCCTCGCGGATGTCCGCCGCGACGAACTCGTTGCCGTAGTGCCCGACGTAAACGGTCGGCCCGAACGCCGCCGCCGAACCGATCACGTAGCCGCCGATCTCGATCTCGCGGACCTTCTTGCCGTCGGCGACCGACACGACGTGGATCAGCCCGTCGCACCCGCCGAACATCGTCATCCCCTCGGCGACGACCGGCGTGCCGTTGATGAAGTTCGACGTCTCGTACTTCCACACCGGTTCGCCCGTCTCGGCGTCGATGCAGTGCAGGTACGTGTCGTGGCTGCCGACGACCGCGACGGTCCTGCCGTCAGGCCGGGCCGTCACGTTCACCGCGCCGACGATCTTGTCGTCCGTCGCGTACTTCCACTTCAGCTCGCCGGTCTCCGCGTCGAGGCAGTACACCTCGCCGTCGTCCGATCCGACGTACAGCCGGCTGCCGTGCACGGTCGGCGGAGCCTCGACCGCGTCTTCGGTCTTGAACGACCAGACCTTCCGGCCCGTCTTCTGGTCCAGCGCGTAAACGCTGCCGTCGTCGGACCCGATGTACACCTTGCCGAAACTGATCACCGGCGACGACTTGATCCCGTCGCCGGTCTTGAACGTCCACTTGAGCACCGGCTCGTCGGGCAGCGTCGCCTTCGACACGCCCTGGAGCTGCGGGTTGCCACGGTACCGCGGCCAGACCGACTCCAACGCCGACGTCGCAGGCGCGGCGGCCTCCACCGGCGTCGCGGCGTCCGCGGCGTTGCCGCCGCATTGGCACCCGACGGTCAGCCGCCACGTCAACACCCCCGCGACAATGATCGCGAAGCCAAACGCGAAGATTTCGAAGTAGCGTTTCATGGGTCCGACTCGACGTAGCAGTATAGACCCCGTGGTTGTGCTACGCAATCGGACTATACCAACACGTATGAAATTATCGGCGACGACTTGATCGGGTTTTGTGCGTATTTATTGCGGGCCGGGACGCACGCCCGAGGCGTACAGCAGCGACCAGCCCAATTCGACCCCCGCGTCGATCGTCCGCACCGGCAGCACGGCCTCGATCTCCGCTCGCACCTGCGCCGCGTCGGCCTTGAACATGCCGAACAGCGTGCGGCAGTACGTCGCCATCTGCTCGACGCTGGTGAACGTCCACGCGAACGATTCGTGCCGCTCCTCGATGTCGGTGAAGCCCGCGTCGGCCAGCATCGCGGCGAAGGCGCCGCGTGCGAAGAAGCGGCCCTCGTGACCGGTGTGCGTCAGCCGGTTCACCGCGTCGTTGAGGAACACCGCCTGCGGCGATCCGTCGAGCGCGTCGGCGACGGCGATCCGACCGCCGGGCTTGAGCACGCGGAACGCCTCGTCGAAAAACGCCGCGGGGCTGTCGAGGTGATGCAGGCCCGCGAGGCTGCCGACGCGATCGACCGACACGTCCGCCAGCGGCAGGGCCTCGAGCGGCGCGACGTGTCGCTCGTGGCGCTCGTCGATGCCCTTGGCGAACGCATGCGACGGCTCGACGCAGATCACGCGCCCGCTGAAGGTCGACTCCTCGACGATGCCGTCGGCCAGATATCCGCCACCCGCCGGCACGTCGCACACGACCAGATCGCCGTCGAGCCTCAGCCGATCGATCAGCAGACGGCGCTCGATGCGTCGCGCGTCGGGGCACATGCGGCCCGCTTGGTTATAATCGCCTCCACGCGTGTCGAAGGTCCGGGTGTAATCGTCCATAGTCGATCTCTGGGGGGTGTGATCGGCGGGGCGGTTCATGCCGAGTATGCGTAGGATGGTCCGCGCGTCAAGGCTTGCGACACACCGACACGCCGCGACCTGCCCATGAGCGTTACGCACGTGGACATCCTGCCGCCGACGCGCGAGGCCGACCGCGTGATCCACGCCGCGGTGCTGCGCGACGACGCGGGCGTTGAATCGGACGAGAAGCTTTGGTTCGCGATCCCCGAGGCGCACGCCGACGCGGTGACCGCTTCCGCCGATCCGTTCGTGCGTGCGTTGATCTTCGCGTTGATGCGGCGAGGCCAGCCGGTGCGGGTGCACGGCCGGGTGTCGCCGCTGCTGCTGCGTAACCTCGAGGAACTCGTCCACATCCGCCACTGCTGGCATCCGCGCGACTGCGCGCCCGTCGAGATCAGCGCGGACGAGGAGTCCGCCGAGCCAAGCCCGGCCGATCGCACGGTCGCGGTCAGCACGTTTTCGGGCGGCGTCGACGGGTTTTACACGCTTTGGCGTCACCACGAGGGGCACGTCGGCCGCCGCCGCGTGTCGATCGACGGCGCGGTGTTCATCAACGGCATGGATCACGAACGAGATTACGCCGAGGCGTACCGCGCCGCGTGCGATCGCATGCGCGGGCCGCTCGCGGACCTGGGCGTGACGCTGATCCCTGTCGAGACCAACCGCCGCGACATCCGCATGCGGCGTAACGATTCGTTCGCGACGGTCGCGATCGGCGCGCTGAGCCTGTTCGCCGGGCGGTGCGGAACGGGACTGTTTTCCGCGGGCGCCAGCTACGTCGATCTGCCCGTGCCGAACCCGAGCTCGCCGATCACCGACCACCTGCTGTCGGGCGACGGGTTCGAGGCCGTGCTCGACGGCGCCGAGACCATCCGCCCGCGGAAGATCGACGCGATCGCCGACTGGCCGATCGCACGTCGCCTGCTCCGCGTATGCAACGACCGCGAGCGGCCCTACGAGAACTGCGGGCGCTGCGAGAAATGTATCCGCACGCTGCTCGGGTTCCGACTCAGCAGCGGCTCGACGCCGGAGTGCTTCGACGGTGAAGTCACCAACGCGATGATCCGCGCGGTGAAGCTGCGGAGCGCGTCGGACCTGATCGGCTTCCGGAACCTGCTGCGTCGCGCCGCGGAGGTCGGCCGCGAGCGGGAGCCGTGGGTGCGCGCGGTGCGGTACGCGCTGCGCCGCGGGGCGGTGCACAGCCGGATTACAGCGTTTCGTGACTGGACGCGGGCCCGCCGTGCGGCTCGCGAGGGGTGACCGGCTCAACGCCGGCGCGTCACTGCACGGCCGACGTTTCGTAGGTCGATTCGTACATCGCCACGAAGTCCGCGGCGGTGAGCGGACGCGGGTTGAACTGCGCGGTCCACTGCGTCGCGGCCTCGTCGGCGAGTTGCGGGATCGACTCGCGTGTGACGTTGCGGTCGGTCAGTGTGCGGGGCATGCCGGCGAGGTTGAGCAGTTCCTCGACGCGTTCGACGAGCGCTTCGACGGTCGGCTCAAGCCCGGCGTGGCGCGCCAGCTCGACGTAGAGATCGTGCGCGGTCTCGTCCTCGGCGTTGAATCGGATCACGGCGGGCAGCATGACGCCGACGGCCTGCCCGTGCACGACGCCGAAGTGGGCCGTCAGCGGGTTGGCCGCGGAGTGCGCCGCGCCGAGCATGGAGTTCTCGATGGCCGTGCCGGAGTACGCCGCGCCGAGCAGCATCTGCCCGCGGGCGGCGATGTCGGTGGGGTTGTCGAACACACGCGGCAGGTTTGCCTGGATGACGCGGAACGCCTCGCGTGCGTAACGCAGCGACAGGTCGTTTCGCTTGTTGGTTACGGCGGTCTCCAGCGCGTGCGCCATCGCATCGACGCCGGTGTTGGCGGTGACGGTGCGCGGCTGGGTGACGGTGAGCGTGGGGTCGAGGATCGACACGGCGGGCGCGGCCTTCGGGTCGCCGCACGCCATCTTCTGATGCGTCTCGATGTCCGCGATCAGCGCGAACGACTGGCACTCGCTGCCGGTGCCCGCGGTGGTCGGCACGGCGATCAGCGGCAGCATGTCGTGCGTCGCCTTGCCGACGCCCCAGTAGTCCTGCATGCGGCCGCCGTTGGTCAGCAGGAAGTTGCAGCCCTTGGCGGTGTCGAGCGACGAGCCGCCGCCGAGGCCGATGATGATGTCGGGCTCCGCGGTCTGGGCGAGCTCGAGGCACGACGCGACGTCGTCGGTCGTGGGGTTCTCACGCACCCGGTCGTAGAGCGCCACGGCGACGTGCGCGGCTTCGAGCGACCTGACGGCCCGGGCGACGTGGCCCGCGGCGACGATGTGCGGGTCCGACACAAGCAGCGCGCGACGGGCGTCGAGCTCGACGGCGAACGTGCCGATCTGTTCGATCGTGTCGGCGCCGAACACCACACGCGTGCGCGACTCGTCGGGAAACTGCAGCATCGTCGTCCTCACGCCAAGGTATCGAAACTACGTCAACGTCACGCCGTCGCCCGCTGGATCGCGCGACGGTGATACAGGAACTCGAACAGGTTGCCTTCGTGCGGCTGGTCCCACTTCGCCACGCTCGTGGGCATCGGCCCGAGGTTCAGCCGCTGGATCAGCGGGCTGCACAGCAGGTCCGTGATGAAGCCGGTGTCTTCGGTGATCGCGGTGACCACGAGCGACTGGCCGATCTTGTCGAGCATCTCGGCCTGCGGCATCTCGGTGACCGACACGAACGGGAACATGTACTCGCGGTTGGCCAGCGGGTGATCCCAGCTGTCGCAGCGGATGACGGTCGGCAGGGCGTAGGTGATGCCGGCGACCTCGGCGACGCGCGGGGCGCCGCCGCGCTTGGTCGACGTCACGTCCTCGGCGCCGGGCGTGGTGAGTCCGTCGTCGATCTGCTCGGTGGCCCACGCCGCCATCGCGGGGTTCGCCATGCCGCTGAGCTGAGCGTTCTTGTCGTCGCGCGGCAGTGGCTTGATCTCCGCCAGCCGCTCGGCCAACGCCTCGGCGATCTCCCGCCCGTGTCGCGGCACGACGATCGACGACGCGTTGATGCAGCTGCGACCGCTGTTCGCCGCGACCGATTTGACCAGCACGTCGAGGTAGTCCTTCCAGTTGTCGATCTTGTCCTCGCCGATGAGCACCTTCGACCAGCCGGGCCCGTGCACCTCGACACGCGGATTGCCCGCGTGCTTTTCGACGGTCGCCTGCCCGCCGAAGATGATCGAGCGGTCGCACACGTCGGTCACGGCGTTGGAGCCTTCGTGGTCGGTCGGGTAGAAGCCGAACGCCTCCGGCGGCGCGCCCGCGGCGATGAACGCCTGGATGACGCGGTAGGGAGTGAACGGCTCCTCGCTGCCGGGCTTGAGGATCACCGGGATCTTCAGCGCGATCGCCGGCATCCAGAGGCTGTTGACGCCCGGCGAGTTGCTCGGCAGCACCACGCCCAGCGACTTGGTCGTCGGGAAGTAGCTGACGGGCACGCCGTCCTGCTCGCCGAACCCCGCGTCGAGCACCTTCAGGTCGATTCCGCGTGTCAGTCCCTTGAGGATGATCGGCATCTCGACGAACACCTCGTGCACCTTCGCCATGTTGGCGCGGACGAGCGTGTGCGGCAGGCCGGACGTCTGCGACAGGTTGTCGATGTACTGGTCGGCGGTCTGCGTCGTGTCGCCGAACGGCAGCTCGGCCTTCATGAACAGCTCGCCGGCCTTGGCGCAGATGGCGAGCAGCTCGTCGGACGAGTAACCGCGGAGGATCTCACGCGCCTCGCCGAAGCGTTTGGCGTCACGCTTGATGACGCCGGCGTTGACGATCGACATCTCGACCAGCGGCTCGTCGCTGCCCAGCGGCGTGACGGCGCGCGTGTCGAGGCTGACGTAGGGCTTGCCGAGGCGGAGCGCCGGAATGTGTGGAAGCGGATTCATTTTCCATTTTCCATTGGCCGTTTTCCATTTTCCATTGCGGAAACACGGCGGTTGGTTCTGACAGTCTTGACCGACGCGGTGATGATGCGGGCGAGTTGGGTCGCCTCGTCAAGCAGGTCATCAAGCTTCGAGGCCTTGACCAGGTTTGTTCTGCTAATCACACGCATCCAGATCACCGTTTCGTTGAGTTCCTTTTGGACAATTCCGAGCTTGTGCTTGAAGTCGGCGCGGCTCTCCGCGCCGCGGGCTTCTCCGTAGTTGGGTGCTGGAGAGGTGCCTGATCGCAGGATCTGGCTCGCGATGTGCCGCCCGGCGTTCGAGTCGGGCAGGTGATCTGCGAGCTTGATGATCCTCGCGGCGAATTCTTCCAGTCGGTTCTGTAGCTCATCGGCTTGCTGCTGATTCTCCATCGCGTCCCCCGAAATGGAAAATGGCAAATGGAAATTGGAAAATGGAAAATCAATAAACCCCTTCCACGATGTTCTTCTTCTGCGCGCCGAACGGGCGCACGTCGCCCACGCCGTCCCAGGCGAACTGCTTACAGGGTCTACGCCGGATGACCTCGTCGCGTTCGAGGAATCGGGGCAGGAACAGCTCTTTCGTCAGCGTCGTCAGCTCGACGCGGCCCCACTCGTCGTAGTCCACGAGCTGGTCCGTCTGGTCAGGGTTGACCACACGCAGCACGGCACGCGGCTGGGGCGCGTAGTAGGTGATCGAGTAGTTGTCCTCGGGCGTCAGCGGCTTGTGCGCGGCCAGGCCCATCAGCGTGTTGCCGTAGGTCGGCACGAGCTTCGCCTTGTTCTCGAGCACCTCTTCGATGAGGAAGCGCACGTACTGCGGCGTCATCGTCGTGCCGCCGACGAAGCAGCCCTTGATGCCCGCGTTGGGGATGCTGACACGCTCGGCGAGCGCTTCAAGGAGCTTCGGCGTGGTGAACAGCGCGCTGATCTTGCGGTGCTTCATGATCATCACGGCCTGGTCGACGGCGTGCGTCATGTACGCCTTGGCCTGATCGAACTGCTGCGTGCCGATCAGCTTCTTGACCCAGCGCGGGTCGAGGTCGATGAACATGCAGGACGAGCCGCGGTAGTTGGCGAGGTGCTCGATGGCGAGGCGGAGTCGGCGGGGGCCGGTCGGGCCGACCATCAGCCAGTTGCCGCCGCGGGGGAACGCGTCGTCGTCGAGCGTGTCGGAGAACTGTTCGTAGTCGATCTTGTAGTCGTCCCATCCGATGCGTTGCTTGGGCATGCCGGTGGTGCCGCCGGTCTCGAAGACGCAGTAGGGGCGTCCCTTGAAGGGCTGCGGGACCCAGCGTTCGGGCTGCTCGTAGCGGAGCCAGTCGTCCTGGAAGTGCGGGAAGAGCCGCGCGACGTCGGCGAAGCACGTGACGTCGGTCAGCGGATCGAAGTCCGCGTGCTTCTCTTTCCACTCCAGCCAGAACGGGCAGCCGGTGTCGTCGGAGAAGTGCCAGCGGACGATTTCGACGGCGTGCTCGTCGAGGCGCTGTGCGGCCTCGGCGATCGCCGACTCCTGTGGGGCGGTTGCATTCGCGGTCATCTTGCCAGTCTCGCTCGATCGAACGTTCGATCGGGTGGGTTGGAGGTGAAGGCGACTTACTGCCCGGCGTCGGCCGAGCTGTCGATGAAGAATTTGTCTACGGTTTCCGCCGGCAGCGGCTTGGTCAGCAACGACACCACGACCAGCGACACGGCGGACGCCAGGAAGATGAACGTCACGGGCATCATGCCCAGGACCAGCGCCTCGTCTTCCGAGCCCTCGGGCTTCACCGCGAGGATGTCGCGGTAGAAGAACACGGACCAGACGATGGCGGTGACGATGATGCAGGCGAACGCGCCGGCCCGGGTCACGCGTCGCCAGTACACGGACGCGAACACCAGCGGGAACAACGCGGCGAAACCGCTGAAGCACCACACGCCCAGGTCGAACACGCTCTCCTGACGCTTCGCGTCGCTCATCATGTACAGCGCCAGCAGGTACGTCGTGAGGACGATGCCGAGGATGAACAGACGCGAGATGAGGATCTTCTGCTTGTCGGTGAACTTGTCCTTGCGCTTGCCGTGGGTGACGACGTCGGTGGTGAACATGGTGCCGAGGCACATGAACTGCGAGTCGAGCGACGACATGATCGCCGCGAGCACGCCCGCGCCGACCAGGCCGCTGAGCACGGGGTCGTGCACGAGGCTGCCGACCATGCGTCCGAGCATCGTGTTGGGCTTGCCGTGGATGCCGAAGTGCGCCGCGGCCCAGATGCCGATGAGGATGCAGGGCACCCACACGATGGCGATGAAGATCGGGTGCGCGACGACGGTGAGTCGGAACGACTTGGCGCTCTTGGCCGTCAGCCAGTGCTGGAACAGGTGCGGGAACATGCCGACCGACAGCGGCACGAAGAAGTAGGACATGAACTGCAGCTGTCCCATCTGATCGCCGCGCGCCAGTCGCGGCGCGGCCTGCTCGCTGCTCGCCACGAGCTCGGACGCGGCGGACAGTCCGCCGAGCTTGTTGGAGATGGTGTAGAACGCGATGATCCCGGTGACCATGAACACGATGGTCTGCATCGTGTTGGCCCACACCGCGCCGCGCAGCCCGCCGAAGAACACGTAGAACAGCACGATGAAGCAGATCACCCCGGCGCCCAGCCACGGCGGCAGTCCGCCGGCCAGCGGGCTGGGGATGACCTTGCCGTTGGGCAGGTGCACGTCGGGCATCGGGAAGCTCTCGGGGAACATGCCGGACGTCGTGGCCTGCAGGAACTTGCCCGCGGCGATCACGCCCACGAGCAGGTACGGGATGAGCAGCAGCACGAGGATCGGGAACAGCAGGTAGCCGAACGCGTTGGAGTCGAAGCGGTCGCGGAAGTACGCGCACTGCGTCATGTACCCGTAGCGTTTGCCGATCGCCCACAGGCGGATGCCGATCAGGAAGAACACCATCGAGTGCACGAGGCCCGACCACGACGCGAGCATGCCGTACACGCCGATGCCCGACTCGTACGCCTTGCCGGTCGACCCGACGAGCGCGAAGCCGGTCATGGTCGTGCCGAACACCGACATCAGCAGCAGGAACGGCCCGATGGAGCGGCTGACGACGAAGTAGTCGGCCGACGTGCCCTTGAAGAGCTTGGCGGTCACCAGCCCCAGCCCCACGAGCAGGGCGAGGTAACCGGCGATGACGTACAACGGGACGAGGCTCTCGGCCGCGAGAACTGCGGTCATTAGTGCGCCCTTTCAGAATCGGCGGCGTCGCCGGAGTCGGTCGTCTCAAACTCGTCGGCCCATTCCTCGATGTGCGAGGGCCAGGCGAACTTCACCGCCAGCAGCCACAGCACACCGACGGCGATCGAGTACGCGGCGTGATACGCCAGGCCGATCGGCATGAAGCCGAACACCAGCGTCCTGTCGTCCCAGAACCAGAAGTCGTGGTGCAGCACGATCATCAGCACGACCAGGAACCACACGACGTAGCGCATGGCGCTATTCGAAGTTGAGCCGCTCATTCGGCGCCCGCCTTCGACTTGATCGCGTACAGCTGCGTGGTCGTCGCGACGTAGATCGTGTTGTTCGCCGTGATCGGCGTCGAGTAGATCGGGTCCGGGAACGTGACCGTGTTGATCAGCTTCTTCTCACGACCGGCCGCGAAGATCAGCATGTCGCCGTCCTCGTTGCCGATGTAGACCTTGCCGTCGGCGTACATCGGTGAGCCCCAGATGTGGCTCAGCGTGTCGTGCTTCCACACCAGCTCGCCGGTCTTCGCGTCCAGGCAGTACACGAACCCGCTGAAGTCGCCGGTGTAGATCAGTCCGTCGTGGATGGCCGGCGTGCACAGCGAGCGGTTGATCTTGTCGAAGTTCCAGATCACCGCGTGGTTCGGGTTGTCGGTGACGGTGGTTTCTTTCTCATCGACCAGCTGCGGCGACACGTCGCCGGACTTCGTCGGGTCGATGCACAGGAAGTTGCCGATGCCCTCGCCGTGCTCGGGGTCCTGGCCGATGTTCGCGTAGATCTTGCCCTCGTAGATGACGGGGCTGGCGATGAACTCGCTGGGGCCCTCGGGCTTGACGTACTTGATCTTCTCGAGCTTGCCCTTGCTGTCCTTGGTGTACACGCTGCCGTCGCGCTTGTAGCGGTACCACTTCGGGTCGCCGTCGCAGCGGAACTCCTCCTTGAGGATGTTGAAGTCGGGGTCGTCGGGGTCCTTGATCGGCGTGGCGTTGAAGCCGTACATGTAGCCGTCGGGCCCGGAGAACACGATCATGTCCTTGCCGCCGAGCTTGCCGTACGCCGGGCTCGACCAGCAGCCGTGCAGGATGCGTGACGAGATGCCCGACGCCTCCTCGCCCAGCAGCTTGCCGGTCATCTTGTCGAGGCAGATCAGCGTCGGCGCCTTGGGCGACGGGATGTTGGTGTGCGACCAGTCCACGCCGTTCGACGTGGCGCACCACACCTTGTCGCCGATCACCAGCGGGCTCGATGATGTGATGTTGTGCGGGAAGACGTTCAGCTCTTCACGCATGTCGAAGATCCACAGGATGTCGGCGTCGGTCGGCTTGACCTCCATCGGCGGCAGGGGGTTCTTGCCGTTGTAGGCCATGTGCTGGCCCTCGTCCTGGAATCCCTGGTTGCCGTTGGCCATGCCGTTGATGTCGAGGCACAGCACCTCGCAGCGGTTGGTCAGCACGTACACGCGGTCGCCGTCGATCGCCGGGCTCGAGCAGATGCCCAGGTACTCCCAGTCGCCGACCTTGCCGTCGCCCATCTTCGGCACCGTCAGCTGCCACAGCGTCTGCCCGTTCGCCGCGTCGATGCACTTGAGCACCGAGAAGTCGCCCTTGAAACGCGGGTCCGGGTTGCCGTCGTTGTTCGTGCCGACGAACACCTTGCCCGCCGCCGCCGTCGGGTTGCCGTAGGTCTGCGAACCCATCTTCGCCACCCACTGCACGTTCTCCGTCGTCGCCATGTCGATGTGGTCCGAGTTGTCCTTGAACTCCCCGGCCTTCCACGACGTCGGCAGCCCCTGCGCGTCCTCCGACGCCATGTTCCGCGACGTCGAGTGGCCCCACATCGCCCAGTCGTCGGCGTACGCGTAGCCGCACAGGCACAACACCGCGGTCATCAGCATCAGGTTCGTCAGCTTCGTTTTCATGATCGATCCTCTTTAGGAATTCCCACCGCCCAAATCCCACCGTCCGATGCGTCGCACACTTCCTTAGTGCGCCGGACGTGTCATTTGGTCACTGGTCACGGGTCACGGGTCATTGGTGCTTGGTCATCACTTGGTGTTCGGCGTGATCTTCACGTTGTCGATGTACACGCGGTACTTCTCGTCGGAGCTGAAACCGAACAGGCCCGGCGAGCCGTTGGGGTGCGCGTGCGCGTGGGGCACCTCGATCGTCCAGTCGGCCGGCTCGTCCTCGTCACGCGGCCAGACCTTCGCGCGGATCACGCCGCTGCCGTCGTCCGCCACGTCCACACGCGTCTTGAGCCGGTACCACTTCTTCGGCGTCATCGAGAACGACGTGCTCTCCTTGACACGCTCCTGGTTCGAGTTCACCTCGATCACGTTGTAGTTGCCCTTGAGCACGATGATGTACCGCTGGTTGATCACGCCCACGTCGCCCATGCCGCGACGGTTGCCGTCGCTCATCACGTCCGCCGTCAGCGTGTAGTTGCTGTCCGACGGGTGGCCGATGAACGTGATCGCACGCTGCAGGATCCGGTTGTCCGTCGTCTTCGCCAGCACGTTCGAGCCGTCACGCTGACGCACCTCCCAGCGGAACCGCGCCTGGATCCACTGCAGCGGCGGGTACGCGAACTTCTCGCCGTCCGTCGGGTGATCGATCGCGACCTTGAACCCCTCGAAGTCCTCCGAGTACGGCAGGTTCTCGACGATGCGCCCGCGGATCGTGCCCGACAGGCTGCCCGACGTCGCCTTGTACGCGCCCGCCGACGCCTTCGCGTCGTCCTTCGCCACCAGCACGCCCGCGTCGTTGAAGTCCGCGTCCATCTCCGCGTGCACCTTCGCCGTCGGCGGCACGAACCGCGCCCACTTCACGTCCTCCGCCTCGCCCACTCGCACGCCGTTCGCGTCGATCTTGTAGACCATGAACGTCTGCTCCTTGCCCGGACGCAGCAGCACCTCCGCCGGCACGATCTGCAACGCCACCGCCTCGCCCGGCGTCGGCGCCGGCTCCGGCGCGACCGGCGCCGGCAGCCCCTCGGCGTTGCCACCCTTCTTGCCGAAGCAGTACAGACGCTTGGTCGTGTACACGTACACCTTGCCGTTCCAGATCGCCGGCGCGCCCAGGCAGAACACCTTCGCGCCCGGCTCCGTGAAGTCCACCTCGCTGAGGATCTCCGCGTCCGTGTCGCCCGGCTTGACGATGTAGAACTTGCCCTCGTTCATCGGCAGGTACAGCTTGCCGTCGCCCCACGTCGGCGACGCGTGGATCTGGTCCAGGCCCATCTTCTTCGACCACAGCTTCTTGCCCGTCTTCGACTCCACGCACCACAGCACGCCCTTCTTGTCCACCTGGTACACACGCCCGTCGACCAGCACCGGCGAGCTGGTGAACATCGCGATGTCCTTGTCACGCCAGACCTCGATGTCCTGGCGCTCGATCTCGCGGATGCCGCCCTCGACCTTGCCCGCCGTCGTCGCGACGTTCAGGCCGATCAGGCTGCCGATCTGCGCCGCCAGCGGATCGTCCGCCGGCGCCGCGACGTTCAGCTCGTGCGGCAGGACCAGGATGTCGCCGTCCAGCACCGGCGAGGCGTTGATGCCGCCGGTGCCTTCCTGGAAGCGCCACACCGGCTTGCCCGTCCGCCCGTCGATGCACACCACGCTGCCCGAACCCAGGCCTGTGTAGAACAGCCGCTTGCCGCCGCGCGATTCGATGAACACGCTCGCGAAGTCCGAGTCCTTGAGGTACGGCGGGCCCACGCCAGCCGTCGCCGACCACACGAACTGGCCGCTCGATTTCTCGAACGCGTAGAACCGGTCACGCGGCGGACCCTCGCCGCCCCAGTTGCTCGACACGCCGCGCACGATCACGAAGTTCCCGTCGATCTTCGGCGCGCCCGTGCGCCCGTTCGGATAAGTGTTGCGGCCGAACTCCTCCATCATCGAGTGACGCCACAGCTCCTTGCCGTCCGGCGTGAAGCACATGAACAGGCCCGGCGACGTGATCAGGTACACGTTGCCCGTGTCCGGATCGATCGTCGGCGCGCCGATCGAGTAGCGGTCGTAGATCACGTCGCTCAGGAAGTCGGCGAATTCCTTCTCCCAGATCGTCTTGCCCGTCTCCTCGTCGACGCACGCCAGCACCTCGACGACGTCCTTGCCCTCGCCGCGATAGCCCCACGCGTACACGCGCCCGTTGGCGATCACCGGCGTGCCCCGGCCGTGCAGGTCCAGCGACCACAGCAGCGTGTCGTCGCTCAGCGACACCTTCTCCGGCAGGTTCTTCTCCAGCGACACACCCGTCTGCAGCGGCCCACGCCAGTGCAGCCACCCGTTGACCGCCGTGGTCTTGGCGCCGCCGTCGCCGCCGCTGCCGTCGCTCGGCTTCGCGTCACCACCGCCGCCGCCGGACCCGGTTTTTGTCGCGGATGCGGCCGCGTTCGGCGTGTTGTTGTCGGAGCAGGCGGCGCACATCATCGACAGCGCCGTCACGATGCAGAGCACGGAGATTTGCTTCGTCACGGGAGTACCTTCTAATATCTCGGCTGTTGCTGATCCGTCCCACTGGCCGCTCGTCGTCGGCCACGACCCACTCGTCGGGCGGTTTCCAGACAAATGTACTTACGCGTACTATTGTCAGCGAGCATGATAGACCATGTCCAAGCGCCGATCAACACACTCGTCAAAAACACCCGATGAAGATTCCGGCATCGAGGAATCGTCGCTGGACCCCCACACCGGCCAGCGCCGACTCCCGCCCCTGCTGCGACGCGCCTGGTACAGCCTCAACCAGGCCTTCCGCCGACGCATCGCACACCTCGAGATCACCCCCGATCAGTTCACCGTCCTCCGCTGGCTGCACGAGGACGACACCGACGGCATGACCCAGCGCGCCCTCACCGACCTCATGGCCTCCGACCCGAACACCGTCACCTCCGTGCTGACCCGCATGGAAAAGGCCGGCCTCATCGAGCGTCGCCCCCACGAAAAAGACAAACGCGCCAAGCGCGTCCGCATCAAGCCGTCCGGCAAGAAGGTCTTCGAGGAAGCCCGCGACATCGCCGTGGCCCTGCAGAACCACGTGCTCGACGTGCTGCCGAAGAACAAGCAGGAGCAGTTCCTCCGCCACCTCGACCTCATCGCCGACGCCGCCCGCGACGCCGCCGAACACCTCGGCGACCCCGACACGCCACCGTCCGAGTAACACGCCTCCCCATTTTGCAATTTACATTTTTCATTTTGCAATTTGCATTTTCTCATCACCGTCCGCTTGTTCCATCCAGACCCTGACCCGTTCAAGAGCCGCCACCGTCCAGATCACCGGGTACAGCTTCTCGTAGTACCACAGCTTCGCAAAATAAAACCCGATCGGCGCCGGCTCGAAATGCGTGCCGCGCTCGGTATGTTCAACCAACCACGCCACCCCGCGCCCAATCACCCCGTTTAGCGACGCCCCGCAGGGGCGTGCGTCACCCGCATCGTTCGTGTCATCCGCATCATCCGCGCCGCCCGCATTGACCACCGCCGCCAACGCTTCCACCGCCAGCGCCGTCTCCTCAATCGACGACGGCGTACCTTCCCCCGCGCCCCAGCCGCCGTCGGTGTTCTGATTGTCAGTCATCCAACGGACGGCAGCTTGCGTCAAAGTCGCTGGATCAGTGACCCAAGAAGCTAGGCTATCTGCGACCGATCTGTTCGCGAGTACTAAGAGCACGCGCGAGGTGCCGTACGTCGCGTTCTCTTCAGCTTGGCGATGTTGATTGCCGAACCACAACGGCAGCCACGCCCCATCTGTTCGCTGTGATGATTGGATAAATCGAAGTAATGGTGGCCAATTCGTGTAGTCGATCGCCCGACGGGCACGCAAGTAGTGAGCCGTAATGTCGACGGAACTGCGATCAAATGGAAGCTTACCCCAACCGCGACAGAAGGTCGGCACACCACCGTCACGGTTGATCAGGCCATGTGTCCAGACCGCGCCTGCGTCCAAAGCGGTCGGTTCGTCCTGCAACGTTTCGAGATCACTTCCATAGAGGGCCCTGATCATTGCCCATTCGGCGATTTCATAGCTATTGAGGTCCGGTTGCAGATGGCTCAGCGCCAACACAGCCCCGCTCGTATCATCCGCGTCCGGCACGCCACCGGGCTCCGGCGTCCACGCCCAGCCGCCCGGCGCCGCGCCGGTGTACGGATGCCGCTCCGTGTACTGCTGACCGAGCAGCCAGTCGCGCAGGTAAATGCGTTCGTCGTCGTTCAGGTATTCGTCGAGCTTGCCGCCGGCCGCGAGCGCGTTGATCGACAGCGTCGTCACCCACGTCGACAGATCCGTGTCGATCGGCCAACTGCCATCTTTACGCATCGACTTCTCGATAAACCTCACGCCGCGTTGCGCCACGGTGGTGTCGTGCCGGCCGCACGCCGCGAGCGACATCGTCACGAAGCTCGTCAGCGGCGTCGCCTCCAGGAACCCGCCGTTGGGCGGTTGGATCGATTCGAGCACACGCAGCGTCCGCCGCTTCGTGATCAGGCGGGCGAGGCGCGTGATCGGGTTCCACGTCGGGCGGTGGTGGTGACGCACCTGGCCGATCGCGATCAACGCGGGCAACGCGTAGCTGACGACGGGCAGGCGGACGAAGCGGTAGAACGACTGCGGCAGGGCGGCGAGCTCGAACGGCAGTTGCTTGACCCATCGCCACGTCCCGCCGTCGTCGGGGTCGCCGAGTCGGCCGCACAGCGTGCACATCGTGAGGATCGGCACGCTGAACGTGCGGTCCTTGCCGTAGCGGCGCATCACCGCGTCGACCAGCGCCGGAATCTTCATCGACCCGGCGTGATCCGTCAGCCACTGCTCGCAGCGCGGGACCGTGTCGAGCAGCGGCAGGTCCGGCCGCGTCGGGTCCTCGGCGACGGCGTCGCGGACCTCGTCGAGGCCGAGCGCGCCCCAGCAGAGCATCGTCGTGGAGATGTTCGACAGCGACCTGTCCGTGTCGCCCCAGCCGCCGTCGCGGTTCTGCTGATCGATCAGCCACGCCGCGCCGCGTGCGATCATCTCGCGGTGCGCCGCGTCGCCGCTGGCGCGATCGACCAGCGACAGCGCCGTGATCGCCGTCGCCGTCGCCAGCGCACTGCTCGACAGCTCGCCGACCCAGTGACCGGCCGGCTCACGCTGATCGAGCAGGTGCGCGATCGCGTTGCGGCGGGTCTCTTCGAATGTCTCGCGATCGATAGGCATGGGTTGATTCAGCACGAAGCCCGCAAAGGTCACGAAGATCACGAAGTCGCGATTCAGTCATTCTTTGTGGTCTTCGATGGCTTCGCGTGCTTCGTGATTGTTCGGTATTGTTCACACGCTCAGGTGCCCCAGCGCCAGCAGGCCGTACCACGTGTACTCGATGTCGAGGTCGCCTTCCTCCTCGGCCCAGTTGCCGTAGAACCCGCCCGCCGACGTCCACAGCGTGTCGATGAAATCGAGGCAGCGCTCGCGGATCGGGTCGATGTCGCGCTTGAGGATCGACAACGCGTGCAGCGACACGGCGGTCGACAGCAGGTCCGGCATCGGCGCGGCCGGCATCGCGAAGAACCCGCCGTCCGGGTGCGTGCACTTGAGTAGGAACTCGGCGCTGTGCGCGTCACGCGGCAGGTCCAGCGCGTGCTGCAGCGTCACCGCCGCCGCGGTCGCCGGCACGTTGGCCAGCTGGATGTCGGCGTCGTTGGCGTACCCGCCGTCACCCGTCGCCATGTCGTCGAGCAGCGTCGCGATGCGTTCCGGCGCACGCGACTCGACGCCGAGGTCCTGGTACGCCGCGTGGATCATGAACGCCTCGTACACGCTCGCCGCTTCGTGCTGCCCGATCCGCTGCGCGAGCTTGGGCAGCGTCGGGTGATGCGCCTGCCCGAGGCCGCTTCGACACCGCGCCAGACAGCACAGGTGAATCAGGTCGAGCCCGTCGCCGTCACCGAACGTATCGAGAAACGCGGCGATGCGATCAGTCGGCAGTTCTCGCTGCAGCGCGATCGTCGCCTCGATGCCGAACACCGTGTAATACAGGTCCGCCGCACCCGCCCGGTCGGCGAAGCCGCCTTCGTCGGTGAGCTTCGAAGCGACGAACGCGGCGACAAGCTCCGCCGAGTCGCCCAGCATCTTCGGCGCGAGCCGGGCGACCTGCAGCATTTGCAGTCTCATGGACATGTGATTCGGACCAACCACGAAGTCGCGAAGATCACGAAGTCTCACAAAGAAAACTTCTGCTTTGCGCCTTCGTGTCTACTTCGTGGCCTTCGTGGTTAATTCGGTGTCCCCCGCGTGTGCGGCTTCGTGTTCCTTGCACCAGCCCTTGATCTCCAGGTCGTCGAAGATCTTGGTCATCACACGCCGCAGCAGGCCCTTGAGCGTGGCGTGTTCGAGCTGGCGCAGGGCGCGGATCGCCTGTTCCTTGTACGCCGTGAGCAGGTCCGCGGCGTGCTCGTCGATCTTCTTCTCGGCGATGATCGCGTGGAGGCGTTTGAGCTCGCCGTTGAGCGGGCCGGTGCGCTTCCACACGGTCTCGAGGATTGCGCGGTCGTCGCCGGTGGTGCGCTCGTAAGCCATCGCGGGCAGCAGCGTCGGCCGCATCGCCTCGCTGTCGGCCGTGCCGTGCGCGTCGTCGTGCTCGCCGATCCAGTCCCACAGGTCGTCGCGGATCTGGTACGCGATGCCCAGCGCCTCGCTGTACTGCCGCAGCACGTCGTGCGTCGCTTCGTCGGCGCCCGCGTACGCCGCGCCGAGCCGCAGCGCGACCTCGAACGCCGGCGCGGTCTTGCGGCGGAAGATGTCCAGCACCTGCGTGCTCTTGAGCACATCGGGGTTCCGCTGCCACGTCAGCTCGTTGCCCTGGCCGATGCACAGGTCGCGATGCCCCGCGGCGGCGATACGCATCATCTCCGCGACGCGCGATCCGTCGATCTGCGCCTCGCCGATCAGCCGGTAGCCATCGCCGAGCAGCAGGTCGCCGACGTTCAGCGCCACCGGCACGCCGTGCTCCGCGTGAACCGTCGGCTCGTCGTACCGCGTGTCGTCGCCGTCCTCGATGTCGTCGTGCACCAGCGACGCCTTGTGGAAGCACTCCACGGCGATCGCGACTTTCTTCAGGTCGTCCGGCACGGCCGCTTCGGGGTCGTCGAGCAGCGCCTTGTACGCGCAGATCGTCAGGAACGGCCGCCACCGCTTGCCGTCCTTCGCCAGCCACGCGCGGCTGATCTTTTCGCTCTCGGACTCCGCCGGGCCCATCAGCCGATCGAGCTCCGCGGGCGCGAACCACGTGTCGACCTCGCGGCGCAGCGCGTCGAGGTCCATGCGGTAGGTGCGGTCGTCGCTGGTCAGGTGGATCACGTCCCAGATCCACTCGAGGTCGACGTTGGTGTCGATGCAGTCGTCCTGCAGCAGCGGGATCGCCACGCCGGGGATCGCCGCGGACTCCATGTACGGGAACGCCTTCTCGAGGACGCTGAGGCACGAGACGCCGACGATCGCGTCGATCTTGCCGGTCTCGATGATGGACATCACGATCGCCGAGCCCTCCGCGATCAGCACCGCGTATCCGAGTCGCTCGGCTTCCTCCTGGAGGTCCTGCAGCGAACACTGGCCGCAGGATTTGCACAGCAGGCCGAACTCGTCGAACGGCGCGGGGCACGTCGACTCGGCACGCAGGCACTTGGGCATCAGCAGCAGCCGCCGCTCGAACGGCACGGGCGCCAGATGGTCGCGCCACATGGCGTTGTTCACCAGCACCGCGGCGTACTCGGTGTACTTCGCGTCGATCCCCGCGTCGCCCAGCAGCTTCTCGGCGTGGACACGCAGCTCTTCGAGCGGCATCGGCGGCACGGGCTTTTCGCGGACGACGTACGCCTCGGTCGCCCGTTTGATCGCCAGCCGATCCTCGACGGCGTCGGGGATCTGCTCCTGCGTCGGACGCATCACCTGCTTGGGAACCGGCGTCGGCAACTGCACCTGTGGTAAACGAATGCCCATGAAGTCTCCGTCGTTCGGTCGATCCCCACGCTGCGCGGTCACGTGCGAAGTCCACGCGTGTGACGTGGGGGCGGTCGCGGTCGTACGTGTGGGATGCCGCAACAGCACCACAGGTTAGCACACCGACACCGCTCCGCCCACATTGAGTAAGCGAATTATGGCGGTCGATTGGACAGTCACGGGGCGGAAATCGGTCGCTAAGGGGGCCGCGCGGAGGCGCAGAGGACCGAGCGGGTCACGCGGGAGGTGTGTGACGGGCGGGGGTGTTGGATTTTCCATTTTCCATTTGCCGTTTTCCATTTTCCATTGCCTCCGCGACCCGCGGGGAGGGGGGAGGGGGGTGTCGGGTTGCGGGTTACCGGCGGCGCGTTGCGGGTTCGGCGCGGGGGGTGATCTCCAGTGGGCGCGGAGGTGTCATTTTCGAGTTCCGATTTTTCATTTTTGATTTGGGGCCGGGTGGCGGGGGATTGGTCGGGGTCGGGGCGTGTGGGGACGGCGCGCGCGGCATCGTCCGCGGCGTGGGCGGCGTCGGCGTTCGCTTCGGCGGCGCGGCGGTGGGCGACGACGCGGTCGTCTGAGCCGACCAGCGTGACGAGGTGCTCGGCGAGCGTGTCGATGTACCCGTCCATCGCCCGCCGCGCCGGTCCGTCCTTGAGCCCCGCGCGGTGACGGCGCATGACCTCCAGGGCCTGCGTGACGTCTTTGAGACTGTGCAGCGGCACGTCGTATCTCCCCTGAATGCAGTCGGTTAGCGAATGACCCCCTGACGGCATGAATACCGTACATAATTATAACATACAGCCGCAGCAAATCAAGCGAAAACCCCACCGCGAGCCGGGCCGCCCACGGGCCTGGCCACGTCCCAACAGCCCCAGCCCGCAACGCGGGCGGCCGAGAGTAGCCCGGGGCGCGAGCCCCGGGTGGCGTGGTGTGGAGCTGATGGAGCCCTGAAAGGGCGGCAGATCGGGTGGCGTGTCTGTCGCCCTTCCAGGGCTCGGTGGTTGGCGAACTGCGGGTTGATGCGTGACGCGGCGGCGGCGAGGTTGCGGGAGCGGTGGGTGGTCGCGGCGTTTACCAGGGCTTGCGCCCTTCGCTATTGGCTGTCGCCGCGATGCGGCTTTCAAAGCCCGATGTTCTTTGCGCCCCAAACCCCGTCGCCGAAATGATACGCCCTGATACCGACAAACCATGAGTCACGTCTGCCAAACTGCATCAGGTATTGGTAGGCTCCCGGCACGGCGTTCTGTTCCCATGTTTAGATTCGGAGTTTCTTTTTGCCGTATGATTGAACACGCCGGACCTCGGTTTTGGATGCGTCGTATCGGATTGATGAGGGCCGCGTCGGGAATTGCGGAGGGCGGTTCTGAACGCAATACTCCGCGTAGATCGCGGCAATCCCTCTCTGGGCTTGTTCCATGTCTTCCGATTCGATGAACGCCTTCTCCCACTCGTGCATGGCGCCAATGAAATCCATCAAGCGATCGATAACAGGTTGATCCGCGTCGATGGGGAGCCGCGTCTGGCGAAGGTCTTCCTCGGTCATCTCGAACGGCCCCGGCTCACGAGGCGGGTATACGTCACCGATGCCGCCGACCTCGACGATCGATGAGCCTCGCATCAAGACCTCGATGCCGTGTTCGGAGTCCCACCCACAATTGAAGCTGAGAGAGTAGAAATGTTTTTGGTTCTTCGACTGCGCGAAGATCGTCAAGCCCAAAAAATCGATCAGGTCGGGCACGAGGTCTGTTGAGATCGCGTCGAGCCCTTTTCTTACGTCACAACTCTCGAAGAAGTCGCGGGCTTCCTGAACGAACAGGCTGGTCAACTTCTTATGCGTCTTGGGGAGCGCGGCGATCGCATTGTCAAATGTCTTGCGCTGCAATGCGCTCGGCGGTGTGTTGGCATCCTCGGTGATGACACGCAGGCTCTTTGTCTTCCTTGGCCGACACTTGAAAGGTGCTCGGCCGAAGAGTTTGCCGTCAGGTGCGGTCCATGCGTCCAGTTTGCACAAACAATCCAGAAAAACGTCCGTGGTAAACGTGCCTTCCCAATCCGTGTCCTCGACGTGCGCGAGTCTGTCGAACGGATGCATCTTGGCCATGTTGTCCCCCGAATTGATCTACAGGAAAGTCTAACACGCGGCGAGCCGCGTCGCGAAACGTCACGCGGGACGGTGCGCTTTACGTCGAGGATTCGACGGTTTCAGCGTCGCGTGATTTGCTGTCCGCGGCAGCGCTCGTCGTCACCTGCACCACGTCGCCTTCTCCGGACTTCGTGTCCTTCGCGCCTTCGTGGTGTGCCTCGTTCACCGCCTTCTCCAACTCCGCATACACGCCGAAGTCGTTGAAGAAGAATTTCTTGGCGATGCGGTACAACCAGTGTTTTTCGGGGATCTCGTCGCCGCGTTGGTACTGGCTGCCGCGGTTGTCCATCGCGGCGAGTTCGGACAGACCCGTCTTGCGGGCGGTGGAGTCGGCGGCGTCCTGTTCGGTGACGAAGTCTTTGAGCAGGTCGGGGCGTTCGAGGACGATGCAGCCGCGGGTCGTTTTGCGGGCGAGGTCGCGGAAGTCCTTGAGGTAGGTGGACTGGGTCATCGTCTCGTAGATGCCGCGTTCGTCGTCGATGTTTTCGCGGGCGAACTGGACGATGGGGCAGGGCTCGATGTCGCCCCACGGGCTGATGTGGTGGCTGATGCCGGTCGCGGCGGGGCACAGCGCCTGGCCCTTGCCGTCGTAGTAGGCGTCGACGATGCCGATGGGTTTCTTGCAGCGCATGTCGACGACGAACTGACGCACGCGTCGGGCCTGGTCGGGGTTGAGCGACATCGCGGGGTTCGGGTCCGGGCCGACGGGTCGGTAGACGTGGTACCACATGTAATGCGCGCCGCGTGCGATGAGCGCGTCGACCCATTCCTCGCGGAGCAGGTCGTCGATGTTGGTCTGGCAGAGGGACGTGGCGACGCCGGTGATCACGCCCGCGGCGATGCAGTTGTCCAGGCCCTTCATCGTCTTGCTGAGCACGCCGGAGCGTCCGCGGCGTTCGTCGCTGATGATCTCCGTGCCCTCGATGCTGATCAGCGGCGTGGCGTTGCCGAGTTTCCGCAACCGCGCGGCTTTTTCTTCGGTGATGAACTGGCCGTTGGTGAAGATCTGGAAGTAGCAGTCGGGGTGCGCTTCGAGGACGTCGAACAGCTCGTCGTGCATGAACGGCTCGCCGCCGAGGATGCCGAAGAACGCGTTGCCGTGGCTCTTGGCGTCGTTGATCAGGCGGTTCATGCGCGGCAGGTCGATCTGCGAGCGCTCGTGCGCGACGTCGACCCAGCAGCCCTGGCAGCGGAGGTTGCAGGAGTTGATGATCGAGATGTAGAGGAACGGCGGAAACACGACGCCACGCTTCAGACGCGACTTGAACTTCATGACGGAGCGCGTGCCCTTGACGCCGAAGTTCCACGCAAACTTCGCCATGCAGCGCGGGCTGACGGTGGTGAGCATGCGGTATGTGAGGCGTGGGAGCATACGTAATCCGCCGGGTTAGTGTGAATGACCAATGACCAAATCCCAATGTCCAATGACGCGGGAACCCGCGGAGCTTCTGATATTGGTCATTGGGATTTGGTCATTGGTCATTTGAAATCCTGTTCGTCAGCCGGGCTCAGATTTGAGACCCTTCGACCGGGCGCATGAAGATGTTGGTGATCTTCGAGACGGTGTCGGCGTACTTCGCGTCGTTCTTGAGCGTGTTCCAGCGGGGGTCTTTGGTGAACCCGCCCCAGCCGGCCTTGCGGGCGTCGTCGTCGTCGAAGCTGAGCATGTAGTTGAGGTTGGGCATGCGTTCGCCGGCGATGGCTTCGCCGTGGTAGACGGGGTTCATGCCCACGTCGCGGAAGATCTTCATCTCGCCGCCCTCGTTGAACATGTGCAGCTTGGCGCGGGCCTTGCCGAGCGAGTGGGATTCGTAGATGCGGAACTGGATCAGCCGGCCGGGCTTGAGCGTGGGCACCTCGATCTTCGGTACGCAGGGCGAGGACAGCAGCAGCGCGACGCTCTTGCGGTCGTACGCGGGATCGCTCTTGGGGGCGTTGAGGAAGTCCTTGCCGTCGGCGTGGAACTGCTCGTCGGCGCCGAGCTTCGCGTTGAGGGTCAGCAGCGACTCGGCCGAGTCGTGCGCCATGATGACGTAGCGATCGGTGGACTTGTTGTCGTCGCCCTTGTTGAGCTCGGTGTCGTGCTTGAGGACGCCGACGGTCTTGACGCCGGCGCGGTTGCACGCGGGGACGCCGGCGGCCTTGGCGAACGCGTCGAACGCCGCGGCCTTGTCGGCGTTGGGGAACATGTACCGCCGGACCTCGATGAGCTGTCGATCGCCGACGCCCTCCGCGGCGTGCGCGCCCTGCGTGAACGTCGGGGAAAGCATCGCGCCGAGCCCGGCGAGTGTGGCGCCGCCGATGAAGTCGCGTCGTTGCATAGGAATCTCCTCAAAAATGACCAATGACCAAGTCCCAATGCCCAATGACTGGGAAATCCATCGGGCGTCTTGCATTGGTCATTGGTGCTTGGTCATTGGTCATTCGCTTCACGCGCGGCGTCGGCTTTGGCTTTGGCCGCCGCCGCTTTTTCGCGGACTTCGTCCTGCGACGGCAGTGATCTTAGCGCGCTCATCGGGATGTCCATCTCGCCGGCCATCTTCGTGAGGCAGCGCATGCGCTCGGACAGCGCGGCCTTCTCGTCGCGTTCCTTGGCGAAGCGTTCGCGGGCGTCTTCGTGGCGCTTCTTGAGGCGCGAGTAGATGTCGCCGCCGAGCAGATCGGAGATGTCGACCTTCATCGCCTCGCGTTTCACGTCGGCCTCGCGGACGACGTCGCCGTTGATCGGCCCGGCCTTGTACTTCGGGAACATGATCGCGACCTCGGGGCACACGCGGCTGCACGCCGGGCAGTCGGTCTTGCAGTTGTCGTTGTGCTGGACCTGGATCTGGTTCGCGGCGTCGACGCCGTACACGTCGAACAGGCAGAACGACAGGCACTGCATGCAATTCGTGCAGCGGTCGTAGTCGATGACGGGGAACCACGGCTTCCACGCGGGCTGCTTGCCATCGCGGCCGGGTCGGTTGTGTTCGATGTCGGCGTCGAGCAGCGTGGCGTCGACGCGTTGCTTGACGGCGGGGGCGTCGAGGCCGGTGATGTCGTGGACGTGCAGTGTGACGCGTCCGTCGGCGTCGGTGGCGTCGGGGGCGTGGCCGGCGTCGAACGCGCCGAGGACGATCAGCGTCGAGCCGTCGACGGAGGCGACGACGCCCGGCGTGACGCGGTCGGTGTCGCCGTGGCGACCGGCGGCGGTGACGGTGTAGCCATCGTCGAGCAGCGCGCGGAAGATCGACACGCGTGTGGCGTCGGGCAGCGGGGCGGCGCCGCGGCCTTCGTAGAGGACGATGCGGACGGTCGGCGTATCGAGCGGTTTCATCTTCACCATCACGCGGCCTCCTCTGGCTCCTCTCCACCGGGTGGGGGAGAGGTTGGGTGAGGGGGTCGATTCAACGAACGCGTCGCATGCTACGGGAAACGTGCGCCGCATTCGAGGGATCGGACCCTCACCCCGGCCCTCTCCCTGGGAGGGAGAGGGAGTTGGTCGACTCGCCTACGAGCGCGTCGGCGATTTCATCGGCGGTCTGCTCGCGCATGTTGTGCACGGTGACGCCCGCGTCGGGCAGCGTGGCGCCGGCGGCGTGGAACAGGCCGCGCACCGCACGCTCGTAGCACGCGGCGACGTGGATCGCGTCGCCCGCGCACGCGGCGTCGGCGATCGACTTGAGCGCCGGGTCGCGCCGGGCGGACATCTCGCACAGGTCGGCGACGGTGTCGAACGCCTGGCCGGACGCGCACAGCCGATCGAGCACGGCGTCCTTCACGTCCCCGGGCACGACCTGCGCGTAGGCGCAGCGGCAGTAGAGGACCTTCAGGGGCGTGCGGCCGGGCTGTGCGTTGTGGTCGGTCATGCGTCGGTCGTTCAGCGTGCGGTGTGCGAGGCGAGCCACTGCATCAGCGGCGCGGCGTCTTCCCAGGCGATCGTTCTCCAACTGTCGGTCTCACCGTGGATGTAGACCTCGACGTGATCATCCTTGAACACCTTCACGTGCGTGATGTGCCGCGGATTCAGGTAAAACTCCGCGACGCGGATGAATGGGGTCTCGTCGTTGCCGCTCACCATGATCTCCCGCTGCTGTGGCGATTCAGGACTCGTCCGAAAACGGCGTCAGTGTCTTCGCGTCGGTCATCCGCCACGTGGGCGTCGGCCGGCCGGGGCGGAAATGCTCGGCGTGGGTCACTTCCAGCGTGATCGCGCCCGGCGTGCCCGTCCCGCTCGGCTCGCATTGTAGGGCACGCCGAACGACGGTGTCGAGGAAATCGGGGTCGGCCTCGGCTCGCAGGTTCACGATCAGGTCGCCGGCACGCATCTTCTCGGCCAGCGACTGCGACAGCTCGGGCACGTAGTCGCCGCCGACGCAGTTGAGCGTGGCGATGCGGCCGTCGTGGTGGTCCGGCGTCATCGTCATCTTCAGGTGCGCGATCTCCGCGCCCGCCTCGGCGAGGTCGGCGCGGATGCGGTCGGCCAGGTCCATCATGACCACCTCGCCGTCGATGGGGTCGGGCGATTTGACGCGGACCGTCGCGTTCAGCCAGCCCAGCAGCGCCTCGCCCTCGGCGTACGTGTCGTAGTCGATCGGCATCGCGTCGGTCTCGGGCAGGGCGGTGGCGGTGATGAGGTCGAACCACTCGGTGAGGTTTTCGCCGGATCGCGAAGAGGCGAGCAGGACGGTCGCGTTGGGGTATTCGGCGCGGAGGGCGTTGCTAAGCCGCAAGCGGCGTTGTTCGTCGAGCGTGTCGCTCTTGTGGATGACGATGATGGACGCCTCTTCCAGCTGCTTGCGGTAGACGTAGACGACCTTCTCGCTGAACGACTTGCCGGTGTCGAGGCCGAGCACGCGTTCGCATCGGAGCGGGTCGACGAGGACGCTGAGCGGCGCGATCGCGTAGCGCTCGCCGTAGATGCGCCGCAGCGGGTAGCTGACGGTGGCGACGAGGTCGGTGCATGAGCCGACGGGCTCGGCGATGAACACGTCGGGCGACGCGTCACCCGCGGCGAGCTTGTCCGCGGCCTCGACCAGCGAGTCGAACCGGCAGCAGAAACACCCGCCGGCGATCTCTTCGACGTCGAACCCGTGCGACTTCATCAGGGCCGTGTCGACGAGGCCGACGGACTGGTCGTTGGTAATCAGGCCGACACGCTGCCCGCGCTGCGTGAGGTGCTCGGCGAGGCGGAGCACGGCGGTGGATTTCCCTGCGCCGAGGAAGCCGCCGATCATGATGTAGCGTGCGGGTTGGGTCATGGGTGGTCGTGTGTTCCTACGCGTATCGGACATCAAGGGTTGTTCTGATGCTGGTTGCTGGATGCTGGATGTGCCCGGAGCGAGCGGCCGTCATTGGACCATCCAGCATCTGGCATCCGGTATCCAGCATCGACGCGCGTGCGTCAGCAATCCGCGTCCTCGTCGAGCTGCGCCTCAGCCAGCGCGGGGTTTTCGCCGAGCATCTTATCGATCTGGGCGTCGAGAATCCGCGCATATCCTTCCGCGT
Source organism: Phycisphaera sp. (assembly GCA_016125285.1). GTDB lineage: Bacteria > Planctomycetota > Phycisphaerae > Phycisphaerales > Zrk34 > RI-212. Next base: position 100,912 of record WGMA01000006.1, read on the forward strand.
TGATCGCATCGGGGTCGGGCGTGCCGCGGACCTCGTACAGCCAGCCCGCGCCGTCGGCGTCGGTGTCGACGAGGTCGGGCTGGGTGTCGAGCGCCGCGTTGTGGCCGACGTATGCGCCGTCGACGATGCAGTACAGGTCGGCCACGGCCTTGAACGCCTCGACCCAGCCGATGACCTGCCCGAGTTGCACGGCGTCGCCGGGCTTCACGTCAAAGCCCGCCTCGACGATGTCGCCGAGCATGCGTTTGGCGAAGCGTGTGAACCCGACGCGCCACACGCCGTCGCGCACCTGCTGCGTCCAGAAGTGCGCCGGCGTGTACAGGCGATCCTGCAGCAGGCGTGCGGTGAAACGCGAGCGTTTGTAGCGAATGTAGGGGGCGTCGTCGGACATGCGGGGATTGTAGCGAGTCGCGGAGCCGATGCGGGATGCTGGATACTGGATGCTCGATGCTGGATGGGTATTGCCTTTTCGATGGCGACTTGTCCATCCGGCATCCAGCATCCAGCATCCCGCATCCGGCATCCGGCATCGTCGACGTCATCTGACGTCGATACACACCATCTGCCCCGTGGCGTTGCGCACGTAGATGCGTCCGTTGGCGAGCACGGGGGCGGTCCAGCAGGTGCCGCCGAGGACGTTGGCGCGGGCGATCGGTTTGAAGCCGGTGGGGCTGGCGTCGGCGACGACGAGCTCGCCGTGCTCGGCGATGATCAGCAGCTTGCCATCGGCGACGATCACCGCGCCGCAGCCGAGGCCGCCCTGGCTCCAGGCGACTTCGCCGGTGGTCGCGTCGAGGCACTTGAACGACACGTCCTGCCCGGTGTTGCCGTCGACGCCGTAGATGGATTGGCCGACGAGGACGCAGCTGTTGAAGTGGTTGCGCATGTTCTGGTTCTGCCAGACGGGCTTGGGGTTGCGATCGACGGGCACCAGCGCGCAGCCCTTGCCGTAGCCGCTGGAGATGAACAGCGCCTTGCCGCCGGCCACCGCGATCGGCGTCGCGGTGTTCACGTCGTACGACGTGTTCCAGCGGTACTCGGTCAGCGTCGCGCCGTTCGCGGGGTTCATCACCACGAGCCCCGTGCCGTTGAACACCGCCAGCGCGTCGCGCCCGCCTGCCCTGAACGGCAGCGGCGTCGAGTAGCCCGCCTTGTACGCCTGGCTCTTCCACGCCACGCGCCCCGTCTTGCGGTCGAACGCCACCGTGCGTCCCGCCTCGAACACGACGTTGGCGCCCACGATCGCGCCGCTGCTGCACTCGCCCCAGTCGAACGCCGTGTGACGGATCGCCGCCTCGGCGCGCACGTTCGCCTTCCACACCACCTCGCCGGTGTCCGCCTTGAGGCAGTGCACCTGTCCGTCCTTGCTGTTGGTGTACACCAGCCCGTCGTGCACGGTCGGCGTGGCGCTCGGCCCGCCCTCGTGCGAGTTGGCGAACTGCTCCGCCGCGTAGCTGAACTTCCAGATCACCTTCCCGCTGCCGGCGTCGAGGCACCAGATCGTGTCCTGCCCGTCGGCCCACCCGGCCGTGTACACGCGATCGCCCACCACCGCGAACGACGCGTACCCGCGACCCAGCTCCGCCTTCCACGCCACGTTGCCGATCTTCTTCGCGTCGAACTTCTCGGCGGTGGTCCCGTCGTGGTTCGGCCCGCGCCAGTTCGGCCAGTCCGCCGCCTCGCTCACCTCGCCGACCGCCGCGAGCCCCGACGCGACGATCATCCACGCGAACAGATTCCACCGCGTGCGTGCCTTCGATGCGTTCATGACGTGCTTCCTCTCCTCGAACGAAATACGGACCCATGTGATGCGTGCGCGACCGGCGCGGCCGGCCGACGCATTTTCCCAGCACGGCGTGTCGAATTCAAACGCGTCGCGCCCGCGTCACTCGGGCGCACGGTAGAGATGGTTGCCGTGTTTCGAGGCCTCGTAGGCTTCCTGCGTGTCCTGCGCGACGCCGGGGTCGCCCTGCGCCTTGAGCCAGCGGTCGAGCTCGGCGCTGAGCTTCGCCTTGATCGCCGCGTGCTTCGGGTCGTCGGCGAGGTTGACCATCTCGTAGGGATCGAGCGACGTGTTGTACAGCTGCTCGGCGGGGCGGTGCACGAAGCGTTCGATCAGGTCGTGCGTTCGCGCGTCGGTCGATTCCTCGTCGACCCACGTCGTCCAGTACGTGCCCTTGGCCATCAGGTGCTTCTCGAAGTAGGCGGCGTCGGGCGTGAGGTTGCGGACGTAGCGGAACGTGCCGTCGGTGACGCCGCGGACGGGGTAGGGCGTGCCCTCGGGGACGTTGTTGTGCTCGGTGTACGCGTAGGTGCGGTGCGTGTCGGCCTTGCCCAGCAACACCTGCTGGAAGCTCGTGCCGTCGTAGTGGTGCGACGCGGGGTCGCCCCCGGCGAGGTCGACGAGCGTCGGCAGCACGTCGGCGTACATGACGATCGCGTCGGTGCGCTGGTGGACGGGCGTGCGGCCGGGCCAGCGCGCGATCAGCGCCGTGTGCACGCCGGTGTCCCAGTTCGTCCACTTGTTGCCGGGGAACTGGCTGCCCTGTTCAGAGCTGAACAGCACGAGCGTGTCGTCGGCGTGACCGGAGTCGTCGAGCGCGTCGAGGATCTCGCCGACCTGCCCGTCCATGTAGGTGATCTCCGCGAGGTACGCGCCGTACTCCTTGCGCGTCTGCTCGGTGTCGGCGATGTTCGGCGGCAGCTGGATCTTGTCCGGTGGATACTGTGACGCGTCGCCCATCACCCACGGCCGGTGCGGTTCGACGAGGCAGATCACCAGGCAGAACGGCTTGTCGCCTTGCTTCGTCGACATGAACGCCTTGACGTCGGCGACGTTGTGCGGCTGCGTGGGGTTGTGCACGCAGCTGCGGTCGTACCCGCCGACCATCTCGAACGGGAACGCCTTCTTCGGCCCGACGTGGATCTTGCCGGCGATGCCGACGCGGTAGCCCAGCGCGCCGAGGTGCTGCGGCATGGTCGTGATGGTGGGGATGCTGGCCGAGTGGTTCCACGCGCAGCCGTTGCCCATCGGGAAGCGCCCGCTGTACAGCTCGGCGCGGCACGGCTGGCACATCGCCTCGGCGAGGTACGCGCGGTTGAACACCAGGCCCTGCGACGCGAAGCGGTCGAGGTGGGGCGTCTTCGCGTTCCGGCCGCCGTACACCGCCAGGTCGCTGTGCGTGCAGTCGTCGGCCATGATGATCAGGAAGTTGGGCCGATCGGCGGCGTGCGCGATGCCGCACCACGTCACGATGACCACCACCAGCGCCGCGCGTAACGTTCTCATGTCACATCTCTCCGTTGGGTCGCGGGATCCGATGCGATCCGCGATCCGCGATCCGAAATCCAGAATCCGAAATCGGGAATCAGTCGGGCTCGTACATCAGCCCGGCGTTCTGGTCGGCCAGCAGCATCATCTGCAGCGCGTTGCCGGCCAGCCCGCGGTTCTTGCCCTTGCCCTTCGCCTTGCCGCCGGAATAGTACAGCGCGTAGATCGACAGCGGGCGGTAGCGGTTGAACAGCGTGATGCCGCGCCGCAGGGCGTCCCAGTTCTCGAACTGTCCGGCGATGGGCGCGCCGTCGGACAGGTACATCACGGTGTCGGCCTCGGGCAGCAGCATGCCGACCTCCATCGCGTCGTACGTCCGCGTGCCGCCGCTGAGGTCCAGCGCGTTGACGAGGTCCGCGACCTTGTAGTTGAACTGCGCACCGATCAGCGCTCCGGGGTTCATCACGCGGATGATCCCGCCGAAGTCCACGATGTTGAACTTCATGTGCTCGACCACCGTGCCCAGCGTCTCCTCCATGTTCGCCTTGAGCGACGCGATCTTGTCGCCCTTCATCGACGCCGAGGTGTCGAGCACGAACACGACGCGGTCGGAGAGGATGTCGGCCCCGTAGAACACCGTCAGCGCCGGCGCCTTCATGTCCTGCACGCGGTACGTCTTCCGCCAGACCGCCGTGAGGTGCGGGTCGACAGCCACCTTGTCCTTGTTCTTCTCCCAGTAATCGCGCCACTCGTCGGGCGTCGTGCCGCCCTGTTCGCGGAAGATCGAGGCGAGCGCGTAGTTGACGTCCTGGCGGAACCGGCCGCGCTCGCGGCCACGCGCCGCGATCAGCGGCTCGACCGATTCCTTCGCGGGGATCGCGCCGATCGCCGACAGCACCGCGACCTTCAGCGGCCAGTTGATCGGCTCGACCTTGCGCGCCCGACGCTTGTCGTCGTCTTCTTCGTAGCCCTGATTCAGCTTCGCGAACAGCGCGGGCAGCGAGGCGGGGTTGCCCGCGGCCTCGATCGCGTGAGCCGCCTCCTGCTGGACGCGCAGGTCGGCGTGATCGAGCAGCTCGTGCAGCGTGGTGACGTCGGCGATCTGGCCGTTCGTCGCCACGGCCTGCAGCGTGTATAGCAGCGGCGTGCCGCGGATGTCGTAGCTGTGCAGGTAGGGCGTGAGCTTGGTGAACCGTACGTCGGGCCGTACGCGTGCGGTGGTCTGGATCAGCTTGGCGATGGCTTCGGTATCGGTCGCCATGCCGAGCCGCGCGAGGTAGAGCTGGCGCACGGCCTCGAGGTTCGCGTCACGCGGGCTCAGCCGCATCGCCTTGACCTGCTCGGCGATCGCGCCGCTGCGCGTCCACGCCGCGGCGAGGATCGTCATCTCGCGGATGTCGTCGCTGCGCTCGTCGATCAGGTCCTTGAGATACGGCTCGACGTTGAATTCGTCGAGCTCCCGGCCGCGCTTCAGCAGCTTGTCGCGCGGCACGACCTGCGCGACGATCCGCTTGAGCCGTTTGAGCTGCGCCTCACGCTTCGCCGCGGCCTCGGCCTTTTCCTGCTTCTGCTCGGGCGTCAGGTCCTTGTCGGCGTCGGGGTTCTCCTTCGCCTTCGCTTCCTCGTCGGCGATCTGCGTCTCGAGTTCGGCGATCTTCTTCTCCGCCTCGGTGCCCTCGACCTCGCCCGGCGAGACGTAGTCGTCGTCGCCGTACATCGCCTCCGACCACGCCCACGTCGCGAGGATGTACGCCGCGAGCATGCGGTCCGGCTGGGCCCGCGACTTCATGAAGTCGTCGACGATGTCCTGACGGTGCGGGCTGAACGCCGCCATCGCCGCGGCCTTGCCCAGCATGTCACGACGCGCCGCCAGCCCCTTGACCACCAGCGCCGTCTTGCCCGCCTCGAACCCGCCTTTCTCGAGGTATTCCCCGGCGATCACCGCGACGATCGGGTCCATCTTCTCGCGTTGGAGCACCTTCATCACGTCGTCGGCCGTGAGCCCGCCCTGGCGGAACTTCACGCACAACTGCCCCTTGGCGTTTTCCTCACGCTCGCCGAGGATCTTGTCGATCTGCGGGTTCACCTGCGCCGTTGACACCGCCGGCGCCAGCAGCGACAGCCACGTCGCGGCGAGGGTCAACAGCATGAGTTTTGTGGGCGGGGTGCAGGCGGGGCGTGCGGAGACGTGCATAGCGCGGCTCTCCAGGTAGCTCCGTGGGGGATTGTCAGCGATCGGACGTGTGCCTGTGTCAATTATGACGTGCCGACGGCCGGGGTCAATGATGTCCCGGTGATGACTTGCAGGGTCGGGCTCGATAAGGTGTGGCCGATGTCCCACGCGAAACAGTCATGGTGGATCGCTGCGGCGGTCGTGATCGGCGGGCTGGCGCTCGCGGTCGTTCCTTCGTGCTCGCGCGACGCGGGCGAGAGCGGCGACGGGGCGAAAGGCGCCGGCGACGTGGCCGCGCCGGTCGTGCCGGTGACGCCGGTCGCGTCGAAACCCGCCGCGCCCGCGGGCCCCGTCGGACAGTTCGTCGGGCGCAACGCCTGCGTCGCCTGCCACGTCAAGGAGGCCGAGCTGTGGACCGGCTCGTATCACGACAGGGCCATGCAGGAGCCGACCGACGACACCGTCCTCGGCGACTTCAACGACGCGACGTTCGAGAACTTCGGCGTCGTGTCGAAGTTCTTCAAGAAGGACGGCCGGTTCGTCGTCCACACCGAAGGCCCCGAAGGCAGGATGCAGGACTACGACGTCAAGTACGTCTTCGGCGTCTACCCGCTGCAGCAGTACCTCATCGAGTTCCCCGGCGGGCGTCTGCAGTGCCTGACCATCGCGTGGGACAGCCGGCCGAAGGAGCAGGGCGGCCAGCGGTGGTACCACCTCTACCCCGCGTCGCGCATCACCGCGGACAACTGGCTGCACTGGACGCAGCGCGGGCAGAACTGGAACAGCATGTGCTCCGACTGTCACTCGACGAACCTGAAGCTGGGTTACGACGCGCCGGCCGACACGTATCACACGACGTGGTCGGAGCTCGACGTCAGCTGCGAGGCGTGTCACGGCCCGGGGTCGAAGCACGTCGAGTGGGCGGCGGCGTACAAGCTCGACGCGGCGGACGCGGACGCGAAGTGGTCCAACCGCGGCCTGGCGGTGGACATTACGACGGTGCCGCACGCGTTCGTCAACGACGAGAAGGGGCTGCACGTGACGTCGGAGAAGCCGTTCGACGACATGCAGGTCGACACGTGCGCCCGCTGCCACGCGCGGCGCGGGCACGTCAGCGTGCAGTACCGCCACGGCGACCCGCTGCTCGATCACTACATGCCCGCGCTGCTCGAAGAGAACCTCTACTTCGCCGACGGTCAGATTCAGGACGAGGACTACGTGTACGGCTCGTTCACGCAGTCGAAGATGTACCACAACGGCGTGCGCTGCAGCGACTGCCACAACCCGCACACGACGAAGATCATCGCGCAGGGCAACGCGCTGTGTGTCCGCTGCCACCTGCCGCAGAAGTACGACACGACCGAGCATCATCACCACCAGGCCGGGTCGACCGGCTCGCTGTGCGTGGAGTGTCACATGCCGACGCGGACGTACATGGTGGTCGACCCGCGGCGTGACCACTCGCTGCGCATCCCGCGGCCGGACCTGTCGGTCGAGCTCGGCACGCCCAACGCCTGCAACAACTGTCACACGCACGCCGAGAAGGACGCGAAGTGGGCGGCGGAGGCGGTAATGAAGTGGTACGGCGACAAGTGGCCGAAGGACGAGCGGGCGTACGCGCGGATCTTCACCGCGGCGCGGCGCGGCATGCCCGAGGCCGGGCCTTACCTCGTGCGCCAGACGCTCGACGTCGAGAGCCCGGGGATCGTGCGGGCGACGGCGGCGGTGCAACTGCAGCAGTACCTCACGCAGGACGCGCTGGGCGCGGCGATCAAGGCGATCCGCGACGACGATCCGCTCGTGCGGTCCAACGCGGTGATGCTGTTCCAGTCGGTCGGGCCCGAGCAGCGTGTGCAGTACGTCGCGCCGCTGCTGGGCGATCCGGTGCGTGCGGTGCGGCACCGCGCGGCGCGCGTGCTGATCGACGTGCCGAAGCAGATGTTCACCGCGCAGCAGGCCGCGGCGCTCGACGAGGCGCTGGCCGGCTACGAGGAGGCGCTGCTGGCGCACTCCGGCAACCGCGACGCGCAGATGGAGCTCGGCGGGTACTACGCGGACCGGCACGACTGGCCGAAGGCGATCGCGGCGTTCCGCAAGGCGATCGAGTGGGACGGGCGTCATATCGACGCGTACATGGCGCTGGCGACGCTGTACAGCCAGATCGGTCGCAACCAGGACGCCGAGCCGCTGATCCGCAAGGTGATCGAGATGCCGCGCGGCTACGGCACGTCGGCCGAGGTGTGGAACCGCGTGCAGGCGCACGCGAACTTCAGCCTCGGCCTGCTGCTCGTCGAAGCCAAGCGCTACGAGGAAGCCGTCGGCCACCTCGCGAAGGCCACTGAGCTGGCGCCCGACCGCGGCCGCTACTTCTACAACCTCGGCCTGCTCTACAACCAGCTCAAACGCCCCGACGACACCGAGGCCGCGCTGCTCAAGGCTCACCAGCTCGAGCCCCGCAACGGCGAGTACCTGTTCGCGCTGGCCACCACGTGCCGCGACGCAGGTCACTTCGACAAGGCCCTGAAGTACGCCCAGCAGCTCGCGGACATCTACCCCAACGATCCGGGCCCGCAGCAACTGATGCAGGAGTTGATGAAGCAGCAGCTGCTCAACGGCGCGAAGCGCTGACGCGTTATTTTCTCAGAGCTCCCTCTCCCTGGAGGGAGAGGGCCGGGGTGAGGGTGAAACCTACGAATACATTGCCTGTTTCCCGCACGGCGCGCGGTGTCCGGTGAATCGATCCCCTCACCCAACCTCTCGCCGACCTGGGGGAGAGGGGTTTGTCACTTCGCCTTCTCCATCGCCGCGCGGAGCTTCGCCTCGCGCTCGGCGTCCCAGTAGCCGGCGTACAGCTCGATGAACACCGACGTGTACGGCAGCGTCAGGTCCGTCTTCAGCAGCAGCACGTGGAAGTCCTGCCCGGCCTTGCCGAGCTTCGCGATGATCTGCTCGTGCGGGATCCGCTGCGCGTCGCGCCCCTTCAGCAGCGACGCGAGCTGCTTGCGGTACTTCGCGATGCCCGGCGCGTCGGCGTCGGACACGTGCTCGAGCTCGGCGTCGAGGTAGATGATCGGGTCGACGTGCGGCGCGGCCTCCACGTCGTGCAGCACCCGCTTCACCGCCGCGAGCTGATCTCCGCCGACGTAGATCGTCTCGATGCCCGGCGCCGTCTGCCACGGGTACGCCGAGTCCGCCACGACGATCCAGTTGCGGTGCCCGAGCGTGGGCAGCTCCTCGGTGACGCGCTGCATGCTGCCGCTGTTGGGCGACGCGGCGCAGCCGGCGAGCAACAGGGCGGTGGCGGTGAACGCGGCGAGTGCGACGAATCGGTAGCTCTGCATGGGGTGTTCCTCGTGATGTGCGGCGTGACGCGCGGGCGTCACTTCGTCAGCTGCTGGATGTAAGGTTCGATCGCGTCTGCCCACGCGGTGTAGCCCTCGGCGGTGAGGTGCAGGCCGTCGTGCATCACGCCTTCCTTCAGCGAGCCGTCGGCGGCGAGGAAGACGCGGTTGATATTGACGAAGGTCACCGCGTCGTCCTTGACGCGTGCGGCGATCAGCTCGTTGGCGCGGTCGACCTGCTTGCGGGCGCCGCTGCCGGCCGAGCCGCGCGGGAAGATCCCCAGCAGCAGCACGCGCGTGTCGGGCAGCTTGCGACGCAGCGTGTCGACGACCGCGGCGACACCGGCGGCGGTCTGCTCCGGCGTCTGGTGGCTCAGGCCGATGTTGTTCGTGCCGATCAACACCACGGCGAGCTTCGGCGTGATGCCGTCGACGTTGCCGTGCTCGAGCCGCCACAGCACCTGCATCGTGCGGTCGCCCTCGACGCCGAGGTTGACCGCGTGCCGGTCGCCGTAGCGTTGCTTCCACACGTCGCGGCCGCGCGCCTCCCAGTAGTGCGTGATCGAGTCGCCGACGAAGATCAGGTCCGCCGGGTCGCGCTTCACACGCTCGTTGAGCAGTTCGAAGCGGCTTTGGCCCTTGCCGGGCTTGTAGCCGACGGGCGTGGTCGCGACGGATTCATCGGTCGACGTCTCGGCGGAGAACCCGACGGCGGTGGTCATGACGCAGACCGCCAGCGCGATCATCGCCACCCGAGTCGACGTGTGCAGGCGATGACGGAGCGGCGGAGCGTTCATGCGCGGGGCTCGGTGCGGGGCGTTGCGGGGTTGGTGAGGCAGAGCAATATAGCCGTGCCGCAAAGGCTTAGCACTGATGGTTCGCCGCACGGTTCTTTGCAAATCCGTCAGGCGACGGTGTGGCGTTGGCGAGGTGCGCCCGTACAATCGTGACGAGGCGCGTTAACGACCCGAGGTGAAGATGCTTCGACATGTGATCCGGACGTGCGTCACGCTGGCGGGAGCCGCGTGCGTGCTGGCGCTCGTGGTGATGGTCGCGCCCGCCCACGCCGCGCCGAAACAGCCCAACATCGTGCTGATCCTCGCCGACGACCTCGGCTACGGCGATCTGTCGTGCTACAACGACCAGGCGAAGGTCGCCACGCCGAACCTCGATCGCCTCGCGGCCGACGGCATGCGGTTCACCGATGCGCACAGCGCCGCGACCGTCTGCACGCCGTCGCGGTACAGCATCATGACCGGCCGGATGTGCTTCCGCACGGGCTACGGGGGCGTGTTCGTCGGCATCGGCGGTCCCTGCCTGATCGAAGAAGGGCGACTCACCCTGCCGCAGATGCTGCGCGACAAGGGCTACGCCACGGCGATGACCGGCAAGTGGCACGTCGGGCTGACGTTCCTCGACAAGGACGGCAACCGCGTCACGAAGAGCAACAACGAAGGCATACGGCAGGTCGACTTCAGCCGCGCGATCCCCGACGCGCCGACCCACCGCGGGTTCGACACGTTCTACGGCACGGCGTGCTGCCCCGGCACGGACTGGCTGTACGCGTACATCGATGGCGATCGCATCCCCGTGCCGCCGTCGATGACGCAGATCCGTGACCAGAGCAAGCTGCCCGATCATCCCTATTCGCACGACTGCCGCGGCGGTCTGATCGCGCCAAACTACAACCTCGAAGAGACCGATCTGGTGTTCCTCGATCACAGCCAGCGCTACATGCGCGAGCACGTCGCGCAGCACCCCGACCAGCCGTTCTTCCTGTTCCACTCGATGCACGCGGTGCACCTGCCGTCGTTTGCGGCCGACCGGTTCAAGGGCAAGAGCACCGCCGGTCCGCACGGCGATTTCCTGCTGGAGATGGACTGGGTGGTCGGCGAGCTGATGAAGACGCTCGACGAGCTCGGTGTGGCGGACAACACGGTGGTGATGTTCGGGTCGGACAACGGGCCGGAGGTGCCGACGGTGATCGCGATGCGGCGTGACTACCACCACGACGGCGCGAGGCCGTGGCGCGGCGTGAAGCGTGACGACTGGGAGGGCGGTCACCGCACGCCGTTCATCGTGCGCTGGCCGGGCAAGGTGAAGGCGGGGTCGACGAGCGACGAGCCTCTGAGCCTGACGGACATCTTCGCGACGTGCGCGGCGATCGTGGAAGCGAAGCTGCCGCACGACGCGGCGGAGGACAGCTTCAACATGCTGCCGGTGCTGCTGGACGAGCCGCGCGACGGGCCGGTGCGGCCGTACCTGCTCAACGAGACGATGTCGCTGAAGCTGGCGATCACGCGTGGTCAGTGGAAGCTGCTCGACCACAAGGGCTCGGGCGGCAACAACTACGACCGCGAGGGACCTTGGGGGATGAAGCCGTACACCCTGCCGGAGCTCGACCCCGACGCGCCCGGTCAGCTGTACAACATGGCGACCGACCCCGGCGAGACGACCAACCTCTACTCCAAGCACCCCGAGATCGTCACGCAGCTCAAGGAATTGCTCGAGCAGAGCAAGGCGAGCGGGCGCAGCCGGCCGTGACGCGATACTCCCTCACCCTCGAGGGAGAGGGTCGGGGTGAGGGTGAAGCGACCGAATGCGTTGTCTGCTTCGCGCGTGACGCGCCGCGTCCGCGGAATCGACCCCCTCACCCAGCCTCTCCCCCACCTGGTGGAGAGGGGTCACGCGCTCTGTGCACCACCGCCGCGTCGGTTGGCCATGTGGTCGAGGTACGCCTGAAAATCGGCGGAGCGCGGCAGCTTGAGCAGCACGAGGTGCGTGGACTCGATCGCGATGCGGTCGCCGTCGCGCAGCGGGTGCCGCACGGTGGTGGCCTCGGCGATCGTGGCGTTGGCCGGCGGCGCGGGCAGCGTGCGGCCGTTGATCTGCACGGGGCACGCGCCGGGCATGACCGACAGGTACAGCGTGTGGTTGTCCGGCGACCAGTCGAGCAGCAGGTGGCGGCGGGAGATGTACGGATCGTTGACCGGGATGTCCGGCGTCGAGCGGCTGGTGATGCGGCCGACGATGTACGGCGGCTCGCCCTCGAGCTGATACGCGGCCCCGGCGTCGCGGCCCGACAGCACCAGCAGCACGTAATCGCCGAGCTGCGCGTGGTTGAGGTAGTCGCGCAGCTGCTCGGTGTTGAACAGCATGTGCGGCGTGGCGTCGGACGCGCTCATGCTGATCCAGCGCAGGAAGCGCGGGAACCCGGCGGGGACGCGCCACGCCTTGTCGGAGTCGGGCGGGCAGCGGAACGGCGCGAAGTCGGCGCCGCCGACCTCGATCACCTCGTACTCGTCGTCGTCGATGCCGAAGAAGCGGTACGACCCGTGCCGCATCCAGCGGACGTCCGCGGGGACCGCTTCGCTGCCGAGCGCCGGGTGCTGATCGACCGAGTGCTCGGCGGTGTCGTAGACGGCGCGGGTCACGAGGATCTGCCCGCTGCGCGCCAGCGACATGATGCGGTTGGCGAGGTTGGTGGCCATGCGTGTGGCGCCGTCGACGGCGTCGCCGTCCGGCAGCGCGCCGAGGTGGATGCCGATGCGGACGGCGAGGCGTTCGAGCGGCGTGGGGCGCGGCGTCTGGTCCGGGTCGCTGTCGATCGGGCAGGGCACGACGAAGCGATCGTCGAGGCGCAGCGCGTGCTGGAACAGCAGGGCGGCGCGCACGGCGTCGGCGGTGGTGCGGAAGGTCACGAAGAACCCGTCGCCGAGCGTCTGCACGACGTGCGCGTCGTCGAAGCGGCCGACGATGTCGTAGAACACGCGGTGGTGGTGAGACTGGAGATGCCGGTAGGCCCGCTCGCCGAGCCGCTTGGCCAGCGACACGGAGCCGACGATGTCGGTGAACATGACGGCGCGGAGTCGATCGCGTGTGGCGACAGAGTCGAATGCGGGCGGTTTGGGGGTGTGTTCGGGGGCGTGCCACGTAGACGGCTGGGCGTGCGGGACGGGGCGCATGATGTACAGCTCCAAAGAAGGCAACGAGCGGAGATTTTTGGGACCGTTGTGGAGGGAGGTGGGTACGGCCCCGATGTGTTGCTGGAATAACGCCTGATGTTTAGGCTTATTGCAGCGGGCGTCGGCCCGGTGGGAGGGCCGGGCAAAATTGACGCGCATGACGGAGTTGAATCCGCTACAATTCCGCGTGCGCAGGGTGGCGCTAGGGTTGGATTTGAGTAGTTGGGCGCGGTGCGTGGAGGGGAACCACGACCTACATTGAGTTGGAAGGAGATCGGCGCCATGCCGACGGAAATCGTTTCGCAGCTACCGTTTAAGGTCCCGCCGGCCGTCGACGAGATTCTCGCGGCGTGCCCCGGATTCACCATCGCTCGCGACGTCAAGCATCTCGTCGAGATGTCGATTGACGGCGCCGACCAGTTCGGCTGGAAGACCATCGCCTACGACATCGGCGCCGATGAGCCGGCGGTCGAGGCGCGCGTGTGTCAGACACGCAACGGTCTGGCCGCGAACTACGTCGATCCGTACATGCGTCGTCGCGACCCGGACTGCATGGTGATCGGCGACGATCAGCCGACCAACAAGAAACGCTTCGCCGATCGCTTCGGCAAGGACTTTTCGTCGGTGCGGCAGGAGACGTTCGACTGGCTGGCCAAGCAGGAGCTGGTGGTGTTCCCGTTCTTCGCCGGTGCGCCGGAGCACGGGCTGCCGGCGGTCGTGCTGGCGCCGGCGAACGCGGGCTTCTTCGCGGTCGGCCTGGCGCTGCTGCAGGGCATACTGACGCCCGACGACATGCCGGAGGACTTCGAGGCGAAGGCCGTGATCTACGTCGCGCCGCCGTTCCGTCACACGCACTTCGACGGCAAGCAGCTCGTTGTGCACAACCGCCTGGACGATGTGCACGAGCTGTTCAGCTACAACCTCTACCCCGGCCCCAGCGCCAAGAAGGGCGTCTACGGCATGCTGCTGACGCTCGGCGAGAAGGAAGGGTGGATCACCGCGCACTGCTCGACCGCACAGGTCGTCACGCCGTACGACAACATCGTCACCTTCATGCACGAGGGCGCCAGCGGCGGCGGCAAGTCCGAGATGCTCGAGCACGCCCACCGCGAGGTGGACGGTCGGCTGCTGCTCGGTCGCAACGTCGTCGACGGCGAAGAGCGATTCCTGTCGCTGCCCCGCGCGTGTGAGATCCGCCCGGTCACCGACGACATGGCGCTGTGCCCGCGCGACCTGCAGAACGACAGCGGCAAGCTCGTCGTCATGGACGCCGAAGACGCGTGGTTCGTCCGCGTGAACCACATCACCGACTACGGCACCGACCCGCACCTCGAGCGTCTGGTCACCCAGCCGCCCGAGCCGCTGCTGTTCCTGAACATCGACGCCGTGCCGCACGCCACGACGCTGATCTGGGAGCACGTGATGGACTCGCCGGGCGTGCCCTGCCCGAACCCGCGCGTCGTGCTGCCGCGGCACATCGTGCCGAAGGTCGTCGCCGACCCCGTCGCCGTGGATATCCGCAGCTTCGGTGTCCGCACGCCCCCGTGCACGCGTGAGAAGCCGACCTACGGCATCATCGGCATGCTGCAGATCCTCCCGCCGGCGCTGGCGTGGCTGTGGCGACTCGTCGCCCCGCGCGGCCACGGCAACCCGTCCATCGTCGACACCACCGGCGGACTGACCTCCGAGGGCGTCGGCTCGTACTGGCCCTTCGCCACCGGTCGCCGCGTGGACCAGGCCAACCTGCTGCTTGAGCAGATCCAGAACACGACCAAGACGCTGTTCATCCTGCTGCCGAACCAGCACATCGGCTCGTGGCAGACCGGCTTCATGCCGCAGTGGATCGTCCGCGAGTACCTCGCCCGCCGCGGCACCGCGAAGTTCCGCCCCGAGCAGATCACCGAGGCGCGCTGCCCGCTGCTCGGCTGGGTGCCCAAGCAGCTCGTCGTCGAAGGCTCGATGATCCCGCCGGTCCTGCTCCGCGTCGAGACGCAGCTGCAGGTCGGTCCCGAAGCGTACGACGAGGGCGCCAAGCAGTTGCGGGCGTTCTTCGAGCAGCAGCTCAGCAAGTTCCTCGAGGACGACCTCATGCCGCTCGGCCGCGAGGCGATCAAGTGCTGCCTCGACGGCGGCACCGTCCAGCAGATGGCCGACATCCTGCCGGGCAAGTGAGTCTCAAGTTTCGGGTCTGGGGTCTCAAGTTTGAGGTATCAAGACGGGACGGCGTAAGCCGTCCCGTTTTTTGCGCGCGTCACATCGACATCGCAAACCACCGTGCCCGACATGAGACTTGAGATTTGAAACCTGAGACTTGAAGCTCACTGCACCAGCCGCGGCGTCACGAAGAAGTACAGGTCGCTGAGCTGCTTCTGCTCACGCTTGTTCTTGAACAGCCAGCCGAACACCGGCACGTCGCCGACCAGCGGCACCTTGTCTTCCATCGCCACGCGGCGGACCATCCGCAGCCCGCCGAACACCAGCGTCGAGCCGTGCGGCACCTCCACGCGTGTCTCGGCCTGCCGTGAGTCGAGAATCGGGTTCACGATCCCCGTGTTGTTCACGTAGCCGTCGATCGTCGGCAGCGGGGCGAAACCGCTGATCGCCGAAACGACCGTCAAAATGTGCAGCTTCGTCGAGCGATCACCGATGGTCTGCGGCGTGATGTACAGCTGCACGCCGATCGGCTTGTACGAGATCTTCTCGGTGACGAACTTGTCGTTGGCCAGCTGACCCTCGTGGATCGGCAGCTCCTGCCCGGCCATCATGAACGCCGGTTCGCCCGCCGCGACGGTCATCCGCGGCGCCGAAACGACCTTCACCAGCCCCGTCTCTTCGAGCGCCTGGAATGTGATGTCGACGCCGACACCGGCCCGCTGGAACATGTTCACGAGCTTCAGGACGCTGCCGGGGTTCGGGCCCACCGCGTTCATCGGGTCGAGCGCCTGCCCGGCGAAGTCCGCCGCGTCGAAGTTGCCGAGGAACCCCTGGCTGTTGGTGCCCGACAGGTGATTCAGCAGCGTCCGCACACCGAGCTGCAGGTCGAAGTTGTCCGATACCTCGAAGATGCGGACGGTGATCTCGACCTGCTGCCGAGCCGTGTCGATGTTCTTGAGCAGGTCGAGCACGCCGGTCTGCTCTTCGGGGGCACAGGTGATCACGAGCATGTTCTCACTCGGCAGCGCCTCGACGGTGCCGCCGGCCCCGAGGTGGTTCTGCACGATCTTGACCAGCGGCTCAAGCGTTGAGTCTTTGGTGGTGATCGCCGGCTTGTCGTAGAGGGTCTTTCGGCCGGTATCCACGTTGGCGCCGCCGTAGTGCCACAGGCGGTAGTAGATCTGCACCTTGCCGTCGAGCTTGGTCACCGTGGGCGGCGTGCGCGGGACGGTGGTGATCGCCCGCGCGATCCTGCCGCGGTCGTCGCCGGTGGCCGTCGCGTTAGGCCGATTGGGATGCTCGGCGGCGTACTGCTTCTGCTTGGCGAACACGCCTTCCCATTCCTGCTTCGGCGCCAGCTGCTCCAACGCTTGCCAGTCCGCGGCGTCGAGTGCCTCGTCGGCCGCACGCGAGGCGTGCGCGTCGTTGACGTTCGGCGAGATCACGAACGGGCGCGACCCGTCGTAAGGATCGTCCGACGCGCTGTGAGCGAAGGTCCGCTGGTTGTGCTGGTCGGTGAAGGGCCTCTCCGCCTTCTGCGCTTCGTTGCATCCATACAACAGCAAACCCGAAAGCAACGCGACGGTGATACGTATCCTCCGTGATACGTCGGCCATGGCGGCACACCCATCCTGTGCGAACGCGGAAGTGGTCTCACGGCGCGCGTCAACCGCTGTCGACGCCGAGCGCGCTCTCGAAGAGAATCGTCCGGCTGTTGCCGAGGTCGCCAGTTTTTTTGACATGATCTTCGGAAATGTTCGGCACGCCAGCGGAAAACCAGCCGTGATCGCGATTGCGATAGCACTTCGCATGACCGACCCCAATCACCCCGAATAACACGAGAAATCAAATCTCCGCCACACCGGCCGAAGGTACGTCCGCGCTGATTCTAGACAGAATCAACCACCCCGACGATGATTTCCGGTCAATATTCTTAATTGATGTATAGGAAGTAGCTTGTGGCCCGGGCTACTTGGCCAGATCGGCCGCGACGGGGCGCGCGGGGGCCGCGGTCTGCTTGATCATCCGCTCAAAGTCCGCGCGGGCCTGGTCGCCGATGGAGGGCTTTGACGCGATCTCGTGCAGCAACCCGCCGGGATCGTAGGTCAGTGACAGGTCCGACGCGGCCCGGGTCGCCTCCATGTCGACGACGAACGCACGCGGCTTCTTTCCCGACTTGCGCTGGATGTCCTTCTTCACGGTTGGCACTCCTTTACCCCTGAGCCAACCGTTTCTATCGGCGAGATCCGTTCTCGCTCTGTACATTTCTCCGCTACGCGATGATGTCGTAGATCACCTCGCCGGCCACGTCGGTCAGGCGGTAGTCGCGGCTGTTGTAGCGGTAGGTCAGACGCGTGTGGTCCAGCCCCAGCAGGTGCAGGATCGTCGCGTGGAAGTCGTTGACGTGGACCTTGTCCGTCGCGGCCTTGTGTCCGATCTCGTCGGACTCGCCGTGGCTGACGCCGCCCTTGACGCCGCCGCCGGCCATCCACGCGGTGAAGCAGTGCGGGTTGTGGTCGCGCCCGGGCTTCGCCGCCTTCTGCGCCAGCGGCAGCCGGCCGAACTCGCCGCCCCAGATCACCAGCGTCTCGTCCAGCAGGCCGCGCTGGTCGAGGTCGCTCAGCAGGCCGGCGATCGGCTGATCGGTCTCCTTCGCGAACCCGCCGTGGTTGCCGGCGATGTCGTTGTGGCCGTCCCACGAGCGCTGGTTCTCCATGCCGCCGGAGTAGATCTGCACGAAGCGCACGCCGCGCTCGACGAGGCGACGGGCCGTGAGACATTGCCGCGCGAAGTGGTCGCACTCCTTGACGCCGACGCCGTACAGGTCCTTGATCTGCTGCGGCTCGGTGTCGATCGCCAGCGCTTCGGGCGCCGCCGACTGCATGCGGTACGCCAGTTCGAACGACTCGATCCGCGCCGCGAACTCCGCTTCGGCGGGATGCTGCTCGAGCTGCATGTGGTTGAGGCGCTGCAGCAGGTCGAGCTGTCGGCGCTGCTGGTCGTGCGTCATCTCGGCGGGGCGGTCGAGGTTGTCGATCGGCACGCCCTGCGGGCGCAGGTGCGTGCCCTGGAACACGCTGGGCAGGAACCCGGCCGACCAGTTCGCCGCGTGCCCCTTCGGCAGGCCGCGCCCCTTCGGATCGCTCATCACCACGAAGCTCGGCAGGTCGTTCGACGCGCTGCCCAGGCCGTACGTCACCCACGACCCCACGCACGGCAGGCCCATCTTCGGCAGGCCGCAGTTCATCATGAACAGGGCGGGCGAGTGGTTGTTCGACTCGGTGTAGCCCGAGTGGATGAACGCCATCTTGTCGACGTGCTCGCCGAGGTTCGGGAAGATGTCGCTGACCATCTTGCCGCACTGTCCGCGCGGGCGGAAGTTGAACGGCGACTTCATCAGCGCGCCGACCTGATCCTTGAAGAAGCCCGTCTCCTTGTCGAACCCCTGCAGGTCCTGGCCGTCACGCTTCACGAGTTCCGGCTTGTAATCCCACGTGTCGACGTGGCTGGGGCCGCCGTTGATGAACAGCCAGATCACGGACTTGGCCTTCGCGGGGAAGTGCGCCGGGCGCGGCGCCAGCGGGTTGTCGCGCAGGTGCGCCGGCGCGGCGAGCGCCGGCGCGAGCATGCCTTCCTCGGCGAGCATCGCGGCCAGCGCGGTCAGCCCGAACCCCGCGCCGGTCCGGCGGAGCCAGTCGCGACGGGTCCACAGCAAGTTCGGATTTCGGATTTCGGATTTCGGATTGAAAAGGTTGTCGTGCATCGCTTCGGCTCCTGTTCGTCGTGTCACGTTCGTACGGTCATTGACTGTCGGATCGCAGCGTGACGGACCAGAATCCGAAATCCGCGATCCGCAATCCGAAATCGACTCATTCGATGTAGATGAACTCATTGAGGCTCATGATGGTCTGCGCGAGGTCGGCCAGCGCCAGGTCGCGCGCGTTGGGCTTCTTCGCGGCGGTGTATGACGCGGCCTGCTGCTCGACGAACGCCGTCGTCGCCTCCAGTTCCGCCTGGCTCGGGTCACGCGCCAGCGCCAGCCGATAGCCCTGCGCCACGGCGTCGGCGAGCGAGCGATCCGCGGCCGGACGCAGCCGTGCGGCGAACGCCTCCGCCCACTGGCGCACATACGGGTTGTTCATCAGCAGCAGCGCCTGCGGGGCGATCGTCGTGCTGTCGCGCCGCGCGTGACCGACCAGCGGCTCGGGCGCGTCGAACAGCATCAGCATCGGCACCAGCTTGCCGCGCTTGATGAAGAAGTAGATGCCGCGGCGCTTGTGCCCGTCGTCGAGCGTGCCCGGGCCGAACATGCGATCGTCAAGGATCCCCGCGACGCTGAGCATGTTGTCGCGCACGATCTCGGCCTCGAGCCGCCGGCGGTCGCGCGTCCACCACAGGCGGTTCTCCGGGTCGATCTTGCGCCGGGCCGGGTCGTCGACCACCGCCTGCGTGTACACCGCGCTGGTCATGATCAGCTTGTGCATCCGCTTGAGCGTCCACCCGCCGTCGACGAGTTCCGCGGCGAGCCAGTCGATCAGCTCGGGGTAGACCGGGTCCTCGCCCTGCTTGCCGAAGTCGTTGGGCGTGATCACCAGGCCGCGGCCCATATGATGCTGCCACAGGCGGTTCGCCATCACGCGCGCCAGCATGTTGCCCGCGCCGTCCTTCACGTCCGTCAGCCAGTTCGACATCGACAGGCGGCGGTAGCTCGTGCGCCACCCGGCGGGCGGGTCGACGTGCCAGTGCGACTCGTCGAAGCCGTGCCGCATCAGCACGCGGAGGTAGCCGGTGGTCACCTCCTGCTTCTTCTGGTTCGGGTCGCCGCGCGACAGCACGTAGGTCTTGGGGTAGAAGTGCGGGTAGCCTCGACCGTCGGCGTGGTGCTTCATGTGCGGCAGGCCCTCGCTCGACACCATCACCTTCGTCGTCGTCAGCTTCGGCTTCGCCGCGTCGTGCTGCTGCACCTTCGCGTTCAGCGCGGCCCACTTCGTGTCGAGCTGCTTGTACTGATCGAGCAGCGCGGTGCGCCGCTTCGCGTCGAGCTTGTCGAGTCCCCCGGCCTGTTGGATCGCCGCGACCAGATTGGTGGTCGCCGCGTTGCCGGTGTTACCGTCGATGCCCACGGGAACGGGGTGCGTGGTGGTCGACAGACGCAGGTGGCCCAGCACGTGCTTCGCGTTGGGGTGCCCGAACTTCATCGTGATCGTCAGGCGGGCGCCGCCATCGATCGCGATCGGTTCGGCGAACTCGAACACGGCCGCCTGGTCCTTGCCGATGCCGCCGTAGTCGACCGCCCAGCCCGTCGTGGGGTTGTCGTCGTTGATCGACGCGGCGATCGAGAGGCTGCCGGTGTTCTGCTGATGCGTCGTCCGTGCCGTGACCAGCTTCGCGGTGTACGGCTGGGCCTTGCCCTGGATCGGGGCGACGAGCACGTCGATGTCACCGAGGACGAAGTTGCCGTTGCCCGCGCGGCCGGGGCCGTTGTGCGGCAGCGACGGATCGGTCAGCGCCTCGAGCCGGATCGCCGTGACGCCCGGCGTGAAGACCTCCGCGGTCAGCGTGTATGTCTCCTGATTCGGCGATTGGCCGGTCGCCAGCAGCGACCCGTCATCGAGCCGCTTGAGCGTCGTGCCGTTGGCGGTCTCGATCTTCGTTGGGTTGATGACGGTCCACTTCGGCTGCTCTGCTTCGGCCGGTGCGTTGGCCGCCCACTTCGCGAACGCCGCGGGCAGCTCGTTTGCTTCGTACGCCGCCAGCGCCGCGGCGAGCGGCTCACGCTCGGCCTCCCACTTCGCCGTCGCTTTCGCGTTCTCATCGGAGTCGAGCGGGATGTCGATCTCGCTGCGGATCGTCGTGGTGAACGTCGCGACCATGCGGTAGTAGTCGATGTTCTCGATCGGGTCGAACTTGTGATCGTGACAGCGGGCGCAGCCGACGGTCAGCCCCAGCATCGCGGTGCCGAGCGTCTGGGTCATGTCGTCCATCTCCTCGTAGCGGGCCGACTCAAACTCCTTCTCGGTGAGCTGCGTCGGGAACACGCCCGCGCCGAGGAAGCCCGTGGCCATCATCGCCAGCGGCTCGTCCGGCGCGATCTCGTCGCCGGCGACCTGCCAACGCACGAACCGGTCGTAGGGCATGTCGCTGTTGAGCGCCTTGATGACGAAGTCGCGGTAGTGGTAGGCGTTGGGCCGATCGTAGTCCTGCTCGAACCCGAACGACTCGGCGAAGCGCGCCACGTCGAGCCAGTGCCGGCCCCAGCGCTCGCCGTAGTGCGGGCTGGCCAGCAGCTCGTCGATCACCTTCTCCCACGCGTTCGGCGCCGGGTCGTTGATGAACGCGTCGACCTGCTCGGGCGTCGGCGGCAGGCCGATCAGGTCGAAGTACGCCCGGCGGATCAGCACGCGGCGATCCGCGGGGCGTGACGGCGCGATGCCGGCACTCTCCAGCTTCGCGAGGATGAACCTGTCGATCGGCGTGCGCGCCCAGTGCTGCGTGTCCTTCACCGGCGGCACGGCCGGGCGGCTCAGGTCCGTGTAGGGCCACTGCTGCCGCGCCGTGTCGAAGTTGATCACGCGCTTCGTCGCCTTGGGCAGCGGGGCGTCGCGCGGGTCCGGCGCGCCCATCTTCACCCACTGCTCCAGCACGTCGATCTCTTTGGCGGGCAGCTTGCCCTTCGGCGGCATCTCCATGTCCGGGTCGGTGTAGCGGATCGCCTTGACGAGCATCGAGCCCTCGACGTCGCCCGGCAGGATCACCTGGCCGTTGTCGCCGCCCTTCACCCAGCCCGCACGCGTGTCGAGGTACAGGTTGCCGCGCAGGCGCTCGGCCTTGGCGCTGTGGCACTTGTAACACCGCTGGGCGAGGATCGGCCGCACCTTCGACTCGAAGAACGCCACGCCCGCGGGGTCGGGCTTCGCCGGCGCATCCGCCGCGTGCGCGACGGTCGCACAGAGCACCGCCGCCACCGCGGCGCACGTCACATCCGAAATCCGAGATCTCATATCCGAAATCCTCATCATGGTCTTCCTGCGTTGAACATCCGCTGCACCTCGTCGGCGTCGACCGCCCGGCCGAGGATCGTGAACTCGTCGATGCGGCCGTTGAGATTACGCAGCGCGGAGGACGCGCGGCTGGTCGTCTGCCAGTTGCCCATCTCCGCGGAGTTGATCGTCAGCGGGATGTAGTCGGTGATGCGCTCGCTGCTCACGACCTCGCCGTCGAGGTAGTGCGTGGTGGTGCGCAGCGCGCCGTCGTAGACCGTCACGAGGTGCAGCCACCGGCCGAGGTCCGCGGGCCCGAGCACGTGCTTCGGCGAGAAGTAGTTGACGGTGCGGCCGGTGTTGACGCCGAGGATCATCTCGCCGTCCCACGACACCTGCCAGTGCGGGTCGCCGCGCTTCCAGCCGTCGGTCAGCATCAGCGAGTTCCACTGGCGGTCGAACCCGTCGAAGCGGACCCACGCGGCGAAGGTCATCGAGTCGTAGGTGCCGGGAACCGTGATGCGGACGCGGTCGGACGTGCGCTTGAACTCCAGCGCGCTCTTGCCGGGCCAGCGACCCTCGGTCCACTGAGCGCCGATGATGGACGCGTCGGGAGCAGGGGTCGCGTCGTCGCGGCCGACGGCGCGGTTGAGCAGGCGGCGTTCCCATGTCTGCTGGTCTTCAAAGGTGAAGTACAGCAGCACGCTCGGGTCGGCGCGGAGGTGGTCGGTGTAGCGGGTCCACTCCCGGCGACGACGCACGCCGTCGGCGTCGGCCAGGCCGGCGAGGGTCGCGGGCGTGACGAACTCGCCGGAGTTCGGCTTGATGTCCGTCGAGGCGCCCGACTTCTCGATCCGCACGCCGTCGCCCATCTTCAGCGAACGCGTCTTTGCGTCGGCGTGGGACGGGTCGTGCAGCTCGACCTCGCCGTCGAACACATGGACTTCGGTCACGCCCGCGTCGCCGACGTTGAGTGCGAACTCGGTGCCGAGATCGACCACGTCGACGTCCGCGGCGTTGAGCGTGAAGCCGTGGGCCTGCGGCGGAACGGTGGCGTGCACCTTGCCGCGCTTGACCACCGCCCGCTCGGCGGAGATGACGTTCATCTCGGCGGGGCCTTCGACGACGACCGTTGCGCCGCTGTAGAACTCGATCTGCACGACGCCCGAATCGAGATTGAGCTCGCCCGCGGCAACCGTCGAGCCCGGTTCGTACGCCGGTGTGCCCTCGGCCCACTGCGTGTCGACCGTCCGCGTGATGACCGCCAGACCTGCCTCGTCCGTCAGCGTGGGGCGCTGGTCGACCTGCGCCGGCGCCCTCATGACGGACATGGTGATCATCACGGCCAGCGGCAACGCCGCCGCCAGACCGATCCACCACGCCAGTCCAACGGCGGACGGCGGATAGGTGAACACGTTGCTGCGCGTGATAGACGGGCTTGTCGCGCCGCTGGTCGGCGTGCGCTCCGCGGCGTCCGCCTCGTGATAGTGCCGCAGCGACGCGTACAGGTCGATGTACTCGACGTACATCTGCTGCGCCTCGTCGTCGCCCTCGAGCAGGGTGTCGAGCCGCGCGACCTGCTCTTCGGTCAGGTCGCCGTCACGCAGCGCGTCGAGCAGGTCGCGCAGCTCGGCGTGGCGGTCGTCGCCGTCGTTAGGCGTCATGTTGTCGCGGGTGTCGTTCATGCCCGTGCCTCTTTCGCCATCGTCTGTCGCACGCAGTCCCGCAGCGCCTTGTGCGTCTTGTTCAGAGCCTTGTACACCGCGTGGATCGATCGGCCGACCGTGTCGGCGACGTCCTGCGTCGTGGCGTCGGGCTCGTACCGCAGCGCGATGATCTTGCGCTGGTCTTCGGGCAGCTTGTGCAGGCACTGCTCCAGCGCGTCGCGCCGCGCCTCACGCTGGTCGGAGAGCTTCACGAAGCGGTCGGTCAACGCCTCGATGTTCGCGTCGCTCAGACGCGATCGCGCGGTGCGCTTGATCTTGCGGTAGTTCAGCACGCGGAAGTAGGCGATCTGCATCGCCCACGCGGTGAAGTTGCTGCCCGGCTCGAACTGCTCGAACTTCCGCCACATCACCTCGCACGTCTCCTGCATCAGGTCGTCGGCGTCCGCCCAGTGGTGCACCAGCGAGAGGATGAAGCTGTAGATGCCCTGCTCGTTGGCGAGGAAAAGCCGCATGTAGAGTTCGCCGGCGTCTTTGCTGATGACGTCCGCCGCGTCGTCGCGGTTTTCGTCCGGCGTCTGTTTGGCATCGGGCGATTCGCTCATGTGTCCTCACCCTGTAGATAGACCTGATTGCTACAGATTAGAACACACGGCGCAAAAAAACACCCGCCGACTGCGTTTGCAGCCGGCGGGCTGTCACACCCTTGCGGGCCAATCAGCGGGAGGCTTGGACAGCCTCCGCCTGGCGAAGGGCAAAAGGGAAGGCGGGGATCAGCACGCGTCACCTCCGCGGTTGTCGTCTTCGGGCGTCGGCGCCGCGGACGCGCGCGGGTCGAACAGGTGCAGCGAATCGACCAGACGGCGGGGGCTGACGACGCCGACGACGCGATCACGTCCGAGGCACGCGCGGTCCACGCGCGTGCCTCACCGGGGCCGCGCGATCATTCGCGCGGTGGGCTGATTACATCATCGACCAGTAGTACAGGTTCGCCCAGATCATGGTGGCCACGACGGTGATCACGGAGATCGCGGCGACCGCGATGAACGCGGCGAGGCGCTTCTCGTTGGTGGTCAGCGCGCGGGCCGGCGTGCTGGTCTTGGTTTCGGCGTGGCCGAGGTGACGAATGTGTGCGGTGTGGGTCGACATCTTGAGGTTCCTTTCGTCCTGTGGGGCGGTGTGACGCGCCGCCCGTTTGGTCACCTCCTATCAGACCGTATCCCGCGAGCGGCGTGTATCGGGTCGCGGCCCCCTAACGCTTTACGGGCTACGCCCATGGGCTGTAGGTGCTGTTCGGGGTTTCCCCGATTTCGACTCGTGGTGCCCGGGGCTACGTTTGTAACGGTGTGATTGCGTTGCAATTAGCTGGTCAGCACCGCATCATTGCCTTGCGCCGGATCACACGTTTGAGGTAGTCACGCCCTTGAATCAGAAGGACCCCACATTCCCGAAGCCCGCGCTGATCGTCGAGAGCTGTCTGCGGCGGCTGCGTGATCTGGTGGGTGACTTTGACCAGTTGCCCGCCGCCGTGGGGGATGAACTGCGCATCCTCACGCGCGACCTGAGCGGCGCCGAGCACGCGCTGCGCGAGAGCGAGGCGCGGCTGCGGGCGGTGGTCAACACGGCGGTCGACGGCATCGTGACCATCGACGAGCGCGGCGTCATCGAGTCCGTCAATCCCGCCGTCGAGCGCATCTTCGGCTACACGCCCGACGAGGTCATCGGACGCAACGTCGGCATGTTCATGCCGAATCCGTACCGCGACAGCCACGACACCTACCTCCAACGCTACCTCGACACCGGCGAGCGGCGCATCATCGGCATCGGTCGCGAGGTCGTCGGGCTCCGCAAGGACGGCACGACGTTCCCGCTGGACCTGGCCGTCAGCGAACTGCGGATCGGCGACCGCCGCCTGTTCACCGGCATCGTCCGCGACATCACCGATCGCAAACGCCTCGAACGCGAGGTGCTGGAGATCAGCACGCAGGAGCAGCAGCGTATCGGCCGCGACCTGCACGACGGGCTCGGCCAGGAGCTGACGGGCATCGCGCTGCTCGGCGGGGTGATCCAGCGAAAGCTCGCCGCGCAGGGCGCCCCCGAGGCGAAGGAGATCGGCGAGGTCGTGACGCTGGTCAACGACGCGATCAGTCACACGCGGGCGTTGGTTCGCGGCCTGTGCCCCGTGCGCAGCGACGCCGACGGATTGATGGCCGCGATGCAGGACCTGGCGGAGACGATCACGAACGTGCACGGCGTGGCCTGCACGTTTGAGTGCGACGAGCCGGTCGTGATCAACGATTACCAGACCGTGACGAACCTGTACTACATCGCGCACGAGGCGGCCAACAACGCGATGAAGCACGCGCAGGCGGACAGGCTCGAGCTGGCGTTGAAGATCGACGACGAGGGGCGCGTGACGCTGTCGATCGCCGACAACGGCAAGGGCATGCCCTCGCGGATGCCGCGGGACGCGGGGCGCGGCCTGCACATCATGAACTACCGTGCGCGGATGGTGGGCGGCGTGCTGAGGCTCGAGACCGAGCCCGGCCGCGGCACCACCATCGCCTGCACCTTTCACCCCGGACACGCGAGTGCCGAACGACAGGGAGTGACGTAAATGGCCAAGAAAGCCGCAAACAAGCCGAGGCCCAAGACCGAGCCGATCAAGACACGCGTGATGATCGTCGACGATCACCCGATCGTGCGGCGCGGCCTGGCCGAGACGATCCGCCAGGAATCCGACCTGGAGGTCTGCTGCGAGGCGGAGGACGCCCGCGCCGCGATCGCCGCGATCCGTGAGGGCAAGCCCGACGTGGCGGTGGTCGACCTGACGCTCAAGGACATCGGCGGGCTGGAGCTGATCAAGCAGATCCGCGCGATCGACGAGGACGTGATCATGCTCGTGCTGTCGATGCACGACGAGTCGCTCTACGCCGAGCGCTGCCTGCGGGCCGGGGCCAAGGGCTACATCATGAAGCAGGAGGGCTCGGAGCGGCTGGTCACGGCGTTGCGCACCGTGCTGGCCGGTCAGGTTTACCTCAGCGAGAAGATGTCGGCGCGGCTGCTGGGCAAGATGGTCGGCGGGGGCACCTCGGCCGGCGCCAGTCCGCTCGAGGCGCTCAGCGACCGCGAGCTGGAGGTGTTCGAGCTGCTCGGCCGCGGCCTGGGCACGCGAAACATCGCTGAACGCCTCTGCGTGTCGATCAAGACCGTCGAGTCGCACCGCGAACACATCAAGCAGAAGCTCAACATCAAGAACGCCACGGAGCTCGTCCAGCACGCCACGCAGTGGGTGATGAGCGAGGGCGGCGGCTGATCGCTCTGGCCGTCGGCCGATCCGCAGAACTCATCGTTTCTCGCAGGTTTCTTGGGGGAATCCAGTATCCAGCGACCGGGCTGCGCCCCGATTCAGCCGGGGCGTCGGTTGATATCTAATAAGGTCGTGGAACCGAACACGAAACAATCCGACGAAGCACGGTGGCAGGCGATGTCGTTGTGCGATCTGACGGATCACATCATCGGCGCTCACCACACGTACCTGCGCCGTGAGTTCGGCCGGCTCGTCGAGCTGTGTGAACTGGCGCGACGCGACGCGCCCCACGCGGCCAACCTCGTGGCCGTCGCCGCGATCCTGCGCCGCATCGGCAGCGACCTGGTCAAGCACCTCGACAGCGAGGAGCAGGTGTTGTTCCCGCTGATCCGCTCGCTGGATTACGCCACCCGTCAGCAGGGGTGTTACCCCGGCGGCGTGGAGCACTGGCTCAGCGAGATGTGCCACGACCACGACACGGTCAACGCGGAGCTGGCGGAGCTGCGCCGGGTCACCCACGCCTTCGCCGTGCCCGCGGGCTCCGCCGATTCTTACACCAAGCTGATGCAAGCGCTCGCCGAACTCGACCAGAACCTGGCGCAGCACACGGCCAAGGAAGACGCGCTGTTCGCCCGCGCGATCGACGCCGAGACGATCCTGCGCCGCGGGGCAGGCGCGCCAGGCAACGCTCAGCCCAACACCTCATCGCCAATCCGGGAGAACGCCCGATGAGCTGTACCTTTAGTGTCGAAATGACCGAAGGCCCCGGCGTTGGACAGCACCACGTCGAGGTGGTCGAACGCAAAGGACTGGGACACCCCGACAGCATCTGCGACGCGATCGCCGAACGCGCGAGCGTGGCGCTGTGTCGTGAGTACCAGCAGCGGTTCGGGCAGGTGCTGCACCACAACTGTGACAAGGCGTTGCTGCTCGCCGGTCAGGTCGAGCACAAGCTCGGCGGGGGCCGCGTGATCGAACCGATGTCGCTGATCATCGGCGACCGCGCCACGCACGTGCACGGCAGCGAGACGATCGACGTGCGCGGCATCGCCGAGGAAGCGGCGCGGCAGTGGATCCGGCAGAACCTGCGATTCGTCGACCCCGACAAGCACGTCCGGTTCGACGTGCAGACGCGGCCCGGCGCGCCGTCCCTCGCCACCGACTTCGGCGCGATGCGCGCCAACGACACGTCCGTCGGCGTCGGCTTCGCGCCGCTCACCGAGACCGAGCGGCTCGTGCTCGAAACCGAGCGATACCTCAACAGCCCCGGCTTCAAGGACACGTTCCCGATGACCGGCGAGGACGTCAAGGTCATGGGCGTCCGCATCGGTGATCGCCTCGACCTCACCGTCGCGATGCCGCTGATCGACCGTTTCATCGACAGCGAGGCGGCCTACTTCCAGACGGTCGACGCCGTGCGGTTCGAGCTGCTCGTGCACCTGCGGCAGCGCCTCCAGACACTCAACGACGTCACGGTGCACGTCAACGTCAACGACCGCCGCAGTGCGGGCAACGCGGGCATGTACCTCTCGGTCATCGGCACCTCGGCCGAGGACGCGGACTCCGGCCAGGTCGGGCGCGGCAACCGCGTCAACGGCCTGATCACGCCGGGGCGGCCGCAGTCGCTCGAGGCCGCGGCCGGCAAGAACCCCGTCAGCCACGTCGGCAAGGTGTACAACGTGCTGGCGCACCGGCTCGCGTCGCTGATCCATCAGCGGGTGCCGGGCCTGCGTGATGTGGTGGTGACGCTGGTGAGTCGGATCGGTCACCCGGTCGGTGAGCCGCTCGTCGTCGACGTGCGCGTGGGCCTGCAGATCCGCACGCTGCTGCAGGACGTCCGCGGGCCGATCATCGCGGTGATTCAGCAGGAGCTCGACCGCCTGCCGCAATTCACGCGCGAGCTGGCTGAGGGACGCCACCCGGTCATCGGGCCGTCAACGCCGCTGGGCGTCCCCGCGACGCGCTCCGCCGCGGCGAGCTGACGCGGCTTGCGCCCATGCCGTATCAGGTGGCCAACAGTTCTCTGGTGATCTTGCCCTTCGACAACTCCATCGGGCGGCCGACCGGCGTGTAGATGAGCTTGCCGGGATCGATGTCCAGCGCGTGCATCAGGGTGGCGTGGATATCGGGGATGGTCATCGGATCGGCGACCTTCTCCGAGCCCTGGGGATCCGTCTCGCCGTGGACGTAGCCGCGGCGGAACGGACCGCCGGCCAGTCCGATGGTGAAGCCGTGCGGCCAGTGGTCGCGGCCATCGGCGCCGTTGAGCTTGGGCGTCCGACCGAACTCGCCGCCGATGATCACGACGGTGTCGTCGTAGAGGTTACGCTTCTTGAGCGTGCGGATCAGCGCCGACAGCGCGGGGTCGAGCGTCTTGAGCTGCTTGGCCTGCCCGGCGTGGTTCTCGATGTGCGTATCCCAGCCGTCGAGCGTCACCTCCACGCAGCGCACGCCCACGCTCACCAGCCGCACCGCCGCGAGGCAGCCGCGGCCGAACGGCGTGTCGCCGAACGCGGCCAGCTCGTCGGCCGGCTCGTTGGTCACGTCGAACGCCTTGAGCTGCTCGGACGTCATCATCTTCAACGCCGCGTCGATCTGCGTCTTGTGCAGCGTCTTGTCTTCGAGCTTCGCGATGCGCCGATTGGCGAACGCGCCGTTGACCACGTCGAGGTCCGCCAGCCGCTGCTTCTCCCGGTCGTCGGGCACGCGCGGCTTGACGTCGGGGATGTTGCCGTTCGTGTCGTTGATGCGGAACGCGTCGTACTTGTCGCCGAGGTATCCGCCGCGTCCGGCCCACTGGTTCGGCAGGATCGACACGTGCCGCGGGATCTCGACGCCGGCGACGGGCAGCTCGTGGCACAGCACCGCGCCGATCGACGGGTGCACGAGCGTCGGGTCGGGGCGGTAGCCGGTCTTGACGTTGTAGGTCGCGCGCTCGTGGTCGCCCTCCTTGGAGGTCACCGAGCGGACGAGCGTCATCTCGTGCATGAGCTCGGCGGTCTGCTCGAGGCCGGGTGCGAACCGCACGCCTTTGAGCGACGTGTCGATCGCGCCGGTGCCGTAGGCGATCGGCGAGTTGGGCTTCGGGTCGAAGGTCTCGAGCTGCGACGGCCCGCCGCCGAGCCAGACGAGGATGATCGACTTGGCCGGGCGACCCGTCTTGGACGTCTCGGCGTCGAGGGCGAGCAGCTGCGCGACCGGCGTCATCCACGCCAGCCCGCTGAGGCCCGCGGCCCGAAGCAGCGTGCGACGCGAAACGTGGTCGGCGGAGTGGCAGGCGCCGTGCCTGTCGTCGTGATCGTGGTGGTGATTGCACATGGCTTTGCCCAGTTGTCAGGAGTCAGGGGTCAGTGGTCCCATGAAAACTCGGTCGAGTTGATCAGCACCCAGTACAGGTCTTCCAGCGCCCGGTTACGCGACGGGCCCTTCGTGTCCTTGAGCCGGGTGACGAAGTGCTCGCGCTCGGCGTCCGTGGGGCGGCGGGAAAGCACGGCCAGGTACGCGGTCTCGATCGCGGTCGCGTCGTCGGGCGCGAGCACCGCGATGCGCGTCGCGGCGTTCATCACGAGGTTTTCCTTCGTGCGATCCTTGACCATGTTGCCGTTCATCATCAGCAGCCGCTGCGGGATCGTGCCGCCGCGGTCGACGAACTCGTCCTCGCCGGTGTCGCCGTAGCGCTGCACGAAGCCGTTCTCCTGCGCGAACCGCGCGATCTTCATGATGATGTGCGACTCGGCGTCGATCGTCTTCAGCGACGCCGACTGCAGCACCGCCCCGGCGACCTGCTCGGGACGCAGGCGCGACATCGGGAACGCCGCCCAGCAGTTCTCGTGCTTCTTGGTGATCTCGACACCCTCCGGCGCCCGGCTGTCGAGCTGGTACACGCGTGTCGCCGCGATGAGTCGCATCAGCCGACGCAGGTCGTAGCCGTGCGCCACAAAGTCGTCGGCCAGCGTCTGCATGCCCGGCGGGTAGGGCGGCTCGAGCGGGATCTCGTCAATCGGGTCGACGAGCGGGCGGCCGAACATCAGCGCCCACACGCGGTTCACCGTCGCCCGAGCGAACGCGCCGTTGTCCTTGTTCGTCACCCAAGCCGCCAGCCGCTGCCGAGCCGTGCCCTGCTCCGGCAGCAGCTCCTGCGCGAAGGGCACCACCGGCGGCACCTTCTCCTCGGTGTCGTGGTGCAGGTACTTGAACTCGTAGTCGCGTTCCTTGTCACGCACGCCCGTCGCCGTCATGTCCGTCCCGGCGAAGAACGCCGCGAGGTGATGAAAGTCCGACTGCTTCCAGCGGTCACCCAGCTTGTCGTTGTGGCACTGCACGCAGTCGATCCGCACGCCGAGGAACGCACGCGACACGCGCGCCGCGAGCTTCACCTCGTCCGGCCCGCGCTCCTTGTTGTTCTGGTCGATCGTCACCGTCACGAAGTTCACCGCCGGGTTGTTCGTCCACAGCCCGTCGCCCGCGATCAGCTCACGCGTCAGCTGGTCGTAGCTGACGTTCTGCTGCACCTGGTCGCTGAGCCACGTCACGAACCGACGCCGCCGGTACACCAGGAACGGCCCGCCCTCGACGCCCACGTACGCCCGCGCCAATCGCTCCGCCACGTAGTCCGAGTACCGCCGATCCTCCAGCAGGTGCGCCACCCACCACTGCACCCGCTGCTCGGCGGGCACCTGCTCGAACACGCGGATCTCCTCGATCGACGGGATCGTCCCGGTCAGACCCAGCGACAACCGCCGCGCGATCGTCAGGTCGTCCGCCCGCTCAACGGGCGTCAGCTTGCTCCGCGTCCAGTACTCCGCGAACTCGCCGTCGATCTTGTCGACGACGCTGCGGAAGTCCTCCCGCTGGTTGATCTGCCAATCCAGCGACCGCGCCGCCGGCGGCGCGTCCACCTTCAGCAGGCTCGCCGCCACCGCCCCGAACCCCGCCAGGCAGATTGCGATGAAAAGTAGGTTCCGTTTCCACATGCCGTGTGCCCCATTTGGGTGTCCAACCAAGCATACCCGACGCGGCGGGCGCGGTTGCGGGTAGGGAATTAAGGCGCGGATCAGTCGATGTTTTGCTTCTCAAGGATTGAAAGCCAGGGATCGTGAAGAACGAGGTCGGCCCTGTGGTTTTCCCACCATGATCGAAAGTGCTCATACGCCCAAGCGCGATAGTCGGCGGGTCTGCCCGATGCAGGGGTCGTCGGATAAGGCAACGGGATACCGCTCTGTTTAGCAGAATTGGTCAGCAGGATCATGACGCGCTCGGGGAGATGGAGATGAGAAAACTGTCGTGCGTAGTTGATCTGAACGAACTTGCCAGACCCAAAGCGATTTTCGATGGGAGGCGATTTGAGAGCGTCGAGTGCTCGGTCCATCGCTGATTTGTCGCCGTGACGTGCGAGGGTCAGTGCCGCCCAGATTCCCGGGTTGCCGGGCAGCTTCATCAACTCTCTAAGCTTGGCCTTGCCCATCGCCTCGTCTTCAAAGCAGAGGTATGTGGCCCCAGTGACGCGGACGTATGGGTCCTTCGCCTCGGTCAGTGCGAGAAAGTGCTTTCGTCGATCAACGGCGCACTGCATAGCGAACATGGACGCGCGGACATAGCCCATGTCGTCGTACGAATTGTCTTCGTCTCTGAAGTCCGTCTTCAGCAACGCGTCGACAGCACTATCGGGGGTCTTCAGCGGACGTTCGAATGCGACAGGTTCCTTCAACTCGCCAGGAGGTCCCGGGGCGACCCTGGGCCGCAGTGCAAGGACGCGCGGAATGGACGGGTCGACACGCTCAATGAGCTTATCGCAATAGTCGCCTATGTCACCTGTTAGCGAGGTGATCTTCGTCCGCAGGGCGGCTGCGGTCGTCTCTGGTGAACGAAGCAGATCGTCAAGTTCGGCCAGCCTCTTCAAGTCAGCCGCCTCAATCAAGAAACTCCCATCTGTAATGGGACCGAGTGGTTCCTTCTTCGACCTAGCGGCCTTGATGCCCGCCTGTATGAAATCGCTTTCCATCACTTTGCTGAGCGCGTCGCGAAGCACGGCAATCTCAACCAGTTCAGCCGGGCCTTCACGATAGGCCATAACAGCCTCACGCATCCGCTTTAGTTCGCTCGATTTTGTGATGTGGTAAAACGGATTGTCGTCTATCAGGTCCGCCATGTTGTTCACGGCGTCGCACTCGATAGGTAGGCGCCCGATCTGCAGCAGCGCCGTTTGATAATGTGCGGGAATCACGCGTAGCCACAGCGGGATTCCTGACGGGCCCGACGTGCTAAGTATGTCGGACGGGTCTTGGCTCTTGAATGCGACGAACACGAAACGTTGCCCAACCAGCGACGTTTGAAACTGCTGGCCCCAGTAGTTGACGTATAGGCGGAGGCGCACGATTTCACCGGGCTTATGCTGACCGGTCCAGCACTCGATGACCTTGTAGTCCGCGACGATCCCGCCCGAGGTGACGCACTCGACGACACCGATGAAATCCGCTTGGGCAACTATTTCTGGCCATGGAATATGCCTAACCGATGTGGCCTCAACGCGCGAACCCACCAGGAGCAGTAGCAGGCACCCAAAAGTCATCCCGTAGTTTTTGCACACTGAACACCCCGAATCTGAGTCCGATCGCAAATTCGAACTTGGCAGCCAGCGGATTATAGGCGTCGGTGCAACCCACCGGTACGTCTGTGGTAAGTTGGTTGGGAGCGCACGCATGTCTGAAACGGTTGCCGAGAGCACGAACACGCATGTCGTCGAGGTGGCGCGGATGGCGGATGGGCCGCTGGATCTGACCGAGGACGTGGCCGAGTCGCGGGCGGAAGCCTACGCGGCGGGCGGTTCGGATTGGGTCGGGCCGGTCACGGACGCCGCCGCCGAGGTTATTACCGGCGGCGGGGCGGACGCGGGTGAAGGTGAAGCCAAGCCGCGCCGTGGGGTGAGGGACTGGATCAGGCTGCTGTATCGCTGGACCGCGTCGGCGATCGACTGGCTGTTCGGGGCGGTGACGATGATCGTCACGCTGGCGGTGCTGGCGACGATCCCCGTGCTGAACCTGCTGAGCCTCGGCTACCTGCTGTCGGTCAGCGGGCGGGTCGCGGCGTCGGGGCGGCTGCGGGACGGGTTTCCGCTGATCCGTCGCGCGTCGGTGATCGGGCGGATCGTGATCTGCTCGGGGTTGCTGCTGCTGCCGGTGCGGTTCGTGTCGGACCTGTGGGAGTCGGCCCGGCTGATCGACGCCTCGAGCGTCAACACCACGGCGTGGCGCGTCGCGCTGATCCTGCTGACCACGCTGACCGTGTGGCACATCACGTGGGCGATCATCCGCGGCGGTCGCGTGCGGCACTTCCTCTGGCCCGCGCCGCGGCGCTTCGTCCGCTGGCTGCGCACGCCGGGCAAGTACGCAACGATGCGCGACAAGGTCTACGACTTCGTCGTCGCGCTCGACCTGCCGGGCTACTTCTGGCTCGGTGCACGCGGGTTCGTCGCGACGGTGATCTGGCTGATCGCGCCGGTCGCGGTGCTGATGGCGGCGATGAGCACCGCGCCCGACCAGGGCGGCGGGCTCCTCGCGTTTGTCGGCATCGTGATGCTGGCGTTCGTCGTGCTTTACCTGCCGTTCCTCCAGTGCCACTTCGCCGCGGAGAACCGCTTCGGCGCGATGTTCGAGTGGCGGACCGTGCGGCGGATGTTCAACCGGGCGCCGATCGCGTGGTGGGCGGCGCTGCTGATCATGCTGCTGTTCGCGCTGCCGCTGTACCTGCTGAAGATCGAGCTGACCCCGGCCGAGGTCGCTTGGCTGCCGAGCCTGGTGTTCGTGATGTTCATCTTCCCGGCGCGCCTGCTGGCCGGCTGGGCGGTGGGGCGGGCGCGTCTGCGTGAGGAGCCACGGCACGGGTTCTTCCGCTGGGCGGCGCGGCTCGGGTTCGTGCCGGTCGTCATGGCCTACGCGCTGATCGTCTACGGCACGCAGTTCGTCTCGTGGTACGGCACGCTGAGCATCCTCGAGCAGCACGCCTTCCTCGTGCCCGCGCCGATGCTCGGCTTCGGGCATTGACGCGCGTTTGTGTGACATCCCCGCGCCGGATTCCCGCAGGAGAAGCGCCCCGTGACACTACGATTCGGTTGGAGGTGCGACATGACCTATCAGCACACCCAACGCGCTCCGATGTATCTGCTGCTCCTCACGGCTGGTGTGGCGTTGCTGCTCGGGGCGATCCTGTCCTGGCCTCATCCCGCGTGTTACGGCATGGCCGGCGGCGGGGCGGTCGTCACGCTCTTGGCCTTCGCGTTCTGTCACCTGCGTGTCCGCGATATCGGCGACGCACTCGCCGTCGGCTTCGGCCCGCTGCCTTTGTTCCGCAAACGCGTGCCGTACGACGCGGTGACCGGCGTCCGCACCGACCGCTCCAGCGTGCTCGACGGCTGGGGCATCCACTACCGCCCGGGCCTCGGGTGGATCTGGAACCTGTGGGGTCGCGACTGCGTCCGCATCGAGATGGGCGACCGCACGCTCCGCATCGGCACCGACGAGCCCGAGGCGCTATGCGCGTTCCTGCGAGAGCGGTCGGGCTCAGGTGATTCGTCCGTTGACGCGGTCGACGCCGGTGCGTCCGTGGCGGTCGACGGCTAACATGATGCCCGGCGATTCCGCCGCGACCGAGCCGCATGTCCGACACGCCTCTTCACACAACCGGCGCCGATCACGCCGACGCTCACGCCGACGTTGACGTCCCGTCGATCGCGGCCCGTGTGCGTGCGGAGGCCGGCTACAAAGTCATCGTGACCCTCGTGCTGCTCCTCGTGCTCAACGTGGGCTATTTCGGCGCGCAGCACGTGTCACTGGTCGCGCCACGCCGCGCGTGGTCGACATGGATCGACCGCGTCGTGCCCTTCGCCCCGGCGGTGTGGGTGTGGGTCTACGGCTCGATGTACATCATGCTGCCGCTGCCGCCGCTGCTGCTGACCCGTCGGAACGACCTGACCCGATTCGCCTGCGGGTTCGCGGCGATGGCGTGCGTGGCGTGCTTCGTCTTCGTCGTGATGCCGATCACCGCCCCGCGCCCGCACGACGCCGCGTCAACCGACGTGTGGCTCTACCGCGTGCTGCTCTGGCTGGACCGCCCGCTGAACTGCCTGCCGTCGCTGCACATCGCGCTGATCGTCTACGCGCTGCTGCTCGCCGGGCGCGTCACGCGCGTCGGCTTTACCGCGTCGACCCGCACGCGGACGCTGATCGCGCTGTGGGCGTGGGGCGCGGCGATCACGTACTCCACGCTCGCCACCAAGCAACACTGGTTCGTCGATATCCCCACCGGCGCCGCCCTCGGCGTGATCGCGCACACGCTGGCGTGGCGCGGCGCTCGGCACGATCCGGTCCTGCATGTATGACATCGCCCCGCGTGTCACCTACGCTCTGGGCGGCTATCTGTTTGTGAATCAACGCCACCGGATCCCCGTTGCAGGAGTCGCTTCATGCGCATTGCCCCGACCATCGTATTCAGCTTCATCGTCGGCCTCGCCCTGGCGGTGCACGCCGACGAAACGGCCAGTCAATCCGACATGCCCGCGTTCGCCAAGGGCAATGTGATCCTCTTTCAGGGCGATTCGATCACCGACGGCAACCGCGGCCGCAGCGCCGATCCGAACCACATCCTCGGGCACGGCTACTGCTTCATCATCTCCGCGAAATACGGCGCGATGTATCCCGACCGCGAACTCGACTTCATGAACCGTGGCGTGAGCGGCAACACCGTCGCCAACCTGCAGGCACGCTGGGACGCCGACACGCTCAAGTACAAGCCCGACGTCCTCAGCATCCTGATCGGCGTCAACGACATCGGCCGCGGCGTGAGCGTTGAGGATTACGAGAAACAGTACGACAAGCTGCTGGCCGACACGGTCGCCGCGCTGCCGAACGTGCAGCT
Organism: Phycisphaera sp.; assembly: GCA_016125285.1. Classification (GTDB taxonomy): domain Bacteria; phylum Planctomycetota; class Phycisphaerae; order Phycisphaerales; family Zrk34; genus RI-212. The sequence continues at coordinate 137,679 of WGMA01000006.1, forward strand.
GATCCTCGGCGAGCCGTTCGGCCTGCCCGTCGGCAAGGTGAAAGGCCAGTGGGACACACGCCGCGAGAAACTCGAGCAGTTCCGGGCGGTGGTCGAGAAACTCGCCGCGAAGTACCACGCGCCGGTGGTGCACTACCAGCAGGTGTTTGATGACGCCTGCTCGCGTGCTCCGGCGGACTACTGGATCTGGGACGGCGTGCACCCCACGTACCGCGGGCATCAACTCATGGCCGACGCGTGGGTCGCCACGCTCGACGCGTGGTGGCGCGAGAAGCACGGCAAGAAGTGAGCGGCGGGGAGTTGTGTCACGGCGTCGACGCAAGCTTCGAGTGCTTTTCGATGAACGCGAAAACCGCCTCGGTTGGCTTGTCGCCGGGCTTGCCGAGGTTGGCGTTGATCGTGCCGTGGTTCGTGCCCTCGGCGGGGACGACGGTCGCCTCGATTCCCGTCGCGTGCAGCGCCTCGGCGAACTTGTTGGACCGCTCGCCGGAGTCCTGGCGGTCCGCCACGTGCAGCAGCAGGAACGGCGGGATGTGCCGGTCCTTCGCGACGTGCGTGATTGGCGACAGATCGCGCTGCGTCGCCTCGTCTTTCGTGAACGCGCCTGTATAGGTGCCGCTCCGCAGCGGACCGATGCTCGCGAGCTGCGCCGGCACGTCGTACGCCGCGGTGTCCACGGGGAAGCAGCCGCTGATGTCCTTCAGCGACATACCCTCGGCCTCGAGGTAGCGGCCGTCCGTGCAGACCAGCGCGGCGAGGTGCGCGCCCGCCGAGTGTCCCGCGACGAATAGCTTCGTGGAGTCGCCGCCCACCTTCTCGACGTGATCGCGCACGTAGCGGATCGCCTTCGCGACGTCGCCGGTCATCTCCTTGACCGTGACCCTCGGCACGAAGCGGTAGTTGATCGACACGAAGACTAAGCCCTTGTCGACGAACGCCTGGGGTTTGATCTGCACGCCATGTTTGTCCCCGGCCCGCCACCCGCCGCCGTGGATCCACACGACGACCGGGTGTCCACTGCCCTCCGTCGGCGCGTACACGTCGAGCGCCTGCGTTTCGACGTTTGCGTCGGTGTAGTGGATGTCCTTCTTCGTCTGCATCTCCGCCGCGCGGACGAGCCCCGCGTGCGCGAGCAGCGTCAACGCCAACAGGCCGATCAGTGTGGTGCTCTTCATGCTGTGCCCTACATGGATGTGCGTGTCGAGGTTGCTTAGAGGTCAGACGCACGGCGGGGCGGAATATTGTGGCGGCGCGGCCGTTGGCGCATTAAAAAAGCCTCGCGTGTGCGAGGCTTCAATACCCCCTAGGGGGGTCGGAAGACGGGGAATCAAAGAGTTACGTCGATTTACCAACCCCGTTGAGGGTCGAATTCGGGTCAAACGGGGTTGGTGCGGGGTTGGTAGCGGGGTTGGTGAAAATGAGCCATTTTGTCTGAAATGCTACTTCACCTTGATGGTTGTAGAGCATTCTGCAACGGCGGACTTTCCCTTCTCCTGCGACTCTACATAAATACCAAGCTTCACCTTGTACTCTGCGGCCAAGGTCATATCGAAAATCCGACTAAGGCAAATCGTGCGCGTTACGGTTTCTCCGGGCTTCAGAGTTACATCGGGTACGACGGATACCAATCCTGAGACTCGTTCCTCAAGCCAAGCGCCGTAGTTTGTCAGTTCAGCATCAACGTTCTCGAAGTACTTGATGTCGAAACTGACATCAGCGAAAACCTTGTCGTCGCCGTTGTTTTGGTACTTTGCAGATGTATCGGAGACGTTCTTGAGCGTTAATTGAACGACAATCGGACCATCTCCTGAGGTTTCCTTCTTGCATAACAGGCCGAGTTGAAACGCGCCATTTCGTTGCCCCCAGATGATGTCCTCCTTTGGCTGATTGCTGTCATCAGCGCACCCAGTCGCATTTCCAGCAACTGCATGCATCACAGACAAAGCGGGAAAGGTCGCGACTATTAGGACTACAGTCAGAGAGGTTCGTCTGGGCATTCTTGGAACTCCCCAAGGTTGGGTTTGCGGGTTGTAGTGGCATTCTCAACATTCTTCGTCCATGTGGGAAGCATGCCTCCCACATCTTGAACTGAACCCATCTCGCTCGTTCCAGAGACGGTCCAATTATTTGGGTCGCCGCCATTTCGTGTAGCGCGACCACACCACTTCCACTCTACCTTCTTAATTGGAACAATGATACTCTTTGAAATTCGTCCGTCGCACAGGTGCTGCTTAGGCTTGAATCCAATATACATCGTGAAGCTATCGTTGATTGCCACGCCTATTGTAGAGCGAGCGTTGAGGCCATTTGCGGTCAATTCGCGCTTAGACGCGAGTACATCGCCCGGAGAGTCAATGGCAATTCTCTTTGTTGAATTGGTGTTTGAGAAGGGGAAAGATCTGTCATGACCTGAGGCGGTTCTTACTTCACTTAAGCTAGGGTTGTTCTTTCGGAATGCTCGTGTTGACGATTCAACAATCTGAAACCAAACGAGTTCGCCATCGCAATCAGCGGGAGGTTCAAATGTCTGAATATTGAAGAGAACACCAGGTGTTCCAATGGGATTCCCCTCGGCATCGAACGCGAAGCCATCACCGATGTGCAAGAACCTTCCATTCGGCAACTTCGTGCGGTCGCGAAAAAGGTTTCCTTCTATGTCTCGATACCTTGTAACATCGTCTGTGACAGCACCGGGGGCTGTCGCCATGAGCATGATATTTGGCTCCAATACGTTGAACGTAGCCTCAGCACTGCAACTCATGGTATCGGATATATTCAAGGTAATCGTTACTCGGTTCATTCCACCTTCTACCCAGTAGAATTCCAGTTTTGGCTGGCGATACCTTATAGGTCTTACCGCTACCACTTCGCCCTTGTTCTTATCTGTCTTGTAATCGTCAACAATCATGCCTTCCACGGCCCACATCCGCGCGCCGGTTGTCTGTGTCGGCTTGACCTGAATCTCTAAGTCGGCGCGAACACCAACGCATGTGTTCTGGGTAGTATCTGAGACAACTTGACCGCATGATAGAATGTCCACTTGTACTGCGGTAACCTTGACTTCGTCTTTGCAGGAGTGACTGCCTGATTTGTATTCCGCGACGATTGAATCGTCGCGTGGGGCATTGCTATGGTGGATTGCCTCCACAAGGAATGACGCTGAATTGGATCCTTCCGAGAACTGCAAAGTTGCCCCGCTTGCGACAAGGGAAAATGGAGCCTCACTTCCCTTCCATAGCAGCAGATTTCCTGAGTATGTAAGCGTCACCGTAACCTGTCACCAACCCCGTTTACCAACCCCGTGCGGGGTTGGTGACGAGTGGGGTTGGTAGATGATGGCAGAGCTGGAGGGTCTAAGTTGCGGGGAATCAGCAGGTTGGCGCAATAAAAAAGCTCTGCGTGAGCAGAGCCTAATACCCCCTAGGGGATTCGAACCCCTGTAGCTGGACTGAGAATCCAGAGTCCTGGGCCACTAGACGAAGGGGGCAAGCGGTCTTTGGGCCAACCGTCGGACGCGGCATTGTATCGGGCGGCGTGGGGAATTCAAGCCCCGGGGGCCGGCGTGCTGAAGCGCGAGCGGCTACTCGGCGCCGATGCAGGTCAGGTGGCCGAGCGAGCGGAGGTACATGCGGCCGTTGGCGACGGCGGGGGTCGAATAGCTCAGCTCGCCGAGCGGGTTGACGGAGACCGGCTCGTACTTGTCGCCGGCCTTGAAAACGACGACGTCACCGTTGCGGTTGATGACGTAGATGTAGCCGTTGACGCAGACGGGCGAGCCGAAGAAGTCGCCGCCGAGGCGTTCACGCCACTTCACGTCGCCGGTCTTCGCGTCGAGGCACGTGGCGACCCCGCCGTCCCACACGAGGAACAGCAGGCCGTCGACGTGCAGCGGCGTCGGCACGTAGGGCGCGCTCTTGTCGATCTTGTAGACGAGGTCGGCCTTGCTGGACGGCTCGCTGGGCGGGCGGATGGCGACGAGGTAGTTGCCGCCGCCGCCCGAGCCGCACGTGCCGATGACCAGGTCGCCAACGGTCACCGACGAGCTGACGCTGCGCAGCTTGAACAGCGGTGTGCCGCCCGCCTCGCGGACCTGCCAGTTGACCTTGCCTGTCTCGGGGTCGATCGACGTGATGCCGTTGAGGCGTGCGTTGCAGATCAGTTCGTCGCGACCGTTGACGTTGCGGATGCTCGGCACGGAGTACGCGGTGGCGCCGCTCTCGCCGGTGCCGCGGTCGACGATCCACTTCGTCTTGCCGGTGCGCTTGTCGACGGCGATGATGCTGCTGGGGCCGATCTGATCGTTGGTGAGGATCAGCAGGTCCTTGTAGACGATGGGGCTGGTGCCGTTACCGTGCTGGCTGTCGAAGGGGCCGAGGTCCTCGCGCTTCCAGACTTCGTTGCCGCCGTGGTCGAGGGCCATGAGCGTGATCTTTTCGGGCGTGGTCCAGTAGACGTAGACGCGCTCGTCGTCCACGGCGGGCGTGGTCGAGCCGAAGCGGTTGAACTTGTGGTGGGCGTACTTCGACGAGGCGTACTGCTTGACCCACCGCGTGCCGCCGTCGCGGGCGTCGAGGCTAATGACGAACCGCGTGGCGGTGGCTTCGTCGGCGGAGAGCACGAACAGCTTGTCGCCCCACAGCACGGGCGCGCCGTGGCCCTCGCCGGGCAGGTCGACACGCCAGCGGTAGTCCGACGCGGCCCACTTCGTGGGGATCGTCTTGCAGTCTGACACGCCGGCGCCGTTGGGCCCGCGGAAACGTGTCCACTCCTGGGCGTGGGCGGCTTGACCGGCGATGGTCGCGGCGGCCAGGGCCAGCGCGAACATCGTCAGACGGGCGACGGTAGCAAGTCGGTAGGGCATGTCGTTTCCTTCGTTCGCGCCGCCGGCGTGGTTCGGCGGATTTGGCGCGGTAATATGAGGCGACCCATTTCCGGAACGATATTGATCGGAGCGCCCATGCGGTTAACGGCAGTCATTATAGCGGCGGCATTGCTCATCTCACCTGTCACGCTCCGCGCCGCCGATCCACCGGCCGAGCCCGCCGCCGTGGACGCCTCCGCCGTGCCCGACCTGCGGACCCGCACCGACGGCAGCGACTGGCCCCGATACCTCGGCCCGACCGTCGACGCCAAGTCCGCCGAGAAGGGCATCAACACCAAGTGGGGCGATCTCGGCCCGCCCATCCGCTGGCAGCGGGCCATCGGCGAGGGCTACGCCTCGCCGACCATCAGCCGCGGGCGACTGTTCCTGTTCGACCGCGTCAAGGACGAGAACCGCCTGACCTGCATGAACGCCGAGACCGGCGAGGATCTGTGGGAGTTCAAATATCCCACGGACTTCGAGGACATGCTGGGCTACTCCGGTGGGCCGCGCTGCAGCCCGCTCGTCGAGGACGACCGCGTGTACGTCATCGGCGGCGAGGGCATGCTGCACTGCCTCGACGTCGTGACCGGCAAGGTGAAGTGGAAGATGGACACGCTGGCGAAGTTCCACGTCGTGAAGAACTTCTTCGGCGTCGGATCGACGCCGATCATCGAGGGCGACCTGTTGATCATGCAGGTCGGCGGCAGCCCGAACGACGAAGCCGCGACCGACGTCTACGCCGCCCAGGGCAACATCAAGAACAACGGCAGCGACATCGTCGCCCTCAACAAGCTCACCGGCGAGGTCGTCTACAAGACCGGCGAGGACCTGGCCAGCTACTCGAGCCCCGTGCTAGCGACGATCGACGGGCGGCGGTGGTGCTTCGTCTTCGCCCGCAGCGGGCTGATCGGATTCGACCCGGCGAACGGCAAGGTCGACTTTCAATTCCCGTACCGGGCCCGCAAATTGGAGTCCGTCAACGCGTCCAATCCGGTCGTGGTCGGCTCTGAGATACTGCTGAGCGAATGTTACGAGCTGGGCGCGGTGAAGGTGCGCGTCCAGCCCGGTGCCTGTGAGACGGTGTGGAGCGACAAGGACAAACGCGGCCGCGAGAAGTCGATGATGGCCCACTTCAACACGCCGATCTATCAGGACGGCTATGTGTACGGGTCGAGCGGCTACCACAGCGGCGAGGCGGAATACCGCTGCCTCGACTGGAAGACGGGCAAGGTGATGTGGTCGGTGCCGAAGCTCGGACGCTGCACGCAGCTGATGATCGACGGCCACCTGATCATCCTCAGCGAGTTCGGCGGACTCATGCTCGTGCGTGTGAACCCGGCGCAGCCCGACGCGGTCGCCGCCGTGACGCTGAAGGACGCCAACGGCAAGGAGCTGATCAAGTACCCCGCGTGGGCGGCGCCGATCGTGTCGCACGGCCTGCTGTACGTGAAGGGCGCCGACCGGCTGGTGTGCATGGAACTGATCCCGCCGAAGCAGTGAGCGGCTTCGCCGGACTTACTCAACCTGGAGTGTGACGATGCGCAATGGGATCGTGGGACTGACCGTGGCCTTCGCGATGGGCGTGACGATGGCGTCGGCGAGCGCCGGCGTGGACAACTGGCCGAGCTACCGCGGCCCCCATTTCAACGGGCACGCCGACGTCGAGGGATTGCCGACCGAGTGGTCGGAGACGAAGAACGTGAAGTGGAAGACGGAGATCCACGGCAAGGCGTGGTCGAGCCCGGTCATCTGGGGCGATCAGATATGGATGACGACGGCGACGGCGGACGGCAAGGTGCTCAGCGGCGTGTGCGTCGATCGTGACTCCGGCAAGATCGTCTATGACGAGGTGCTGTTCAACATCGCCGAGCCGCAGTTCTGCATCGCCAAGAACAGCTACGCGTCGCCGAGCCCGGTCATCGAGGAGGGCCGCGTGTACCTCAACTGGGGCTCGCCCGGCACGGCGTGCATCGACACGAAGACGATGAAGGTGCTGTGGACGCGGGACGACCTGAAGTGCAACCACTTCCGCGCGCCCGGCTCGTCGCCCGTGCTCTACAAGAACCTGCTGATCCTCACGATGGACGGCTCGGACTACCAGTACGCGATCGCACTCGACAAGAACACCGGCAAGACCGTCTGGCGGCAGGACCGCACACACGACTACGCGGACATCGACCCGAAGACCGGCATGCCGAAGGCCGACGGCGACTTCCGCAAGGGCTTCGCCACGCCGCTGATCATCACGGTCGACGGTAAGGATCAGCTCATCAGCCCCGCCGCGAAGGCCGTGCACGCGCTCGACCCGATGACGGGCAAGCCGATCTGGTACGCGATGTACAATGAGCACTCGCCCTCGTCGAACCCGCTGTTCTACGACGGTCTGGTGATCGTCAAGACCGGCTGGGGCAAGGCGGGCATCGTCGCCGTCAAGCCGACCGGCTCGGGCAACGTGACCGACACCCACGTCGCGTGGTCGATCAAGTCCAACAGCGGCAACGCCAAGAAACCCTCGGCGGTGATCGTCGACGGCCTGATGTACATGGTCAGCGACCAGGGCGGCATCGCCACGTGCCTCGACGCGAAGACCGGCGACGAGGTGTGGAAGACGCGCCTCGGCGGCAAGGAGTACTCCGCGTCGGTGCTCTACGCCGGCGGCCTGCTTTACTTCTTCAGCGAGGAGGGCGAGGCGACCGTCGTGAAGCCCGGCCGCGACTTCAACAAGGTCGCGGAGAACAAGCTCGACGAGGGCCTGATGGCGTCACCCGCCGTCGCCGGCAAGGCGCTGTTCCTGCGGACGAAGACACACCTGTACCGCATCGAGAACTGATCACTGATTGGTGCGACTCGCTTAAGCGAGTCGCACCGCGCATGCTCATTGTCATTTGATCCGCTTCGCCGTAAACACCACGCGGTACGCGCGCTGCGTGTCACACTCGCGTGGGTTGGGCACGAGGATGAAGTCGTCGGTGACGACCGGCTTGAGGTCCGCGCCGTCGGTGATGTGCACGTCGGTGACGCGGTGGGGCAGCAGGGCGACGATGGGTCGCCAGCCGCGCTGGGCGCCGTTGGTGTTGACGGGCTTGAACGAGTCGGCGCCGCGGTTCGGCGTGATCGTCAGCGTGTAGGTGTCGCCGTCGACGGTCAGCGACTGGCCGTACGCACAGGTCTTCGCGTCCATCTTCGCCGGCCACGCCGGGTCGCCGTAGAACGCCACGGTGTCGCGGTCCCACAGCAGGCCGCGCGAATCGTTCGCCGACAGGCCCAGCGCCTTGCCGTTCGCGTTGGGCGCCGCGGCGGGAATGTCGCTGCCGCCCGGCGTGAACGTCGCGTCGGTGACGCCGTCGAAGCACGTGTCGAGCCGGTGGATCAACGCGTATTGATTCACCATGAACGCCTCGGCGAGCGTGTACCGGCCGGGCTGCTCGACGAAGTAGTCCAGCACGCCCCAGCCCGAGTAGCCATACCACGTCGTGACGGTGTAGCCGATCATCTGGTCGACGCCGAGGCTGTTCATCCACGCCAGCGCCATCGCGTCGGGGCCGTCGATGTGGCCCATCAGGCAGTTGCCGATCGGCAGGTAGACCTTCGGGTTGTCGGAGTGGATTTCGAAGCGATCGCCGTTGGTGGGCACGCCGAACATCTTGCCCGCCTGCGAGCGGAACTGGCCGTTGCGGTAGCGGTAGCCGATCTGCCAGTCGCGCTCCGTCGCGTGGCCGGACGTCACGAACAGGTCCGCCGCGTAGTCGCTCAGCGTGTCGGCCAAGGCCTTCGTCGTGTCCGCAGGCCCCTCGACCTGTTCGGCCTCGCCGCCCGGTGTCTTACGCACGGACTTGTTCTTCACCAGCTCGTCGTACCACACGCCCTGGCTGCACATACCCAGCGCCACCTCCGTGCCCGACGCGACCTTGCGGATGACCAGCGGCGTGTTATGCTTCGCGATCCGCTGCGCGTTGGCCGCGTCGTAACCCGTGAGGATGCCCCACAGCGTGTCGGCGTACGGATCGTCATCGAGCTTGCGTGTCAGGCGGTGCACGTCGGCGACAAACTGCCGACCGGCCTCCGCGGACGTGGCGACGAAGCACGTGTAACGCGGATGCTGCTTCGCGAGCGCGGCCAAGGATTCATCGACGTGCTTGTCGTACGTGATGACGGTCGCCCCGGCGTGCTTCGCGACGAGCGCGTCGACGACGGCCTTCCACGCCGCGTCGTCGTGCGTCGCCTGCGAGACGACCACCGCGTAGTCCGACGCGCGGGCGGCGGTGGTGAGGGTCAGCAGCAGCGCAAGGACGATGGGTGTGTGATATCGCATGGTGGTCTCTCCCTAAAGGGACGCAACCGCGACGCGCAATTGTGCACGATCTGGTGCGACCCGCTTAAGCGGGTCGCACCCGCGGGTCGCGCGCGGATCACGTGAACATCGACTCGCCGTCCCACTGCACGAAGCCCTCGATCGCTTCGTACTCCGCGAGGCCGAGCTTGTCGTAGACCTGCGCCGTGCCGCGGTTGCGGTCCTCGGCACGCTGCCAGAATTCGCGCTTGTCCGAGCCGGGGAACATCGCCTTGTCCTTCTGCGACTCGTGCTTGAAGATCGCGTTGCGCTTCCGCATCAGCTCCGACGGCGACAGCGGCACGGCCATCTCGATCTTCTCCGGCTCCCATTCCTGCCACGCTCCGCGATACAGCCAGACCTCGCAGCCCTTGAACCAGTCCTCGGCTTTGACCTCGTCGATCGCTCGCATGATCGCGGCGAGGCACACGCGGTGCGTGCCGTGCGGATCGGACAGGTCGCCCGCGGCGTAGATCTGATGCGGCTTCACCTCACGCAGCAGCTTCACGATGATCTGCGTGTCGGCGTCGGACAGCTCGGCCTTGCGCACCGTGCCCGTCTCGTAGAACGGCAGGTCGAGGAAGTGGCAGTGGTCTTCGGGCACGCCCGCGGCCTTCGCGCCCGCCTTCGCCTCGCCGCGACGGATCAGGCCCTTGAGCTGCTGGACCTGCGGCGAGTCGACCTGGCCGGGCTGCTTGCCCTTGAGGACCGCCTCGATGTGCTGCTCGATGTCAGCGGTCTTTGAGTCGTCGATGCCGAACATGCGGTTGAAGTCGCGTGCGAAGTCGGCGAAGCGGATCGCGTCCTCGTCGAACACCGCGAGGTTGCCGGACACCTGGTACGCGATGTGCACGTCGTGACCCTGGTCGGCCAGGCGGATCAGCGTGCCGCCCATCGAGATCACGTCGTCGTCGGGGTGCGGGCTGAAGCAGATCACACGCTTGGGGAAGATGTGATCGTTCGGCCGGGAGATGTCGCCGGGGCGCTTGCGGGCGTCGGGCTTGCCGCCGGGCCAGCCGGTGATCGTGTTCTGCATCTCGCGGAAGATGCGGATGTTGATGTCGTACGCCGGGCCGTGCTCGGCGAGCAGGTCCTGGAGGAAGTTCTCGTTGTAGTCCTCTTCGGTGAGCTTGAGGATCGGCTTGTCGACCTTGCGGGCGAGCCAGATGACCGCCTGCTTGATGCGCTGCTTGTCCCACGGGACTGGGCCGAGCACCCACGGCGTCATGCTGCGTGTCAGCGCCGCGGAGGCCGCGCTGTCGAGCATGACCTGCGCGTTGGGGTGGTCCTGCAGGAACGACGCGGAGACCGACTCGACCATCGGCCCTTCGACGGCCTGGGCGACGACCTTCGCCTTGCCCTCGCCGAACGCCATCATGACCAGCCGCCGCGCCTTGAGGATCGTTGCGACACCCATCGTGATCGCGCGACGCGGCACGTTCTCCTCGCCGAAGAAGTCGCCCGCGGCGTCGAGGCGCGTCGTGCGGTCCAGCGTGATCAGGCGCGTGACCGAGGTCTTCGGCGAGCCGGGCTCGTTGAACCCGATGTGGCCGGTGCGGCCGATGCCGAGCAGTTGGATGTCGACGCCGCCCGCCTCGTCGATCGCACGCTCGTAGTCGGCGCAGTGATCGTAGACGCGCTCGATGTCGACGGTGCCGTCGGGGATGTGCACGTTGGCCGGGTCGATGTCGACGTGATCGAACAGGTGCTCGTTCATGAACCGGCGGTACGACTGCAGCTCGTGAGGCTGCATCGGGTAGTACTCGTCGAGGTTGAACGTCACGACGTTCGCGAAGGACAGGCCCTCGTCCTGGTGCATGCGGACGAGCTCGGCGTAGACGCCGGTGGGCGTCGAGCCGGTGGCCAGGCCGAGCACGGCCTTCTTGCCGGCGGCGGCGCGCTCGCGGATCAGCTTGGCGATCTCCGAGGCGACCGCGGCGTTGACCTCTTTCGAGCTGTCGAACACCGCGACGGGGATACGCTCTTTCTGGGTGAGAAACACGTCATGCATCTTGGTCATTTTCCTGTTCCCTAAGCTCAGTGAATCGGTATGCGCGGTGTCGAGTTTCGATCACCCGCTGCAAATTGGTGCCGCCCAGCTCCATGGGCAGGTCCAAAGTTTAGCCGAGTCTGTGGCGTTTTTGTTCGGAATTTGCAATTTGCAATGCTCAATATGCAATTTGCAATGCCCAGTCGAACGCGGATGATCCCGCCGCGCTACCGACGCCGGCTCTTGCCACCGCGGCTCTTCTTCTTGCGGTCTTTCCTCTTCCGGGCCGAGCGTTCCTTGGTCTTGAGCCGCGGACCGCCGCTGGTGCCGAACGACGCGAGGTCCTGCTGGCCGAGGCCCGACAGCGAGCGCAGCTGCTGCAGCTTCGACATCCCGGCCATCTGCTTGGTCATCGCCGACATCATGTCGAAGCCCTTGGTCAGCTGCGAGACCTCGTCGGTCCGCGTGCCTGAGCCCTTGGCGACTCGGCGTCGGCGTGACTGGTTGAGCAGGTCGGGGTTGTTGCGTTCTTCCTTTGACATCGACTGGATGATCGCCTCGGTCTGATTCAGCTGCTCGTCGTCGATGTCCATGTTCTTGATCTGCTGCCCCATGCCCGGCAGCATGCCCAGCAGCGTCTTCATCGAACCCATCTTGCGGACGCTGCGCAGCTGATCGAGGAAGTCGTCCATCGTCAGCTTGCCCTTGGCCATCTTCTCCTGCAGCGCCTCGGCTTCCTCCTGCGAGACCTGCTCCTGCGCCTTCTCGACGAGGCTGACCACGTCGCCCATGCCGAGGATGCGCCCGGCCATGCGCTCGGGGTGGAACTCCTCGAGGGCGTCGATCTTCTCGCCCGTACCGACGAACTTGATCGGCTTGCCGGTGACGGATTTGACGGTCAGCGCCGCGCCGCCGCGCGTGTCGGAGTCGGTCTTCGAGAGCACCACGCCGTCCAGCTCGAGCTGCTCGTTGAACGCCTTGGCGCTGTTCACCGCGTCCTGACCGGTCATCGCGTCGATCACGAGGTAGATCTGGTGCGGCTGCACGGCCTTGTCGACCTGCCGCAGCTCGCCCATCAGGTCGTCGTTGATGTGCAGACGACCTGCGGTGTCGAGGATCAGCACGTCGACGTGCTGCTTCCTGGCTTCCTTCAGCGCGTTGCGGCAGACCTTCACCGCGACGCCGACGGCCTTGCCGTACTCGGCGCACTTGTCGGGCTCGCCGTAGAACTTCACCGCGCCGGGGCCCGTCACGTCGTCCTGCACCTGCGTCGCCAGCGTGCGCAGCTGCTCGACGGCGGCGGGGCGCTGGAGGTCGGCCGCGGCGAGCATGACGCTCTTGCCCTTCTTCTTGAGGTACGCCGCGAGCTTGCCGCAGGTGGTGGTCTTCCCCGAGCCCTGCAGACCGCACATCATGATGACGGTGGGGCCGGGCTGGACGTACATGATGTGCGTGTCGACGGGACCCATCAGGCCGACGAGCTCGTCGTGCACGATCTTGATCATCTGCTCGCCGGGGCGCAGCGACTGGATGACGTCGGTGCCCTCGGCTCGCTTGACGACGTCGTCGCAGAACGTCTTGGCGACGTCGTAGTGAACGTCGGCCTCGAGCAGGGCGTTGCGGACCTCCGCCATCGCCTCGCGGACGTTGTCCTCGCTGATCTTGCCGCGTCCGGACAGGCTGCGGAGGGCGTTGTTGAACTTCTCAGTGAGATGATCGAGCATGCGTGGGTCTCATCGGGGTTTCGAGCCACATATCATAGCAGATCGCGGGAAATCGCAATGTCCGGGGCCTATTCGCCTACCGGCCACGCTCAACGATCACCACGTCCGTCCGCCCGCGGATGTCGTACGTGATCCCCGCCCAGGTCACGCGGCGGCTCAGCGCCGAGCCCAGATACAGCGACAGGTGCACCGTCATCACCAGCGGCGTCAGCAGGCAGTCGACCCACCACACGCGGCCCGACCGCGCCACGGCCTCGTCGCCGAGCACCTCACGTGCGACCCGCCGCCGCAGCAGGCCGCGGACGATATCGAACAGGTAGATCACGCCCAGCGCCCACGCCGCGCAACGCCAGTGGGGCAGCTGCATCGCCACCGCGACGATCGCCGAGACCATCGCCGCCAGCCAGAACGACGTCGCGGCCAGGCCGGACCACCACCCGATCGGCTCGTAGAGGCGCGTGATGCGCATCTGTCTCCGGCCGAACTCCCACAGGCTCGCCCACGTGAACGACGCGGGCGACTCGACGACGCACTCGGGCACGAGCTGCACGACGCCGCCGGACTCGCGCACGGCGTTGGACAGCTGATAGTCGTCGCTCAGCGCGCCGCGCCAGTGCCCGCGCAGGTCGACGTCGTCGATCATCTGCCGCGTGATCGACATCGACCCACCCCACGCGCGGGTGCGCCACCACGGGCCCATCAGCGTTGCGATCGACGCGTTGATCGTCGCTACGACGCATGTCGCGAACGTCGGCGTCTCGCCCGCGGCGGGAATGAACCAGCGGTAGCCGGTGCCCGCCGCGACCGGCTCACCGCGGCGGAGGATGTCGACCATGTAGTACAGCCAGTACGCGTGCGGCACGGCGTCGGCGTCGACGAACACCACCGCCTCGTCGTGCTCCTCGACGGCGTCGATCGCCGCCAGCTGGTTGTGCACCTTCTGGCCACCGCTTTCGGCGAGGCCTGCGACGACCACGTCGACGCGTCGGCAACCCCACGTCGGCGGCGTGTCGGCGTCCTGCGGCCTGGGCAACGCGGCGAGCCCCGCGTAGGCCGGGTCCGACTCCGACTCGACGACGAAGATCACGCGGTAATCGGGGTAGTCCTGCTTCTGCACCGCGCCGACGTGCTCGGCGAAGTGTTCGTCGGCGCCCTTGATCGGCACGATCACCACCGCCGGCGGCATCCACACGCCTTTCTTGTTGATGCGGGCGTCGTGGAACTCGACCCACCGACGCGTGCGGATCAGGTAGCTGCCGACGTTGTACGCGCACCACCCCGCCTGCAGAAACCACAGGCCCCAGATCACCGGCAGGATGTACTCCGCGACGCCATCGGGCATGGGCGGATTATACAGACGCGGCGGCGCGGCGGTCGCTCCAGCGCGGTCACTTGTCGTGACGTTCGACCAGCGTCTGCTTCAGGAAGCCGATGATGTTGTCCGTGAACGGCTCGAACCACGGGTTGCTGTTCCACACGCCGTGCTTCGCGCCCTGGATCACGATCAGCTGGTTCGGCACGCCCAGCGCGTCGAGCTGGCGGCGCATCTCGATGTAACGCTGGCCCGGCGAGTCGAACTCGCCCTCGATGAACAGCAGCGGCGGGGTGTCCTTCGAGATGTGCGTGATGGGCGACGCCGCGGCGTACACGTCGGCCTTTTCGTCGAGCTTGCCGCCGAAGAACAGCAGCTGGCTCTTGATGGGGTTTTTCGTTTCCTTGGCGCGCGTCACCTGATCGACGCCCGCGCCCATCATCGCCGTGGCCTGCAGGTCGCTGCGTTGGTCCGCGTTGCCGCCGCTGCCCTCGAACAGACGCGACTTGCCGGTCGTCGCGAGCATCGCGACGAGGTGTCCGCCCGCCGATCCGCCCACCGCGCCGATCCGGTCGCGATCGACGTGATACGCCTCGGCGTGCGCCCGCATCCAGCGTACCGCCGCCTTGCAGTCCTCCACCGCCGCGGGGAACTGCGCCTCGGTCGCCAGCCGGTACTCGATCGTCGCCGTGACGAACCCCGCCGCCGCGATCCGCTGCGCCATCGGGCGGAACGATTCCTTGTTGCCGCCGATCCACCCGCCGCCGTGCACCAGCACCACGCCCGGCAACGGCCCGTCGCCTTTCGGCACGTACAGGTCCAGCTTCAACGCCCGGTCGCCGACCGTGCAGTACACCACGTCCTCGTGCGCCTGCATGCCGTCGGGCAGCTTCGGCTGTGGGTGCGACGGTTTGACCGACGTGTCGACCTCGACGAACCGCTGCACCGACACGCCGTCGGCGAACTTCGGCTCCGCGGCGCTCGACACGCCGTAGGCCAACAGGCCGATCGCCATCACCCACATCACACCGCGCGAGATTGTCATTGCTTGTCACTCCGGCTGGGCTTCAACGGGACTCCGACGCCGCGTGCGTCGCCCACATTGTTGCCTGCCCGGCGCCGGCAAACCTCCGGCGACGCGTTTTTTGTCGCGGTCCTACCTGGTGGGCGTGAACGGCGCCTTCGGGTCGCGAGCGACGACGGACTTGAGATCGATCTCGGCCCCGTCGGCCTCGTCGACGACGCCGTCGATATAGACCGTCTCGCCGACCTTGCAAGCCTTCTTCGCGGTTTGGTAGTCGTCGAAGACGGCGAAAACGCAGCCGTCCAGCTCGACGACGCATTCGGTCGAATCCTTTCGGCGGGGCGGGATGATCGACGTCACGACCCCGCGCACCGTGATCTTCTTGCCGAGGTATTCCCCGGCGTGCACGACGGCATCAGCGGACTCGAACTGAGCGACCGGTTTGGCTCCATCAATGACGCCGCCATGGCAGCCAGGCAGGGCGCCGAGTGAAAGTGTCAATCCCGCCAGCGCCAGCGTGGCAAACCCTAAGCGTGACTTCATCCGAAGGTCCTTTCAAATCCGCCGAGCGATGCGTCCTGCACACGGTGTGCGCCTGTGATGATACCGCCATTGCGTGTGCCGCGGCATGGTTCGGTCCCGTGGATCGGCGGGGCGGTGAGAGGGCCGTTCTCAGCGCGTCCGCAGCGGCTCGAGGCGTGCGGCGGCGTCGGCCAGGGCGGCGTGGTATCGCCCGGCGAGTCGCTGCTTGGCGTCGGTCATGCGTGTCGGCGCGGCGGAGGCGTCGGCGAGCAGGCGGGCGGTGAGATCGCGGAGTCGGGCCGGCAGCGCGGGCTGCTGCGCGTCGACGGACAGGTCGCCGAGGCCAGCGGTGGCGACGAACGCCCGGCCGCGCCAGTCGAGGGCGACGGGCAGCACGGGCTTGCCGAGCGCCAGGCCGAGCAACGCGGCGTGCAGGCGGAAGCCGATAACGGCCCGGCAGTCGTCGAACCGCGCGATCAGCGCGTCGAGGTCGTTGGCGTCAAACGTCGCTACGCCGCGCGGCACGAGTTCCGCGGCGGGCTCGCGGTCGCGCGTGTCGTGCAGCGTGACGATTACCTCCACGTCGTCGCGCCGGCGCAGCCAGTCGACGTAGGTCATCGCCGCACGCATGAACCGCCGCCCGCGCCACGTCCGCATCAGCCGCGACGGCGGCATTGACACGAGCACCGGCCCGTCGCCCGCCGCCGCTGCCGCCGTCACCGGCCGGTCCGTCATGAACATCACGGGGCAGCCAACGCACGTCGCGTCGATGCCGAGGCGCGACAGCGTGTCTGCGGTCAACTGATCGCGCACCAGCGCAACGTCGGCGCGCGCGTGCAGCGCCCGCACCTGCGACAGCGCCGGCTCGACGTAGTCGCGCACGGGGCGGGCGAAGTCGCTGCCGGTGCCCATGCCGATCAGCAGCAGCGGCGGGCGCAGCCGCGCGATGGAGTCGACGTCGGTGAACACGCCCCAGCCGCCGTCGTGCCGCGGCTCGAGCAGGTTGGACCCGCCGACGACCACGACGTCGGCCTCGGCGTTGGTGCGCTCGAGGTTGGCGCCGCGGAGGCCGATCGGCGCGCCGGTGGTCAGGCGGTCGTTGACGGGCATCGGCACGATGTCGATGCCATCGCCGAGGTGTTGACGGAGGTGCTGGCCGATGGCGCGGGCGACGAGGGCGTCGCCGGTGTTGGTGCTGCCGAGCGGGTAGTAGTGGTGGATGGTCAGCGTCATGGGTTGGCCCGCGGCGGGGCGTCGGCGATCACACGCCCGAAGAACTCGACGTAGCGGGCGGCGATGGCGGACCAGCGGTAGTCCTCGGCGATCGCCATGCTGCGTCGGCCCATCGCGTCGAGGTCCGCGGCGTGCATGCGTCGGATCGCGTCGGCCAGCGCCGCCCGGTCGCGCGCCGGCACGCGGATCGCGTTGTCGCCGTCGATATACATGCCGTCGAACGCCGCGTTGTGCGAGCAGATCAGCGGCGTGCCCACCGCCAGGAACTCCAGCCCGACGATCGGATGGCCCTCCTCGATCGACGGCATCAGCCCGAACCGCGACTCGCGCAGGAACCACAGCTTCTCGTCGCCCACACGCCGGCCCATGAACACCACGTCGTTCGACACGCCCAGCGCCTTCGCCTGCGCCTTGAGGTCCGCGTCGAGCTCGCCGGAGCCGACGACCACCATCGCCAGGTCGCCGAGGCTGTCGCGCGCCGCGGCGTACGCGGCGATCGCGTCGTCGAAGCCCTTCATCGGGCCCAGGTTGCCGAGGCACAGGCAGAACGGTCGGTCGAGCCTGAAGTCCGCGGGGCGCGGCACGTCACGTCGGAACGCGTCGAGGTCGATGCCGTTGGGGATCAGCTGCATCGGCGGCGGATCGGGGTTGATCTCGCGGACGAGCTCCTCGATGTACGGGCTGATGGCGATCAGGCCGTCGGCGTGGTGGTACGAGTAGACGGTCGGCTTCCAGATCGCGGGGATGCTGCGGTTGCGCGTGCCGCGGTAGATGTCGCCGCCGTGGCTGACGACGACGATCGGCGGCCCGCCGCGCTTCTCTTTGACGCGGATCGCACCGTAGCCCGTCGGGTACGCGTAGTTGACGCACCACACGTCGAAGTGCTCTTTGGCGTGCAGGTTCGCGATGTGCGGCCCCATCGCCGTCGGCCGCGCCCGCAGCGAGATCGGCTTGCGGAACCACTTGACGGGGTATGGCACGTCGACCTTCGCGGGCTTGCCTTTCGCCAGCACGACCGCGTGATGCCCGGCCGCGACAAACTCCCGCGCCAGCGCATCGGTCACCACCTCGGCGCCGCCGACGTTGGGCAGAAAGGTTGGCGTAAACAGGCAGATGCGCATGTGCGGGGCTTTCGGCGAAGCGTTTACGAACGATCCAACGCCTTCGGATACCCGAACCGCCGGTTCAGCCGACCCGCCAGCAGCGCGAACACGCGGAGCTGGCTGTCGGTCAGTTCGTCCTTCCAGCGTTCGTCGACGAAGTTGCCGGGGTCTTTGTCCTTGTAGAACTCGGTGTTCCACTGCGGCAGGTTCTCGTCGCCGCGCTTCTCGCGGATCCACGTCGGCAGCTCGTCCTTCTGTTCCTTGCCCTTCTGGATCATCGACGTCAGCGTGCCGCGGTTGCCGCCGAGGAAGTGCTGCTCGACGTCCCAGAACGCCTCCATCTCGGGGCGGTAGTCGAGGCCGGTGAATCCGCACAGCTGCTTCAGCGCGCCCTGCTTGTCGGCCATCGCCTGCTCGTAGATCAGCGTCATCGTGTCGGCCTTGGGCTGTCGACCGATCAGGCGGAGGTTGCGCCGCAGGTCGTGCGCGATGAGCTTCGCCGTGCCCCACATCGACTTGTCGGGGTACTTGCGGAGGAAGCTCGCGGCCACGGCGCGTCCGTCGCGGATCAGGTGCACGAACTTCGCGTCGATGTGGTCGGGCTTCATGAACGGCAGGAAGTCACGCGAGTTGTTGACGATGAACACACGTTTGCCGGTGATCTCGCGGAGCTGGTCGAAGGGGTTCTTCGTGTCGATGTGCTCGTGGTCGAACTTCGACCAGACGGGGCACTCGTCGCCGTGGATCGTGCACGACGCCCAGCCGATCTTGGAGATCGACTTCATCTCGCCCACGCTGAACGACTCGGGGTGCGAGCCGAGCATGAGGTTCACCCACGTGCTGCCGGAGTAGGACAGCGAGATGATGTTTACAACGGTGGTGCGGTCGTTGGCCATGGTCAAGGCCGGTTACCGTATCGGCGGTGGGCGGCGGCGGCAATACCGGCTGTCGACGGGCCCGCCGCAGCGTCGTGGTTGGCACGGCGGGGCGGGCGTTCGATAATGGATGCAGGAGGCGCAGCGATGCAGGTTTACCAGTGGGTACGCGATCCGGCGGTGGCGGGGCGGTTCTACGACGCCGACCCGTCGCGGTGCGCCGCGGCGGTCGAGCAGCTGACGCGGCTGCGTGACAGCGAGGCGGCGGCGGTGGCGTCGTTGCCGGCGCGGTGCGTCGGCGCGGTCGTGCCGCACGCGGGGTGGATCTGCTCGGGCGCGGTGGCGGGGCGCACGCTGCGGGCGCTGTCGCGGCACACCGACGCGCGCACGTTCATGATGACCGGCTCGGTGCACACGATGAACCTGTCGCAGCCGGCGCTGGACTGCATGGACGCGTGGGCGACGCCGCTGGGCGACGTGCTGGTCGACGCCGACCTTCGCCGGGCGCTGGCGCAGCTGCCGGGGTTCGACGCGATCGACGAGGCCCACACGCGCGAGCACAGCCTCGAGGTGCAGCTGCCGCTGATGCAGCACGTGTTCGGCCACGGCCTGCGCATCGTGCCGTGCATGATCCCGCCGGGCTACCGCGCCGCCGAGTGGGGCGCGGCGATCGGACGCGTGCTGGCCGAGTGGCCGCAGCCCGTGGCGATGATCTGCAGCGTCGATCTCACGCACTACGGCCCCAACTACGGATTCACGCCGCACGGCCTGGGCCCCGACGGCATCCGCTGGGCCCACGACGTCAACGACCGCCGCCTGCTCGACCTCGTCGAATCGCTCGACGCCGACGCGGTCCTCGACGAAGCGGCGCAGCACCACAACACGTGCGGCGGGGGCGCGCTCGCGGCGACCCTCGCGGCGTGCCGCGCGATGGGCGCGACCGCCGGGCACGTCATCGAACACACCGGCTCCGACGCCGTGCTCACCCCGCTCGGCCACGCCGATCACCGCAACTCCGTCGGCTACGCGGGCGTCGTGCTGGGCTGAGCGGTCGCGTGACATGACCCGCTATCACGCCGATGAATTCCGCTAGAATGAACCGCAGCGACGCTGTCCCCGTAGCTCAGTTGGATAGAGCATCGGCCTTCTAAGCCGGCGGTCGCAGGTTCGAATCCTGCCGGGGACGTTAGACGGATCCGCACGGGCACCACGCACTCGGGGTACGCACATGTTGAACGCACGATTGAACACGACGGTTTGTCTGGCAGTTGTCGGCTTGACGGCGATGATCGCGCTCGCCGAGCCGCCCGACCCGCACAAGAACCCCGCGTCGCCGATGATGCTGCGCGACCGCTCGCTGCCCGACAACCCGATCAACATCGAGTGGGGCAAGCTGCCGCGTGTCGAGTCGCAGATGGCGGTGGTGTTCGAGGGCAAGAAGGGCGTGTCGGGCTTCAACCTGCACCCGTACCTGGTGATGTACCAGGACCTGTACTGGGCGATGTGGAGCAGCTCGCCGGTCGACGAGGACCAGGCCGGCCAGCAGGTGATGTACGCCACGAGCCAGGACGGGCTGAAGTGGAGCGAGGCGAAACCGCTGACGCCCGCGACGCCGTCGGGAATGCGGTTCATCGCACGCGGCTGGTGGGTGCGCGACACGAAGCTGGTGGCGCTGGTGTCGATGGACGAGGCCGGCGAGTACTTCGGCCCGAGCCTGCAGCTGCGGGCGTACGAGTGGAACCAGCCGCTGCGTCAGTTCCGCTACCTGCAGGTCGTCCAGCAGGGCGCGATCAACAACTTCCCGCCGCAGCAGACGCCCGACGGGCAGTGGATGATGAGCCGACGCGACCAGAACCGGCGTGTGTACATGATGAAGGGCGGCGTGAAGGCGATCGACCAGTGGACGAGCACGCTGATCGAGCCGACGCCCGACGAGGCGCGCCTCGAAGAGCCGTGCTGGTGGACACTGCCCGACGGCAACCTCACCTGCGTGCTGCGCGACAACAGCCGGTCGCGCCGCCTCTACCGATCGTTCAGCACGTCGGGCGGCGCGCGGTGGACCGTGCCGGTCAAGACCGACTACCCCGACGCGACGAGCAAGTTCTTCTGCACGCGCCTGTTCGACGGCACGTACATGATGGTCTCCAACCCCAACCCCGTCGGGCGCAACCCGCTGTGCGTGTCGGTGTCGAAGGACGGCATGGTGTTCGACAACCTCGCGGTGCTGATCGACGAGCGCACCAAGCCGCGCTTCGAGGGCCGCGCGAAGGTGGCCGGCTACCAGTACCCGCACGCGCTGAACTTCCTGCGGGACGTGATGATCATCTTCTCACGCAACAAGGAAGACATCGTCGTGCTCAAGCTGCCCGTCGCCGCGATCCAGACGCTGAGCGAGCGGAAGTGACCGGCGAAGACTGTTCGGCGATCTATGAATATTTGCGTAGTGTGGAACGATCCGTCTGTCGATGCATATCATGCTGCATGTGTGGTTCGGGTCGCTCGTTGTGGCAATTCTGAAGTGAGTGTCGGCGACGCGTAGCGAGAGCACGCGAACGCCGAACGGGAACACACGAATAAGGTTTCACGTGATCCGCGATCAATGCGCGGTGGCGGCGGTCGTCTTGCCGCGCCGCGACGATGCGGGTCGATGCTCGGCGGTTTCGCTATCGGAGGTGTGCCTTGGAGAAGTTTCGCGCCTTTGTTGAAGTCTCGATCCGCTACTTTCACCGCATGATTCAGCGGCTCGGGCATCGCGGTCGCTACAGCTGACACGCGATCGGCGACGCGTGTCAGCGCACGCGGTCGGCTCACGGGTTGCGGTTCACGCGGTACACGACGTAGCGCGGGTTCTCGTAGACCGCTTCGCCGGTGTACGCGTCGAGCGGGTCGCCCGCGCCGGCTCGCGGCGTGGCGTCGTCGCTATCGTCATCGTCGGTCGCGTCACGCCTGCCCTTGCCGCTGCGGTTCACCGCGATCAGCAGGCTCGCGTCGCCGCGGCCCTCCGGGATCCACGCCGCCGGCATCGGCCACGCGCCCATCCGCAGGTAGAACTGGCCGTCCCCGTTGTTGCCGAGCCGCGAGTACGTCTGACCCGGCTCGACGTGCTCGTCGCGCATCCACTGCATCAGCGCCTGCATCTGCTTGTCCGGCGGGTCCTGAAACTTCAGCGGCAGCACCGCGATCACCACCGCCGCCGGCGCCGCGATCTTCAGCACGTGCGGGCACCCCTCGCGCAGCCACAGCCGCGGCAGCCGCATCGCCTTCAGTGACGCCGGCACACGCAGCAACGCCCACCCCGCGATCATCGACAGCCCGGGGTACAGCACCAGCGCGTAGTTCGTCTTCTTGTCCGGGAACGCGATCAGCACCACGAGCCAGATCAGCGTCCAACTCAGCCCCAGCGCCACCGGCGTCGCCGCACGCAGGCGCGCTGCTCGGCTCCCTCTCCCTTTCAGGGAGAGGGTTGGGGTGAGGGTCGATCCATCGGACGCGTTCCCTGTTTCTCCGTGCGACGCCGCGTTCGTGGATCCATCCCCCTCGCCCGGCCTCTCTCCCACTTGGGGGTGAGGCGTTCGCCGGATCATCAACCACACGCCCCACGCCACCGCCGCCAGCCACGGCCAGTAGCTCCGCCCCAGCTCGATGAAGTAATACAGCGGCCCGTTCGTCGACCGCCAGCCCATCGCGCGGTCGAGCACCTCGTAGCCGAAGTAACGCGCCGTGAACGCCTCGCCGTGCACGCTCGCCATGTACACGTGCCACGGCGCCGCGACCGCGATCGCCACCGCCAGCGCGCCCGCCAGCCAGCCGATCCACCGCGCGCGACCGCACTGCCACAGCCACACGCCCCAGATCACGATGCCCAGCAGGCCGACCAGCGGCTTGCACAGCAGCGCCAGCCCGACGCCCACGCCCGCCGCGACGATCAGCGCCGGCCGCTCGCGCTTGATCGCCGTGACCACGCACCAGCAGCCGAACATCAGGAACAGCAGCTGCCACATGTCCAGCGAGATCTCGCGCGTGCGTCGGAAGAACTCGACCGTCGTGGCGAGCACCACGCCGACCGCCATCGCCTCGGCGCGCGTCGCGACGCGGCGGGTCGTCGCGATCGTCAGGCACGTCACGCCGATCGCCGCGAGGATC
Source organism: Phycisphaera sp. (assembly GCA_016125285.1). Lineage (GTDB taxonomy): Bacteria > Planctomycetota > Phycisphaerae > Phycisphaerales > Zrk34 > RI-212. Next base: position 160,799 of record WGMA01000006.1, read on the forward strand.
GACGGGATCCGCGCCACCGCCACGCTCGTGCCGAACACGTGCAGGAACAGCCCGTGGATCCACAACGCCAGCGGCGGCTTGTTGAAGTACGGATTGTCCGGGTGCAGCGCCGGGCTGAGGAACGACCCGCCTTCCCACAGCTGCAGCCCGACCGCGGCGTATCGGCCGGTGTCCTTGCGGTAATCGCCCTGGTCGAGGTGCGGCAGCGTGCACATCATCACGATCGCCGCCGGCACGATCAGCAGCCGCGCACGGCGTGCGATCGGCGGTCGACTCAGGGTTGCGGCGGGTGTGGACATCGGCGTGGCGATCATATCAGTAAATGACCAATGACCAAGCACCAATGTCCAATGACGGAATGGCGTTCGCTCTGAGAATTGGTCATTGGTGCTTGGTCATTGGTCATTCCCGCATGTTGTCGGTATCACGGTGTTGCTGGCCGTGACCCGGTACGATGTCCGCCCATGGACGCGCCTGTCGAACAGTCCGACGCCCCGGCCGCGGCGTTGTCGCCCGCGACGATGTCGGCCGCGCGTTGCCGAGGGATTGCGGCTGCGCTGATCCTCGTCTTCTGCGCCCTGTCGGCGATGATGCTGCCGATGTCGGCCCGCTACAAGGGCGACGAAAAGTTCTACACCAACGCCGTCCTCCAGATGCGCGACCGCGGCGACTACCTCACGCCGCGCTACGACAGCGGCGCCCTGCGGTTTCGCAAGCCGATCATGGCGTACTGGCCGATGGTCGCGAGCTTCGAGGCGCTGGGCGTGAGCCTGATGTCGGCGCGCGTGCCGTACCTGCTGGCGATGTGCGGCGTGCTCGGCATGGCGTACGCCCTGGCGCGGCGGCTGTTCGGCCGATCCGACGTCGCGCTGCTCACCGTCGCCATGCTCGTCGCCAACGTCCACACCCTCGCCTCCGCCACACGCTCCACCCCCGACGCGCTGCAGGCGATCTGGATGATCGTCAGCTTCTACGGCCTCGTCGGCGTCGCGCTGCGCGGGTCGCGACGCTGGACCGACTACCTCTGGTTCTACGGCGGCGCCGGCCTCACCTTCGCCACGAAGGGCGGACTCGGCCTCGTGCTGATCCTGTTCGGCGTGCTCATCGTCGCGTGGCGCGGGCGACGCAACGACACCCGCCTCCGCGACCTCGTCCGCCCGGCCGCGATCCCCGGCATCGTCATCGGCCTCGCCGTCGCCGCGTTCTGGTACATCGCGATCTACCTCCGCTACGGCAACGACGCCATCGCGATGTTCCTGGCCGACCAGGTCGGCGACCGGCTCGACGCGCCGAGCAAGCTCTACGTCCTCGTCAACCTCGTGCGCTACCCCGCCATGCTGCTGCTGGACCTGGCGCCCTATTCGGTCTTCGCGATCATCGCCTGGCTGACCGCCCGCGACCGCGTCCGCGCGTTCGTCGCCGAGCATCGCGAGACCGTCGTGTTCGTGCTGGCGTGGTACGGCCTGCTGTTCGCGATCTTCGTGCTCGGCGACACCTTCCGCACACGCTACTTCTACCCGGCGCACCCGCCGCTGCTGGCGCTGATCGCCGCGATGCTGTGCCACGCCGTGGGCCGCGACGACCGCGCCCACAAGCTCATCGGCGTCGTCACGGGCATGATCTTCGTCGCCGTCGCGCTCGTCGGCCTCGGCGGTGTGATCGGCGGCTGGGCGCTGGCGCCGAGCGTCGGCGTGTCCGGCGTTGTGCTGCTGGTCACCGGCGTCACCGCCCTCATCGTGACCCGCAACCGCTGGATCGTTGCGCAGATCGTCACCATCGGGCTGGTCGTGCTGATCGCCGACCGCCAGTACGACCTGCTCGTGCGCCCCGCGACCTACGCCGCGGCGTCGCCCGCGATGACCACACGCGTCCTCGAACTGGCCGCGGGTCGGCACGTCGAGGTCGGCGCGATCAACGCCGGTTCCGACGTCCGCACCCAGCTGCGGCTGGTCGCCCGCGAGCGGTTCACCGTCCACACCATCGACGTGCGCGGCGACGCGCCCGCTGAAGACGTCGCGGCGCTGCGGGCCGCGCTGCCGGCCCTGCCGATCCTCATCGTCCGCGCCGAGGAGGTCGAACGCTGGCGGCTCGCCGGGTACAGCGTCGTGCCCGGCGGCGTCGAGACGGCGCCGCTGAGCCTCAAGGACGCCCTAGCGTGTGTCGCCGAGCGCAGCCTCGACCCCGTGCGCGAAGACGGCAAGCGCGCGTACGTGCTGCTCGTCCGCGACAGCCGCGACATGGTCGCCGGTGACGGCCCATGGAAAACGCCCCGCGAGGGCGGGGCGTCGGGTGATGATGAGGAGGAATGACGCCGCGTGGATTCTCCCTCTCCCTGGAGGGAGAGGGCCGGGGTGAGGGTGAATCCTTCGGACACGTCGTGCTTTCTGTGCGATCTGCCGTGCCCGGAGAATCGACCCCCTCACCCAACTCTCCCCCACCTGAGCGAGAGGGGTTTGCCGCCACCGCGCGTCACTTGTCTTCGTCTTCTTCCTCTTCCTCGTATTCATACTCGTAGTCGGCGGAGGCTTCCTCCTCCTCTTCCTCCTCCTCTTCTTCGTCTTCCTCGTCCTCGCCTTCGTATTCGTATTCCTCGGCGTCCTCGTCGTCGCCTTCCTCTTCGTCTTCCTCGTCGTCCTCGCCCTCGTAGCCCGCCTCGGACTCGGCTTCTTCCTCGTCTTCGTCGGCGGCCTCTTCCTCATCGACGGCGGTGTCCGCGGAGGCTTCGGTCTCGTCCTCGGCCTCGGCGACCTCTTCGGTGTCGGCGACCTGCTCAGACTCCGCGGCCTTCTCGGCGGGCGGGGTCTGCGTGACGGCCTCGACGGCTTCCTCGACGGACTGGCCCGCGGCCTCGGCTTCGGCGGCGGCCTTCATCGCGTCCCACTCCTCCAGCGTGAAGTTCACCTCGCGCGCCTGGCTGCCCTTGTACTCGCCGAGGATCCCCGCCATCGCCATCTCCTCGATCAGGCGGCTCGAACGCGAGTAGCCGATCGCCAGCCGACGCTGCAGCAGCGACACCGACCCGCGCTTCGTCTCGAGCACGATGCGGACCGCGTCGTCGAACAGCGGGTCGCGCTCCACGTCCTCGTCGCCCAGGTTGCCCGGCGCCTTGAGCTGCACGAGCTGCGGCTCGAACAGCTGCTGTGCCACGCCCTTGAGGAACTTGACGCCCATGCGGATTTCCATGTCGTCGACCAGCGTGCCCTGGGCACGCGTGAGCTTCGCGGAACGCGGCGAGAGGAACAGCATGTCGCCGTGACCCAGCAGCAGCTCGCCACCCTTCTGGTCGAGCACGATGCGGCTGTCCATGCCGGAGTTCACCTTCATGCAGACGCGGCAGGGCATGTTCGACTTGATCAGGCCCGTCACGACGTTCGCCGACGGACGCTGCGTGGCGAGGATCAGGTGGATGCCCACCGCACGCGCCTTCTGCGCGATGCGGACGATGAAGCCCTCGACCTCCTTGTTGGTCATCATCAGGTCGGCCAGCTCGTCGATGATGAACACCAGGCGCGGCAGCTTCTTGGGGATCTGCGCCTCTTCGTCCTCGTTGTCGGGGCTGAAGCGTTCCTTGAGCTCCTCCCAGCCGAGCGCGTTGTAGCTGTTGATGTCGCGGACGCCGGCCTCGGCGAGCAGGGCGTAACGCTCCTCCATCTTCGTCACGGCCCACTCGAGGATCGCCGCCGCCTTGTTCATCTCCGTCACGACGGGGCACATCAGGTGCGGGATGTCCTTGAACTGCGCCATCTCGACCATCTTCGGGTCGACCAGCACGAGCTTCAGCTCGTCGGGCTTGCGCGTGTAGAGGAACGACATGATGATCGAATTCATGCAGACCGACTTGCCCGAGCCGGTCGTGCCGGCGATCAGCATGTGGGGCATCGCGGCGAGGTCGGCGATGAGCGGCTCGCCCGAAGCGTCCTTGCCGAGGAACATCGGCAGGTTCATCTTCTGCGACTCGCCCATCGACATCAGTTCCTTGAGGCGGACCTTTTCCTTCTTGAGGTTGGGCACCTCGATGCCGACCGTGGACTTGCCGGCGGTGTTCGGCACGACGCGGATGTTCTGCGCCTTCAGCTCGCGGGCGAGGTCGGAGCTGACCGTGTTCAGCTGCGAAACCTTCGTGCCGGGCGCGAGCTGGACCTCGAACAGCGTGATCACGGGGCCGGCGTCGATCGCCACGACCTCCGCGTCGATCTTGTACGTCTGCAGCGACCGCTCGAGCACCTCCGCCTGCTCGCGCACGTAGCTGGCCATCTGGTCGGAGAAGTTGCCCTCCGGCTCGACGAGGATGTCCATCGGCGGGAACTTGTACCCGCTGAGGTCCTGCTCGCGGGGCGGGGCGGGCTTGCTCGGCTTCTTCGCCGCGGCGATCGAGATCGGCAGGTTCTTGATCTTCTCGCGGATCGTCTCGGGGTCGAGCTTCTTGCGCTCTTCCTCGGCCTGCGCTTCGGCGGCCGCCTGCTCCGCGGCCTTCGCCTCGGCGGCCTCGGCCTTGGCGTCGGCCTTCGCCTTGGCCTTTGCCGCCTTCTCGTCGTCGGCGTCCTTCTTTTTCGATTCACGCGCCGCCGCGGCCGCGGTCTCCGTGTCGTACTTCTGGTTGATGTGGAACGACTCGGTCCCGCCCAGTCCGCCGGCCTTGGCGTCGATCTTGCCGTCAGCGCCCTCCGCGGACGTCTTGCCGTCGGCGTCGACGTCCTCCGCGTCGGGGTCTTCGACGACGCGCCGGCCGCTGCGGACGGGGATCGAACGGGCGTCGGACGGGTCGCGTTGGGGGCGCGCGAAGGCGTCGGGCAGGCCCTTGAAGGGGCGCGCGAACGCGCCGCCGATGGATTTGCCGACCGCGATGGGATTCGGCCAGTGGATCGCGTGCACCGCGTCGGAGACCTTCGCGGCGATCGCGAAGATCGCCTTCGGCAGCGCCATGACCACCTCGTCGGCGGCGATGGTCGCGCCGATGAGGAAGATGACGAGCAGGCCCACGCCCGTGCCGAACTCCCCGAAGCGGAGCACGAGCTGCTCGATGCCCGCGATGGCGATCAGGCCGCCGGAACCCTCAGGGAGCGGTCCGATCGCCGGGAGCATCAGCGCGAGCAGGCCGCTGACGCAGAGGGTCATGATGAGCGCGCCGACGGCGCGGACGGGCACGTGCTCGATGGTCTTGCCGATCGCCCACCCGGCCAGCAGCACGCCGACCGACACGATCATGACCCAGACGCCGATGCCGAACATCAGGTACGCCTTGTAAGCCACGAACGCGCCGACCATGCCGCACCAGTTCTGCGGCGTCTCGTTGAGCGGCGCCGCCGAGTGGCCCGGCGGGTCGTAGGGCGTGTAGCTGATCATCGAGGCGACCAACAGCACCCACGCACCGGCCAAGGCCAGCCACGCCAGTCGTTTGAGCACGGACATCCCTGTCGAGTTCGACACTTCCTGATCCTTCTTGCGTTTACTCATATCGTGCGCATACACCTCCGTGATTCCGTTATCGGCCTGCCAGTCCATTTCACACAAATATTCGCTGCGAAACCCACTTGCGGACGGGATCGCGCGCTTTTCGGGGGGGGGGAGGTGGCGCCATCGCGAGTCGCGATGGCATTGCAAAGTGCAAAATGCAAAGTGCATGATGAAGCGTGGGAGGATGCTCAGGGAGGTGGGGCCGGCGCGCAGGTTGGGTAGGGTAGATGTCATACGTGTAAGGCCTCCATATATGGGCGAGACGACACTCAGGTGCGCACGGAGGCGTCGTAGTGGGGTTGGGGGCGACATGTAAGGCGAGTCGGCGGCGCGGGATGACTTTTTGTTGGCAAAATCGCGATGAAGGGGTTGCGCGTGCCGCGGCGCGCGCACGGGTGGGTTGATCCCTGATTACACGATGGTGGCGAGGTCCGATCGGGGCATCGGCAGGTCGTCGGGCGCGGCGTGGTCAGGGTATGCAGGCGATTGCTCGGAACTGGGACATTAATGCGACCCACTTTGAGATTTCACCCAATGTGATCGCAACGGGTGTCGTGATTTAATAGGTCATGAGGAGAAAGTGGTCGCCCGACGGCGGCCGGGAACGAACATCGAGGGGAGAAAGCCATGTTGGAAGCACCAGTCCGTGCAACGCGCAGCAGGAGCCAGAGGAGGGCGGTCGAGGACGAGGATCGGGGCTTTAGAGGGCCCGACAGCGGCCGCTACGGGGGCGAAGGGGAGAAAGAGGAACACTGGCTGGGGATCATGGGCCTGCGGGTGGAAACGTCGTGGGACGACCCGCAGGCCTTCCGCGGCTGGCAGCTGCCGCCCAGGCGTCACCGGGGGTTCACGCTGGTCGAGATCCTGATCGTCTGTTCGCTGATCGTGCTGCTGCTGAGCATCGTGTTGCCTTCGTTCGCCGGGGCGCGTGAGCGTGCCCGCCTGGCGGTGTGCGCGGCGAACATGTCGCAGCTCGGCAAGCAGACGCAGGACTACCTCGTCGACTCCTTCCAGCGGATGCCCATCACCGGCGGGTTCCAGGCCATGCACGAGTTCAGCAACATGACCTGCCCGAACGACCCCGATCCGTGGACGATGCCGGCCGACATCTCCGGCTTCGACGACGACATGTCGATGAGCATCGGCATGAACACGGAGTTCTACGTCTGGCTGACGACGCACATGCAGATCGATCGCCCGTCGGACGTCTGCGTGTACTTCGACGGCACGCCGGCGCTCGGCCCGCAGTTCACCGTCGACGAGACGTTCACCTCCGGCATCAACTGGACCAACGCCGGCAACGGCATGCCGAAGGTCGACATCCTGCACCGCCCGCCGGGCAACCCGGAGAACCTGCGGCCGATCACGATCGCGATCACGGCGTTGCCGGCGCACATCCGGCACGGCTGCCTGTTCGGCGCGTTCGACACCAACCGCGTCGACGTCGGCGCCAACATCTCGACGTACTTCGTGCCGCGGCATCCGGTGTCGTATGACGTGGGCAACGTGCTGTTCGCCGACTGGCACGTCGACTACCAGATCGGCCTCACGGACCAGAACTTCATGTTCCCCGGCGGCGGTTCGGTGTCGACGACGATCACGCGGACGCCGGTCGTCCCGCCGAACCCGCGCGGACATCCCTGAATCTCCGAAGCACAGCGCGGTTGTGCGAACGGCCCGTCCACGCAAGGGCGGGCCGCTTTTCGGCGCGCCGGGCGACGATCGGGGTTCTCCCTATGCCGGTAGCCGCCAAAATCCGCTTGGGTCCGGGGCGTGGGTTGTGTCATAATGCAATCGGAAGTGTGAGGAAGGGCCCGATCGGGGTGAGCCGAACGGGTCGTGAGCTTAGTGGTGGTGAGGTGGTGAGATCATGTCAATCACCCTGGACGAAGAGGCGGGCGGCCGCATCCTGCTGATGCACGCGACGGGCAGGCTGACGCGCGGCGATTACGAGCGCGTGCTGCCGGCGATGGAGCAGTGCGTGCTGCGTAACGGCAAGGTCAGACTGCTGTGCGTCTTTGAGCACATCAAGACGTGGGAAGAGGGCGCGCTGGTCTGCGAGGCGTGGTTCCAGTCGCGCCACGCCAACGACATCGAGCGGATCGCGATCGTCGACGACACGGACTGGGAGGAGTCGCTGCCGGACTGTGCTCATCCGGGCTTCAAGGGCGAGTTGCGGTACTTCTCGATGGACCGCGCGGTCGACGCGCTGTCGTGGATCGAGGAGGGCGTCGGCCCGACGTCGATCCACACGATGGTGGGGCGGCTGCGCTAGCGCCTTTTTGATCGAATTCGTGTCGTTTTTCACGGTGTTGCTGTGCTCGACCGATAATCGCTATAATGCCCGGCCCTAAAATTCTCAGACCCACAAGTTCCGGGTTGGAGCGCACTTGAATGACCGTCAAGTCTAAGCAGGAAGTAGTGAACGTCGACAAAGCGACGGTTCGGTTTGCAGGTGACTCAGGCGACGGGATGCAGCTGGCGGGTATGCGGTTTACCGATACCTCCGCGATGATCGGCAACGACATCGCGACGCTGCCAGACTTCCCGGCCGAGATCCGCGCCCCCGCCGGCACCGTCGCCGGCGTGTCGGGGTTCCAGGTCAACTTCGCCTCCACGGAAATCTACACGCCCGGCGACGAGGTCGACGCGCTGATCGCGATGAACCCCGCGGCGTTCAAGGCGAACATCCGCGACGTCCGCGCCGGCGGCATCGTCATCGTCAACGAGTCGGAGTTCACGAAGGTGAACCTCCGCAAGGCCGGCTACGGCGAGAACGACGCCAACCCGCTCGACGACGAGGCGGTCGCGCAGAAGTACAAGCTGTACAAGGTGCCGATCACGCGCCTGACCGAAGAGTCGCTGGCCGACTCGAGCCTAGGCGCCAAGGACGTGGGCCGCTGCAAGAACATGTACGCGCTGGGGCTGATCTACTTCCTTTACGATCGCCCGCTCGACGTGACGGTCCGCTACCTCGAGGATTACTTCGGCAAGAAGAAGAAGATGCCGGAGGTCGCGACGGCGAACGTTCAGGCGCTCAAGGCCGGGTTCCACTTCGGCGAGACCGCCGAGATGTTCCCGGTGCGTTACCAGGTCGCCAAGGCGCCGATCGAGGCCGGCACGTACCGCCGCATCACCGGCAACGAGGCGGCGGCGATGGGTCTGGTCACCGCGTCGAAGAAGGCCGGCAAGGACCTGATCTACTGCACGTACCCGATCACGCCCGCGTCCGACATCCTGCACTACCTGGCGGCGATGCGGAACTTCGGCGTCAAGACGTTCCAGGCGGAAGACGAGATCGCGGCGGTCTGCGCGGCGATCGGCGTGGCCTTCGCCGGGCAGCTCGGCGTGACCGGCACGTCCGGCCCGGGCGTGGCGCTGAAGGGCGAGGCGATCGGCCTGGCCGTGATGCTCGAGCTGCCGCTGCTCGTCATCAACGTTCAGCGCGGCGGCCCGTCGACCGGTCTGCCGACCAAGGCCGAGCAGTCCGACCTGTTCCAGGCGATGTACGGCCGCAACGGCGACTGCCCGATGCCCGTGCTGGCGCCGCAGAGCCCGGCGGACTGCTTCGATCTGATCATCGAAGCGGTCAAGATCGCGCTGGAGTCGATGTGCCCGGTGATGTTCCTGTCCGACGGCTACATCGCCAACGGCGCCGAGCCGTGGCGCATCCCCAATCCCGACGACATCGCCGAGTTCAAGGTCACCCACGCGAGCGATCCCGAGACGTTCCAGGGCTACGCCCGCAACGACAAGCTGGCGCGCCCGTGGGCGATCCCCGGCACGCCCGGCCTGCAGCACCGCGTCGGCGGCCTCGAGAAACAGCACAAGACCGGCAACGTCAACTACGACCCGGAAAACCATCAGCTGATGACCAACCTGCGTCGCGAGAAGGTCGCGAAGATCGCCGAGCGGATCCCCGACCTGGAGATCGAGGGCGACGCGACGGGCGACGTGCTGCTGCTCGGCTGGGGCGGCACCTACGGCGCGATCACCTCCGCGAAAAACGCGCTGCGCGCCCAGGGCAAGAAGGTCTCGTCGGCGCACCTGCGCTACCTCAACCCGATGCCCAGGAACGTCGGCGACGTCCTCAAGGGCTTCAAGCACGTGATCGTCCCCGAGCTGAACACCGGCCAGCTCCGCACGATCATCCGCGGCAAGTACCTCGTGGACGCGCGCGGGCTGAACAAGGTGCAGGGCAAGCCGTTCCTCATCGAGGAGATCGAGCAGGCCGTGAACCTGATGCTCGACGGCAAGTGGGGCGACCGTCTGTACCTCGAACCGCACAATCACCAGGTCCGTATTGAAGATCAGGACCTCAGCAAGTACCTGTGATTCCACAGGCGTGAGTAGAGCGGGCGGGCACGTATCTCCGCCCGGAAGGATAGCTGGCCACCATGGCTGACAACCTGCCACTTGAAGTGCTCAAGCCGAAGGACTTCGCCTCCGATCAGGATGTGCGTTGGTGCCCCGGCTGCGGCGATTACGCGATCCTCAACCAGGTCAAGAAGGTGCTCGCGAAGATGGGCGCCCGCAAGGAACACACGGTGTTCGTCGCGGGCATCGGCTGCTCCAGCCGCTTCCCGTACTACGTCGACACCTACGGCATGCACTCCATCCACGGACGCGCCCCCGCGTTCGTGTCCGGCATCAAGATCGCCAATCCCGATCTCGACGTCTGGATGGTCACGGGCGACGGCGACGGCCTGTCGATCGGCGGCAACCACCTGCTGCACATCCTCCGCCGCAACATCAACGTGAACATCATGCTGTTCAACAACGAGATCTACGGCCTGACGAAGGGCCAGTACTCGCCGACCAGCCCCGAGGGCAAGAAGACCAAGTCGTCGCCGATGGGCTCGATCGACATGCCGCTGTCGCCGATCTCCGTGGCGATCGCCGCGGAGGCGAGCTTCGTGGCCCGCGCGGTCGACGTCGACAAGGACCTGGGCGACATCCTCGAGCGGGCCGCGAATCACCGCGGCGCGTCGTTCGTCGAGATCTTCCAGGACTGCAACATCTTCAACCACTTCGCGTTCAAGTACGCCACGGACAAGGACGAGAAGGAAGACGCGACGATCAAGCTCGAGCACGGCAAGCCGATGGTGTTCGGCAAGAACCGCGACAAGGGCCTGCGTCTGACCGGCGACCACAAGATCGAGATCGTCGAGCTCGGCAAGGGCATCAGCGAGGACGACCTGCTGTTCCACGACGAGCACGACGAGTCGCTGGCGTTCCTGCTGTCGCGCCTCAAGCACCCCGAGTTCCCCGAGCCGCTGGGCGTGTTCTACTCCGTGAAGGACGACTGCTACGAGGACCTGCTGACCAAGCAGGTGACCGTCGCGCAGGAGTCGCGCGGCGTGGGCAACCTCTACGACCTGTACAACTCCGGCGACACCTGGGAAGTCAAGAACCCCGGCGAGGGCGTTCAGGCCCCCGGTCTTCAGCTCGAAGACTGATCACGCCGCGTTGCTCAGATACGCCAAAGCCCACGGGTTCCGTCCCGTGGGTTTTTTTGTGCGCGCAGGATCAGTCGCTCGGCGCCGTCGGCTTGTCGGCCATCGTCGAACCGAGCAGCCAGTCGAGCAGCCGGTCGGCGTTGCCGCGCTCGGGGTGCAGCTGCGAGCAGATCAGGCCGATGGGTGTGGCGGCCGACGCGTGATGGATGAGCCCGGCGCGGAACACGCGCGGCGTGTCGCCGGGGCCTCCGACGGCTTCGCCGCGCCACGTCGAGCGCCCGCACGTCGGGCAGTACTCGGTGACGTCGATGTCCTGCCGGGTCAGCACGCGGATGCCGCCGGTGACGGGAAACGCGCCGCCGCAGTCGGGGCAGGGCGGTCGCGTGCCGCTCGCGTCGGGCTCGGCGGTCGCGCGTCGCACGGGGTTCGCGGCTCGCGCGGCTTGCGCACTTCGTGCGGGTTGCGCACTTCGTGCGGGATTCGCGGCGTTGCGTCGGGTGCGTTTGGCGCGGTCGGCGCAACGCGGCACAGAGTCCGTGTCATCGTTCAGCATGTCGTCCCCCAATCCTCTCCGCACGGGCCTGAGATGTGATTTGCCCGTGACTCACCACGCATCGGTTCAAGACGTGTCATACGCCCGACGGAACGACGTGTCGGGATAAGGCATCTGCCGGAATATTAGTGTTCAATCAACACGAAGTCAAGCTTGCTCCGTTCTCAAATTGACCGGCTCACCCGGCCAGGCGGCCGCGGACCAGCACGCGGACGAACATCCAGATCGCTCGTGCGGCGACGGTGACGGCGGCGATCACGCTGCCGATCATGCACCAGCGGAGGTAGGCGGTCGGCTCGGCGATCCGCATGAAGCGGCGGGCGCGGGGCTGGCCTACGCGTCGCGGTCTCCGCGTGTCGACCACGCCGCAGCGGTCGCGGCCGGTGTCGAACAGCGTGCTGTGCGCCGTGTGGGTCTGGCGGGTTTTCTGCGTCGAACGTGTCATCGGATAATGCTCCTTTCGCGTGTCTATCCGACAATAGTGTTGAATATACACCTAGTCCAACGCAAAAGCCCCGCGTGTATTGCATGTGCAACACCGCGGGGCGTCAGTGGCAGGAATGGGAGAAAAATCCGCCGGTTACTTCTCGGGCGCGGGCTCCGCGGCGGGCGCGGGCTCGGCCGGGGCGTCGGCGGGGGCGGCATCGGGGGCGGCTTCGGGCGCGGGTTCGGCGGCGGGCTCGGGCTCGGGCATCGGCTCGGGCTCGACGGCGGGGCGGTGCAGCGTGAACGTGCCGTAGTCGCCGCCGTCGGAGGTGTAGTCGGCGACGAACTCATCGGCGGTGATGTAGCCGCTGTAGGTGTAGTCGCCGATGTCGGTCACGAGCAGGCCGTGCACGCGGAGGCGGGGCGTGTCGGCGGTCTGGTCGAGCACGCCGTTGAGCACGACCTTCTTGAAGACCGGCACGATCCACGCGAACGTGGCGTGGAAGTTGGCGTCGTACTGGTAGGCGCCGCGCTCGGTGATGATCGCGCGCAGGCGGCCGGAGTGCCCGTCGCGTGTCGACTCCCACGTGCCGATCCAGCGGCCCATGAACGCGGAGGTCGGGGTAGCTTCGGGGGCGGCGCCCATCGACTCGGCCTCGGCCATCTCCGCCCACTGGGCGCGGAAGCCGGTCGTGCAGCCGACGCTGCCGAGCGTAAACGCCAGCAGGGCGACGAGGGTGAGTTGGCGGAACAGGTTCATTTCAATTCTCCCTTGCGTGGGTACGGATGGTCACTAACGGAATCACGCCGCGACGGTCGCGTGTGATTGTTGGGTCTGTTTCTGCTGGGCGCGGTCGCTGTCGGCCAGCTGCTCGGCGCGCGTCACCCAGGTGACCGGCACGCGGTTCGCCGCGTCGCCGGACTCGTCGAGGAAGCGGTCCACCGCCTCGTCGAACTGCCGCGGGTCGGTCATCGCGGCCACGGCTCGCTTCAGCGGCTTGCACGGGCCCAGGTGGACGCCGTACCCGCTGATCTTCTGCTTGAGCCGATTCATCGTGTATCGGTCCTCGCGGCATTCTAACAACAGTCGAAAATGCATCCGCACGCATGCCAGCCGCTGTCGAAGCGTCAGCTGGTCGGCCTCGTCGAGGCGGCCGGTGGTCAGCAGCGTGTGCGTGTCGCGGAAGATCCACGGCGCCCCGAGCGCCGCGCGGGCGATCATCACGCCGTCGCATCCGGTCTCGTCGAGCATCCGCTGCGCGTCGTACGGCGTGCGGATATCGCCGTTGCCGATGCACGGCACGCGTCCGCCGCCGGCGTCGTGCACCGCGTCGACCACCGCGCGGATCCCGTCGTAGCTCGCGCTGCCCTTGAACCGCTGCGCCGCCGTGCGACCGTGGATCGTGATGCACTGCACGCCCACGCCGATCAATCGGCGCACGAGCGTCGGCGCCGTCAGCTCGCCGTCGTAGAAGCCGAGACGCGTCTTCGCGGTCACCGGCACGCGGTCGCCCACCGTCTTCACCAGCCGCTCAGCGACCTCGACCGTGTGGTCCGGCGTGCACAGCATCATCGAACCGGCGTACGTCTTGGTCACCTTGTCCACCGGGCAGCCCATGTTGATGTCGAGCGTCGTGGCGCCCTCGTCGACCGCCCACTTCGCCGCCTCCGCCATCAGCTCCGGGTCCTGCCCGTACAACTGCATGCCCAGCGGCCGGTCGGCGTCGTTGGTCGCCATCAGCCACCGCGTCTGCTCGTTCTGCTTGAGCACGCCGTGCGGACACAGCAGGTCGGTAAACGCGATGCCCACACCGCCACACGCCCGCGCGACCAGCCGGAACGGCAAATCACAATGCCCCGCGACCGGCGCGAGCAGCAGGTTGGTGTCGAGTTGGACATCACCGATTCTTAACATCGCGGGGATTATACACGGGGATGCGCGACGTTGAATCGGCATTTGTCGCTGAGTTGCACGGTGCGGTCCGGCGGGGGGGCAACGATGAGGACGCGGCAATAGACCCTCTACGTGTCACGTTGAACAGTGCCAGGCGTCCTTCGCCTTCCCCACAACTGCAAACCGGAGCCCGTTGGTGACCAAGGCAGCTTACTTTGCGGCATGGATCCTGATCGGCCTTGCGTGTGTCGCGCGTGCCGCCGATCAACCGAACGTTATCGTCATCATCACCGACGATCAGGGCTACGCGGACGTCGGCTTCCAGGGGCTGCCCGCGTCGAAACAGGTCGTCACCCCTAATCTCGACAAGCTCGCCGCGTCGGGCGTGTCTTTCCGCAACGGCTACGTGGCATTCTCGACGTGCGGGCCGTCGCGCGCGTCGCTGATGACCGGGCGATCCGCCAGCCGCTTCGGCGTCGAGGAAAACGAGGTGTCCCCACCGACCAGCGAGGTGTTCATCCCGCGTGTCCTCGGTCCGCTCGGGTACGCCTCCGCCGCGTTCGGCAAGTGGCACCTCGGCGAGAGCGGCGGCGAGATGCCGACCGATCGCGGGTTCGACTACTACTGGGGCGACATCCCGGCGCAGAAGGACTACTTCATGAAGCGCCTCGACGATCCGCCGTCGTGGAAGTCCGGCACGCAGAAGCCGCGCACCTATGGCCGATACGTCACCGACGCCTACACCGACGAGGCTGTCGAGTTCATCAAGCAGAACCGCGACAAGCCGTTCTTCGCGTACGTGGCCTACAACGCGCCGCACAGCCCGTTCCGCACCTACGAAGCGCTCGTGCAGCGCGTCGTCGAGCAGCGGCCGGAGTGGCGACCCGTCTACGAGCGGATGAAAGAGCAGGGCAAGTTCCCGGCGTACGACTTCGGCAACTTCAAGGGCGAGCACCTCGACCAGGAGATCCTGCGGCTCTGCTACGTGTCGATGCTGCTCGCGGCGGACGACGGCGTCGGCAAGATCGTGCAGGCGCTCGACGACCTGAACCTCCGCGGCAACACGCTGATCTTCTACCTCAGCGACAACGGCGCCGCGCTGGCGCGGCCCAACGACCTCGGCGGCGTGAATCTCCCGCTGCGGTCGGGCAAGGGGTCGGTGTACGACGGCGGCGTCCGCGTGCCGTTCGTGATGAGCTGGCCCGGCAAGCTGCCCGCGGGCAGGACCAGCGACCTCGTCGTGTCGTCGATGGACATCTTCGCCACGACCGTCGCGCTCGCAGGCGGACGCGTGCCACAGGATCGCGCGATCGACGGCGTCAACCTTATGCCGTACGTCACCGGCGACAAGCCCGGCCCCGCGCACGACTACCTGTTCTTCCGCCGCCAGGGACGCAACGCCTGGTCGATCCGAGCGGGCGACTACAAGTGGGTGTGGAACCCCGGCAAGAAAAAAGACCAGAACATCGACGACCCGTTCCTCGGCCCCGAGCGCTCGCCCGACGGCGGCCTCTACGACATCGCCGACCGCGTCAGCGAAGACGTCGACCTGTCGACCAGCATGGCGGACAAGAAACGCGACCTGATGAAGCTTTACGAAAGTGTGGCCAAAGACCTGCCCGACGCCCGTGTGCCGTAACGTCGAGGTATTCACCACAGAGAGCACAGGGGTCACAGAGTTCATCGGCTATTGATCTGGATCATCGCGGGCATTGTCGTCCGCGTGTTGCGGCTGCGCGACATCGAGGTAGAAGTCTTCGTAACGCCGTAGCGACTCCAGATGAGCGTACTTCTCTGCGGTCTGCCTTAAGCGATCGGCGTAATTCACACGCTGTTCGGCGGGAATGAACTCGTACTGGGTCTGGGCGAGTATTCGTAGAGCGAGTTGATTGTCCGCTTCCCTCAGGACGTTCGTTCGGCTCTGCAGGAACAGGCAGGCGGTGAGTACAACAATCAGGAAGGTCTGCAGGAGGACGATCAGCTTCTGTGCACGCGTCATAAGACATCACCTCCTCTGCTTGCTGTTCTCTGTGCCCTCTGTGGTGAAGAACTCACCCGTCAGACTTGTCCCCGCCACCGCTCTCCCCGCGGCCCCGCTTCGTCGTCGGCTGCTCCGGCTTCGGGTGTCCGCCGAGGCCGTATCGCAGGATGCAACGCAGGGCTGACACGCCGTCTTTCCAGCCGATCTTTTTGCCCTCGTCGTACGACCGGCCGTCGTAGGCGACGTGCACCTCGTAGATGCGGGCGCGCAGGCGGGAGACCTTCGCGGTCAGCTCCGGCTCGATGCCGAAGCGCGGCTCCTGCAGCTCGATCCTATCCAGCACCTCGTGGCGGAACACCTTGTAGCAGCACTCCATGTCCGTGAGGTTCAGGTTCGTGAGCATGTTCGACAGCATCGTCAGGAAGCCGTTGGCCAGGCTGTGCCAGTAGTACAGCACGCGGTGGGCGGCGCCGCCGATGAAACGCGATCCGTAAACGACGTCCGCCTTGCCGAGCAGGATCGGTTCGAGCAGACGCGGGTAGTCGGCCGGATCGTACTCGAGGTCGGCGTCCTGGATCAGCGCGATGTCGCCCTCGACGTGCTGGAACCCGGTCTTCAGCGCCGCGCCCTTGCCCTGGTTGACCTCGTGGAAAAGGATCGTCAGATCCGGCCGATCCTTGGCCAGTTGCTTGAGCAGGTCGGTGGTGCCGTCGGTCGAGCAGTCGTCGATGATGATGATCTGCCGCTCGAGCCCGCCGGGGACCTCGATCGACTCGACGCGGTCGAGGATCGTGGTGAAGAACTTCACCTCGTTGTAGACGGGGATGACGATCGACAGCTTCTCGAAGACGGGCTTCTCGGTGATCGGCTGCTGACTCGGGGCGGCGGTGTCGTTCATGATGGGCGGGGCACTCCGTGGACGCGATCTGAGTGTGGATATGCTAACAACGACCGCGGCGTTTAGCGACGCGTTGACTGGCTTTGCCTGGTGTCCTGCCGCGGGGGCTCCGCCCCCGCGCACCCCCGTTGACGTCGTGGCGCTCGTCGCAACGCGAGAGTGCTCACGTGGTCGGTCGCATGGTCCTTCCCGAAAGGCCCCAACTCTGGCGAGGGCCTTTCGCGAAGGAGCATGCTGGCAGAGTCACTGCCAACCCCTGTGCGGCGCGCGCCACGAAACGGAACGGGGGCACGCGGGGGCGGAGCCCCTGCGGATAGAGATCCATAGGTCACATCTACGACACGTGACTTGAGTGCATCGGCCTCAAAGAGATAATGAAATCGATCATGGAAGATCCGCTGCACATCCTCAGTTCCGTCTTCGGCTACGACGCCTTCCGGGGGCCTCAGGCTGACATCATCGACCACGTCGTCGCGGGCGGCGATGCGCTGGTGCTCATGCCGACCGGCGGGGGCAAGTCGCTGTGCTACCAGGTCCCGGCGATGATCCGTCCCGGCGTGGCGATCGTGGTCTCGCCGCTGATCGCGCTGATGCAGGACCAGGTCGACGCGCTGCGGCAGGTGGGCGCGAAGGCCGCGTACATCAACTCGTCGATGTCGTACGACCAGACGATGCACGCCGAGTCGCTGATGCAGCGGGGCGAGCTGGACCTCGTGTACGTCGCGCCGGAGCGCCTGTGCACGGAGCGGTTTCTGTCGCTGCTGGACCGCACGCCGCTGGCGCTGTTCGCGATCGACGAGGCGCACTGCGTGTCGCAGTGGGGCCACGACTTCCGCCCGGAGTACCGGCAGCTGACGGTGCTGCACGAGCGGTTCCCCGACGTGCCGCGGCTCGCGCTCACGGCCACCGCCGACGAGCCGACGCGCGAGGACATCGTCGACCGCCTTCAGCTGACCGACGCCCGCCGGTTCATCAGCGGGTTCGATCGGCCGAACATCTCGTACCACGTCACGCTGAAGGACAACGCGCGCAAGCAGCTGCTGGCGTTCCTCGAGGAGCAGCACCGCGGCGACTCGGGCATCGTGTACTGCATGTCGCGCAAGAAGGTCGAGCAGACGGCCGAGTGGCTGCGCGGGCACGGCTACCACACGCTGCCGTATCACGCGGGCCTCGACAGCGCGACGCGCCAGCGCCACCAGGATCGGTTCCTGCGCGAGGAGGGTCTGGTGATGACGGCGACGATCGCGTTCGGCATGGGCATCGACAAGCCGGACGTGCGGTTCGTGGCGCACCTCGACCTGCCCAAGTCGCTGGAGGCGTACTACCAGGAGACCGGCCGCGCGGGGCGCGACGGGCTCGCGGCCACGGCGTGGATGACGTACGGCCTGGCCGACGCGGTGGCGGTCCGCGGGTTCATCGATCGCGGCGAGGCCAGCGCCACGCAGAAACGCATCGAGCACCAGAAGCTCAACGCGCTGCTCGGCTACTGCGAGACGACGACGTGTCGGCGGCGCGTGCTGCTGAGCTACTTCGGCGAGACGCTGGCCGAGCCGTGCGGCAACTGCGACACGTGCCTGACGCCGGTCGAGACGTGGGACGGCACGAAGGCGGCGCAGAAGGCGCTGTCGTGTGTGTACCGGACCGACCAGACGTTCGGCGCGTCGTACCTGACCGACGTGCTGCTCGGCGTCGACAGCGAACGCATCGGGCGGTTCGGCCACGAGCACATCAGCACGTTCGGCATCGGCACGGAGCTGACGCGGCCGCAGTGGCTCAGCGTGTACCGCCAACTCGTCGCCGCGGGGATGCTGACCGTCGACTCCGAGCACGGCAGCCTGATCCTCACCGAGGCGGCGGTGCCCGTGCTCAAGGGCGAGGCCGAGGTGAAGTTCCGCAAGGACCCGCGCCCGGCGAAGCGGCGCGGCAAGGTCAACGGCGGGGCGGGCGACACGAAGCGCCGCGTCGACGTCGATACGCAGCTCGACGGCTCGGACGAGCGGGCGCTGTTCGACGCGCTGCGCGCCAAGCGTGCCGAACTCGCCAAGTCGCAGGGCGTGCCGCCGTACGTGGTGTTCGACAACCGCACGCTGATCGACATGACCAAGCGTCGCCCCGCGCGGCTGATCGACATGGCGCACGTGACGGGCGTCGGCGAGGTGAAGCTCAAGAAGTACGGCCAGGCGTTTCTCGACGTCATAGCGTTACACGCGTGAGTCGGTTTGGGAATTGCAAATTGGTCATTGGGTGGGCCGCCCGCTGCAGCACTCGACTGAGAGACGTGCGGCGACGAAGCGTCGGGTCAATGTTCAATTTGCAATGCTCAATTTGTAATTGGCAATTCCCCATCGGACCCGACCCGCTCAACATGACGTCCGCAGTTCCGGACGATCCCCGCCATGTCAGAACGTTCCGCGCATAAAAAAACCCGAGGACGCGTGGCGCATCGCCCTCGGGGTATTCGGCTCAACGACTTTCGTCGGAGCCGGTAGTGACCTTCCTGCATTCCCCTGTCTCACAATTTTTGAATGCGGGATATGCATTGTCAAGCAAAAACCTGCGCGCTGTGTCAAACTTTGATCGGCGCGATTTCGCGCCGCGCGGCGGATCGTCGCGTCAACTTGCATCCGAAAGAGGAAACGCTACTGTTGTCCGTTTCGCGGGGCACGCGAATTTACCCCTAGAGCAACGACCATGCGCATCCTGCTTACGACGACCAGCTACCAGGACACACCCGGCAAACACCACGACCTGCTCGCGGCCAGCGGCTTCGACGTCGTCCGCGCACGCGGGCCGCTCGACGAAGCGCAGATGCTCGAATTGATCGGGAAGGAGGGGCCTTTCGACGGCACGCTCAACGGCGACGACGCGTTCACCGCGAAGGTGATCGACGCGCTGGGCCCGCAGCTGAAGGTGCTGGCGAAGTACGGCATCGGCCTCGATTCGATCGACGTGCCCTACGCGACCTCGAAGAAGATCCCCGTGCTGTTCACGCCCGGCGTGAACCACACGACGGTCGCCGAGCACGCGTTCGGTCTGATGATCGGTGTGTCGAAACATTTCTGGCCGCACACCCGCGCGGTGAAGGCCGGGCAGTGGAAACGCATCACCGGCATCGAACTCGCGGGCAAGACGCTCGGCGTGATCGGCATGGGGCGCATCGGCAAGGAAGTGATCAAGCGCGGCCTGGCGTTCGACATGAAGCCGATCGCGTTCGACGCCTACTGGGACGACGCGTTCGCGACGGAGCACGGCGTGACGAAGGCCGCGTCGGCCGAGGCGGTGCTCGAGGCCGCGGACGTCGTGTCGCTGCACATGCCGCTGACCGACGAGACGGAGAACTTCATCAACGCCGATCGCATCGCGAAGATGAAGGACGGGGCGATCGTGATCAACACGGCCCGCGGCGGTCTGATCGACGAGGCCGCGGTCGCCGAGGCGTGCAGGAGCGGCAAGCTGTACGGCTACGGCGGCGACGTGCTGGTGCACGAGCCGATCAAGGCGCCGCACCCGTTCATGGATGTGGACAACATCCTGCTGACGCCGCACGTGGGCAGCCGGACGCTGGAAAGCGTCGAGCGCCAGGCCGTGCGGGCGACCCTCAACGTCGTCAATTTCCTCAAGGGCGACAGCGACTTCATCCAAGCGAACAAATTCTGATTTTCCGTCTCGGCTCACCGAAACTTAGTCGCCCATTTGCGGTCGGGGCCGTAGATGGTAATCATTGCGTCTTTGGCGACCGCAAAACCAAACCCTCAGGGGAAAGAACATGAGCGAACCACAAGCAGACATCGGCCTGATCGGCCTGGCCGTGATGGGTCAGAACCTCGTGCTGAACATGGCGGATCACGGTTACACCGTGGCCGTGTACAACCGCACGACCGAGACGATGGATCAGTTCATCGCCAAGTGCAAGGCTGAAGAGCCTTCGGCGGAGCGCGTGCTGGGCTTCGCGGAACTGGCGGACTTCGTCAAGGCGATCAAGAAGCCGCGGAAGATGGTCATCCTCGTGAAGTCGACGGCGGTGCTGCCGCACGACCGCGACGCGGTGGACAAGGTCATCGAACAACTGCTGCCGCTGCTGGACAAGGGCGACATCATCATCGACGGCGGCAACAGCAACTGGAACGCGACGATCCGGCGTGAGAAGGACCTGACGGCGCAGGGCTACGAGTTCATCGGCTCGGGCGTGTCGGGTGGCGAGCTGGGCGCGCGGTTCGGTCCGTCGCTGATGCCGGGCGGCTCGAAGCAGGCGTGGCAGTCGCTCAAGCCGATCTGGGAAGCGATCTCCGCGAAGGTCGATAAGAAGACGGGCAAGCCATGCGAGGACTACAAGGCGGGCGTGCCGATCGTGGGCGGCGAGCCGTGCACGACGCACATCGGCGCCGACGGCGCGGGCCACTACGTCAAGATGGTCCACAACGGCATCGAGTACATCGACATGCAGCTGATCTGTGAGGCGTACAACCTCATGAAGACGCTGCTGGGCATGAAGCCCGACGAGATGTCGAAGGTGTTCGGCAAGTGGAACAAGGGCGTGCTCGACTCGTTCCTCATCGAGATCACCACGGACATCCTGCAGCAGAAGGACCCGGCGAAGAAGGGCAAGGGCTTCCTGGTCGACAAGGTGCTGGACACGGCCGGTCAGAAGGGCACGGGCAAGTGGACGTCGACGAGTGCGCTCGACCTGGGCATCCCGGCGAACGCGATCGCCGAAGCGGTGTTCGCACGCTGCCTCAGTGCGTTGAAGGACGAGCGTGTCGCGGCGAGCAAGAAGCTCAAGGGGCCGAAGGGCGCCAAGGCGATCAAGGGCAAGAAGAAGCTGGTCGAGGCGATCCACGACGCGCTGTACAGCTCGAAGATCTGCGCCTACGCCCAGGGCTTCCAGCTGATGGCCGAGGCGGCGAAGGAATACAAGTGGACGCTGAACTTCGGCGAGATCGCCAAGATCTTCCGCGGCGGCTGCATCATCCGCGCCCGCTTCCTGCAGAAGATTACCGAGGCATACGAGAAGGACGCCAAGCTGCAGAACCTCATGCTCGACCCGTTCTTCAAGAAGGAACTGCACCGCTGCCAGGACAACTGGCGGAAGGTCGTCTCGCTCGCCGCGGAGCACGGCGTGTCGATCCCGGCGTTCATGTCGGCGCTGGCGTACTTCGACGGCTACCGCTCGGCGGTGCTCCCGGCGAACCTGCTGCAGGCGCAGCGTGACTACTTCGGCGCTCACACGTACGAGCGCACGGACCAGCCGCGCGGCAAGTTCTTCCACGTCGACTGGCCCGAGGCCAACCGCCCGCAGCTCGACATGTGAGCCCGCGCGACAATCCGATGAAACCTCACAGGCCCGGCCGCTGATGCGACCGGGCCTGTTTGCCTGAGGAATGGGTTGTTGACGTGAACGGTGGATCAGCCGCGGGGCGGACCGCGGGGCTGATCGAGCAGGGCGTACCCTCCGGGACGCCGTGCGACGATCGTCGTCGAGGCCCTCATGATGCGCTCCGCACGTGGGGGTTGATGTGGTAGGCCGGGACGTGTTCGTGCTTCTCCTGGCATCGCACGCAGCGCACCGCCTCGGGCTTGGCCTGCAGACGGGCGAGCGGGATGTTCCCGTTGCACTCGACGCACTTGCCATATCGCCCCTCGGCGACCAGCTGCGCCGCGGTCGCCAGCTCGCGCAGACGATCGGGCATGTAAGGACTGATGTCATCCTCCGAACTGATGGTCAGGTCCGCGACTTTCTCCAGCACGGCCTGTCCCAGTTTCCGCAAAGACTGCTTGCGTGGCATCTCAAATCACCTCCGTGCAAGGGCTGTTGTTTCGGACACAAAGGTAGATAAAGCAACGGGTGTGCCAAACTCGGACTAAATCTGCAAGATGTTTTAATGAAGTTATTTACGATGATTGGCGGGGTCTGGCTAAGACGTGAAATACGGCCAAGCATTATCCGTAACGGACAAAACTTGACCGCGGTGATCGGTTGGTGATCGCGAGCCGATCAGTCGTCGGATGACGCGATGGTGTGCGTGGTGATGTGGTGCTTGCGGACGCGCGCACGCAGGGTGGTGCGGCTGATGCCGAGCAGGTCGGCCGCGGCCTGCAGTTGGCCGTTGGCGGCGTTGAGCGCGGCGGTGATCAGCACGCGTTCGACGTGGTCGACCATCGCGCGGTGCGCGTTGCCGCGGTGCTCGGGTGAACGCAGGTAGCGCTCGGCGAGCGCGACGAGCTGCGCGTCGGCGGAGTCGGTCGTCTTGCGCCGCTTCGTCGACGGCGCGGCGCCCGGCGCGACGGCGGCCGATGCGCTGTGGACGTGGTCGGGCAGGAATTCGACGCGGAACACCCCGCCGCGCGCCACCAGCAGCGACGCCTTCATCGCGTTCTCCAGCTCGCGCACGTTGCCCGGCCAGTCGTACAGCAGCAGCGCCCGCACCGCCTCGGGGCTGAACGTGCGGATCCGCGTGTTGAACTGATCGTTGAACCGCGCCACGAAGTAGTGCGCCAGCAGCACGGCGTCGACCTCGCGGTCGCGCAGCGGCGGCAGGTGGATCGACGCGACCTTCAGCCGGTAGTACAGGTCCTGCCGGAACGCCTTCGTCGCGATGAGCTGTTCGAGCGGCTGGTGCGTGGCGGTGACGATGCGGACGTCGCAGGTGACGAACTCCTTGCCGCCGAGCCGCTGGAACGTGCGTTCCTGCAGCACGCGCAGCAGCTTGACCTGCGTGGATAGCGGCATGTCGCCGATCTCGTCGAGGAACAGCGTGCCGCCGTGCGCCTGCTCGAACTTGCCGATCTTGCGGCTGTCGGCCCCGGTGAACGCGCCGCGCTCGTGGCCGAACAGCTCCGACTCCAGCAGCGTGTCGGGGATCGCGGCGCAGTTGACGGCGAGGAACGGCTCGTCGTGCCGCGGGCTGTGGCGGTGCAGCGCCTTGGCGATGACCTCCTTGCCGGTGCCGGACTCGCCGGTGATCAGCACGTTGACGTCGCGCGGGGCGACGAGGCCGACGAGCTTGTAGACCTGCTGCATCGCGGGCGACTGGCCGATGATCCCGTCGTCGGCGCCCGGCAGCGCCCGCACGGGCATCGCCTCGCCGCGCCCATCGACCGCGGCCTGCAGCGCGTCGTCGAGGTGCGTGCGCAGGTCGTCGTCGCTCACCGGCAGCAGCAGGCAGTCCACGGCCCCGCGCTTCATCGCGTCGATCGTCAGCGAACTGTCCGCCACGCGCGCGATCACGATCACCGGCGCCAGCGCCCACCGCGTCCGCACCTCGTCGAACCGCTCGATCGGACACACCCACAAGCCCCGCGCCGCGTCGACGTCGTCGACCTCGGACACCTTCGCGGCGTCGAGCACAGCAACATCCAGCGACGCACACGCGGCGTTCAGCTGCTCAGCGATCGACGCATCGAGCGACAGGGCGATGACGAGGGCGTCGGACATGCCATTAGAATAGCGACGTTGCGGGTGCCTGTGGCAAAGCGAAGCGTGCCACAGCGATTCTAGCCGAACGGCCGGGCGGCTGTGGCACGTCGCTTCGCTCCTTTGCCACTGAGGTTCCCCACGAACGGTGGGCGCGAGGGGCGGTAAGATGGCCCCGAACGGAAAGGACCTCGATATGAGCGGAGTACGCAGACGATTCAGCAAGGCGTTCAAGGTCGGCGCGGTGGCGCTGGTCACGGAGCAGGGATA